>DJVH01000085.1 GCA_002440825.1 Bacteriovoracaceae bacterium UBA6261 | reverse complement strand
TACCATCAACCAACCAACGGCCAACGTTTACTCATCTCACATCATCCATCAAAACTTCAAACCGTAGGCTGCTCATCCCAAAACGCATCATTCGTCATAGGATCATTAGGCCCCAGAACATACTTCTGAACCCCAAGATTCCCAAAAATAAAATCTGGAACGCGAATACGATAGAAAATCCCTTTCTCATGATTGTGAGTATTTACAACATTGGTTTTGGACATAATCGCTGAGTGAGCGCTTCCGTCTTCGTAAGGAACGAACAAGTCGTAGTGCGCTTGTTTTTCCAGGAAGTAATTGATGATGTGGCTGCGAAGCGCTTTCATGTCTTCAGGATCGAAGCTTGACACAAGAAAGCTGTTCGGGTGCTTTCTCAAAATGATTTTCTTTTTGATGTCGTCGTCGAGCTGATCTTTTTTATTGAAGACAATAATCTTTTCTTTTTCTTCAACGTCGAGTTCTTTTAAAACATCGTAAGTAACTTGCAATTGTTTTTCAAAATGAGGATCGGAAATGTCGCAGACAATGATCAGAAGATCGGCTTCCATTGCTGATTCGAGAGTTGTTTTAAATCCGTCGATCAGAGTGTTGGGCAGGTTGGAAATAAATCCTACCGTGTCGATGAGAATCATCGGCGGTTTAGTATCCGGATTCAGCATTCTGTAAGTCGAATCCAAAGTTGCGAAGAGTTTGTTTTCTTCGAGAATGTCCACGCGGCAAAGGCGGTTCATGATAGAAGACTTTCCTGCGTTGGTATAACCGACGAGGGCCGCAGTGACCGCTTGATTCTCGCGGCGCTTTTTACGGACGACTCTTTGTTTTTCAAGTTGAACGAGTTCTTCTTTGTAGAATTCAATTTTCTCGCGGATGATACGTCGGTCGAGCTCGATTTGCTTTTCACCTTCACCACCGAGAACCCCGACACCACCGCGCTGACGGTTTAAGTGAGACCAGAAACCGGCGAGGCGAGGGAGCATGTATTGAAGGCGTGCGATTTCGATCTGAATTTTAGCTTCGCGCGTGCGTGCGTGCTTGGCGAAGATTTCCAGAATAACGTGAACGCGATCGACAACTGAAAGACCGGTAATCTTTCTGATGTTGGTAATCTGTCTTGCCGTCAATTCAAAATCGAAAACCAGAAGTTTTGATCCTTCAGCTTCAGCTGCTTCAGCGATTTCTGCAAGTTTTCCCGAACCGAGAATTGTGGCAGGATCAATATCTTTTTTATTCTGAATATGGGCTGAGCCACATTTGAGGCCGAGCGTGCGAAGAAGTTCGCGCAACTCGATCATCGACCGTTCGCTTTCAGCTTGTGTCGTATGATCCGGAAAATTAGAAGAGACGATTGAGACAAGCGTCGCCTGATAATTCGGATCAATATTGAATTCGTTATCCATCATAAAGTGTGCACCACTATATTATCCAGCAATCTTGTCTGACAGAGACGATAAACTCCAAGAATGACGAAGTTTTTTGTCTTCGCCTCTGTTTCCTCGAGCGTGTCGGCATTTAAGACCTGCAGGTAATCCCATTTTTTGTTTGTCAGTTCAAAGTCCACCAGCGCACGATAGTCCTCTTTGTTTCTGATCATATTTTCAATTTTCTTCAATGTGCGCGAGAGGTGTAGAGCTTCAGTCCGTTCCTGCTCATTCAGGTATTGATTGCGTGAAGAAAGCGCGAGCCCTTCTGCATTCCTGATAATTGGCATGATGTGAATATTGATGGGAAGACTTAAATCTTTCACCATCTTTTTGACCACCAGGCATTGCTGGTAATCTTTCTGTCCAAAGTAAGCGTTGGTAGCTCCGATGATTTTAAACAGGCGATAAACAACTGTGGTGACGCCATCAAAGTGAGTCGGACGAACGGCTCCTTCCATTTTTTCCGTGACACCTGAGACATGAATTGTTGTGGAGAAACCTGCCGGATAAATCTCATCGTTCGTGGCCGGAGCGAAGACGACGATTTCTTTTTCAGATCCAGCCTGCAAGGCAACGCTGGAAATCTTGTTGATGTCAGCATCGAGCGTGCGTGGATATTTATCAAAGTCTTCAGTCGGACCGAATTGTTTTGGGTTTACAAAAATTGTAATGACACTGACTTTGTTGTCTTCAACGGATTTGCGAAGAAGAGAAATATGGCCTTCGTGAAGATTGCCCATCGTCGGAACAATACCGATTGATCCGTGGGCAATTTTGTTTTTGTAATCGTTATAATCTTTTTGAGTCGTAAAAATTTTAATCATAATTAAATCTTGATGAGATTGAAGATCACATCACCCAGTTCCGTTTTGGAAAGAGGTCGAAGCGAAGTGACTTCACCTTTGTTCACGAAGCGGTAATTGGCTTCGCTCACGTTGAATCCCTGGACGGTCTGCTGACCAGTCATTCCGTTGTCCACTTTTGTTCCGACAAGAAGGTCGCAAGGTTTCGATTGATATTTTTTTAACAGAACGGCATCGCTTAAATCAGTTTCAGCGGCAAATCCCACAATTTTTAAATCGGGGAGTTTAGCATCAATCACTGTCTTTAAGATATCGACAGCTTTTTTTACAGGGAGAGCGGCACCGATATTTTCCTTTTTCACTTTTTCATTTGAAATATCAAATTCTATATCTGAAATGGCCGCTGCGGAAATATATGCGTGCGCATTTTTAATTTCGGAATGAACAGCATCGTGCATTTCTGTGACTGTCGTCACTCTGATTAATTTATAGAATGGATGCTTCACCAGAAGATCAAGATCTTTCACAGCATTTTTTCCGGCGATCACGACGACTTCATGGCCAGCATGAAGAGCGGAAACAGCAAGATGAAAACCAGTCAGACCTGAAGAAGAATTGGTTAAAAAACGAACGGGATCCAGTGGCGCAATCGTTGCTCCAGTTGTGATCACGATTTTTTTTCTTTGAGCTGACGTATTGAATGGAGCCCGAAGCGCCGGAACGATGGCCAGGATTTCATCCACCATCGGAAGTTTTCCTTCGCCCACTTCATTGCAAGCAAGTGTGCCGGCATTGGTTCCTGAAATGAAAACATTGCCGAGAGTTTTTAATTTTTTTAATTCGCTGAAATTTTCCTGAGTGAATGGATGAGACAGCATCATCGAATTCATTGCTGGAAAAACGGCAATTGGTTTAGTTTGCTCGTAAGCGAGAAAAACAGAAGTCAGCAAATCGCTAGCTTCACCTCGGGCCAGTCTTGAAAGAGTGTTGGCCGACAACGGAGCAATGACCATAATGTCACTCCAGCGGGCAAGATCAACGTGCAGAACATTCTTTGCCTGAAAGTCCGCATCGTCGAGATAGACATCTTTTACACCGAGATAAGTAAACACTTCCGGCACCACAAATTTGAGTGCGCCTTTTGTAAGAATAACTTTCACCTCGTGGCCGAGATTAACGAAGCCACGGGCGATGTCATGTGCTTTATAGGCAGAGATCGATCCACTTACGCATAAGAGTATTTTCATAGGGGAATTTATTTCACAAATGAGGGGAGTTTGGCAATTTTAAGGGAGGATTTTCGTGACGAGAAATTTGGTTTTGGGAATGTAACTGATAACAAAAAGAGCTGAGAAAAAAACAAGAAAGGTGGCCTGTCCCACAATGAGCGTCCAGCCGATTTTTCCCAGACCCACCACGACTTTTCTTCGGGTGTAGTTCACCTTCAGCGTCGTCTGACGATACTCTTCCGCTGAGGAAAAAGAAGCGATCTTATTCTGAATTTCAGTATCGCGGTATTCCTGGCGTTTCCGGTTGAGTTCGTCTTCTGTCATATCTGCCCTTGTTGAGATTTTCCGTGTTTTCTTATCGGATATTCTAAGAGCATTCTTTAATGGAAGCTAATAAACGGGCAAGTTATTGAAATCTTTTGATGTAGGTACAGCGCTGACAGAGATCTTCTGCCAAGAATTTTTTCTGAAAGCCTTCCCGCATTGTGCGTGCGCGCATGCCCTGTAGAATCTCGCCTAGAGTTGTCTCGGCACAATTTCCCAGCGACAGTCGAGCTTCTTTATCGAGACAGCAGGGAACAACTGTTCCATCAGCGTGGATCCCGATATGAGAAGAAAGCGCATGACAAAAACCTTTGGTCGATTGCAGCGGCATAGATGGATGAGGCCATTCAAAACGCGAATCAAAATGAAGATACACTCTGTTCCAGATGCGTTTGCTTTTTATTGAGCCCACATCAATGTCTTCTTTTATTTCGACATCAAAATAATCAGCAATCGATTTCAAGATGTCTTTATTCGAATCATTCTGTGTTTGCGTCTCAAAAATATTCCACAGGCGATAATTGATATAAAGCTCAGGTCTTCTTTCAAAGGCCATCTTGGAAAAATGAAGAATGTCAGTGAGGTAAGGGAGAATACTTTTATCGCGAAAATTGTCTTTGAAGCTGTGGATGGAAAAATTCACCTGGTGGAAGGCCGGGCTGTTTGTCAGCAAATCCGCATAGCGATTAAGCAGAATCCCATTCGTCGTCAGATTGACTTTCACCTCATACTTTTCACAAAGCGCGATGATCGCCGGAAACTCAGGATGGGCCAGCGGTTCACCCATCAGGTGCAGACAGACTTGTTCCGTCAACGGCGCTACCTGAGAAAGCGTCTTTTCAAACAAATCCAGACTCATAATCTTCTTGTCTCTGTCCACAACCGGGCAGAATGAACATTGAAGGTTACAAATATTACTTATTTCAATGTAGACGCGTTTAAATTTTTCCATTTACGTGGTAGATATCACAAATCATGTCACAAAACCAAAACAACCCACAGAATACTACTGAAGATGCTAATTTTTTCTATTTCCTCTGCAATCCGGGGAGCGAATCCTTTTTAAAAGAAGAAATCCGCCTTATTTACCCCGAACTCAGATTTGCTTATTCCACAGAAGGATTTCTGACCTTTAAGGAAATCCGCCCTCTCGGAAAAACACTCCGACCGGTATTCTGCCGGCATTTCGGAAGGTTTATTGCCAGAGGCACATTGGAAGAAATGCGGGCGCGCTTAACAGGCTACAAAGGCCCGGTTTTGTTTTACTCCAAAGACGGCGAGATTTACGAAGCACCAAAAGTCGAGTCCGGCAGCTGGGCCCGCGAAATCATCAAAGTCACGGCCAATGGTAAAGATCAGTTTTATTTAGGTGAGTTTAGAAATTCTATCCTCTCGGCCCCATGGCCTGGCGGATTTTCGCCGCATATTTTGCCGGAAGAAAGTCCATCGCGTGCTTATCTCAAAGTTCTCGACGGTATTGATTATGCCGGGGTTGTTTTAAGTCCAGGCGAACATGCTTTAGAAATTGGATCGGGCCCCGGCGGAGCGACTTATGCTTTACTTCAAAAAGGCTTAAGCGTTGAGGGAATTGATCCGGGACTCATGGATGATATCTGTGTTTCCAATCCTAAATTTCATCATCACCACACGTCTATACAGGACTTCAAAGTATTCGAACTTCGCGAACATGTTCAATGGCTTTTTGTCGACATGAACCTTCCTCCTGAAGGAACTCTAAGAGAAATTGAAAAAGTAGTGGAGAAAATCCGGCCATCGCTGAAGGGAGCGTTTATCACTCTCAAGATGACCAAGCCTGAACTGGTGAAAAGAGTGCCGATGTACCTCACTTTTGTAGGCAACATGGGTCTCAAAGTCGTACTAGCGACACAGCTTCCTTCCAACAAACAAGAGTTTCTCATCTACGCCGAGTAGATCGATCAACTTTTTCCATAGGCATTATTCTCCTTCGGAAGAAAATAAACTTCATCGAAATTATAATAGAGTGCGTACTCACTTCCATAGGAGTTTAAATGAAGCGTACTCTTTCAAAATGTGCCTGGATCGTCGCAGGGGCCATCACCATACTTTCAGTGCAATCGTGCCAGACAACATTCTGGAGAAAGCCTTCTTCCGAGTCTGTCCTCGATGAAAAGAAGATGGAGCAAACCTACGCCAACTCTATTGAAATCGATACACTCCGCGAGCAGGAGAAAAAGCTTCAGACAGAACTCGACCGCACTCCTCAAAATGATCGCTATGATTCAAACATCGATGAGATGAAAGCAAAGTTGATTGACATAAAATCCCGGATTCATCAGTTGGAAAGAAAAAATGAAGCATTCGCTGATGACGTGCCTGCTGTTGATCAACCTTACCGGCAGTGGGGAGAATACAAACGCAATTTCAGAAAACAGAAAGAGAAACTGGTTTTAAGTGAACTTAAAAATTATACTTTGGAAAATAACCAGATTAAACGCACATTCAAAATGGATTTAAACGGAACCAATGATTATCAATTGGGTATCGTCAATAAAATCTGGGCACCCGCTCCTCCCAAAGCAAAATTTGAAGAAGAAACAGAAAACGATATCCGTCGTTATCTGGAAGCATCGATAAAATGCGATGCTGATTTCAGAATGAAAAAAGTGCTTTTCACTCGCGCCGTAAAGAAAGAAACTCCAAACAGATTCAGAATTTATGAACAGTCCAACAATTCTGCAAAAGTCGTTCTTCACTTTGATCAAAAAGTAGGGGCGTGTGAACTGACTTTTTTTGATCCGGCAAATCCAGATGTGAAGTACGGAGTGAAGCTTGAAAGCAATCTTAAAGATGCTACTCATCTTGCTGAACTCAAAGATCGATTTGAAACTTGCGTTCTTCCAGATGCTTCAGGATTGACTGGTCCGGAAAAATTATTCCTCACTCCTGATTATAAATCCATGACGTGCGCTGAAGAAGTGACAGATATCAAAACGCTTGAAGAACCAATTGATGGTTTAAAAGCTAAAGCTGAATCACTCCTTGGACAGCCGCTGCCGGAAGGATTTATTGAACAAATGAATCCTTATGCGGAACTGGATTTTTCAAAAGCTCCCAAGCTGAACACCATTCTTATTTCGTATCTGGTTTTCCGTCATGACTATTACGGAACTCTCATTGCGAGACTTGCAAAATGGCATGCGGATCACGGAACTCAGGTGCGCATTTTAAACTCTGATGTTATCGCCAATAAAAAAGACAGAATCATGCTTCACGGACTAGTGGAGAGTTCAAACAATATCAAAGTGCAGGAGTTCAAATACGATTCTGACGGTGGCTCTCTTTGGGATCACTTCAGCGAACTACACAGAACGATGCACGTAAAGCTTTTAATCACTCTGGCCGAAAATCCAGCTGACAACGTTGTCTTTATCGGTGGAAGAAATATTCACGACGGATTTGTTTTCATGAAAGTTCCTGACGTGAGAAAATTTCCAGAGCTGGTTCAATATGGAAGCTATAAAGGAGCCGACGAAGGCTACGCTCCGTGGAGAGACTTTGAAATGAAAATTCGTTCAAAGCAACTTGCAGAACAGATTGCTTCTCACTACATGACTTTATGGCAGAGAGATTCACAAACTTTTTATGTCAGAAGCATTAATCAGAATTTAGTTTCGAAAGTTCCTGCCGATCCTCATTATTTCGATCGCGCCAACGAAAAGGGACTCGTCCGCCATTTCATGTCTATTCCGTACAAAGACGATGACATGCTGGAAAAATTCTACATTCAGGTTTTCGACAGCGCTCAGAAATCCATCAGGCTTTCTTCGCCTTATTTCCGTCCGACAAAAAAACTGGGCGAAGCTATGCAGAGAGCGGTGGAAAGGGGAGTGGACGTAAAACTCATTACGAGAATCGATCTCTCTGGCGATACGGCCGCCATCATTCTTGGAGAAGTTAACAAATCAGGGATCAATCGCTTTCTGAATAAAATTAAAATTTTTGAGTACACTGAACCGGGAGTCATCCTTCACTCGAAGATCATCCTGGTTGATGGAAAAGTTTCTTTTATTGGTTCAGTTAACCTGAACAAACGAAGCTTCATCCACGATATGGAATCAGGGGTAATGATTTACAATCCTGCCTTCAATGCAAAAATGAATCAGGTCATGGATGGCTATTTAAAGCAGACGAGAGAAGTCACAGAGAAACAAAAAATTGCTCTCTGGAAAAAAGTGGTGATCGGACTTTTTGACGAAGAATTTTAAACGGAAAAATTATTTCACTAACTGAAGGCCATCCACGCGATGGCCTTCTAGTTTCAAGAGCGCCACTTTCATATCCATTCCACTTGCGTAGCCCGTCAGATTGCCCGAAGAACCGATGACTCTGTGACAAGGAATAATAATCGCAATCGGATTTTTCCCATTGGCCCCGCCGACGGCCCGACAGGCCTTGGGATTTTTTAAAAACTTTGCCTGATCGCCATAGCTCCAGACTTTGCCATAAGGAATTTTTGTCAAAGCATTCCAGACTTTTTTCTGAAAATCTGTTCCTTCTACTTTCAAAGGGACATCAAAATCCACGCGCTTCCCTTTGAAGTATTCATTCAGTTGCTTCACAGTGAGGTCCAGAATTTTATGCTTCTCAACTTTTTCTGCCTTCTTGAAAAGATCTCCGGGAGAACTGTCCAATGCAATGAGGGCCTCATCGGTTGCAACAAGATACAGATCGCCTACAGGTGAAGAGATTTTTCTGGCAAAGTTCATACTGACTCCTTATTTAGTGAATAAGAATACCAATTGCGAACGCAATATAAAGTAACGCCGCCGCAATGTGGATCCATTTCATCGGTATCTTTTTTGTCATCTTGTCTCCAAAAAAGACTGCCGGGCCATCTGTGACCATCATGGCGATCGTTGTCCCGACTGTGACCAGGATTAAATCGTGATATTTGGCAGCGAGGGTCACTGTTGCCAGCTGCGTTTTGTCTCCCATTTCGGCAAGAAAGAAAGTGACGGCAGAGGTCATGAAAGCCCCCCAGCGCGGAGCCTTGTCGATGTCTTCTTCTTTATCAGGGATAAGAATCCAGACGGCAAAAACGACAAAGATCGAAGCGAGAATCCATTTTAAAGTCTGAGGAGAAACGGCGTTGGAAACCCAGACACCAAAGGAGGCTGCCAGAAGGTGATTCAAAATAGTCGCAACAAAAATACCGGCGAGTATGTGCCATGGCTTTTTAAATTTACTGGCCAGGATAAAAGCAAGCAGCTGGGTTTTGTCACCCATCTCGGTAAAGGCCACCAGTAAAAATGAATTGAAAATGATTTTTAATTGCAGAAGCATTTCAAGGTCCCCACTAAGTCAAATTTGTCGTGAGGTTTTTAGCAGGAGCTTAAAAGACAACACGACGTATGTTTATACGTTCATGTCAGTCTCATCAATAAAGAAAACGAAAGACCATTTTCTTCACCATCAGGCCGGGGTTTAAACCCAGTATGTCGACTTGATGTTCACTTATGTGAAAGATTACTCCCTAACGAAAACTAATGTATTTCAAGAGTGATCCATAGTCAATTGCTTGCTTTTTCAATAAAGCATGGCAAGATGATTAGTATATGAAAACATTTGATGACTTCTGGTCTTTTTATTTGCAGGAACACGCTGATCCTCATAATCGCAGGCTCCATTTCATCGGCACTTCCATTGTGCATGTGATTTTGTTTTATGTTTTTGCGACGGCAGAATTCAAAGCTCTTTTTCTCGTTCCTGTTTTTGGATACGGGTTTGCATGGATCGGCCATTACGCTCTTGAGAAAAATACTCCGGCCACATTTAAATATCCTTTATGGAGTCTCATGGCGGATTTCAAAATGTTTTATATGATGCTCAGAAAAAAAATCTGATCAGGAATCAATAAAATTTAAAATGCGGTGTTTTTCTTTCATCGTATCTTCGTAGCCCAATTCCGCAATTTGTTCCGTATAAGAAGAATCAAAGGCCAGGTAACTGAGTAGGTCCAGACCATATTGTCCGGAGACGCCGATTGTTCTTAAAAAATAGCGAAGCATGACGGGAAGTTCTTTGCTGAGTTTTTCTGTCATGGCCCCCAGGTCGCGTGAAGGCTTCAGCATGAGCGCCGGTATATATCTCCAGGGCGATTTCGGCCCCATCATTTCCACAATTGTATTGATCTTACTGAAGCGGGCATAATCGGCATCCAGCGAATCAAGAAAAATAGCGTTCATCATTATTCCTGCGATCTGACTGATTTGAGGCATTGGATTCACACGCAGGGTTTTTTCAATTTGATCATCCAGCGTTTGTTGATAACGAACACCGATCGCAATAATTTTTTGCGCTCCGAGATCCACAGCGGGCGAGAGCGGAGTGATTTGTCTGATACAACCGTCACCGTAAAATGATTTGCCGATTTTAATCGGAGGAAAAAAAAGCGGAATGGCAGAAGAGGCCATGACGTGATCGGAAGTTATTTCCGTTCTCATCATAATGCGATCCGATTTAGAGTGTTCATTGATGGATGTATCGCCATCGTGAAAAACAACACTGGCTCCGGAAAAATAATTTGTCGTGGAGAGTGAGAGACCATTGATATTTCCGAGCTGGAAATGCTCACGTATTTTTTTAAAATCCACTTCTCTTTCGATCGTTCTTCTTAAAGGTTCAGTATTCAGCAAACCATTGAGCACGTCGTTTTCCATCGCGTTCCGAAAGAAAGTTCCTTTCATCCACTTAGTTCCAAGTTTTGTCATTGTATAGTGACTGAGGTCGTAGACATCTTCAGGTTTGATTCTCGTCCAAAGATCCAGAAGTGCTTGAGTGGATGCCCCCCAATCTTCAGCATTGCTGGCAAGATATACAGCATTGATGGCCCCGGCGGAATTTCCGGTGATGATTTCAAAAAGGTTCTGATCTTTTTTTATGATTTCATAAAGGGCCCGAAGTGCTCCCGCCTGATAACTGGCCCTCGCGCCACCACCATTGAGAACAATTGCGCATTTTTTTGTCATACATCAGCAGCCGCAGTGCTTGCTCACTGTATTTAACAAGGCATCAAGATCAACCGGCTTCTGAATGTATCCTTCCGTTTTAGGAGTTCCTTTTTTATCTCCGAAAGCAGAAACCACGACAACTGGAATTGAGGAGAGCATGATATCTTTACTGATTTCCTCAACGAATTCCCAACCATTCATTACGGGCATCATCAAGTCGAGCAGAATCATACAAGGAGTAGGCATTTTGGAAAGAGCTTCGAGACCTTCCTTTCCATTGTCGGCCGTAAAGACATTATAGCCTTCAACTTCGAGAGCGACTTTCAGAGAGTCCTGAATTTCTTTGTTGTCTTCTACAACAAGTATGTTTTTGTGAAGGGGACTGCATTCTGTTTTATTCTCTTCCATTTTTCAGTCTCGCTTATTTCAAAACCTGTACTGCCGGAAATTCGATAACGAATCTGGAGTGCGGGCTTGAGTGATCATAATAAATTGAACCAAAATTTTCTTCTATAATATTTCTGACAACATTTAATTCCGATTTGTCTTTGCGTTCGCGGCTGTCACTGATGCTGATTGTGATGACACCATTTTTTGATTTGGCGGAAAGCTTTACCCATCCTTCGCGTTGAGTGTGAATCGAGTTGTAAGCATTGTTGAGAAGGGCTATAAGCACCTGAGCGACCTGGGTTTCACGACAACGTATGAATAACTTGTCTTCAAAGTCGACATCCAGTTTCACGCAATGAATACGAAATCTTTCATGTGAAAGTTCCATCACATTATCAAGAATATGGGTCAGTGAAATGTCAGCTATTTCTTCATTCTTGGCGTTTCTCACAAAAGAGTTAAGATCTTTAATGGCCTTAGATAGACGGTGAACAGACTCTTCAATACCCTGAATTTTTCTTTTCACATCCGGAGTGTTTATTTCATCCTGGTCGATTTGTGATTTGATGAATGAAAGATGGCCGCCAATGATGGAGATTTGCCCGTTGATCATATAGGCAAGACCGCTTGTCAATTCACCGATTGAGTAAACGCGGGAAGAATGAATAATGTCCAGTTCTTCCGAGCGGTAATCCGTAATGTCTCTCGCTGTATAGTAAAGAAGTTCAGTGTCAGGGTCTTTCACAACAACCCAGTCGAATGTTCTGAATGAACCGCTTTTTTCTTTGTAGCGGTTAATAAAGTGAGTCGATCTTTTTGTTCCGACTTTTTTTAAAGCGGTCATCGTCGCTTCCAGATCATCGGGGTGAATCAAATTGACAAATTTTTGAGAGACGATATCGCGGAATTCATAACCAAGAACTTCTGTAAAACGAGGATTCACTTTTTTAAAATAACCTTCCTGATTGGTGATGATCATCAGATCTTGTGAAATATTGTAAAGAAGTTGAACTTGCTTCAACTCATTTACCATTTTTCGCATTTCTGTAATATCGGTGAAAGTGTTGATGACCTGATAGGGCTGGCCTGTACGATTATTAACAATCGGCACAGCATTCAAACTGATCCACCTGACTTCGCCGTCGTAACGAAAAATTTTCATCACTAGATTTTTTTGAATCTGACCGGTTTTCAGTGAGGCCATTCCGGGGTGATCTTTACCGGGAAATATTTTATCCCACTCGGCAGAATCCATTGAGGCTGCCTCTGATGCTTCCTTTTCTGAGTCCTCTCCAGGCGCACTCTCTTCCCCTGGTTCCGCTTCGTTGAGCTGACCTTCGGCCATCCCTAATATTTCCAGTGCAGCTTGATTATACTGAATAATACGGCCTGATGTATCTTGAATGATCATTCCTTCGACCATAGTCTGAAGGAGGGCATCCAAATTTGATTGATCGATCGAGTTTTCTGCCTGCATGGAACTCCCAAGCTTCTTAAAGCATTCTTCAGGAAATTCCACCACGCCTTTGTCTTCGCGAAAAATATATAAAGGCTAATAGTAATATAAGTTTTTTCTAATGAATCTCTTAAGGCAGACTTCTTGACGGATGTGCGTATTTAAGGGAAAAAAGCCGCGCCCTTCCTTCACACGATCGGCGAATCACTTTTTAACAAGCGCAATATGTATAACAACCATAGTGAAGAACAAATAGATGCTTGGCTCGAGCAAGCAACGAAGAATCTGCCGGCGAAAAAAATCGTCGCAGTCTTCAGTCATGCGCTCAAAGCGCTTTCGCGAAAAGCCTCACGTTCACTTAACCAACTCACTTTAATGGCGATTGTGAATCGTGTTCTCTTTCAGTGTAAAGATAAATTTCCTCTGCTTCAGAATTTGAAAGTTGACAGCACTGGGATCAATTTTGATCAATATCAATTTCAGCTTGAACAAGCTGATGCCGAAGAGTTGAAGGAGTCGTTTCGTTATTTATTTGTCGAACTCCTAAGTATTCTTGGTGACCTCACTGCGGATGTCATCACTTCAGGTATTGAAGAAAACTCTGAAGCCATCTTTGATGAAGAAGCGAAATCAAATGATGATTTTGGCAATGAACGTCTTGAGATTCTCTATGAAATAAGCCGTATTTTTGCGACATTTGAATCCGTTGAAAAGACATTTCCCGAAATCTATCAGACGCTCAACACACTTTATTCATTTCACACAATCACTCTTCTCGAGAAAAAAAATTACGGAATTGTTTCTACCGTCTGGCATGACCCCAAAGCTGGAGAAGAGTGCCGCGATCGCGCCATCGTCCACGCGCAGAATTTATTCGAATACCTTGTCTGTCCGATCTCTCATGCCTGCCTTGCGAATCCTATACACAATGAATTTGAGTTGCCCATTTGTTCTTTAGAAGAAGGTGATCTTTCGAAAGAACAGACAAACAGATTCATTGCTCTTCCGTTGTCTCTTTCCAATCTGGAAACATTTGGAGTGCTTCAATTTGAATGCAATAATCATCTGAAAGAAGAAGATCTGCGCTTTATCAACTCAATGACAAATTTTATCGCTGTCACACTTGATCGCTTTAACAAAGAACAGGAAACGGAGTACGTTTATCATTCGGAAATGAGCAAACTCGACCGCGAATTGGTAGATGTTCATCAATATGCAACTAATCTTGAAAAAGAGCGCGAATTGCGCGAACAGTTTGTGGCGACCTTAACTCATGATTTGAGGACTCCCTTGACCGCTGCTAAAATGGGAGCGCAATTTATTCTTCGCAGACCTGAAAATGTTGAAAAGACCCAACAGCTTGCCGTCAAAATTATCAGAAGTATTGATCGGATGGATCAGATGATCCGCGATCTTCTCGACGCCAGCAGAATTCGCGCCGGTGAATCGCTTTCCTTGACGATGAATCAGTGTGACCTGAGAGAAATAGCCATCATGACTTTGCGTGAACTTGGAGCTGCTTATGGCGATCGATTTATTCTGGAAACTGACCGCGATTCCATTGCCGGATTCTGGAATGAAGATGGCCTGAGAAGAGTCATTGAAAATCTGGCCAGCAATGCAGTTAAATACGGCTACCCTCAACAGTTGATTACGGTCTCACTGAAACAAACCGGTGAAACCGCCCAGATCATCGTTCACAACTTTGGCAATCCAATTCCTAAGGGTGAACAACTTGCATTATTTGAGCCTTTCCAGCGGTCACATACGGCACAGACAGGCAGTAAAAAAGGGTGGGGACTGGGACTCACGCTCGTGAAAGGGGTGACAGAAGCTCACGGCGGACAGGTGAGCGTTACCAGCAACGAGGGGGAAGGAACGAGATTTATTGTAACTTTGCCGAAAGACTCAAGACCATTTCAAATTCTTAATTAGCAGGCTGAAAATTCTACAGAGCTTACCCCCAAGAAGACGTAAATCTGATAAAAGACACCAAACAAAACCTCGGGAGTCTTTTATGAAATCAATCGTTCTTATGGCAACACTTGTTCTTTCAGCTAACGCTTTTTCAGGCGAAGCTCTTATCAAGTTCACACGCGGTTCAGGCTTTGCGCCGATTCCATACAGCTCAGTTCTCTCTGTTTATGAAACGGGTAAAGTTGAAGTCGTGACAACTAGAGGAACGACTAAAACAAAAACTCAACTTGAAGATCTATCACCAAATACAGTTCAGGAAATCAAAGACAATATCGAAGCAGTAAAAGCAAAAGATGTAATTGTTGATCTCGATGCCAACAAACCAAGATGTATGGATGCTCCATCTTCACGCATCATCATTACGAAGAACAAAAAGGAAGTCATGATTGCTTCATTTGCTTCTTGTCACCGCAATCAAATGCAATCAAAAGCAGCAACTGCTTTGATTAAAAAGACACTTGAAATCGATGCTAAAAGAAAATAAAAGATAATCGCTATCTAACTGCCAAAAGGCTCCTTTTCAGGGGCCTTTTTTATTGGAAAACTGATGCAGATCAGTTCGCGTTCCTTCATCGGGGTCTAACGTTTAATTAACAAGGAAGGACTTATGAAAGTGCTCATGATGATCGCCCTGATGCTTTCCTTTTCGGACGCAAAATTGTTGATTAACGGCTATCAACGAGTGCCTGGAATGGATTATCAAATGGAGCTTTCAGTCCTCAACCCGGAAAAACGAGTTCTGCTAGACTGTCAAAGTTTCTTTAACGGTGTCCATTACCAATCTGCCGTAAACGGGAAATGGAAAGATGACTGGTATATGATTATCGACGGAAACGATTGCGAAGATGTTTCCATGTTCGCAAAAAGCAGTCTTGATGCCGGTAATCCTTTCTGTCTGAACATTGATCAGGAAGAACGATCCATTGAGGTATCCGCTAATCTCGACGAATGCCCTCAATAGACCGCTTTCCATTATGAATTCAATCCTAGAAACTCATGGTGATCGGCGCGGTGGTAGACATCATCGTGCCGTTATTATAATTGGTCGCAGGGTTTGCAGTGAAATCGTGGAATCCGGCATCGTAAGGAATAACCAGAGCTGTACAATTAGGAGTTCCACCTGTCGTTGTTGTCGTACAAGTATCAAAGCCTGTCGCCCGAGTTGTTCCCACATATTGATCCTGCCAGACATTTGTTCCATCTGTCGCAAACATGACTGAGTTTGCTTCTGATCCAGTGTTGCCGGAAGCTTCAATGACTTGCAGGTTGGTGAGGTTCGAAATGGTACCGTTGGTTGCCACAGCTCCTTTTCCGTACATGCGTGTGTGATTGTTGTTGGTGTAGTCACGGTTCTCATAAAAAACTTCACCAGACGATTTCTTCAACACTGCTTCAGAAACTCCGGTTGCTGTTACCGATTTTGCCGTTGTTAAATCTGCTGCATTTTTCATATAGAGTGTTGTATCGCTTGTGCCGGAAGTATTGAAGGCAATCGCATTTGTCTGCATTTCAACTTTCGTGTCAAAATCACCCTGTCCGCCGGTTGTCTCACGGAATGAAACGGGAACAGTGTCAGCAGTATCTCCATCCGCATTTAAATCAACTGGACCCGTTGTGAAACAAGGATCTGATTCAGAAATGGACACATTGTCATGAACAGTAGGAGTTGTAGTGTTGGTCAGAGGTGAAGCTTTGTTGATTGCACAGAAGAGACCAGCAGTTCTTGCATATCCGCTTCTGATTGATCCTGTACTTGTCGCTCCTGAACTTAATGAGCAGAAAATTTTATCAGTCACGAAAGTCGCTGAACCTGGTGCTGTCGAAGGAGCTCCCGTGGTCGCATCACAAGTCGCTGTCGGAAATGTTCCGGCCAATGAAGTTAGCGCATTGTTGACGGTCACAAAAGCATTTTGCGTCTCAACCGGAGTTGTACCTCCAGTCCCTGGAGCTGGTGTTGTCGGATTATCGTCATCATTACAGGCCGTGAGTGAAAGCGTAGCAAGGACCATTAGAAATATATTCAATTTCATCAAAACCTCCCAAAAAAGTATTTAACCCTGCCAATCGATTAATTAGTGAAGCAGGCAAACAAGTTGGTGGTGTGCAATCGTTTTGCCTGCATTAATCGCCCTGATATCAACATGAAAACTATTTTTTTATGGGTCACTTTTGACAAATGATCTCCGGCCTTTCGGGGTAAGCCGTTGGAAGTTTATACCCGACCTGAGTGTTCAAGTTTTGGCGCAAACTTGCCGAAAAGTGAAAAGACATTTCTTAAAAGTGGTGAAAGCATGAAGATTAAATCTTTGGCCGTTGTTTCTTTATTCCTTTTCAATTCGGTAACACCGTCGTTAGCAGCTGTTCTGGATGCACAAGAATTTAATTCAACATGGAATTACACTCCATTGATACAAAGATCAGAAGGAAAATCTGAATTGCAGATGAAACTGTTCAAGAAAACGTTGTGGTTTGGAAAAACCGAAGTGCCTATTGTTGAGACGACTTTTACCTATTTAAAAAATCCTCAGGAAAAAACTAATCTCAATCAACTGGCCCATACCATTCAGAAAACTTTTGGCAGAACTATTCAGCTGAAGGGGACAGGAAATTCCTATAAGCTTGAAGGTCCTTTCAAGAAATTAAACCGCCAGGTGAAAATAGATCTTAAAGAAGAGAGCAATCGCGTCCTGATCATTACTTCATTTATCCGACTAGGATTCAATAAAAACGTCAACGCTGAAGTCGAGCAGCTGCATCGGACCCTGCTTACCTATAAAGGTGAATCCACAGAACAGAAAACGACTTGGCTTAACTGGATTCAGCAATTTGTCTTGAAAGAGGCACATGCTGAAGGGTTGAGTTTAGGAAACCTGCTTGGCGCAGGCAATTCGACCAATTCGCCGACGCCTAATTTCAGTTTTACGCTTGATACATCCGGGCTTAAATCCAGTATCGATAATCTCAACACGACGGTAGGAAATACCAATGTGCAATTGGGCAATGCCAATACCAACTGGGGCAATACAAACGTTCAGCTGGGAAATGCAAACAACAATTGGAATAACACCAATACTGTTCTTGGCAACACGAATACTCAGCTTGGGAACGCCAATACGAATTGGGCCAATACCAATAACCAGCTAGGGGCTTTCAACAATAACTTCAACAATACAAATGTTCAGATAGGAAACGCTAACAACAATTGGAATAACACCAATACTCAGATTGCCAACGCCAACAACAACTGGAACAACTCCAATACTCAAATGGCAGCGGCCAATAAAAATATGGAAGGTTTCAATACCAACTGGGCTGAATCCAACAAAATGATGGCCCAGATGCTCGATCCCAACCACATGGCCAAAGTCGCTTTTTATACAGCGGCCGGAGCAGCTCTCGGTGGCGTAGCCGTAAACCTGGCGATTCAGGGAGTGAGTTCGGGAATCAGTTTTCTTTACGAACTGTTTACCGGCGCTAAGAAAAAGAAACTGGAGTGGGAAGATTTAGAAAGAGCGATGACTGTCTGGGATACACAGCTTAACGATCTGGTTAAACTTGAACAAGCCGTTGATGCTTATCTTACGGCCTTTGAATTTTTTGACGGGAAGAATCTTACTAACGATTACGTGAAACAACTCGCCGACAGTATGAGAGACATGCGCTTTGACCGCGATCTGTTTATGGAAAAATTTAAGGATCAGACAATGCCCACCGCGTGCCGCAAACTTTATTACAGCGCCGCAGATGAGCTTGATCAAAAGCTTAAGGAGTATGACCGCGTTCTCACATTTGCCGATAAAAATAATGTTCAGGCTTCAAAAGACAATGGAGCAGGCTATTTCTGCAGTCAGCTCAAAGACCTTCAGAGAAAGATTTTGTCAGCTGAAAATACGATGCAGGATTTACGTTTAAAAATTTTAGCGGCAGAAAATCAATTTTATTCGAAGTCAGCTGATGGGCTGGAGAATCGCGACGATAAAATAGAAGAGATCAATGACCGTCTCGACAAGACCATGAAAGAAAAAAAGAAATATGATGAGAAAGTTGTCGATCGTTTAAAAGAGAATCATGAAGGTAACAAAACTGCTTATATTGAAGCTTGTCTAGACGGCAAGAACATGGCCGGGATAAAAATCAATGAAGCCCATAAAGGAATTTTTGCTCATTTTAAACGCAAAGAACTTTGTGGGCAGGAATATGAAAAAATTTCTAAAGATATAGTCGCACGCGACGCCAGAGATGTAGAGACGATTAAAGCTGAAGAGAATTTCAGAAAAGATCTATCTCTCAAGGCCAATACCTATGTCGACATGAAACTCTCAGAAGAGCAGATGAGCTGGATGACGAGACTTCATACTGATGCTTACTGCTTTCAATACGCTCATCAGGGTGAAGATAAAATTCCTAAAAAATGTAAAGAGTTCCCGGAACTGCTTTATTCAATGAGCATGTCCAAGGGTTATGAAAAAGCTAAGGCCGCCTACGACAACAAATGTCAGGATCGCTACCTGAAAGGGTTGAAGTCGCTGGCCTCTTCTGATCTGAATAAATAAATCATTGCTGGCAGAAAGGAAGCCTTGGATTCTCCTGCCGGCATCTCGCCAGTTCTTTTTTGGTTTCTTCCGAATTTAAATTCATCGGCTTGTCAGGCAGAGCATTTTTGTACTCATACAGGGCGATAAGTTCTTTGTGCTCCGGAATTCGTTTTAAAAGAAGCATGGATGTCTGATCAAAGCTTACGACTGCCCAGTTGCTCGGATTGAAAAAACTTTCACGTCTGCTGGCTCCGTTGACTGATGGAGCAAGGATGAAGTTCATCGGCACAAGAACTGTGTTTATTTTGTATTTTTCCAGGAAAGTCATCATCAGAGGCGGGAGTTCAAACATTGCGCGAACTTCTTTCTGCATTTGATCGTAGGGAATTTCACGAGAATCGAAAAAGACCGGGTAGTCAGGAAGTTCATTCAATAAATAATCGCCGTAAGAAGGAGCGTGAAGAATATTTTTCTGCGGTTTATGTTCTTTGATAAATCTGAGCGTTGTTTGAGGAAGGTCATAATCGTACAAGGAAAGTCCGATGGGAGAAGGGCAAGTAATGACCTGAATAAGATGCCAGAGAAAACAAAAAGAAAGGATGACGGATAAATATTTCCGGAAAAAATCACGCTGGCACAAATTCGTTGCTGTTGAGAGAAGGAGAGGGAAAGCAAACAACATGGCAAAGGGAATCGCCCGGGGAGTTTTCACACAAAGAAGAGTCAAGCCTGTAAAGGCGATCAAAAAAAAGAGGTCACGCTTTTTCTGGGCGAACCAACCAGCGTAAGTCGCGGCCGTCAGGATCAACCAAGACCAGGCGAAGAGGCTGTTGTCCTGCAGTTTAAAATCTTCCAGAGAAAGCGGGAAGTACTCGGGATTGGCCAGCGATGTATTGGATTCATAATTCAGATGGCGAAGAAGAAAAGAAGGAAGGCCGGCAGCATAAGGTGTGGCAAAAAAGCAGAGGCACGCAATCGACAGATAAAGAGCTTTGCGGAACTTGGGAATGTCGAGCTTAAAGACAAACGCTGCGAATGATAAAATTAAAAACGGAACAACGCCGGGATGAATATTGGTTGAGATCGCGATAATCAAAGCGCTCGCCAGGATTTTGAATTTATCTGATTTTTCCAGATGCCAGATCAAAACCAGAAGCGCGTTGAGAACGATGACGAAAAATTCAGGACGCATTTGAATGCGTGGAACGATGGCAGAGTAAAAAAACGGAAGAATCAAAATAGAGACTGGTAAAAACTGGTCTCTGGCAAATTTTTTTATTGTTGCTAAAAGAATTCCCAGGAGTGACAGAAGTAATAAAGCGCGGAAAAAAATTAACCCTTCAATATCAAAAAGTTTATGAACAAAAGAGATAATAATCGTTGCGAGCCACTGATAATTAAACCAGGCATTTCCCTGAGCCGTGTATGACCACTGTTCTGTTTTCTGCAGGGTGAATGTCTGCAGAATTTCTCTTCCTGCTTTAATCTGCCAGAAGATGTCCTGTTCCCAGAGTTGGAATAATGTAGCGAGGCCAGCAAGTCCCAGGATGACAAAAAGGATCAAAGAAAGAAGGGATCTCGTTTTTGAGCTGTCTTTAATTGTTGTCTGCATGGGAATAGGATAAACTAATTTAATGAATAGTAAACTTGCAAAGATCACGGCCATTGTCGCAGCCAACCTGGTGCTCTTTTTTATTGTGGATACGCTCTTCGGTCTGGTGGTGGGCGTGCCGCCGGAGTTTATGAATACGGATGGAGAGTACTCGTCTAATTACCGCGATTATTTTATCGAAAAAAAAGATATGTTCGGAAGAACATCCTTCACCGTGGATAAGTCTCAGCCAGTGAATCTCACTTATCAAAATGAACAATTCGAACCGGGAAGTTTAAAAGTTCTCGCGGTGGGAGACAGTTTTACAGCAGGGCAGGGAGTGAAGCCACAGGATACCTGGATCAAGCAGCTTGAGAAATTGTCGCCCAACAGATTGTACGGGATCAATTACGGCATTTCGGGTCTCAATATCAAAGAGATCAATGGCATGTTCAATGCGGCCATAAAAGAAATCAATCCGGATCTGGTGGTTTATGCCTATGTCTTGAATGATCCCATCGTGAAAACCAAGGCACCGCTGGAAATGGATCTGGATACATCCAACCAGTATGCTTACAAAGATGCAGGTCTGTACGATGATTTGATAAATTTCAGAACGACAGTTTTTGATAATAATCGCAATGAGATTGTGAACCTTGTTTATAAGAGTTCAAATATGGCAAAGTATCTGATCAGAACTCTCGAACGAAAAAAAATTACGGAACGGACGATTGCTTATTATCAGCAGATTCACGATCCTGCTGTGAATGCAGAGGGATTGGAAGAAACGTTTAAGTTGATTGAGCAGATGAAAGATGAATCATTAAAAAAACATAGTCAGTTTGTTGTCATGATCTTTCCCCTTTTTTACAAGACTCAAAAAAATTATCCTTTCAAAGCAATCCATCAATATCTTCGCAATGAACTCAGTAAGAGAAAAATTGATTCTCTGGATTTGCTTCCTGTCTATGAAGGAATTAATGATTCAGATTTATGGGTTCATCCTGTTGACCAACACCCTAATGATTACGCTCAGGGGATAGCCGCTAAGGCGTTGAGTGATTGGATGACAAAGACTCTTACAAGATAAAAATTAAGCCGTATTTTCCCAATGTTTGGGCGTTAACCTTCAGTATCAAGAAAACTTGGTTCAGGAGATTTGTTTAGGACGCCGATAAAAAAGACATGAAAACTACACTATTTTTAGTCTCCCTGTTTTTTGCTGGTACTTTACAAACATTTGCACGAGAAGGGATCTCTCAAGATTTTGCTTTCTACATGGAAAAGTCAGAAGTGGAAATATCCGTTTCAAAAGATGGTTCATATGACATGCTTATGTCATACAGATTTCGTGTTAAAAGAGATGAAGCAAAAAACTTTTTCGGACCTTACAAAACCTCATTTGATCCATCCCAAGAAGAAATAAATATTGAGGAAGCGTACGTTGAAAATAGTGGCAAGAAGATTTCTGTTAATCGGAGCAATATTCAAATATCAAATGCTTCGGCGAGAAGAGACGGACTTGTTACAGAATCAGAAGTAGCAATCCCATTTTCACAAGTAAAACCAGATTCATTAGTTGTTTTGAAAATGCGCTCAAAGCTCAAGGCTGGTCCATTTGCGGATTATTTCAATTTCCATAGCAGCTTTGGTGATTTAATACCCGAATTTGAGGGCACAGTTAAAGTTAAATCTCCAAAAGAATTATTTTTCACTGCAAACAATCCCTTCAAAGTTCTCAACGTATCTAAAACGAAAGATAAAGACGGGAATTATTTGCTAGAGGCCAGGTTGCTTCATCCTCATTCTCACATCGCTGTTAATGAAGTCGGAAAAATCAAGCGGACAGAAACAACTTCTATCATGATCAGCAATTTGGATAGCTGGGACAAATTTAGACAAATAATTATTGAAAAATTTGTGAACACACAACTAAGTGATCCACTCCCTCCGGCCTTGACAGATGTAATTAGCAAAATTCCCAAAAATGCTTCGCTTGAAACAAAAGTTAATGCGGCTTTAGTGTATATCACATCTAACTACGACTATCTGGGAGATTGGAGAGGGGAAGGAAAAGTTATTCCGAAAAAGATCGACAAGATCGTCGCTGATCATTTTGGTGATTGTAAAGATTTTTCTACTCTACTTATAAAGCTCTTGCGAGGAATGAATATCAAGGCCGATTATGCTCTAGTCGAACGAAGCTATACGCCTTCCGATTTTTCTGAAGACAACGTACCGATGATGCAATTTTTTAATCACATGATTGTCAGAGTAGAACATGAAGGTAAAGTTTTCTGGATTGATCCAACGAATCGATACTCTGTGGGATTAAATGTCAGAGCTGATATTAGTGGCAGAAAGTCTTTAGTGCTTGGTAAAACACAAAATGCAATCGAGAAGATACCTGAGATCGATTTTTCAAAACAAGTGATGACTATAGCCAAACTCTATCAGTTTGAAAGTGAAAACTCGGCAACTGTAGATGTTATTTTTAAACAGCAAGGTGAAGAAGCAAGGATTAATCTCGATTCATTAAAAAATAAAAGTTCGATAGAGTTTCAGGAGGCCCTAAGACCACTGCTTACAGGTCAAGAGAAAAGCGCCATTTTAGCCTTCAATATTCAAGGGAAAAAAGAGCACGAGTACTACGATATAAACGTCAAAGCTAAATATAGAGGCAACGAATTAACAGAAAAAGAAAAAGGGAGTAAGAAGCCTCGTATTGCTTTACCTCATCAACTTTTATTGGCGAGTTTTTTATATTTGACTCCAGACAATATTGGAGAAGTGGATGTCAGACTGATTCCTAGAATTGAAAATATAACATTCTACAAGAACCTTTTTTTATCAGGTGCATACCCTCAAACTTGTTTAATGGAGAATGACTGGGTCAAAGCAAGTAGATCTTTTGATCTAAAAGATAACGGCATTATCGTAAAAGATTTGATTTCTTTTAAAGTCCCAAAAATTACTAAGCAGATCTACTCCAACAGAAGTTTTGGCGTAGAGGTACGTCGTATGTATCGCTGCTTTAATGATCAAACGATAGAAGTAAGTTTTAATTCGAAGAAGCATACAGACATCCTCACGTCTTTTGAAGGATCAATCTCTTCATTGAATCTCACAGAACGGATGGAAAAAAGAATTAAAAAAGCGTACGACATTTTAAATACAATGGGGAAAGAAGATGAGAATGGTTTTATTATTGAAGATGCCAGAATCCTTCTGGAGAAAAACCTCAGCGAAAAAAGTAATGATCCAGAAACATTGAGAGCAATGGCCGCGTACTATTCAAGTAATGGGTTCATCGTAGGCAATGAGTTTGTGGTGTCTGACATGATGCATGCTTTGAATTTAATTAATAAAACCATCGCTTTGGATCCGAAAAATTTTAAAGCTGTTTTAGATAAAGTTAGTTATTTAAATCATTCAGGGAAAAAAGAAGAGTCCAAAAAATTATTAATGGAAAGCCTGCCATCTTTTGATATCGCAAAAGCTGACTATAGAACTCTTCAAAAGCTAATGAATATTTTTGTCTCACTTAGAGACATTGAGAACACTTCTAAATATTTTGATCTGGCTTTAAAAGCTGCTCCGACAAAAGAAGATAAAGCTGATCTTTTGGCAGACAGGGCAAGTTACCATTCAAGCACTGGTGATAACAAACTATGCATCGAATATTATGAAAAATCGCTTGAGTTAGATAGTTCCATTGCATGGAATTTCGGAAATGTGGCTAACTGTTATAATAGCACTTCACAATTTGATAAGGCTATAGATAGGGCCAAGAAGGCTATATCGATAATGAATTACGGAGTAGCTCATGATGTTCTTGCGACTGCTTATTTGGGGAAAAGCGAGCTTGCCTTTAATGCACGAAAATTTAAAGAATCAGAGGAGAATCTACAGTTGGCACTAATGGAATCACCTCGCGCCGACATCTATCTAAATTTATTAAAGCTCTATCTTGAACAGGAGAAGTATGAGCAGGCTGCAGAGGCAGCAAAAAATGCGATTCTTGCAGCTGATGAAGATCATCCCAAAGAATGGGTTGAAGATACTTTATTACATCTTAAAACTTATTATGAACATAAAATAACAATGAACCATAAGGCCGCAAAGGAAAGAGAAGATAGTATGAAGCAGCGGAGACCTGCAAGTATAGGCAAGAGAGAAGAAGGTAAGTAAAGTAAAACTCATTCGGAAACTTTGCGATACCCGAATAGTAAAAATTAAAACCCTTCTTTCGTCTTACACTGAGTCTCAACATCAAATTTTAAAATAGCATTAGCGTTCTTGAGTTGAACATAAATGCGAGAGCGTTCGCCTTTTGATTCACAGTAAGTGCCTGACGTATAAGATTCAATCACATTTGTGTTCTGTGATTTAAGCATTTGATAGAAATCATCATTCGAACAGGGCAATTCTTTCTTTGCCAGTTTTTCAACGGCTGTATCACCTTCAGGGGACCAGTCTTGCTCATAAGTTTCATTGATGAGTTTAGAACCAAAGAATTTATCTTCTTCGAGAGTAATCCAGTTTTTTCCAAAGAAAGAACCTTCGCGTTTAATTGTCAGCTTATATTTTCCGTCTGCACAGATGCGCGTGCTTGAAGTGTCGTAGCCGGCAAAAGCCGATTGAACGAGAACGATTGAGAAAATCAGGGCCGCCAATTTCATAAATACCTCTTTGAATAATTCAAGGAGATCTATACAACGGCCCTAAAGCATTGGTCATTAAACATTGTAAAATATGCTATACCTGCTGCAAGTAGAGAGGACCTTCTCCTTGCAATTCCGGAATATTGCCGGCGCGTTCATGCGGTTCCAGCTTATTAACAAGTTTTTTCACTCCGGAGACCGTACGGGCACAAGCGAGAACTTGATTCACTTCCCGACGTAAAATCGGCCCGCTCAAAGTCACATTTCCATCAATGACATTTACCTTAACGGCATGAGCATGGCTGATTTTTCTTCCGATCTTAGAGCGAATGCGAGCTTCAAGAACGGAGTTTTCCACAGGACCCTGATCAATAAATAAATTTTTAAGTCCATAGGTAAAACCGCGAAACTGATTTCTCACATTTTTCAATTGTCGTTCAGCTAAGCTGACGCTCGACTTTTTAAACTTCAGACTCTTATCTTTAAATTTTGCGCGTCTATAATTTCCTCTATAAGGATCAAAAAAATAGACAAGCACAGATCCTATGGCCGCTCCCACGAGAAAGGCCGCAGAATGTCTTTTTCCGCCAACAGCTTTTTTGTTTTCTTTCATAGCTGCCTCCTTTACTAAAATCTTAGTAAGGAAGGGCCGTTAAGGAATGTTAATTTTTCCTCAACAATACAAAAGAGAAGCGGTTTATTTAAAAAGCAAACCTGACTTAAGTGCCTGATTCACGCAAAACAATTCCTTAAATGCCTGCCCTAAATCATACAACTTCTCTTTTGTTTCTTATATGTTCATTCGATGCAAATGCCTTACAAAGATTATTCAACGTATCTCAAAGATCGCTTCGGAGAAAAAGTCCAGAAGATCAGCATCGATGCCAACATGACATGTCCCAATCGCGATGGACGCGTAGGTGTGGGCGGATGCACTTTTTGCAACAATAAAAAATTCAACAGCGGTGCGATGTTTGCTGAATCTCTCAAAGATCAGATCCTGCGGAAGATTGAATTTTATAAAAAGAAAAATAAAAACCTGAAGAAGTTTCTGGTGTACTTTCAAACGTACTCCAATACCTACGCTCCAATAGATGAGCTCACTAAAATTTATACTGAAGCCTTGAGTGTAGAAGGAATTGTCGGACTCGTCATTGGCACACGTCCTGATTGCGTGAATGATGATGTTCTGGATTTGCTTCAGCATTTAGCAAAGACTTCTTATGTTTGCCTCGAATACGGACTTGAATCTGCTCTCGACAGTACCTTGCTTAAAATCAACCGCGGACACGATGTTCAGTGTTTCATTGAAGCCGTCAAAAAAACAAAGCAAAGAGGACTTCCCGTCGGTGTGCACATCATCTTCGGTTTTCCCTGGGAAGATCAGACAGTGTGTCTTGCTGCTGCTTCTTTATTGAATGAGTTGAAAGTGGATTTTGTAAAAATTCACAATCTGCAGATCGTCGAACAAACCATCATGGCCAATGATTTTAAGAAATCCGGCTTTCATCTTCAGACCAAAGAAGAGTATCTCACTTATCTTCAGCTTTTCATCACTCATCTTTCTCCCGATATCATCGTGCAGCGTGTGGCCGGAGATTGTCCTAAAGACATATTGTTAGCTTCTGGTTTCACTGAAAATTCCCGACAAATTCACAATGAGCTCACCAAGCTGATGATGGAGAAAAAACTCTATCAAGGCATGAGTCTCTGATTTAAATTCCACCATGGGGGCTGATTTCTTCAATACAAAAATGTGACCTCTATCATATTTGCTCTAAACCCGACGTTCTATAGTTTTATCAAACCTGGAGTTAAAACTATGAAACACAATCTGAAAGATCTGAGCTTAAAAGAAGCTTTGGATCTCGCCATCCAAGTCGAACTGGAAGCCAAGGCCCGCTACGAAGAATTCAACAGACAAATTGGCAGTCAGGCTAACGGCGACGCCGGCGATTTCTTTTATCAAATGTCCTTAAACGAAAAAAAACATGCAGACGATCTTCAACAAAAACGCAATGAGCTGTTCGGCCATTCCCCAAGCTCTGTTTCACTGGAGGATTTGTATCATCTTCAGGAAATTGAAGCTCCATCCTTTGATAAGTCTGAAAGTTTTATGTCTGTGAAAAAAGCGCTTCTGGTGGCTCGTGAGAGTGAAGTGAAAGCTTATGAATTTTTCCATAAAGCGGAAGCGCTTGTCACTGACGTGAAAGTGAAAGCCTTGTTCAATGAATTAAAACAAGAAGAACTCGAACATAAAAAAATGGTCGAAGAGCTTCTTGCAAAAATTGCTCCTGGTGATGAACTTCCACTCGTTGATAAAAACGATGTCGATGAACCAAACGGATTATAAAAATATTTTTTGAGCGGAGAAAATTATGGCGAACGCAAAAGCAAAACATAAATTAAACGTAGCCGGGCAATGGTTTGCCACTGACCCTGATGATGACAATGGAGAAGGTTGTATTGCCTGCAATGTGTGCTACACATCTGCCCCGGATTTTTTTAAAGAAGATGAAGATGGCAATGCTTATGTACATAAACAACCAGTCACAACAGAAGAGATTGAATTAGTAAAGGAACAAATGGAGTCTTGCCCAGTCAACTCCATCGGACACGAGTAATATATGACAACAGAAACAGTTGAAAGCATCGTCGTAAGATTTTCCGGTGACTCCGGAGACGGAATGCAGCTGACAGGAACGCAATTTTCCAACACGTCAGCGGCCATGGGGAACGATATCTCCACTTTCCCTGATTACCCTTCAGAAATCAGAGCTCCTCAAGGAACAATCGCCGGTGTTTCCGGTTTTCAAGTTCACTTCGGATCAACTGAAATCTTCACTCCAGGTGATGATGTCGACATGCTGGTCGCGATGAATCCTGCGGCCCTTAAGGCCAACCTGGAATCAGTCAAGCGCGGCGGTTATGTTCTCGTCAATATCGACGCTTTTACCAAGGCGAATATCACAAAAGCGGGATACACAGACAATCCGCTGGAGACTGGTGAGTTAAACGAATACCGCATTCTTAAAGCACCGATCACAAGCCAGACGGTGGCCACACTTGCTGAACTTGATCTCGACACAAAATTTCGCGACAAGTGCAAAAACTTCTACGCATTGGGAGTGACTTATTTCCTTTATGGCAGATCATTAGACACAACCATCAAATGGATTGAAGAAAAATTCAAAAACAATAAAGTGATGATGGAAGCTAATATTTTAGCTCTAAAATCAGGAAGAAACTTCGCTGAGACTTCAGAATATGTCGTCTCAACATATCAAGTTCCAAAAGCCGACATCGCCAAAGGAACATACCGACAAGTAAACGGAAACCAGGCGACAGCTTACGGCTTGATCCGTGCTTCTGAAGCTTCCGGACTCGATTTGTTTCTTGGAAGTTATCCGATTACACCTGCGACAGATATTTTGCATGAACTGGCAAAACACAAAAACGTAGGAGTAAAAACTTTCCAGGCTGAAGATGAGATCGCCGGAATCTGTTCCGCGATCGGTGCAGCCTGCGCAGGTAAACTGGCCGTCACAACTTCTTCAGGTCCGGGGATTGCTCTGAAAACTGAAGCAATGGGCCTGGCCGTCAGTTATGAAATTCCTCTTGTCATCGTCAACGTTCAAAGAGGCGGGCCTTCAACAGGTCTTCCGACAAAAACAGAACAATCTGATTTGAACCAAGCTGTCTTCGGAAGAAACGGAGAAGCTCCGATTGTTGTCGTTGCCGCTTCAAGACCGAGTGATTGTTTTGATATGGCCTTCGAAGCTTCAAGAATTGCTCTTGAGCACATGACTCCGGTCATTCTGCTCACAGATGGATTCATCGCTAACGGTGCGGAGCCATGGAAACTTCCGGATCTCGACAAAGAATTCACAACAATCAAAACTCACTTGATCAATCCAGAAGTTGATCTTCCGGAAAACACCAAGTGGACAATGAGAGATGAAGCGACTCTTGCCCGCAAGTGGATTGTTCCCGGCATGAAAGGTCATGAGTATCAAATCGGTGGTCTTGAAAAAGACGTCAATAAAGGAAATGTTTCCCACAATCCGATCAATCACCAGAAAATGAGCGATTTGCGCGAGACCAAATTAAATCTCGTTCAAAACTTTATTCCTGAGCAGGATGTCTTCGGCGAGAAAACAGGTGATCTCTTGGTTGTGAGCTGGGGGGGAACTTACGGTGCTGTTCACATGGCCGTAAAACGTCTGCAGAATAAAGGACTCAAAATTTCCCACATGCACATGAAGTACTTAAATCCAATGCCAAAAAATACTGAAGCTTTGTTGAAAGGATTTAAAAATATCATTGTGCCGGAACTCAACAACGGACAATTGAAAAATATCCTGAACTCACGCTTCGAAGTGCGCGCAACAGGCTTTAATAAAATGCAAGGTCAGCCGTTCAAAATTTCTGAACTTGAAAATGCATTCCTACAAGCTATGGAAAAAGGAAATCTGCTATGAGTGAAACAACAACATTTGAATATAAGAAAAAAGACTTTGGTAACGACAATGAAGTCCGCTGGTGTCCGGGATGCGGGGACTACGCGATTCTCTCAAGTCTTCAGCTTGCTCTGACTAAAGTCGGAAAAAAGAAAGAAGACATCGTGTGTGTATCGGGAATCGGCTGTTCGTCGCGCTTCCCATACTACATGGGGACTTACGGCTTTCACACCATCCACGGTAGAGCTCCTGCAGTGGCTTCAGGGCTGAAAGTGGCGAATCCAAATTTATCTGTGTGGATTATTACAGGTGACGGGGACGGGATGTCGATTGGCGGAAATCACCTCATTCATGCCATGAGAAGAAATATCGATTTCAATATTCTTCTTTTTAACAATGAAATTTACGGTCTGACGAAAGGACAATACTCACCGACAACAGAAAAGGGGACTGTGACAAAAACATCTCCTCACGGATCAGTGGATTATCCATTCAATACAGGAAAACTTGCTCTCGGGTCAGGTGTAACTTTCCTGGCGAAAACGATCGATACAGACCCAAAACACATCACAGATATGATGATTGAAGCAGATAAACACAAAGGTGCTTCATTCCTGGAAATCTACCAGAACTGTGTCATCTTCAATGACAAAGTTCACGATGTGTACACAAACAGACAGACGAGAGAAGACAATAGTCTCTATCTCGAACATGGCATGCCGATGATCTTTGGAAAGGAAAAGAACAAAGGAATTGTTCTGAAAAACTTTTCACTTGAGGTCGTAACTATCGGTGAAAACGGCGTAACGGAAAAGGATATCCTGGTACACGACAAGCATAACGAAATTCTTGCTTATCAATTGCTCGAATACAGCAACCCGCCTCATTTCCCAATGGCCATTGGTGTGCTCTTTGAAAAAGCGCAATCGACTTATAACGATGACTACGACAAACAAATTGAAGATGTCGTCGCCAAAAAAGGTAGAAAAACCCTGAAAGAAATTATTTATTCAGGAGAAGTCTGGAAGGTTTAAATGAAAGAACTGATTGTTGAACTTAATCGCGACCATGAATTGATTGATCGTCAACTGGAAGATCTGGAACAATTGATTTCCGAAACGGATTTTCACAGGCAACTTTCTTCGATTCAGGAACAGATGCAGCTGTTCTATGATTTGAGCCGTCTTCATCATAAAAGAGAAGAGACTGTTCTTTATCCTTGGATGCTGAAGCAACATTCAGATTCAGACAAAGATTTAATTACTAAAATCATAGACGATCACCGGGACCTGGAAAACCGGGTCCTGGAAATCGTCAATGAAATTGCAACCGTAAAAGAGTCTGAAGATTCCAGCCTCGGCAATCTTGGATACAATATCAGCTTTTTAATTACCAAATACAGAGAGCACGCTTCCCGCGAAAGCTCTTTTATTTTTGTGATTGCTGAATCATTGAGTGAAGCCAGTGCTCATTGAGAGTGAGCTTTTTGAAATCCCTTTCAGGGACGAGCATGTGCCTCATATCGTTATTGAGGTTAATCAGAAATGCAATATTTCCTGCGAATCCTGTTACAAAGATAAAAATACTTATACTAAACCATTGGATCAGTTAAAGCGCGAGATTGCTCTTGCCCTGGAACTACGAAAAATTTCTGTGGTGACTCTGGCCGGAGGAGAACCCACGCTTCATCCTCACTTGATGAAAATAATTTCCCACATACGCTCACTTGGTAAGGAAGTTCAGATTGCCAGCAACGGGATGACTCTTTCTGAAGACTATTTAAAAGAGTTAAAGCAGGCACAGCTTAAAGAAATTTACGTACATATTGATTCTCTTCAGACCAGACCTGATGGCAAAGGGTACACGTCAGAAAAACAGTTCAATCAATTGCGAAAAGTGATTACCGAGAAAATTTCCCGAGCGGGTATTATCTCTTCTTTAGTCGCGACTTTATATCAAAAAAATTTAAAAGAGTTACCGGACATTATCGATTTTGCTTTGGATTCCCAGGACGTCACCCGATGTCTTTTTACCTGCAGTACTGATTTTTCCAAAATCGCCACCGATATTTCCTCCACGGAGATATTGGGCAGCTGTTTCCGTTCGGCCAGTTTTTCTCCTGAACACTCAGCGGGCACAATAGGAGAGTACAAACAAGGTGTCTCGCTTGAATCCATCCGGAAAATGCTGAAAGAAAAATATCAGATGGAGCCTGTGAGCTATTTGGGATCAAACCTGGATCATAAAAGTGCACGCTGGCTGGTTTATTATAATTTTGTCATCAAGACACCTGAAAAGAATTATGTCCTGAATATCGGTTCAAGCTTTGGAGCCGTGGTAGAAAAGAATATCAATAATAAAATAGGAAAGAATAAGGCGATCTCATTTGGAAAAGTCCTGGATCAAAAGTCTGCTATTTTGTTTTGCCTGTACTATGCTTTTGCGAGCCGCTCGTTGAAAGTAATGGCCGAAACGTTTTCTTTCCTGCTTAATCTTTTGAAAAAAGACGCAAGAATCTGCTACAAAGATTTTACCTTTCAACAAGGACCTGAGTTGCATGCAGATGGCAGTTTTGAAATCTGCCGAAGCTGCCCGGATGCCACCATCAGAGATGGCGTACTTGTCCCTGTCTGTTTAGCAGACAGCCTGGTTAAAAAACCGATTAAAGTCTAACTGGCCTTTCCAGAAAGTAGTAAAAACAATTTATCAGAAGTCGATTTGATTGATCCTGAAAGCTGCAGAACTTGTTCTGCATTGGACGAGAGCATTTGTGAAGAAGCTGTATTCTGATGGGTGACCTGATCAATTTGAGTCATGGCCTTATTGACTTCTTCAACGCCTTTGGATTGTTCAACAGAAGCTACCGCGACTTCAGAGATAATTTTTTCAACTTCACTGACAGAGTCCTGAATGCTGTTGAAAGCAGAAGTACATTCTTCGGCCTGCTTCATTCCGATCTCAATGCAGTTTCTACCGTCATGAGTAAGGTGATCGACCTGAGTTTTTGTATCACCGACGATTTTGCTGACTTTTGAAATACTGCTGTCTAGCAATGATTTGATCTCATTGGCAGCGTTGCCGCTCATCTGGGCAAGATTGCCCACTTCTTCAGCGACAACGGCAAACCCTTTTCCTTGCTCTCCGGCCCTTGCGGCTTCAACCGAAGCATTAAAAGAGAGAAGCTTGGTTTGAAAAACAATGTCATTGATGACTTTGGTTTTCTCGGAAATATCTCCGATCACGTTTACGATTTCCTGAAGATCGGAATTGTTCTTCTTGATAAATTCATTCAATGAATGATTGTTGTTTTCAATGTTACGAATGGCATCCAGCATATTTTTTACCGAAACCTGTCCGCTTGTGACCTGATTCAAACTTTGAGTAGAAGACAGTCGGGCTGTCTCCGAGTTTCCTGTGTTTCTGTTGATCATTCCATACACTTCTTCCAAACTGGTTGCTGTTTCCTGAACCGCAGCAGCTTGTTCTGTGGAGCTTGAAGAAAGTTCGGTACTAAGACTGCTGAGTGATTGAGCAGAGGCCGTTAATTGTGGAGTACTGTTATTGAGTTCTTCAATGACGTCAGTGAGTTCTTTTGTCAGTGAGTTAGTGACTTTTAGTGAAGTCACAATCGTAATACTTAAAAGTAAAAGGACACCGATGATAGCGATAGAAAAATTTCTTTTCGCTTCGTTTTCTTTTGTTTCAAGAGTCTCAGAAAGAATTTTGTGTTCAGACTGGACAACACCAAACACGAGATTGATTTGACTTGTAATTGCGTCTGAAAACTCCTTGGCATTGACACCGTAATTTCCGACTGATGATTTCTCTACAACTGTTTCATATTTTTTTATGATATCTTTCCAGGAATCAGACGAAAGAATTTTATCCACTTCCGCTTTTCCATCGGGAGAAAGTTGCAGACCGGGAGATTCAAGGTTAGCGATAACACCACTTTTGAGTGAGCTGATGAGATCGAGATCTTTGGGAGTTATTGGTTGAGAAGAGGCAAAAATAGCATTTAGTTTAGCTCTTAACTGCCCCATGTTTTCTTTGGCCTTCTCAAAAATGGCTAGACTGCTGAATTTCTTTTCAAGACCATTGAAGTTTACTGATTCAAACAGATGAACTTGCAAAGCTATGGCAAAAGAAATCGTTTCTTTAAAACCAGGTGTGAAGGCGCTCGCTTCTGCGTTCTCATCGACGAGCTTGCGAGTCTTGGAAAGATTATCGCTCAACTTTGCGACATCTTCAGACTCATCAGCGAGTTTATCTTTTAAAATCGAAAACTGCTTGTCTACTAGTCCCCTTTGAGAATCCAGCTCTTCTTTGGAGGCAGCTTTATTACTAAAGAGAACAGAGCGTGCTCTCTCTTTTTGCAATTCATGAATGAAGCCTGAGACAGCAATTTGTTTTACACCTTGTACTTGAACAGATTGAGCGGCCTTCCATTCTTTATAAAATCCGTAATCGAGGTAAGCGCAAAGTGCGATGATAAATAGTAATAGTGGAACAACAATCGAGAAAATTTTCTCTTTCATTGAAAATGTTCTTAACGCCATATTTGACCTCTTCTTGTTGACAGGCTTATCGTTAACGATTTTTAAAGCTTGATATAATATTTATAAAACTTGCAGGTGGAAGTTCGCGTAACGTATTAAATGGTATTGATAAATTTCATTGAATGAAGTGAATGAGTCGGCCCCTCCATCCACTCCCTCGGTGGGTTTTCACTCGATGAGCGAGCTTTGATTGACAACAATTCTTGTGAACATAAAAATGAAATTATCTAAGCATTGATGAATTTGGTGAAACTCCAAAACTGTCCCGCAACGGTAAAGTCCGATCTCTACTTAGGTACAATTGCTCAATTATTCTCCGAGGTAGAGAAGCATGAGATGTTTAGGCACATCCATATCATTACAAGAAGTCCCTGGTGAAATTAGTCTGATTTTTCAAATCACTAATTGTCCGCACCGTTGTCCCGGATGTCATTCAAAAGAATTATGGACAAACACAGGTGATGAATTGACTGAGAATTTATACCGCTCACTTCTTCTTCCCTATGAAGAATTTATCAGTACCGTCGTTTTCTTTGGAGGAGAGTGGGATTCAGAACTCATTCGTTTTCTTCAAATAGCCAAAGAGAAAAAATTAAAAACATGTTTATTCACAGGAGCAGATCATGTTTCTGATGAAATCAGGCACGAACTGACTTTCTTGAAGACCGGTCCGTATAAAGAAGAATTAGGTGGACTCGATTCACTATCAACGAATCAAAGATTCTGGGATCTCGAAAAAAATATTTTATTAAATCACGCATTCATAAAAAACAACATCACACAAACACACAACACACAAGGAGAGATGAATGTTGAAACTAACGAAGGAGCAAGTTGCTGATAAAATCAAATTTATAAATGATTATTTGGACGCGGAGAATGCGGCCAGTGGCTCGAAGTTTGATGCCAATGCAAACGTATCATTTAAAAATATAGCAACCTTAGAGGCTGAATTAAACAAAGACATAAATATTCAGGTCAACCGCACATTGGTTTTCAATAAGATTGAAAAAATGTTCGGAGCTGATCTGGCCAATGAATATTTACGACAGATCAACAATCACGAGATTTATGTTCACGATGAGACTTCCTTAAAGCCGTACTGTGCTTCCATTTCCATGTATCCTTTCTTATTGAACGGAATAAAGGATCTGGGGGGGGAGTCCTTGCCACCAAACCATCTTGAAAGTTACTGTGGATCATTTATCAATTTGATCTTTGCCGTTTCTGCTCAATTTGCAGGCGCCATTGCGACAGTTGAGTTTTTACTTTATTTTGATCATTTCGCCCGCATAGATTATGGGAGGGATTATTTAGAATCTCACTCCAAAATGATTGAAAATCATTTTCAACATATTGTGTATTCTATCAATCAACCCGCAGCTGCCCGTGGATACCAATCGGTCTTCTGGAATATTTCCATTTACGATCAAGCTTATTTCGACAGTCTGTTTGGAAGTTTTGTTTTCCCGAATGGTGACCGCCCGGATTATGAAAGTGTAAAGAAATTGCAATTTTATTTTATGAATTGGTTTAACGAGGAAAGAAAAAAATCCATATTAACTTTTCCGGTTGTGACAGCGGCCATGTTGATTGATGAGAACGGTCCGGTTGATCAGGATTTCACAGACAGCTGTTCTCTGGCGTTGGCAAAAGGTAATTCATTCTTCATTTATCAGTCAAAAAGCGCGGACTCTCTGGCTTCCTGTTGCCGCCTTCGCAATGAAATATCGGATAATACTTTCAGCTACTCTCTGGGAGCAGGTGGCGTTTCCACCGGGTCTATTAATGTCATCACCATCAACATGAATCGCCTGATTCAGGATAAGAGAGATTTAAAAACCGAAGTTCAGAAGATTCATAAATATCAACTGGCCTATAAAAGCTTGATGGAAGATTTTTATCAGGCGGGAATGCTCCCGGTTTATAAAGCGGGATTCATTTCTCTTAAAAAACAATTTTTGACCATCGGAATTAATGGAATGGTTGAAGCAGCGGAGTCACAGGGGATCAATCCGGGAAACAATGAAGAGTATATTCATTTTGCCGGAAATCTTTTGAAAATCATTTACGATGAAAACATTGAAGCGAAAAAAACTTACGGACATATGTTTAATACAGAATTTGTTCCTGCAGAAAACCTGGGTGTGAAAAATGCGAAATGGGATGCAGCCGATGGTTATAAAGTTCCACGCGATTGTTACAATTCTTATTTTTACGTTGTCGAGGATGAAGGAACGAACGTTGTCGATAAATTCGTTCTTCACGGAGAAAAGATCAACCGTTATCTCGATGGCGGTTCAGCTCTGCATTTGAATTTAGATGAAGCTTTAAATCAGGAAGGTTTTAAAAAGATCATTAAACTTTCGGCAAAGACAGGATGCAATTATTTCTGCACGAACGTCAAAATTACGATTTGTAATGAATGCGAAAATATTGATAAGCGAACACTTCGACGTTGCAGTCAGTGCGGAAGCGAAAATGTGGATTACGGAACACGGGTCATCGGGTACCTGAAGCGAGTAAGTAGTTTTTCTAAAGACCGCCAGACCGAGCATGGATTGAGACATTATCACCGTGAACAGACTCCCATCATGAAGCGAGCCTTTGTTGAAAGGGAAGTTCGGGTTAATTAAGGAATGTTTTTCAGGCACACTTTAGGGAAAACCCGGGTGTGCCTTTTTGTTAAAAATGCCAAAAAAAAGGGCTGCGATGAAGCAGCCCTGATGTAATAATTAAATTTAAAGTGGCGGGAGAGACGGGACTCGAACCCGCGGCCTTCTGCGTGACAGGCAGACGTTATAACCAACTTAACTACTCCCCCGTGGATGTAGTATCAATGAGAATGTCTGGTAAATATAAAGAATCCGGCCCCCTACCGTCAAGCTAAAAATGAGTAAAAGGGTCCAAAAAATTGCCAAATATTCTCTTATTGTCCGTAAAGCTTATTAGGCCTAGACTATTTCCATTATCATTCATGATTTTTGTGGGGTTCAGTGAACATTTTCATTACCGGCGGAACAACGGGAATCGGTCTCGCTCTAGCGAAACTCTATTTAGAGGAAGGACATCGCGTAGGCGTCTGCGCCCGCAATTTAGAGAAATTTCCCTCTGAGATTCGCAACAAGTACAAGCTTCTCAAATGCTACCAGGTCGATGTCGTCAACCGCGAAGAACTGCGTGCGGCGATCTTTGATTTTGCCGGCGGAGAACAAGGAAATCTCGACATCGTTTTTGCTAATGCAGGACGTTCAGTCGGCGCCAAATCCAAAACTCCCCAGTTTTCTGTCGCCAACAATATTATCGACATCAACGTCAAAGGCGTTTTGAATACTTTTGAACCCGCCCTCGAACTCATGACTCCCAAAAAGAAAGGACACCTTGTCGCCACAGCTTCAGTTGCGGGCTTTATGGGCCTTCCTGGCGCCGGCGCTTACAGTGCCTCTAAAGCAGCCGTCCTCAAACTTTGCGAGTCTTACGCCATCGATTTAAAGCGCGTAGGAATCAACGTCACGGCCATCGCTCCAGGTTTTATAGACACGCCGTTAACTCAGCAAAACAATCACAAAATGCCTTTTCTCATGAGTTCAGATAAGGCAGCACGTCTCATCAAGCGTGCCATTGAAAAGAAAAAAGTCTTGTACGTTTTCCCGTTCCGCATGAAAATAATCGTTGCTCTACTCGAGAAAATGCCTCGCAGCTGGTATCGCCGCTTAATGGGGCTCAAAATGTTAAACTATAGTTCTGATGAATAGGAGAGTTTAAAATGAAATTAATCGTCACATCACTTCTTGTTCTCATTTTTGCTTCTTTCATGGCCGTTGCAAAGGAAGAAAATAAAACCAAGAAAAAAGTCATTCCCATTACAGCAGCGACGACAACAAAAGGAACAGCAACGGCCGACGCTAAAAAAGACGGCGCTCCTTGCGACAGCAATGAAGATCTGATGAAAAAACTCGAAGCCGAAAGAAAAGCGAGAGAAGCTGGTGAAAAGCCGAAAGGTTTTTCTCTTCAAGGCGGAAACACGGGATGCTCCGTTAAATAATTTCCTTCACCCGAACGATATTATTTTCGACAACCCATTGAACATCCACATCACCCAGTCTTGATCCATATTGCTTGTAACCGTCCTCGTGAAAACGGGGACGGGGATCGAGACTCAAAACCTGCACGATTTTTTGTTTTAACTCTTCATCGCATTCACAATCAAAAACAACATCTAATCTTTCATTGCCTGCTTCAGACGTCCATCCCGATGTCGCTTCCGGAATAGACTCAATTTCCTTGATGTAAGGCTTGATATCAAACACCGGTGTGCCGTCAAGAAAATCGCCGCCTTCGATCAGGATTGAACCGTTCTCAATACTGATCAGCCTGACAACTGAAAGGCCCAGCTTGTTTGGATGTTGAGGAGACCTGGTCGCAAAAACACCCAGCCTTTTATTTCCCCCAAGCCTTGGCGGTCTCACGGTGAGAGATTCATTGTCCTGAATCTGATGAAATTCAAAAATCACCCACACATGCGAAAAACCCTCAAGCCCGGTGAAGGCTTCTGTTCTGTTGTATGGAGAGACAAATTCAATTCTGGATTGAAGGGCCGTTAATCCCGGCTGTCTGGGAATGGAAAATTTTTCTTTGAATTCAGATCGGACAAAGGCAATCGGTTTCACGTCTTTTATTCGTCCAGGGAATCTTCTTTGGAAACGCCGTTAAACTCAGTGAACTCTTCTATATAAGAAAGTTTCGTCGTATCCGTAATGCGGTCAATATAGAGTTTTCCAAAAAGATGATCGAGTTCGTGTTGAAAAACAGTCGCCAGAAAATCATCCACCACGATTCTTTGTGGCTCAGCGAATTCATCGAAATAAGTTATCTGTACAGAGCGTGGACGTTCTACATAACCGCGAAGCCCCGGGACTGAAAGACATCCTTCCCAGAACCCTTGCGGCGCCTGATCGAGAATTTCAATTTCCGGATTGATAATGGTGTAGAGAGGCGACGTGCCTAAAGTGCCATAACGCTCATTGTGCTCCGGCAATTCAATAAGACACACTTGCTTTGAAACATTCACCTGAGGAGCAGCAATACCGATTCCACCTTCGACTTTCATCGTGTCGTATATGTCCTTCAGAAAATTCTGAAATTCATCCGTGCCAATCTCTTCCATTGAAACTTTTTCGGCCACTTTGCGAAGTGTAGGATGTCCCATGCGAATAACTTTAAGTGCTGTCATAAAAACTCTCTTGTTAATAAAGTCTTAGCATAAGACAGATGTTGGAGTAAACTTTTCACACGTATGAACGCGCCTAAAGAAAAAAATTACATCACGCCCAAAGGACTTAAAGTTTTACAAGATGAACTTCATCAACTGTCCCGTATTGAGCGCCCTGAAGTGACCAAAGTCGTGGCCTGGGCCGCGAGCAACGGCGACCGCTCTGAAAATGCCGACTACCTCTACGGAAAAAAACGTCTGCGCGAAATCGACAAGCGCGTTCGCTTTTTACTTCAGAGAATTGAGATCGCCGTGGTCGTTGACCCTGCGGGCATTGAAGCTGACAAAGTGCAGTTCGGGGCCACTGTCATTATTGGCGACGAGGAAGGCATCATTAAAACCTTTTCCATTGTTGGCGTAGACGAAATTGATACGGGCCGCGGACTAATCAGCTGGAAATCTCCCATCGGAAGTTCTTTGATTGGCAAAGAGGTTGGTGATACAATTGACGTCCGTACACCAAAAGGTGTTATCAGTTATGAGATCATCGAGATCATCTACAGGGAAATCTCTTCATGAATATCGAGTGCGAAATTTCGCTGGGGGAATTAGTCGATAAACTTTCCATTCTCAAGATTAAGCTTGAGAAGATTACCGATGAAACAAAACTCGTCCACGTCCGCAAAGAAGAGAAAGTTCTCGCTGATAAATTAAAGTCGCTTCAACTGGACAATATCGATTTTCACCTGCAACAGATGATTGAAATCAATTCAAAACTGTGGACAATAGAAGACGATATCCGCGACCTGGAACGGGCCAAAACGTTCAATGAAAAATTCATTGAACTCGCCCGCGCGGTTTATATCTGCAACGACGAACGATTTAAAAGAAAAAATACTATAAACACACACTATAAATCCGGTCTGGTAGAAGTTAAATCCTACAAAGACTATTAAGGAACAAAACATGGCCAAAAAAGCTGCTCCTAAAAAGAAAGTCCCTTCCAAGAAACTTACCAGAGATGAAAAGTACCAATTGTACGAAGGCTCAGTTCAAAATCCGCAAGCGGACCTGGACTTCATCAACAAAGAATACAAAAAGCTCTACGGTAAAAAGCCCCTCGTTCTTCGTGAAGACTTCTGTGGAACAGGCGCCATGGCCTGCGCCTGGGTAGCTCAAAGTAAAGAACACTTTGCCAAAGGGATCGATCTCGATATGGAGCCGATTTCTTACGGAGTCGAAAACCATTTGTTCAAACTTCCGGAAAACGATCAAAAAAGAATGGAGTACATTCTCGGCAACGTCATGGATAATTATAATTTCAAAACGGATGTGGTCGTAGCCTTCAATTTTTCTTACTACCTTTTCAAAAAAAGAAACGATCTGGTGAAGTACTTCTCTCAGGTAAGAAAGCACCTGAAAAAAGACGGAGCCTTCTTCATCGATCTTTTCGGCGGAAATGAAACACGTCAACCGTTGGAAGAATCAGTGAAGCATAAGAATCACACTTATTTCTGGGACTGCAACAGTTACAATCCTCTCACGGCAGAAGTTCAATATTATATTCACTTTAAAAAGGGTGAAACAAAGTACGAAAAAGTTTTCTCATATGACTGGCGTATGTGGGACGCTCAGGAGCTTCGCGACGTTCTTGCCGATGCCGGTTTCAGTGAAACAATTATCTATTGGGAAGGCGTGGATAAAGATGGAAGCGGCAATGGTGTTTTCACTCGTTGTACAAAGCCAGTTGAAAACTGCGACTCGTGGGTCACTTATATTTGTGCTCTACCTTAATGGATGAATTATAAACTTTGAAAATCGAATTGCGGATAACGCTTCTTTAATTCACTCAACCAGTCTTTACCAGACTGGTTGAGAACTAAAATCTTTGTTCTTGTTTCACCATGATTTTTGACAATCGCCATCTGTTCATCGAGATGACCGGAAATATCGCCGCTGTTGTGAATGTGTGAAAGAAAAATCTTCAGAGCAAAATTCTGGGTGAAAAAAATATTCGCTTTCGGCAATTCTCTTTCCACACCGTGAAGGTATTGAGACAGAAGGCCATCAAACAAATAATTAAAATGATCAAAGCCATCGAGAGATCTCGCCAAAGGAACATCAGTAATCCAGAACGCTCCCAAAATGTCAGGAGTAAATTGGTCCAGGAAAACTTTCAGATCAGCTGAGTTAGGCATCTTTTGCGATTTTATCCAGAACACTGTTGATGAATCCATGAGAATCATTAGGACAGTATTTCTTTGCGATATTAACGTATTCATTAATGAAGACACCAGGATTTGTGTCTTTATCATTTTTAATTTCGTAAGCGCCAAGCAGAAGAACGGCAAGGTTCATGCGGTCGACTTTAGAGATATTTTGGTTCGAAAGAAATTTTTCGATCAACTCTGAATTTTCATCTTCATGGCGAAGAGAGCCCAGGATCAAATCGCGGGCAAAAATCTTTGTGTGCGGATCAATCGTGTTGTCCGGGTGCTCGTTATCCTGCTCATAATAAGTCTGATCAAACAAATTCAAGGCATCTTCAAGAGCTTTATTGTCGCTGATAATTTGATTTTTCTCTCTGATGAAATCAGAAAGAAGATGTTTGTAGATAAATTTAAAAGCATACTCTCTGGCCAGAGTTCTTTTCTGAAGCTTGTTATTGGAGTTCTCGTTCACGTTTTTCACCTTTATCGGAAATAGATTTTTCAGAGTGCAGATTGTTTCTGAGACCGTACATGAAATCTTCGATATCGCGATAGTCCCAATAGAAAGAAGCAAATCGCACGTAAGAAACCGGGTCTAGTTTTTTCAAATGATCCATGATGATCGTGCCCAGATCCTTTGCTTTAACTTCCGTCTGGGAAATTTCCAGCAATGATCTTTCAACACCGTTGATCAGCAGGTTGATATCATCAATTGAAATGGGTCTTTTTTGACAGGCTTTCTTCAAACCTTTCATGATTTTTTCGCGGTTATAATTTTCGCGTCTGCCGTCTTTTTTTACGATCAACGGCATCTGAATATGAATATTTTCATATGTCGTAAATCGCATTTCACAAGCGTCGCATTTGCGGCGACGGCGCACGGAATTTTCTTCAAGAAGTGTTCTCGAATCAATAACGCTGGTGTTTGTGGAGTTACAAGCTGGGCAATGCATACTTATTTATATACCGGAAATGCTTTGCAGAGTTCAAGAACCTGCATTTTTATTTTCTTTAAATGATCTTCATTTGTAGAGTTCGTTAATGCCGAATGAATCCAGTCGGCCAGTTGAACCATATGCTCTTCTTTGAGACCGCGGGTTGTAATCGCAGGAGTCCCTAAACGCACTCCAGAAGTAATAAACGGCGATCTCTTATCACCTGGAACCATATTCTTGTTACAAGTAATTCCTGCGTGCTCTAAAGCCTTCTCAGCTTCTTTACCTGAAAGACCAACAGAATCTGTCTTTACCAGAACGAGATGGTTGTCTGTTCCGCTTGAAACAAGAGCGATGCCTTTGCTCATAAGGGCTTCGGCCAGCTTCTTGGAGTTCGCCACAACTTGTTTTTGGTAAGTCGTGAAGTCCGGAAGAAGGGCTTCTTTAAACGCCACGGCCTTAGCTGCAATGACGTGTTCAAGAGGTCCACCCTGAATACCAGGGAAAATATTTGAGTTTAATTTCTTAAACAGTTCTTCATCTTCAGTCAGAATAATTCCTCCGCGTGGTCCGCGAAGTGTCTTGTGAGTTGTCGATGTCGTCACGTGAGCGTAAGGAATAGGAGAGTTGTGAAGACCAGTGGCAACGAGACCCGCAATATGGGCCATATCCACCATCAGTTTTGCTCCTACTTCATCCGCAATTTCTCTGAAAGTTTTAAAATCGATTTCGCGCGCGTAAGCCGAAGCACCGGCGACGATCAATTTAGGCTTTACCGATTTTGCTGTTTCACGAATGATATTGAAATCCAGTCTTTCGGTTTCAAGATTGAGCCCGTAAGAAGAAAAGTGAAAAAGTTTTCCCGAGAAGTTTACAGGAGAACCGTGAGTCAAGTGACCACCTTCAGCAAGGTTCATCCCAAGAACTTTATCTCCGTGTTCTATCATCGCAAAGTAGGCACCCATGTTTGCTTGCGATCCAGAATGCGGCTGAACGTTTGCGAATTTGGCATTAAAAAGTTTCGTGACTCTTTCAATTGCTAAAATCTCACCCTGATCAACAAACTCACATCCACCGTAGTAACGCTTATTAGGTAAACCCTCAGCATACTTATTTGTGAGGATTGAGCCTTGCGCCTGCATAACGGCCTGGCTTGTATAGTTTTCTGAAGCAATGAGCTCCAGTCCATCTTCCTGACGAGCGCGCTCGTGCTGGATGATAGAGAAAATTTCCGGATCAATTTTAGAAAGGTCGTTTGAGTCTTTTGAAAACATTTTATACCTTCTTTAAAAGGAGGGAAGAGTTCGTCCCGCCAAATCCAAATGAGTTGTTAAGAGCGTATTTGATGTCTGCTTTAATCGGCTTATTAGGCACGTAGTTCAGGTCGCATTCCGGATCCTGGTTTTCCAGATTGATTGTCGGAGGAACGATTCCTTCATGAAGGGCCATCGCACAGAAGATTGTTTCAATACCACCGGCCGCACCAAGAAGGTGACCTGTCATCGATTTGGTCGAAGACACGTAAAGATTTTTAGCGTGATCGCCGAATGTGCGTTTGATCGCTTTGGTTTCACCGATATCTCCAAGGGGAGTCGATGTTCCGTGAGCGTTCACGTATCCAACTTCATTGAAAGCAACGCCCGCTGATTCAACGGCCATCTTCATTGAGTTGTAAGCACCATCTCCTTCCGGATGTGGCGCTGTGATGTGATAAGCATCTGACGTAGCACCATGACCGACGATCTCAGCGTAGATTTTCGCTCCACGAGCCACAGCTTTGTCGTAATTTTCTAAAACGAGAATTCCCGCGCCTTCGCCAAGAACAAATCCGTCTCTGTCTGTATCAAACGGACGGCTCGCGCGATGAGGTTCATCGTTTCTGCGTGATAGAGCTTTCATGTTGATGAAGCCTGACATACCAAGCTGGCATACAACAGATTCAGCACCACCTGAAACCATAATGTCCTGACGGCCGAACATAATTTCATAGCAAGCAGCAGTCAGTGCGTGAGCAGCTGAAGCACAAGCTGATGAGATAGAGTAGTTGAGACCGCGCAATCCAAAACGAATAGAGATTAATCCCGTTGTCATGTTTGGAATAACGGCAGGAATAAAGAAAGGCGAAACTCTTTTAGGACCTTTTGTCACAAGCAATTGAGCTGTTCTTTCAATTTCAGGAAATCCACCGATACCAACACCGAGAATACTTCCCATTTTATGAGCTTCATAAGTCGCATTGATTTCGTTATTTGTAATTAAGCCGGCATCATTCAAAGCTTCGTAAGCTGAGTGCATAGCAAAGTGAATGAAGCGGTCGTAGCGAGGAGCTTCCTTCGCTTCTAAGATATGTTCAGCAAGATGAAAATTTTTAACTTCACCTGCGATTTTTGTCAGCATTTGTTCTGTGTTTGCCTGTTCGATAAGGCTGACACCCGATTTGCCTTCCAGGGCATTAGACCAGTTGTCTTTTAATGTGTGGCCAAGTCCAGTGACGGCGCCCATTCCTGTAATGGCAACTCTATTTAATTTCATAGTTGTTCTCCATCCCGTAAAACAACAAAGGCCCCGTTAGGGGCCTTCATATTCATTAATTAGGCTTGTTTTTTTTCTAAGTATGTAACGATATCTTTTACCGTTTTTAGTCCTTCAGCATCTTCCTCAGGAATTTCTACGCCGAATTCATCTTCCATTTTCATCATTAGTTCTACGATATCAAGTGAATCTAGGTTTAGATCGTCAACGAAACTAGTTTCAAGATTGATCTTTGAAATATCGATTTTAGTTGCGTCGCTGATAAGTTTGATTACCTTGTCTTTCATTAATAACTCCTAAAATTTTCAAAATAAGTAATAGTTTTATTAGATGTATAATCCGCCGTCAATTTTAATCGTCTCTCCAGTGATATATGACGATGCTTTGCTCAATAAAAAGCAGACTAAATTCGCCACTTCTTCAGCGTCGCCCATGCGTTTTAAAGGGATTGAATTCAGGTAAGCATCCTTCACTTTTTCATCCAAAGCATGAGTCATGTCAGTGGTGATGAATCCAGGACAAATTGCATTACAACGGATATTTCTAGACGCTAATTCCTTCGCGTAAGATTTAGTAAATCCGATGAGCCCTGCTTTAGAAGCAGAGTAGGCTATTTGAGAAGCGTTGCCCATAAGGCCGACGATAGATGAAATGTTAACAACCGAAACGTTTTCCGCTTTCAAAAATGAACGCGAAAGGATCTGAGTGAGCATGATGGCCGACGTCAGGTTCGTGTTGATTGTCGCTACGACATCTTCTTCTTTCATACGAAGAACGATCTGATCTTTAGAGATCCCTGCATTATTAACCAGACCGGTAATAGGTCCATTTTCTTCCACAAATTTCTCAACGGCTTCTTTCATTTGAGCAGTGTTTGTTACGTCAAATTTTAAAGCAGAAACCTTGCTTGCTCCTTTGGCCATCAATTCTTCTTTAAGGGCCATGGCCGCTGTTTCATCGCCTCTGTAGTTGAAGACAACATGAGCGCCTTGTTCGGCCAGAGCATCGGCCATTCTTCTGCCGAGTCCGCGTGAAGCTCCAGTAATAAGAATCGTTTTATTTTTTAAATCAGAATAAGTTGCGATCATTTTTAAACTCCTAAAACTTGAGCGAGCTCAGCTAGAGCTTCATCTTTATCAAGGGAAATGACTTTAATATCTTTGTTGATTTTGCGAACAAGTCCCATCAGAACTTTGCCCGGACCAACTTCAACACAGATTGTATCTGAAGGAAGTTTTTCAATCGACTGAGTCCAAAGAACCGGACCGTACGCCTGGTGATAGAGGTTTTCCATAATCAATTCAGGATTGGTTCCTACCGGGTATTCAGTCGCATTGATATTGGCAATGTAAGGAACAATATTCTCGTGCCACTTGAAATGAGAAAATGCTTCTTTCAATTTATCAGCAGCAGGTTTCATGAGTGAAGAATGGAAAGGAGCCGAAACATTCAGTTCCATGGCGCGATGAGGTTCTTTATAGTTTTCAGACAGCCACGCAACGGCTCTTCCGCACGCTTCGCTTTCGCCAGAAATAACAATTTGAGAAGGATCATTGAAATTTGCCGGCATAACTTCTGAGCCAGGTTTTGAGGCAGCAGCGCACGCTTCAGTCACGATTTCTGCCGGAACTTTTAAAATGGCGAACATCTTTCCCTGTCCGACTGGAACAGCTTCCTGCATGTATTTTCCGCGCAAATGAACAGCGTGAATGGCATCGTAAGGAGAAAGAACACCAGCGGCTACAAGCGCCGCGTATTCGCCTACAGAGTGGCCTAAAACGCGGTCAACTTTTACGTTGTGCTGATTGAGAAATTCCATCAGGTGATTGTAAAGAGTCACTGAGTGTTTCAGAATCGCAGGTTGAGTATTGTGAGTGAGTTTCAACTCCTCTTCAGGTCCTTCGTGCATCAGTTTTTTCAGGTCGTAACCTAAGATTTCATTTCCTTTGTCAAAAAGAGAATGATCAAGATTTTTTCCCATGCCCACGTATTGTGAACCTTGTCCGGGAAAAAGAAGCGTAACAGATTTACTCATAAACGATTCCTTGTCTTTATAGACTAATATCTAAGTAATGTGGCCCCGGCCGTGAGGCCTGCACCGAAAGCGTCGAAGAGAACGAGGTCTCCGCGCTTAATTCTTCCATCCGTGATCGCTTCATGAAAAGCAATAGGTACAGTCGCTGCTGATGTGTTTCCGTATTTATCAATGTTCACAATCATTTTATCCATGCCCATGCCGAGTAGATTAGCAGTGGTTTCGATGATTCTGATGTTGGCCTGGTGAGGAACAACCCAGTCGATTTCTTCTTTAGAAACGCCGGCCATTTCAAGAACTTTTCTTCCGTTTTCAGCAAGAGTTCTTGTCGCGACTTTGAACATTTCTTTTCCTTTCATCTGCATGAAGTGTGAGCCTTCTTCAATATGAGTCGGAGTAATTGGAGTGACAGCGCCACCAACCGGTTGATCGAAATATTCTCCGCCTGTTCCGTCAGAGTTTAAAATGGTTGAAAGGATTCTTGATTCAGAACCAGCTTCAGCGCGGCCAACGATTGCGACACCGCAACCATCGCCGAAAAGAATGCATGAGTTTCTGTCTTTCCAGTTCACTTCGCGGGAAAGCATTTCTGATCCTACGACCAGAACATTTTTTGCCAGACCGGTTTTGATAAACGAGTTAGCCATATTTACACCGTAAACGAAACCTGAACACGCGACTGAAATATCGAGGCATGTACAGTTGTTGGTGATTCCTAATTTTACCTGAAGGATACAAGCTGAGTTGGGAAGTTTTACGTCAGGAGTAACAGAGGCAAAGATAATAAAGTCGATGTCGTTTGGTTGTAAGTTAGCAGCTTTCAGGGCATCGCGGGTTGCATAGAGGGCCATATCTGTTGGCCATTCCCCGCCTTCGGTAGAGCAGATGTGTCTCTCTCTAATTCCGGTTCTTTCATAAATCCATTGATCACTTGTTTCGACGATTTTTTCCAGATCAAAGTTCGTCATAACTTTTTTGGGAGCGTACATTCCGGTTCCCAGAATTTTTGCTTCGTACATTGGGACGTCCTTGTATTGCGATAATTTCTAAAGCCAAAAAAAAAGGGCCCTTATATTCTGCTGAATCTAAGGGCCGGCTTTATTTAAAACTAAGTTTGGAACAATTATTCTGCAGCAGCTTCTTCGTTTTGCGCTTTTACAGTAACAACTGCTTTACCTTTGTAGAATCCGCAAGCGTTACAAACAGTGTGTGGCATTACGTGAACGCCGCAGTTTGAACAAGTCATTGGGTGCTTTCTATAAAGTTTATGGTGCTGACCAGCTCTTCTTAAACCTTTTCTTGAAACTGAATTTTTCTTCTTAGGAACTGCCATTGTATACTCCGCGACAATTATTAAACTTCAACAGTAATTTTCGAATATGAAGGGTAATCTTTACGCTAAAAAGACCGGTTAGGCAAGTTTTTTCAGAAATGCCAAGGAGTGTGCGGGGCGCAAGAAGGGGACTTACTTATCCTATTTGAATCCTTAATAAATTTTAGCTAGGATTCTGCCTCAATGGTCACTTTCAAGCTCTTTTTTTACCTCTTATTCGTCTTAAATCCAGCCTTTTGTCTGGAGAAAATGATTTATGGTGAAGACAATCGTGAAGAGATTAACCGCTCTATGGATCAAGAGGCGATTGGCTTTCAAAAGGGAGTGGCGCTACGTGTAGATAAAAAAAATCTGCAAGTCATATCTACCGGTGAAGTTGCGATCAATCAGAAATCATTGGAAGACGTTTACAGAGAAAACAACCGGCCACTTTGTGGAAGCGTACGTTTTAAAGAACAGCCGAAAGCAGGCTCTTGCTCCGGATTTTTGGTGGCGGAAAATCTGTTAATCACAGCAGGTCATTGTATGGCCGTTTCCGAAGATTGCGATAACCATGTCTGGATTTTTGGAGCTTCTCTTGAAAAAATGAGCGCCAATCGATTTGGGCCAGGGGAAATTTTTCATTGCAAAGAAATAGTCAGCCAACGTTATTTGAATGGCCCCTTGGATTTTGCCATTGTGTTGCTGGATCATAAAGTTGAAGACAGTAAAAATGTTTTGCCCTATTCGCAGGCTTCTCAGTCGCAATTAATTTTAAATGAACCTTTGTTTATGATAGGGCATCCCATGGGGATTCCTATGAAGATTGCTGATAATGCCAACGTTCTGACATTGGAAAAAAACGGTGCAACAACTTCTTTGGATGCTTTTGCAGGCAATTCTGGTTCGCCTGTTTTTTCAAGTCATACACATTCAGTCGTCGGGATTCTTGTTCAAGGCGAAGCTGATTTTCAATTGGACACTGGCAAATCCTGCTTTGAAGAAGTTCGTTGCAGGGGAAACAATTGTGCTGGTGAATTCATAACTTCGATCGAAGTTTTACAAATTGATTTGATAAAAAGGTTATTGTCCGAAAGAAAACCGCTTTTAAGTTTTCTTCAGTATTGTGAAATGAAACATGAAACAACGGAAATGTTGAAACAATATTTCAATATTCAGAATTGTGATGTTCTTTTTCAGAAGCTATCAAAGACGAAGCGGCTTATTTTGAATCAACTTGGAATAAAAGATGTTTCTCCATTGGCAGGTCTAACTCAACTTGAAACACTTTCTCTGAAAGAAAATAAGATCCTGGATTTGTTTCCTTTGAAATCTCTTGGGCAATTGACCAAACTCAGCCTGGAAGGAAATCCCATTGGAAGAAATGATATTCAATGCCCAAATGGGCCCCAGGTTTCTTTTGAACTTAGCTTTTTCTGCAGAAATTATGTCGCTCAGGCAGAAAAGCAGAAATAAAGTCCGAGCGTTTCGCTTTATCATTGTGAAATAACCGTAAAGCCCAGTCAGCAATAGTTCGATCAGCACATATCTATCATATGTGAAGAGGGGCTTTTATGGTCAAGACCATTGCTTTGTTGATTTGTTTTCTCATTTCTTTTTCCTGGACTGCGAACGCTTCAAATGAATTTAAAATAAATGTTAAGAAATTTAATTTCATCCGACCTCTCGGTGTGCAAAAAGATTTGTATGATTATCTTAAAAACAATTCAGGTCCTGCTCAAGCTTTACTGAAAGAGGATTTAATTACGGGGGGAAATAACACCTATCTTCGCCCAGAATGCGATCCTTTCTATGCAGAAGAAAAAATTCTAAAACATTCTTCAACAAACGAAGAGCTTTATAAAAAATTGAATGAATATTTTGAAAAGTGCGGAAGTGATTTATCAAAGGATTCTGCAAAAGGATTAATTGGACTTTTACGATTTTCTTCAACTGATTACAGCTTTTTTAAAAATCCTAAAGTCCAGAAAGTGGCCATTGAATTATCAGATAAGACGATAGTACCAGGTGTGCTCGCATTGAAAGATACTGTGACACCGCGACCATTTATTATTTATCGTTGCGGCGTTTTTTGTGCTGCTGAAGAAACAGCATCAATGAAAAATTATCTGATGAATTTTTTTGATCAATCGCCCTTCAATGTCTTGTTTCTCGCCAATAATACTGGAATTGACTACATCAAAATGAATGGCAAATTTACTTTCGGTGGAAATGCGGAAGGACCAGAGACTCTTGCTATAGGTGAATGGATAAAACATCAATCACCTTTTAAAAATCTTGTCTCCAGTTTGCATATGGCCGGCGCCAGCCTTGGAGGAAACGCAGCCATTTTTACTTCTTATTACAACGGCTCAAATACGGCATCAGAAGAAAAAACATTCAATTCTGTCATGGCCATTTGCCCGGTTCTCGATTTGCATGATTCCATGGAGCATCTCTATCAGGATGGCAGTATGGGAGATTTATACGAAGGAGGGAATGGGGCAATCGTGGCGAATGCAGCTTATCTGGCCACTAAAAATCAATTGAAAGAAGGAAAAAATTCTCTGGGCCCGATTGGAGAACTGATCGAAAAACATCCGCCAGGATCAAAAACTGAAATGAAAGATTATTTGGGATGGTTGGTTTCTGAATCCTTAACTAAAAAAGGAAAACCTACAACTGCTTCTGAATTCTGGGCCAGCAATACATTCTTCAATAAGATGTCATCTGATTTAGAAACTCCCACGCTGGTCTTTGCCTCCAAAGACGATCATGTGGTCGACAATGCGGTGAATGCCGGGAAATTAAAAAATAGTATGGGTTCTTTCTCAAAAGAGACCCTGGGGATTTTAAATTTGCCGTATGGTGATCACTGTGGATTTAATTCAGTCTATGGGATGAAGGCCACCAGCATGGTTTTAAGGTCTTTTGTTTTACACAATAGTCCAGAGTTCACTAAATCGAGATATCTAAAGTTTAAACTGCCTTGGCTATTGAAAAGAGTGAAGGTTAATAACTATGAAATAAATTTATCTCAGACTTTTGAATTTAAAGAAAAATCAAATCGAGTTGAAATTCACTTCAAAGTTTTAAACAAACTGGCAAACCTCGGAGCTTGTTTTTTGAGTGAAATTTACTCCCCGGTTGCAGGGTGCGTGTTCGATAAAAAGCTCTCGATCGATTTAAGACATTTGAAATTTTTAGGAGCTAAGATTCCCGAAAATAAAGTTGAGGCAGAAGCTCTTTCAAGGGAATTCAATGCAAAAATTCAATTCTTGGCAGACAACAGTGCCGTGAACGGGACTTCCAACGTAATAGACAGCATTGCCTTCAGGACCTGGTAATCAGTAAAGAACCGGATTTTTGCACTCGTCCTCGCATCTTGGGAACGGGGTGATTTCGATATAAATCTGTTCATGGAAAAATTCTTTCAGATCGGCCACGCCTTTTCTGAAGAAATACAGCTCCATTTCTTGACCATCTGCAAAAACCGTTGTCGTCTCAGCGTATTCCGGCTTTTTTTCTTGAGATTCATGAAGAAAAGCAGCCGCCAGATTAAGATTCAATTCTTCCGCCAGAGGAAACAGGCAACGCCCGCAAGGCTGGTGGAAATGAGCATTCAATTGGGCCTTCACGATAAGGTGATCGCCCAGAAAATTATTGGTTTTTCGGGTGATTTGCGCTTCGATTTTCATGGTGGCTTTCGGGTATTCACCTTCGTCACCAATGTGTTCTTCGATTTCTCTTAAAAGATCCTGAACCCACGGAGTATTTTTTTCGTCGAGTTCGTAATCTTCAATGATATCGAAGCTGTATTTATTGACATAAACCTGAGCGTCTAAATGGTTGTTCACATGCGTATTTGTTTTATTCATAGGTTTTGATTTATATCAGGAGATTTTAAAAGTACAATCCAAAGGATGAAAATTTTATTATGCGGATTTACGGGAGCAGGGAAGTCCACTTTCCTTAAACAATTTCAGGGAAATTCTGAAGGATTTGACTGCATTGACCTGGACCATGCTCTGGCCCTCGATCTGGGGCTTACACCAGAGAGATTGGGGGAGTGGATTGTGCAAAATGGTTTTCCGCTTTTTCGCGATAAAGAAAAGACGAAATTAAAAACTCTGCTCGGGCATTCTCAGAATATGATCATTGCTCTCGGAGGAGGGACGCTCACACCCGATGTCATTGCGCTCATTGAAAAAACGCCTGCGTGCCAAATCGTTTTTCTCGATACGCCCTATGAACTCTGCCGGGATCGCATCCTGGGGGACTCGAACCGACCGCTGTCAAATCTGCCCGAAGAAGAACTGAAAAAATTATACGAATCCCGACGAGAAATCTACCGGGACCTCGCGGATCTCACTCTCTCGCCCGAGAATGTAAAAGAGATTGTGTCGCTTCAGGCTTTAGTGCATAATTTAGGTTGAGGTGGACTATGAGTGAAGGACTATCTGTCGCATTGTTATTTTCAGACATCAATGAAGTGAAAGAGATTTCTGCCGTTTTCAGAAAACTGGGAATCATTCCCCATTTTTATGAAGACCTGAAAACTTTCTGGCAGGGAACAATTGACCGCATTCCTTCTCTTTGCATCGTCGATGTCAAAAAGATGAGTGAAGGCGATCTCGTTCTTCGCAACCATCCGCATATCGACACTGAAAAACTCCCGCTCATTTTTTTCTACACAAAAAATACTGAACCACTTCTCATTTCAACCAATGATTTTTTTCACCTGGGCCTTTTGAAGAAAACTGAAAATTATGAGGCGCCTTTAAAAGCGATTCTGAAAAGACTGAATCACTTCATGGCAGTTGAAAAAGAAAATAAAGTTTTGAGAGATGAAAAACAAAGTCAGAACGAAATTATCGAAACATTAAAAATGGACAAGCTTACACTTGTTCAGACAGATCAATATCAATCCATGGTAAAATCAGTCTGTCTTCAGCTGGAAGAGCATAGAGGCGAAGCGGATTTTTTCCGCGCAGTGGAAAAAGTTTTTCAAGGTATTGATGAAGTCGCTGAGTTCGCTTTGATGGAACTTTCGTTCAACGGACAAAAACTTATTTCACCGATTTCGCACGTTCAGAAGTTCAGGGCCATTCCTTCTCTTTGGCTGGGACAAGCCTGTACAAATGGCATTGAACTCTTTGCCCAGAATATGGCCACGCAAGTAGCCGTGGATCTGATGGGGGGAGATCTTGTGGCCCTTTTGATCAAAGGCAACCTGGCAAAGCCTGATAAAATTATGTTCGTGAAAGCTAAGAACGAACTTTTCTACAATCAATTTGACTGGAACATGCTCGAAGCTTACCTCAACGGCTTTTATGCGAGCTTCAGAAATAAACTTGATGCTGAACCGACTCCTGAAAAAAAGTTTGCTTCATCATTTGAAGCTATGAGTTTTCTGGATCAGTTTCTTTTTGAAAAAACGAAAATGGATTACAGACTCATTGATGTGGATTTAACTCCACTCATGGATCTCGTCTTGAAGAAAAGCGGCCATCGCTTTTTCTGGAATAAATTTGAAAAAGAATTCATCAATAAACTCGAAATTCAATCAAGATGTGAATTCCGCGTTTTCGATTACGGAGTCAATCATCTCGCGTTTCTCGTCAATGCCGGCAATCTCGATGCGTTCTTTGATGAATTGAAAGAATTCTCGTCGAAGTTTTCTTATTGGAAATACTTTGAAGACAGTGAAGGTGTACTGGCCCAGATCATTAATCCAAAAGTGACGATGGTTCCGTTGTCTGCTTACGCCTATTTAAAATCAACATTAAATGCTCAGCAGGCCAGCATGGAAAAGGCCGCTGATAAAGAAACCCTGGCAAAACTGAAAACTCGGGAAATGATCTGGGGAAAAGAGCCTATACATGAAGTTTAGAAGCCGACTTGTCGTTAATTTATCAAATCTTGCCCACAACTATAATGAAATAAAAAAACTGGCCCCTTCTTCGGAAGTTCTCTTCATGGTGAAGGCCGACGGCTACGGACACGGCATGATTTCAGTGGCCCGTTACGCTCAGACTGAACTCGGCGTGCGCAATTTTGGTTGCGCAACTATCAGCGAAGCCCTCAAGTTGCGCGAAGAACTCAATGATCTTGAATTCGACATTTATGTTTTTTCTGACATACAGCTCGAGCTGCTGGAAAATGCCGATATTTATCTCAAGCGCAGAATTATTCCGGTTATCTCCAATGTGAGCGAATTGGATTATATTCTTCACACACCAGAGTTTAAATATTTTCCTATTTGCCTGAAGTTCAACACCGGAATGAATCGCCTTGGACTGGATCCCAACGATGCGCCTTTGATTTTAAGCCGCTTAAAACAACACGGACGAAATTCAATTCACCATCTGATTCAACATTATGCCAATGCCAGTTATGGCATGGATACTGATGAAAAAAATATTCTTCAGAGAAAACGTTTTGAAGAATTAAAAAATTATTTCCGTGAAAATGGCATCACGCTTGAGCGAACTTCACAATCCAACTCCGGCGCCATCGAACAGAAAACCGGATTGATGGAGACCCACATCCGTCCAGGACTCATGATGTATGGTCCTACATCGCTCAGTGATGAATTCAAGGACAAAGGATTTTTTAAGGGCAAGCTTGTTTCAAAGCTTGAAACTTATATCCTGAGAACTTTTGAAGTGAAAAAAGGGGATACGGTCGGATACAACTCCACACCATGTCCATCTGACGGAATTATCGCCGTTCTTGCCATCGGATATGGTGATGGGTTCTTCAACCGCTATTCAGGCGCACATCTCAACCATAAAGGTTTCGAAGGAAAAATCATCGGCCGGGTGAGTATGGATATGACTCACGTTTTTTTTCCAGTAGAAGCAAAAAATCACATCAAGGCCCACGAAGTGTTTACGATCTGGGGAGAAAATGAAGGTGATTTACTCAGGTTTTCAGAAGAAACAAAAACTATTCCTTACGAACTTTTCTGTTCACTCCTTCCTCGCATTCCAAGAGTTTATCGGTTAAACTAATAACGTGATTGAAAAATTGAGCAAACTTTTTAGGGTTAGAGTAGAACGCCTTGGTACCACTGTTATTGATGGGATCGAAGGCCTCGGGAATATTTCCCTCTACACTTCGCGCTTTTTTTATTGGGCCTTTCGCCGTCCTTATCGCAATAAACTTCTATTTGAACAATTATTTTTTATCGGAAATAAAAGTATTCTCATCATTCTTCTGGCGGGAATGTTCACCGGGATGGTTTTTGCCACTCAAACATATTTTGGTTTCAAATTGATCAATGTCGACTCATTGGTGGGGGCCATCGTAGCGATTGCCATGGCCAAAGAACTGGCACCGGTTCTTACTGGATTGATCGTCGCAGGAAGAGCAGGTTCGGCAATGGCCGCACAAATCGGCTCGATGAAAGTAACAGAACAAATTGATGCTCTGGAAGTTATGGGCATCAATAGTATCCAGTATCTCGCTGTCCCAAGAATTATCGCAGGAACAATTGCAGTACCGATGCTTTCGGTTGTTTTTCTTTTTATCGGCAACGTCGGATCTTATCTGGTCGGAACAAAAACTCTCATGATCGATGAATCGATGTATTACTCAAAACTTTCAGAATTTATGTACGTAGCGGATCTCTGGCAGGGAATTATCAAGGCCGGTGTTTTTGGTTTCGTCATTTCCGTCATCGGAACTTATTTCGGTTTTCAGGTTGAAAAAGGAGCCGTCGGAGTAGGTCGCGGAACAAATCTTGCGGTTATCTGGGGCATGATCTCGGTATTGATTCTGGATTACTTTCTAACAACCTTTCTCGTTAAGATCTTATAGGAGAGTGGTTTGCTGACGTTTGAAAATCCTGCCATTTCCTTTAAAAATGTCACGAAGAAATTCGGCGATCACGTGATTCTTCAGGATCTCAACTTCGATATTCCAAGAAATAAAATTGTCACCATTCTGGGGTTTTCCGGAGCTGGGAAATCGACGCTCTTGAAACATATTCTGGGCATTCTTCATCCTACCAGCGGGACTGTCACGGTTCTCGGGCGTGAACTGGAGACGCTGACAAAAGAAGAGTTGCGGGATTTCAGACGCAACTTCGGAATGCTTTTTCAGTATGCGGCTTTGTTTGATTCTTTTACCGCCGAAGAGAATGTGGCCTTTCCATTGCGGGAGTTCACCCAGCTGTCTGAAGAAGAAATTATGAAGAAGGTACACGATTTGTTAATCTCGGTCGGGATTAAAGAAGAATCCTTTCAAAAACTTCCTTCTGAACTTTCCGGAGGGATGAGAAAGAGAGTAGGCCTTGCCCGTGGACTGGCCTTGTCTCCCGATATTATGTTGTACGATGAACCGACAACCGGTCTCGATCCAATTACGACTAAAATGGTAAACAATCTGATTGTAGAAACGGCCACCCAACATCAAGGCCGAGAAATGACATCGGTTATTATTTCACACGACGTGAAAGCGACGTTAGAAATTTCCGACTATATAGCATTTTTGGACCGTGGTAAGATTATTGAATATTTACCCGTCGGTGAGTTTAAAAATTCTCAGAATCCTTTGGTTCAGGAATTTTTAAGACTCTAAATATTAAACGGAATTTTTTGAATGAATGAATTTAAAGTCGGACTATTAGCTATTGCAACGATCATCGCAGTAGTCGTCATGTCCTTAAAGATTACGTCGAATCAATCAGGATTCGGTCAGTACGTTACTTATAGAACAATCGTCAAAGATGCATCCGGAATTTTTCCAAAAACTCCCATTAAAGTTGCGGGTATCAATGCAGGGAGAATTGTCTCCATTGAACTTCAGGGGAATACGGCCCTGATTACTTTCGAAATTCTGAAACAAATTCAAGTGACAAAAAATTCAAAATTAAGAATTAAGTCTGTTGGTTTTCTTGGTGATAAATATCTTGAAATTTACGTCGGCGATTCGACGGAACTTCTCCGCAAATATGACTTTATTGATTCAGAAGAAGCGGCCGGTATTGAAAACCTGATCAAAGATTCCTCGGAAGTTCTCTCTGACGTAAAACAAATTGTCCGTTCATTGAAAGATTCTATTTCTCCGGAAGGGGAACCATCTCCGGTGAAGAAAATTCTTGCTGACGTTCAAGAGCTTGTCGCCAATACAAAAGAAGTCACGGCAAGTTTAAAGCGTGTAACAACTGGAAACGAAGAAAAACTCAATGCTATGATGGACAACCTTCAGGCCTTTTCTGAAGACCTCGCTTATCAGGTTGACCGCAATAACTCCGACAGTGCGATGGCCGATGTAAAACAAGTTCTCGCCAATACAAAAAAGCTGACGGGGGATCTTGAATCCATCGTTGCCGATATTAAAAGAGGAAAGGGGACAATTGGAAAGTTGGTTGCTGAAGATGAGATCGCAGACCAGGTTAAAGATACATTATCAAGCGTTCAGAAAATTGTCGGCAAGGCTGAATCTCTGCGCACTGAACTTTCTCTCTTTAGCGGTGTGAACTCAAAATCTGGTGGAGATACAGAAGCCGCCTTCAGAATTTTTCCAAGTCCGGAACGTTTCTACCATCTGGGTATTTCAACTTCAGAAATCGGACCGGATAAAGAGAAGACCACGATCACCACAACAAATGGTGTGACAGTCACAGAAGACAAAAAAGAGAACGAAAAAAATACTTTCAGATTTAACGTACAGATCGGCCGCAGAATCGGCGATATCGATCTTCGCGGCGGTTTGATCGAATCTACCGGTGGGCTTGGAGTCGATTACCGTATTCAACCAATCAATACAAAACTTTCACTTGAAACTTTCGACTACAAAAAGAAGAAAGGAGCAAACGTCAGATTTTCAGCAGAAACTCAAATCTGGAATGTGTTGTACGGACGCGCTTCCGTCAACGATGCTTTCCGCTCCGGCAAAAGCGGAACGGTTCAAGGTGGGTTAAGATTTAATGATGAAGATTTAAAAGGTTTAATCGGATTTTTTTGGTAGGTAAGTGAACACAGAACGAAACTGGCTCATTCGCACAACTCAAAACCAGATACTGGGTCCCGTCGCAAAAGCGAAGGTCCTCGAGTTTATGGAAAAGGGCGCACTCGGACTTAATGACGAAGTCACAAGTGGAAACGGGTTCTGGTTTTCTCTCAAAGAAAAAGATCTCGTCGATAAATTTCTCTATGGCGATGTCCCTCAGGGATACAATCCCATTTCAGAATCTAAAAGTGTTTTATCAAAAAGAGAAAATCCGGATAAGACAACTTCGCTTAATACAGCTCCAGCAAACAAAACTCAGGTTTTAAAAGCAGTCAATGAAGGTCCCGGGACTCTTCCCAAGCAGGAAGACCTCGAGTACCCGGATATTACTCTTATTCAAACAGCTCCTTCTGTTGCCACAGCAGCGCCTGCTTCTTCCCAGGAAGAAGTGAAACTTCCAAACTCTGACGATCTGGAATTTCCGGATATCACGATTGTGGCGAGACCATCGACTCCTTCTTTTGAAAGCGGCCACGATGGAGTGCAATCTCACGCGGAAGCTGCCCCACGTCCTGTTGAAGTGAAAAAAACGCCTGTTGAACAACCGTCAACTGTAGAAGGTCCGGTCGTTTACCCTAAAGATGATGATCTGGAATTTCCGGATCTGACGGCGATGACTTCTTCTGAACCGGCGCCTTCTCCTGCTGAAGAAGATCTGGATTTCAAGGTCAAAATGCCTGAAGCAAAGGCCGCAACGCCAGTTGAAGAAGTGAAGCCAGCACCGGCGGCTAAAAAATCAGGAATGATTAATTTTAAAAATGAAGTTGAAGGGGATTCCAATCTCACTTTGATGTTTGATACTCTCGGACACGATAAACCGAAAGAAACTCCAAGGGCAGAAAAACCAGAGCCATTGCATCTTGCCAAGAGAAGTGCACAGGCACAGTCTCAACCAAAACATGATCATCAGCCTGAAAAGCTTCTGCATGAAAGAAGAGTCAAAACTTCAGCTCAGCCCAAGGAAATCACAAAAGATCTTCCTAAAGAAGTTCAGGACAGATCAATGCCTGAAGAGTTAAAAAAACGAAACGATAATTATCTTCTTTATATACTGGTGATCATCGTTCTGATTATTCTTGCTCTTTTCTTTTACTATTACCGAAATATTCTCAACAAGCCTTTGCCGGTTTAACTGATGAAGATTAAGCCTGATGATGTATTCATTTATCCTACAGATACTGTCTGGGGAATAGGCTGTTCAATCTATTCTGAATCGGGTCATGAAAAGATTGCAGACATCAAGCGCACTTCCAAAGACAAACCGCTTTCCATGATGTTTACCGGCGCCGATGAAATTTTGGCAAGCTTCAAGCTTCCGGAAGAAATGAGCAAAGAATGGCTTGAAGATTTTTTTAAACTGGAAACGACACTGGGATTGCCTCTGACTCTTGCTAAAATCCGCATTCCCAAATGGGCCACGGGGGAGAGTTCTTACGTCAGCATCCGTTGCTTGAATACGCCGGTCATTAACTCCATCAACAACGAACTGCGCGCGCCGTTTTTTTCCACAAGCTTGAATCTCACAGGTGAACCGCCAGTGACAAAAAAAGAAGAGGCCAGAAAATTTCATCAGCAACATGCTTCCGATGTTCTTTTTTTTGAAAATCAAAAAAGCGAAGATCTTTCTGGAACATCGTCGACGATTGTTTTTATCAATGAAAATTTAAATTTTGAAATCAAGCGCGAAGGCCGCAGAGTTGAAGAAGTCAAAGAACACTTAATGAAGCTTTTTTGTTGATTGAATATAGAGTGAAATCATTTTTTCTTTCAATTCATTGTCATTTAAATCAAAAAATAATTCTTCAGCTTCTTTCTTGAGTCTTTTAAATTCCGGCGAATGAGGATGTAAAACCTGCACGTTTTTTTTCTCAACCGGTGTAATAAATTGTTCGTACTGTTTAGAAAAATGAGTGCTGTCGACAATGAACTTAATGGATAGAATCTGTTTTTCAAGCGCAGGAAATTTTTCAAAAATCTTTTTCTTCAGCGGCAGCTCCATGAATGAAAGTTCATTGGCAAAAGCCGAGTGATTGGAAAGAATAATTAAAGTTCCGTTTTGATTTTTAAGGGGAATCGTGTGTTCTGAAAGTTTGGCGCCGGCAATCTCTTTCCACCCACGGATGAGCGCCAGAAAGTCAAAACCATCCTGGGTCGTCTTTTTTGCACCGGACTTCTCTTTCGGATAAGAGTTTTGGCCAGCGTCTTTTGACTCAATAAATTGCGAAAGCTTCTTTAACATGATTGTTTTTTAGGGTAGCATTTGGTCTATGAAAGCGCGATTTTTTTATCCCATCATTACCTGTCAGAAAGCTCTTTTTGCCGCTCTGTGTGCGATGCTTTTTCTTACGGGCTGCGCGGGTTATCACTTCAACACCAACAATAACCCCTTGATTGGCTATGACATCAAAACAATTTCTGTTCCGATGTTCATTAATCGCTCGGTTCTGCCTCAACTGGCCTCTCCCATGACCCGCGAAATTACACTGGCCTTGAACGATTACACGGGACTTAAAGTCATCAGTGACGGCGGAGAAGCAGATGCCGTTTTAATCGGCATTATCGAATCGAAAGATCATTATAATGAAGTCGTTCGCACGAGTCAGACTTTATTTACTGATAAAGATGTTCAAAAATCGATCGGCAACAGAACCACATTTTATTATCCGATTCAATCGACTTACGATTTTCAACTGCGCCTGATCCTCATCAAGCGACCTTCAAAAGAAGAAATCGATCTGATGACCAGCGACCTCGGCCCTCTGGTCAAGGCCCACCCTAAAGTTGTTTTACAGGATGCGATTTCTCTCACTGGAAGTTTTGATCGCGTCGCCAGTCCGAATAGTACGACTAACGATGCCGGCGAAGTTAATTTTGTCAAAAACAAAGGCATTTTTGAAAAGAGTCTGCAGGATACCTGCTACCAGGCTGCTCAAACCTTCAAGCAGGTAGTTCTCAATGCTTTCTAAAATTCTTCCCTGGGATTTTTTGCAAAAATATCCACAGACGATGGATTTAAAATGCGAGAGTATTCAGGCTTTTTTAATAGATGATCCTTATCTTGAAAGAGTTTTCCTCGACCGCATTCCCAAAAAACAAATGAAGTTTTCTCTTTATTCGGGAAATGAAGTCAATCGCGATTTTATCGAAGAGCATTTCATCAATTTGTCCTTTTTTTCTGAAGGTGATCCGATCCTGGTAATGAATGCCGAAAATATTCCTTCCGGAATGCTGGATTTTCTAGTGGATGCAGAAATCGACTGGAGCGCAAAAAAGCTAGTGCTCTTTTTTACCAAATCCAGCAAGGCCTTTACGGAATTTGCGAAAAACAAAAAAGTTCATGCTGTAGAAATGGATTCCCCACGTCCCTGGGATGGCCCGAAGATGTGGCAATTTGCGATGAAAGCGCGCGAAGTCTCTTTCGACGGTGCAGTGACCCGCTTTGCTTTAGAGAATCTCGAGCATAATTTTGAATCTTTTTTTCTGTTGATCGATACAGTGAAAATTCATTTTCCAGAAGGAAAGGTGGACGTCCCGTTCTTAAAGGAACTCGTAGCACGCGAGCGTTTCGATTTCTTTGAGCTGGTTGAATTGTTTCACCGCAACCCGAAACTCTTTTTTCAGGAAGTACTGAAAAAAGATTTAGATTATGACTGGCTGAGAGGACTGGCTTCTTCCATGCAAAATCACTTAATCAAAATTCTTTTTCCGCAGGATATTCTCGCCAAAGCGAAACCTTCTAAATATGAAATGGGCATTCTGGATATGAGCGAGCGTCTCAATCGCGATATGGTGAAGGCCTATCTGAATTTCTTTTCTGAATTAGAAGTTCTTTCGAAAGCACAGGATGCTTTCGCCATCGAAAAATTAAGACTGGAAGCTTTGAAGTAAGCAGATAGCAAAAAGGCCACCCGAAGGTGGCCTTGTATATAATTAAACTCTTTCGAGATTAAAAACTATTTTAGAGCGTTAAGCTGAGAAGCAAGACGAGAAGTTTTTCTAGCCGCTGTGTTAGCTTTAATTACGCCAGTTTTAGCAAGTTTTCTAAGTTCAGCTTGAGCTGTTTTAAGAGCTTCAGCTGCTACTTTCTTATCACCTGCAACAAGTGCGTCTCTAACTTTTTTAACAGCAGTTTTTGACTTAGACTCGTTCATTTTGTTCACAAGATTTTTCTTGATATCTTGTTTTGCTCTTTTTTCTGATGATTTGTGGTTTGCCACAATTAACTCCTACCGTTAGAACATTTAACTTTTTGCAACTAGCAATTTAATGAGAATAGTTTTTTATTCTGTTTTTTAAATCTTGGCAAGGTTTTATTTGTGATTCTTGCCCTCCGTTTGTATCATAAGGCGGATTTTACTTACCCAAATTTACAGTGAGGTACACCATGATCAATATCCAAACTATTGGTATTGTTGGCGCAGGGCAAATGGGACGCGGGATTGCCCAGGTAGCGGCAATGTCCGGCTATCAGGTTCAGGTTTATGATGTTTCGGCCGAAGGGCTAAAAAAAGGCGTGGATTTCATCCATACTCAACTAAAAAAAGGCGTTGAAAAAGCAAAGTGGGACGACGCTTTCGTGACAAAAACAATGGGGCTGATCAAAACAGCTTCGGACTTAACAGAATTCAAAAACTGCGATCTTCTCATTGAAGCCGCAACAGAAAACAAAACAATTAAATTCGACATTTTCAAGAAATTAGATGAAGTGGCCAAGCCGGGAGCAATTCTTGCGACAAACACATCTTCTATTTCAATAACCGAAATTGCAGCTGTGACTAAAAGACCACAGTTGGTGGCCGGCATGCACTTTATGAATCCGGTCCCTGTGATGAAATTGGTTGAAGGGATCAGAGGTCTGGAAACGACTGACGAAACATTCAATACCGTAGCAGCTGTTGCTGAGAAAATGGGCAAAGTTTTTGTCCGCGCCAACGACGTTCCGGGATTTGCTGTGAACAGAATTCTTATGCCGATGATCAATGAAGCTGTGTACGCGCTTTACGAAGGTGTGGCGAGTATTCAGGATATCGATCAGGCGATGAAGCTTGGAACAAATCAACCAATGGGTCCATTGGAGCTCGCAGACTTTATCGGTCTCGATACATGTCTTGCGATTATGAACGTTCTTTACGAAGGATTGGGAGATACTAAATACCGTCCATGTCCACTCCTTAAAAAATATGTTTTAGCTGGAAGAATGGGACGTAAATCAGGAAGAGGTTTTTATGAATATAAATAGAGAATGGCACACACTGAAAATTGAAGTAAAAGATTCGTTTGCAACGATTACAGTGAATCGTCCGACAAAGCTCAACGCTCTTAACGTTGAAGTTCTTTCGGAGCTTAAAGAAGTGCTGATGGAAATGCAGAAAGACGATCAATTCGCCATCAAAGGAATTATTCTGACAGGCGAAGGCGAAAAAGCTTTTATCGCTGGAGCTGATATTGCTGAAATGAGCGAAATGAGTCCATCAGATGCATATACACTTGGTCACCTGGGCCAGAACGTCACAATGCTGATGGAAACAATGAAAGTTCCCATGATTGCTTGCGTGAACGGCTTCGCTCTTGGCGGTGGCTGTGAAATGGCAATGAGCTGTGATTTTATTTATGCAACCAATAACGCCCTGTTCGGACAACCTGAAGTGAAACTTGGACTCATTCCGGGCTTCGGAGGCACTCAGCGCCTCGCTAAACTTGTAGGCAGAAACCACGCTAAAGAAATGATTTACACTGGTAGAAATGTGACGGCTGCCGAAGCAAAAGAGCTTGGTCTTGTCGTAAAAACGTTCAACACCCGTGCGGAAATGATTGAAGAGGCCACAAAGACTTTAAAGACCATCACGGCAAACTCGGCGTTCGCTGTTTCTATTGCTAAAAAAGTTATGAACGAAGGTATTGACTTAACTACTACTGAAGGATTACAGCTAGAGAAAAGACAATTCTCGGCCATCTTTTCATCGGAAGATATGAGAGAAGGGACGAAAGCCTTTTTAGAAAAAAGATCCGCTCAATTCAAAGGGAAATAGGTAAATCAATGCAATCTCTATTCGAAGAAAACTACAAAGAAATTCGCGACATGGTAGCAAAATTCACCGACTCTGAAGTGGCCCCTCTTGCCGCTCAGATTGATCACGACGGAAAAATTCCGCAGGATCTTGTGAACAAGCTTTATGAAAATGGTTTTATGGGATCCTACATTCCAGAAAACTACGGCGGTGCCGGTATGGACTACACGTCTTATTCCATCATCGTTGAAGAACTTTCCCGCGGTTGTGCTTCGACTGGAGTTCTTGTTTCTGCCCACACTTCACTTTGCATGTGGCCGATTCTTTCTTTCGGAACTGAAGATCAAAAACAAAAATATCTTCCGGGTCTTGCCAGCGGCGGTGTGATCGGATGTTTCTGTCTTTCTGAACCTAACGCAGGATCAGATCCTGGAACGCTGACAACTTTTGCTGAAGATAAAG
>DJVH01000047.1 GCA_002440825.1 Bacteriovoracaceae bacterium UBA6261 | reverse complement strand
CAAGACATTTCAGAAACGTGGATTAGACCTTCGATTCCGTCGTCTAGTTCAATGAATACACCGTAATCTTTTACAGATACGATTTCGCCAGAAACTTTAGTTCCTGGGATGTATTTTGACTTAGCTTCTTCCCATGGGTTCGCTTGAACTTGTTTTAAGCCAAGAGAAACTCTTTCCTTATCTGTATCGAACTTAAGAATTTTAACTTCGATTTCGTCGCCGATGTTAAGGATGTTAGATGGGTGTTTAACTCTTCCCCAAGACATATCAGTGATGTGTAGAAGACCGTCAATACCACCAAGATCGATGAATGCACCGTAGTCTGTGATGTTTTTAACGATACCTTTAACAACCATTCCTTCTTCGATTTGAGAAAGAATTTCACCGCGCATTTTACCGCGTTCTTCAGCAAGGATTGCTCTTCTTGAAAGAACGATGTTACCGCGTTTCTTGTTGAACTTGATAACCTTGAATTCCATTTGTTTACCAATGTACTTATCAAGGTAACGTGTAGGACGGATGTCAATTTGTGATCCTGNNCAACTGATAGACCGCCTTTAACTTTAGCGATTACTGTACCAGTTAGAGGTTCACCTGATTCACAAGCAAGAGAGATTCTATCCCATGCTTTTAGGATTTCAGCCTTATCCTTAGAAAGGATCAGGTTACCCATGTTTGATTCAAGTTTTTCCAGGTAAACTTCGATTACGTCACCTGCTTTAATTTTCAGTGAACCATCGTAATTTTGGAATTCTTTTACTGATACAAGACCTTCTTGCTTGTATCCGATGTCTACAGTTACATAATCTTGACCGATGTTGATGATTGTTCCTTTGAACACTTCACCTTCTTCAAAATTTTTTGATGTAGAACTGTCTAGTAGCGCGCTGAAATCCGTTGCGACTTTTGTTTCAACGTCTTCACCAATGACGACGTCGTAACCTTTCATCCAACTTGCTTTCAATTCTTGTTTTTGAGCCATAAATACCTCGAGAGATTTTTTTACCTTCTAAAAGAAGGCCCCAGTTTTAACTTTAAAAAAGTATGACTAGATTTGAAGCGCCACTATAAGCTTTTTCCGGCCAAAAGTACAGGATTTTAAGGAGTTCTTTAACTGTAATTATTCCCCGGTTGGACTAAGATCGCCTGGCCTTACTCGATGACGCCATTAATCATTTTTATCTAGGGAGCACCCTATCTGTTTCTAGTTTCAGTGTCTTGGGAGGGAAATCTCAGTCAGCCCCTAGTGCATTTGCTCTACATTTTCTCAACGCGATCGCGGACAAGCTGAATGTGTCCTTTTAAAGAATAGATATAGTCTGAAAAATTCTTCGGCATTTTCATCTTGTCCACGCGGTCTTCAATTAGCTGAATCTGCTTCAGGTAATTTTCTTTCTCTGTCACACTCGCTTCAGGTTTGATCTGCATTTCGAGAAATTTCAATTCGCCATAGCGCTGGTAGATTTTTGTTTTCTGTCTCCAGAAATATAATTGCGGCAATGTTTTGAGTGCCGGAAGAAGAAATGCAACGACCGGAATCACCAGGAAGATAAATCGGTCGAGCCAGGCCGCAAGCCAGTAAGGCAGGTATCTTTGCAGAAAAGTTCCGCCTGATTTGTAAAACTGAACGGCGTCTTTTGAAAGAACGAATGAATCATCTTTGCTATTGGGAAATTCGCCTTTCTTTTCAAAAATGCCAGCGGGGTTGTGAACTTCAGTTGCGGCCTTGAGCAAGAGATACGAAAGCGCCGGATGGAGGCGATCGCGGATGAGCAATGTCGTTGTCGAGGAAACGAGATGAATATCCTGCGCAGGAAAATCTGATTCGAGATCGAGAGCTCCGCGAGGAAGAACGAGATGGCGGAAGGCGGGATCTTTTCGTGAAATCGCTTCGGCCTGAACGACGTTCATCAATTTGATTCCTTTGGTTGTCGCCAGATCTTTGACGATCGGACTGCTCGCAGGAAGCATCAGAATCGCGACATCGATTTTTCCTTTTTTGAGTGCTTCTGCAGCCTCGGTTGAACTCATGTTGATCAGGTCTGCAACTTCCGGATCCAGACCGGAAATTTTCATGAGTCTCTCAGTCAGAACCAGTGTTCCATGCCCTGCTTTCCCCACTGAAATTTTATCGCCAACGAGTTGTGAGAGGTATTCGTAATTGTTTTTTCCCCGATAGAAAATCCAGAGGGGTTCGTAAAATAAACTTCCCAGAGATTCAATGTTTGGATGTTCTTCGAAAGATCCCAGACCATCCTGAACAAACGCAGCCGAGACTCCGGAGTTATCATCTTCCAGCATATCCATATTTTCAAACGGACCGTTGGTGTATTTGATATCGAGTTTCACTCCATCTGATTTTAAAATGCGCTGATAAAGCTTCAGAGACGATTCCATTTCCATCTGGTCATCGCCTACAGCAAGAGTGAGATGATCAGGAGGAGCTGGATTTAAACGTTGAACGACAAAGAATAAAATGATGAGTGCGAGTGCGCCTGCAAAAACTGAAAAGCCTAATTTTTTATCCATGCTCTTACCTATGATAAATCATCTTAAAAAAAATAGCCGATCGTCAAAAGGATGTGAGTACTCAGGTCGTTGACATGAGTCAGAATCCCTCTGCCCCTTTGACCTTTAATATAATCAGCTCCACCACCTATTCCGGCAAGTATTTGATTGGGGAAAATGAGCATGGCCTTGAGATCTGCTTTCAGCATCAGCTTCACCTCACTGTGAAAAGATGTTCCGGCAAGAAGATCAATTTTAAACGCGGGGATGAGTGCTCCCCTGATTAAAGTCCCAAAAAGAATAGAAGGGCCGGCGAGCCAGTAATTATTTGTGTAATTGACGAGTTGAGCGTCCTCTTTATCTTTGAAATGATATCTGCCCAATTCAAAATTGAATCCGAATTCTTTTCCATCCGTGTCGAATTTTTCCCGGAGAAAATAACTGTACTGCAGCGACATCGTTGTTCCACTTCTACTTTCATTATTAGTCAGATAATTAAAATCGGCAGAAATCAAAGAATGATAGTCAAAGCATTCAGGTTTTTTTATCGCACGATAAGTGAGCAACGCCGCATACGGAATCCACATAAAGAGCATCACTGTCCCTGTTACGGCGAAAATCATGATGGCAGTGTCTTCGCTGTTTCCTCCGGAAGTCATCAGATTCAGCGATGGCTGCAGCCCGCTTGATTCGATCTCGTGAGCTTTTAAATTGTTGTAATCTTCAGGGGTAACTTGTACGGGGCCTTGAGTCTCTGGCAGGACCTTTGCTCCACATTCAGCAGGAGTGACGGCATAGGATGTACTTGTCAGGATCAGAGCACAGATAATGACGATTGTTCTTACGAACATCATGATTTTTTCCGGAACAATCGAGAGCGGCGCTGAACTGTTCTTGTATATAAAGACAACAACTGCATTTTATACCCTTTGTATGAATGTTCTCTTTCAACAAAGTATTTATAAAGTTTAGTTTTCTCTCTGAAGACGGCATTGCCCAGAATGATCTTCTCCCATTTATCTCGCAGTTCGCGCGCATCGAAAAGTTTATAGGTCTCTCCGACTCCTTCATACACATCCAGCAGATCCACAGAGCAGAAATTTCTGGGAACAATGATAGGCACTTCATTCATAAGTGCACTGATTGCAAAATCTTCAATCAGTTCTGTCGGGCCGTTGCTTATCCAGACATCAACTTCAGGAATCACACTGACTATATCTTTATTGGTCACGAAGAGAACATCTTCCTGCAGTTCCTGTTCCTGAATCTGCTTCATGACTTCTGGAAGAAGATCGATAGATTGAAAATCGACAGCCGAAATAAACAAGAGCTTGCTCTTCTTTCCTCCAGGCGCTTTTTCATTGAGCACTTTTAAGGCAGAAAGCAGCGGCGTGATCTTGGCAATATTCTTAATCGCGGGAGAGACATAAGTTCCCGCAAGAAAATAATCTTTATACAAATCAAAATTAATGGACACCGATTCACTCGGCTCCACTTCTTCCTGTTTGATTCCCATCCCGAAATATTCAATTTTCTTCAAGGGTAATCCGAGATTGCCAATGACATCCTGAGTGAGATTTTTATTAATCAGAAGAAGCGAATCAATTCTGGCAATCAATGGCCGGTACCAGAACTGTTGAAGTGGTTTATCGATCGTGTGATCAACAGTCACAATAAGTGCTGTCAGATCTTCTGCTTTCAATTGAAAGGAAAGTGAAAGAAAAAGATCGAAATCATAGCAATGAACGATGTCGAGCTTTGCTCTTTTATTCACCGGGCGGAGAGGCACATGTTTATGAAAAGCAAGAAAGCGATTGAGAAAATGCTCTTTGAAGGGAACAATTTCCACATCGATGGTCTTGGCAGCCTGGGCGAGAAAAGAGCCTTCGTAGGTGCAAAGATAGATATTGTAACCGTGTTTTTTGGCGACGGTCATATCGCGAAAAGCAAGACGCTCTTTTGTACTCCAATCTCCGGTTGGCAGAACATACAAAATATTGCGAGCGTACTTATTTATCATTTTATTCTATTTTATTAAAACACCGGGTTTATATTCCACCAGTTCTCCGTAGATGGACCCTAATTTCACTTTCGCCTGGAATTTCACGAGACGTTTTCCTTCATCCATTGCATACCAGAAATTGATATCGCCGCTTTTTTGAAGCACGCCTGGAAAATGAGTTTCCGCTTTCAAGCGATAAGCTCTGATATCGTTTCCGTTCACTGATACAGTTTCTTCACCAACGACTTCGATTTTTAAAAGCCATGTATCTCCTCTGGTCGAAACAGGGAAATCGTATTTATCACCTTTGTGCAAAGGAAGTCCGCGGACAAACTGAAGAGCTGCAAATGAATCCTGAACATAGCTTGGAATATTTTTTTCCAGGTGTTCTTCTTTATTCGCGCCCTGCTTGACTCTCTTGTACCATGTCATCACTTTGTGTTTTTTGAAATCAAAAAGCTGAAGGTCATCAACGTTCTGTTTTTTCTCTCTTTGAATCAATGAGTATTTAATCGGAAGAAAAGTATTCTGTTCGATAAACGTTTCAATTGTATCATCGAGCCAGTAAAAGTAGCGGTAAGCATCGCGTGACTTGAATCGGGCAAAATAATGATAAGCCTGCTTGTCGCCCATTTTCACAATGTCTTTTGAAGTCATAGTGATGTATCCAGCTGTCACGCCCAGATATGAAATGGCGATAATCGACTGCTCACCTTTATAAAAAACCGGTTTGAATTTTTCCCAGACCGGCCTTGAAACAGCATCGTAATCTTTAAACATCTGGGGATAATCGGCAGGGTAATCATCACCTTTGGCGGTGACCGCTTTAACTTCTTTTTCAGCTTTAGCCGCAGCTTTCTCTGCTTTCTTCTCTTCGGCTTTTGAACCTTTTTTTCCTTTCGTTTTCGTTTTTTTTGTTTCGACGACAGGTTTGGTTGCGGGTTTTGTTTCAACAGCTGATTCTACAGGTGTATATTTCTCCGCCTGGTCTTTGCTCACGTCAAAAGCATCGACAAGATCTTTCTTTTCTTCCGTCACGGACATGAGGCTTTTCTTATCGTCTTCAAAACTTCCACAAGAAGCCAGAGCAATCAGGGCCAGGAGATAGGTCAAAATTTTTTTCGTTTTCATATTATCAATTCCATTTAATAAATATTTTTAAAACAAGAGTCGATAATTTCCTTGGTTTCAAATTCACCTTTTAAAAAATGAATATCGACTTCAAGAAAAACAATCGATTCATCGTTCACAATCTTCTTGATTCGAACGATGTCTTTTTCTGTTGTGACGATCAAGGCGTCTTCGCTTTTCGCATAAGAAAGAAGCGAGTTTATTTCATCAGGTTTGAAAAAGTGGTGATCTGGAAAAGATTCGGTGACAAGCACTTCGGCCCCAAGGTCTTCAAGCAATTTGAAAAAAGACTGTGGATTGGCGATACCGGCCATGCAGATAACTTTTTTATTCCGGATCTGATCAAGTGTGTACACCAGATCATAAGAGGCATTGTAAAATCCATTCGGTCTGAATCCCACTTCTGCAAACTGAATTCCCTGAGGGAGATACGGCCGCAAAAGATTTTTAAGCGATTCAACTTTCTCAGGTTTGGCAATGTCTGCTCTTCCGATGACAACGAGATCTGCATCTTTCAGAGCAGAAAAGCCTTCACGCATATATCCAAGAGGTGCAACGTGATAGCGCGACAAAGGCATCAAGGCATCAAAGAGAACAATATTGAGTTTGCGTTTGATTTTTATGTGCTGATGTCCGTCTTCTAAAAGAACGACATCCGGCTGAACTTTCGGAAAATAAAAACTCAAATTCTCACTTCGCTTCTTTCCGACCACAACAGTAGCGTCGTTCAACCTTCTGGCAAAAAGCAGAGCTTCGTCGCCGTAATCAGCAGCATCAGGATTGATTTTTTTTCCGGCCTGGATCAGACCGCTTGAGTTTTCAAGTTTGCCCTTATACCCGCGCATGAGAATCATGACGTGTTTTTCTTTTGAATGAAGATATTCGGAAAGCCAGAGTGTAAACGGAGTTTTTCCCGTTCCTCCGAAAGTGAGATTGCCGATTGAAATAATGGGAACAACAAATGAACGCTGTCTCAGAATTCCATAATCATAACAAATGCGACGGATGAAATAGATAGAGCCCCAGATCCACGACAATGGTGAGAGAAATATTTTTTTAAGAAGTGAGATCTTTTTTTCCATAAGAATTATTAATTACATCTGCCATGTAGGCAGGGATATCCATTCCCTCACCTCTGACCAATTGCTTGGTCTCAGAGAGCCGTTTTTTTGTTTCGAGATACTTCTCTTTATTATAGTACCAATTCTTAAATTGAGACACGATATTATACCCGTTAACCTGATCCTGAAGAAGTTCCGGAAAAACGGAGCGATTCTGTACGATATTGGCCAGACTGATAAACCATCTATAGCTCACCAGATTCTCGTAGATAAATTGGTTGAGTAGCGAAGTCTTGTAGCAAACAATCGTCGGAACCTCAAACAATGCACAGGTAAGCGTCACTGTTCCACTTGCTGCAAAAGCAAAATCGGCTTCTTTCAAAGCTTTCACCAATTCTTCATTGGCATAAATTTTGTGAAAATATTTATTGTACGGTTCAAATAATTCTTCGCGCACACTGGAGGATTTAACAATCGAAATCTCCAGCGGAATTTCTTTCTGAAGCATTTTAATGGATTCGATAAACGCAGGCATCAAACTTTCCACTTCAAACTGTCGCGATCCAGGCAGAAGCAGAAGATGGACCGGAGTGGAAAGGTCTCTCGATTTAAAACCAGTCAGTTCTTTCTGGTAAGTTGTCCACAGAGGATGATCAATGCCGACCACGCGTTTTACTCCACGGTCGAAAAACCATTTTTTTTCAAAAGGAATAATGGTGAAAAGAGTATGTACAAATTTTGAGAGTTTTTTAACCCGATATTCTTTCCATGCCCACGCCTGAGGGGCCACGTAATAAAGAACTTCCACTCCCCGTTCTTTTAATTTGCCGGCCAATTTCAGGTTAAAAGATTGGTAGTCTACAAGAATAGCCGTTCTGGTCCCACGTCGGTCCACTTCAGCCAGGATGTGATCCATAGCTTTGAGGTAGAAAGGGATTTTAGTGATGACTCCGCTATAGCCCCAGGAAGAAAAATCTTTCAGGTGATAGAGCAGTTCAAGACCTTCGCGCTGGAGTTCATCTCCGCCCACTCCATAAAAATGAGTTTCGGGAGATTTTTTCTTCAAGTCAGAAAAAAAACTGAGGGCGTGCTCTTCGCCCGATTTCTCTCCAGCAATGATCAGACAAGAGTTCATTAAAGGATGACCTCAATATTCTTGCGGGCACTCTCCAGAACTTTATCAATCAGACGAACGGCTGTCAGACCGTCTTCAATGGAAATAATCGGATCCTTTTTATTTTGAATCGAGTTGTAAAAATTTTTATGCTCAAGCAACAAGTGATCGCGCTTTTCATAGGTTCCAGTATTCACATACTGCGGCCCGGGTTCTTTTCCCAGCGCTTCGGAAATTTCGTTTCTCATCAAATCGACCAGAAGAGTTCCTGCGTGATTGGAGATTTCCAGTTCGCGCACTTCTTTTGTCTGATTGCGACCGACGGTAATGGTCGCGCGATTGCCTGACTTGAATTTAAAATTAGCCGTCACATAATCGTAGTGATTTGTGCGCATTTTGAATCCCATCGCTTCTACACTCACTGGTGTTTCATCGAAAAGAAAAACAAGAAGATCGAGATCGTGAATCATGAGATCCTGAACGACATCGACATCTGTCGCACGTCCTTTGAAAGGAGCTACTCGTCTCAAGGTAATATGTGCCGGAGCATCGAAGAAATGTTTATATTCTTCTTTTCTCTCCCAGGCTTGATGAAATCTTTCAGAGTGCCCTACCTGCAAAACCACCGGATGAGACTTGAGAAGTGTTTGTAGCTTCAGGGCCTGTTCCGTTGTTTCCGTAATAGGTTTTTCACAGAAAACATGTTTGTTATGTTTTAATAAGTATTCAACGATCTCATAGTGAAAGGATGTAGGAGTGACGACGAAAGCTGCATCGATATCATCGATGCATTTTGAAATATCATCCACAATTTTCACATCAGGGTGAGCTTTCGCTGCCGCTTCCTGACCTGCAGGAAATTTTTCAACAATGTATTTTAATTCTGCCTGCTCAGGAAAAGCTTCTGCTTTTTGAGCGTGCCATTTGCCAAGATGTCCGTATCCGATGACGGCCGTTTTTAATTTCATTACCAACTCCAGCCAACAGCGCCACCTGCCGTGCCCGCTGTTCGCGAATGATTATTAAGTGTACCTTTTACAACGCCGGCTTCTGCTTTAAAAAAAGCAGAATTCTTGTCAGCACCAGAGAGATGAATCCCCAATGAAGCGCCGTAATTTAATGAATGACCTGTGAGATTGACAGTGCTGAATTGCGAGCTCGTAAGTGTGCCATCGTATTTGTAATAGTCACGCATAAGTGAAAGATAGAAAAGAAATTGCTTATTGAATCTGTTTCCTAAAAGCAGCTGGACAGAATTGTTTTTCAACTTCATTTTGGTGCTATAAGTTCTTGTGCTGTTTCCGTTGGTAAAAGTAAGAGAAGCTGAATCATTCTCTTCCTCTCCATAAGCTGCTGCGATGGCGGCTTTAAAACCGGACTGACGTTGATTTTCAGGGCTCCCTAAAAACTGGAATTTTAATCCATACTTTTCATCAAGAGTGTAAAAGTCCAGCCTGTTTAAAAGCCCAAGAGTAATGGGTAGATTGACTTCACTGGTGGTTTCCATCGCGTTTTCTGTTGTTACTGCCGTTGGCAAATTGAAAACAACAGCATCAAAAGCTTTTGCAATGACGACCTTTTGATTTAACTGATAAGCAACCCCAATATCACCTCTTAAAAACTCACCTTTCGTTTCAGGAGTTATAAACTTGTGATTGGTCATGTGATATTTCAATTCAGTCGAACATGAAGCCAGAATCAAACAGGCACACAGTGAAAAAAATCTAACCATACGAACCTTATGCATTAAACGGAGCGATTCCAATTTCAGATTTTCTGATCTGTTCAACCATTTCCGCAATGACTCTGTTGTCTTTGTATTCAACCATCAATTCTGCATGGTCAACGAACGCGCGCGGAGAAAGATTTGAAGATTCGATTGTTCTTAGGAAATCGACTACTTCAGAAATTTCCTGCTTGCTGTATCCCTGGCGTTTCATACCAATGATGTTGATTCCCTTTAAGTGAGCGCGGTTCCCCATCGCTGTACAGAATGAAGGAATATCGCGGTCGATTGCCGAAGCCCCACCGATATAAGCTCCTCTGCCAAGAGAACAGAATTGCTGGATTTGTGTTCCACCGCCGATGATGACTCTGTCGCCGATTTTTACGTGACCTGCAAAGTTAGTTGAGTTGGCAATTGTACAGTTCGAACCAATGCCGACATCGTGACCGACGTGAACGTAGGCCATGAACAAACAATTGTCGCCGATTTTAGTGATTTGGTTTTCCTTCAGCGTTCCTCTGTGAATTGAACAGTACTCTCTGAATGTATTGTTGTTGCCGATCACAGTGCGTGTCGGTTCGCCTTTATATGAATTGTCCTGAGGAGGCGCTCCCACTGAACAGCCTTGGAAAAATTTATTTCCTTCGCCTATGGTTGTGTGTCCATCGACCACAACATGTGAGTATAAAATTGTATTGGCGCCGATTTCAACATCAGGCCCGACAATACAAAAAGGTCCAATCTTCACTGTTTCGTGAATCTTTGCTTTTGAATCGACGATTGCGCTTGGGTGTATATTGCTCATAAAACTTCCTTGTGGCTAAGCCATTTTCAGTGAAGCAAGAACCGTCGCTTCACTCATCAATTGATCGTTGTGATAAAGTTTGCATTCGCTTGTGATCATCGGCCCTCTGACTTTGAGGCACTTGGTGACAAGCTTTAGATCCATTTCAGGCAGAACGGGCTTCCTGAAGCGCGCTTCATTAATTCCCAACAACGCCACATCCATTTTCAACGCTGCCGGATTAGCATGAACAAGAAGAACGATAAAGCTCGTTGCCTGCGCCATCATTTCAACCTGAACGACTCCCGGAAGAATCGGGTAATCAGGGAAATGCCCTTTAAAAATATTGTGGTCTTTTTTAGTGCGATAGTGAGCGACAACTTCAGCATCCTGAACGTCTTTTATGTCCACAAGTTCTCCCGGCGCAAGTGTTCGACCTGGAATCGTCACGCTTTCAACCGAATCAATAAAAAGAAACGGATCGCGGTGAGGAAGAATTTGCATGACCTGATCAGTATTTAAAATCATAGTGTCTCCAGTTTTTTACGAATTATTTTGCAAGAGAGTGTTTACGAATATAGGCCACTCCCTTCATCCATTCTTTAATATCTCTGGCCGGAAATCCTCCGACGACTTCCCCGTCACCGACATTACCGATGACTCCGGCATTGCCTGCAATCTGTGCGGCTTTCCCAATAGAAATTCCGTTGGCCAAAGCTGCTTTTCCACCAAGAACTGCATAATCGCCCAGCGTACAGCTTCCGGCAAGACCGCATTGTCCGCAAATAATAACACCGCGGCCAAGTCTGCAGTTATGTCCGATCTGAACTTGATTATCAATTTTTGATCCTGCTCCGATAATAGTCGGTGAAAAAGTTCCGCTGTCGATACATGTGCCGGCGCCGATTTCCACCTGATCGTGAATAATCACCGAGCCCATATGCCAGACTTTTAAATGTTCACCATTTTTAAAATTGTAGCCGAAGCCATCAGCACCGATGGTACAGTTGCTGTGAATGCGGACGTGCTTGCCGACTTTTACGTTTCTATAAAGGACAGTGTTGGCAAAAATTTCCGTTCCTTCGTGAATTTCCACTCCAGACATCAAAACGACACCTGAATGTATTTTGACATTGGCACCGATGATAACGTTTTCACCAACGAAAGCGCCCTGGGCGATCCATGCCGTGCTGTCGACAACAGCAGAACCCATTTGTCTGCCATCGACGATGTCATTTGGTCGTCCGAATTTTTCATCATAAAAAGGCTTCGATAAAAGAGACATACCGATATTTACATCTGCTATCGTGGCCAGAAATTTTGCTTTGTCTATAAGTCCGGCCTTTGTGCTTTCATCGAGAAGATCGAAATATTTTTTTTCTACAACTAAACCAGTCATTGAAGGCTTTTCAAGCCATTCATTCAGGAATGATTTGTTCTTGATAAAAACAAGCGCGCCTTCGGCCAGAGCATAAGTGTCAGTGATGCCAGAAACAACTGTTCCTGTATCGCCTTTTAAAATTTCAACGCTTGAATCGTAATTGTGAAGGTTTCCTAAATTCACGTTATATCCTTTGGAGGTCCCCTTAAAACATTGAAGGACCCGGGAGTCTTATCGTCTCACCGGGTCCTTTTTTATTTAAAAGTATTTTTTTAAGTTCTATTTAGGAAATTTCTTATTGTACGTTTTGATGACTTCGTCAGTAAGATCTTTCTCTTCTTTTGCAAAAAGGATCGGTGCTGTAGCAGCTTCGTATACAAGATCAACGTCTGCTGATTTTGCGACTTCATCAACAACTGCTTTTACTTTTTCAAGAATTGGAGTTTTAAGTTTTTGCTCCATATCCTGGATGTCTTTTTGGTAGCCAGCAGTTTTCTGTTGGATCGCTACGATTTTTTCCTGGATCTCTCTTTCTTTTTTGCCTTTTTCTTTATCGTTTAAAACAGACGCTTTCTTTTGGTAGTCGTCCTGCATTTTTCTGATTTTATCTTCTTCATCTTTCAAAACTTTTTGTTTATCGTCGAAAGATTTTTTCAATTGATCGCGAACGGCCTGTCCTTGATTAACTGAAATAAGTACTTTTTGAACATCAACTTTACCAACAAGAACTTTAGCAAATGCTGAGCCTGTGATCATCAGTGATGCAACTACAGCGATTAAAGATTTCATGAAACGTCTCCCTTTATGGATTTAAATCTTAAAATAATTGTCCTATATCAAAATGGAATTGAGAACCCTGATTTTTATATTCGCCTGTCAGAGGATAACCGAATTCAAAACGTAATGTCCCGATCGGTGAGAACCAACGGAATCCAAAACCGTAATCCGTGTACACGCGCACCTTATCCAGAGTTCCTGCGTGACCAGCGTCAAAGAAGACAACCCATTTCAGACCAGCTTCACGTGAAAGCGGGTGCTGGAATTCCAGGTTGGTAAATGCCGAGAAAATACCACCGGCATTAAAAGTCAGTTTCTGGCCAGCAGTGTTCGTCACTGTGCGTTTTGGACCGACAGCTTCATAAGCATAACCGCGAAGGTTTCTCGATCCACCTAGAGTAAACTTCTCTGTGCGTGGAATTGGTCTTGCGTTAACTTCATCCAGTCTTCCAGCGTAGAAACGCGAACGGAAAATCAGATCTTGCCACACAGGATAGAATCCACGAGCTTCAGCTTCATTCTTTAACCATTTCTTGTCGCCGCCAAGTCCCGTGTACTCTGTTGAGTAGCTGAGGAAAAGACCTTTGCGGGCATCTGAACGATCATCTCTTCTGTCGTGAACGATCGAACCTTGAACTGACGATGCGAGACCGTTTTCAACGTTGACGTCAATCGTCGGGTCATCGAGAGTTTTGATTTGCGTGTCTTCAAGTTTGTAAGTTGTATAAAGGTTTGTGTATTGGAAAATCGGGTAACCGACTCTCACATTCATCCCTTTTTTCTTCTCTGTATACGAAGCAGATGTATCGTCATTCGAAACGAACACGCCTCCACCAAGAGACCATTTTGTATCTAAGAAATACGGTTCAGTGAAATCGATCGAGAACGTTTTTGACGTGTGAGCGATGTTCAAGCTGAACGTTAAGTTCTGTCCCATCCCGCGGAAGTTTGATTGAGACACTGACGACTGGAAGAAGAATCCTGTCGACGTTGAATAACCAGCTCCGAGAGAAATCTGTCCAGTATTCTTTTCTTCGACAGAAATTTCGACATCGAGAACATCTTCTTTATCTTTTGGCGAAACAGTATTGAAGATAATGGAATCCGGTTCAAAGAAACCTAAGCGCTGAACGTTTTCTTTCGACTGGCGAAGAGCGGTTCCGTTGAATTTCTGACCTTCGCGAATGAGAAGCTCGCGGCGGATAACTTTATCGCGGGACTTCGAGTTTCCTTTGACTCTGAAACGACCGAAGTAAGCAATCTTCCCTTTTTCGAATGAGAACTCTACATCAACTTTATTCTCACCTGGAACTACGTTCAGGTTTCGGATAACGTTGGCAAACGCGTACCCTTCATCCTGGTACATTTCTGTGAGGAGCTGAATATCTTTTCTGAGTGAGTCTTCTGAGTACGTTTCGTTTTCTTTCAGCGTGAGTTTTTCTCTCATGTCTGTTTCAGGAAACAGAACTTCGCCCTGGAAAGTAATTTTATTAACTGTAAACTGCGGGCCTTCCGTCAGTTTCATCGTAATAAAGACCCATTTCTTGTCTTCTGATACTGTGATTTCCGGCGTTCCCACATTGATCTGCAGGTAGCCTTTCATGCGGTAAAAATACTTCAGTCGCTCAATGTCGTTCTGAAAATTGATTTCTTTAAAGTTTCCTGATCCCGACAGGAAAGAAAATAAACTGTCTTCTTGTGTCTGCAATATGCTTTTTAATTCGTCGTCTTTAAACGCGATATTGCCGAGGAAGTTGATCTTCTTCACTTTGACTTTATCAAATTCTTTGACATGAAAAATAAGTTCGATATTTTCTTCGTTGAGCTTTTTTAATTCAGTGTCTACTGAAGCCAGGAAGTAACCTTTTTCTTCGTAGTGCTTTAATAAACCCTGAACATCATTTTTGATGGACGTTGAATCAAGAATGGAAAAAACTTTGGTTTTTACCTGTCCCTTCAGATCGTCGTCCGACAGACCGTCATTTCCTTCGAATGAAATTTTGGTGATGATCGGCTTTTCCTTCATCTTGAAAATGAGTGTGTTTTTGCCGTTCACAATGTCATGATGAGCTTCGACTTCGTCAAAGTACTTCATGGAATAAATTTTTTCGAGATCTTTTTTGAGGAGATAATTATCAATCATCATCTCCGGCTTTGAGCCGAGACGTTCTAAAACCGCTTCCTTCTCTACTTTTTTCAGACCGATCAATTGAATCTGATCGATCTTAAAGAGATCTACTCTCGGCCCTAAATCTTCTGCTGCGAAAAGATTCTGGCAAAACAGAATTACGAAAAAAAAAGTCGAGATCAATCTCAGAGACATAAATCTCCATCAGTGGATGAAATAACTAAGGTATTAAAAAGTAGCAAGAACATTACGAAGTGCAAAGAAATTTCTAGGTTTGACCATGCGCCATGCCACTTACGCCAGTTTGCCGTCTTTCATTAAGAATTGATTGCTGAAGCTCTCGGCGATAATCGGATCGTGTGTGACGACAACCAGGGTTGAGTGAAATTCCTTTGAAAGAGTGCGAAGAAGCTGGATGACTTTATTTGAGTTCTCCGAATCAAGATTTCCGGTTGGCTCATCGCAAAGAAGAAGCTTTGGCTTGAGGGAAAGAGCGCGGATAATATTAATTCTTTGTTGCTCGCCCCCGGATAATTCAAAAGGATATTTCGAGAGACAATGAGTGACTTGAAGATTCTCCGCCAATTTCAGCACGCGCTCTTTGACGTCTTCCGTTTCGCTTGCTGAAAAACCGGCCAGTCGAGCGGGCAATAAAAGATTATCCAGACAATTCATGGACGGAAGAAGAAAGTGAAATTGAAACACAAACCCGACATAGCGGTTGCGATAAAGCGCCAGCTCTTCATCATTGAGAGCTGCCAGATTTTTTTGATTGACTACAACATCGCCTTCCGTCGGCCGATCGAGACCGCCGAGAAGATAAAGCAAAGTTGATTTTCCAGAACCGCTCGCCCCGCGAATCAGATACTCTTCGCCTTCGTTCATGGAAAGGGTCACGCCATTGACTGCGCGGGACTGATTATAAAATTTTTTGACGTTTTCAAGTCTGATAATGATGCTCATAAAGTGTCCTTAAGCAAATTCCTGTCGCAATCCTTCCAGCAAACTTTTTTGTTTCAATCTTCGCAGGAGATAATAAGTAATCAACAAAATCCATACGAGCGCCAGAGCAAATACAAAAGCGTAATCTTTTGCTGTCAAATAGAGCTCAATGCGAGGCATGTAGTAAATTTCCGATGGCAATTCAAAAAGCGACAGATGCAGAAGAAGAAATTTAAAAATCTGCACGAAGACCATGGATAAAAGACAAGAGAGGCCCCACATCAAAAGCACAAGTTGCATCCAGAGATCGGCCATGGCCTTTTTTGAAAGTCCCAGTGCTTTGAAGAGAAAAAGCTCTTTGGATTTTTTCTCATTGATGAAAATAATGAATGCCAGGATATTGAAGATGGAAATGACAACCACCATCTGAAGAATCAGACTGATCATGATTTTTTCAACTTTCACTGCTTCAATCAGCGAAGAAAATTCCTTCCAGTAAGGTTTAAAATAGAAATCATTTCCAAAAATGGAGCGCAAACCCGGAAGCGCGTTTTCAATTTTTTCCAGATCATTTTTACTATTGTTGTCAGGAAGATTCATCGAAATCATGTTGATATGATTTCCCAGGGCAAGAACTTGCTGCAGTTTCGCCAATTTTAAGTAAACGATGCGGGAATCTTTTTGATAAACACCATGTGTGATAATGCGGGAGACTTTAAATCTCTCCAGGCTTGGCATCGATTTCACACCGGCATTTCCGCGAGCAAAAGTCAGCACGATTTCATCACCGATTTTGATATTGTGAAGGCGCGCGATTTCAGACCCAATCGCCACTTCATCATCCTTAAACTGAAGAGGAAGCTGAACGACTTCCGAATAAGAATCATCCACGCCACGAACAAGAACTCCCCTGCTTTCATCATTGAAAATGAGAAAACTTTCAGATTGAACCAGTGGTGCATAGTGATCGATATGCTGGGTTTTAAATTTTTCTTCGAGTTCCGGTGTAAATTTAAAAAAATTTCCCGTGCGGGAATTCATCACAATTTCACCAGTGGATTTTTTCAGACCTGATTTTAAAGCGCGGTCGAAGCCATCCATCATTCCCAATGTCGATAAAATTACGGCGATGGAAAACGCCATACCCGCAAGAACTCCGGATGCAAATTTGATTGTTCCCGGCGTATCCAGAAAAAGAGTGAGGAATAATTTAAAGCGTGCGCTTTTCATGGTTGTTTATGACTCATGTTCCGGCGTGGCCATTTCCACCTGCCAGCGAAGATAAGCGTCGATGAATTCATCGAGGTCGCCCTCGAGAACTTTTTCTGCCTGTGACGATTCAAAGTCTGTGCGGTGATCCTTGACCAGTTTGTAGGGGTGAAGAACGTAGGATCGGATTTGAGCTCCAAAAGCGATATCTTTTTTGTTTGCTTCTAACTCTGCTTCCTTCGCGCGTCTCTTATCCATTTCCAGTTCATATAAACGTGAGCGAAGAACTTTCATGGCCTGGGCTTTGTTTTGCAGCTGGGATCTTTCGTTCTGACAAACAACGACGATGTTTGTCGGCAAGTGAGTAATTCGCACGGCAGAGTCAGTTGTGTTGACGCCCTGACCGCCCGATCCGCCTGCGCGGTAAACGTCAATGCGAAGATCTTTATCCTGAATATCAATTTCAATTGTGTCATCAATTTCGGGTGAGACGAAAAGCGAAGCAAAAGACGTGTGTCTTCTTCCTGCTGAATCAAAAGGAGAAAGTCTGACCAGGCGATGAACACCTGACTCAGATTTCAATAAACCATAAGCGTAGTTGCCGGTTATGGTCAGGGTGGCCGATTTAATTCCTGCTGAATCCCCTTCCTGTGTATCGAGAACCTGCACTTTGAATTTTTTTGATTCCGCCCAGCGGATAATCATTCGCAAAAGCATATAGGCCCAGTCACAGGACTCGGTTCCACCGGCCCCGGCATTGACCTGAACGATAGCATTGTTCGGATCCGTTTCACCTGAGAGGAGAACTTTCTGTTCAGCTGCCTGAAATTCAGAGAGGAAATTTTTATAAACGCCAATGGCCTCTTCGGCGCTGGACTCGTCATTTTCAGTTGTAGCAAACTCAAGAAGAACATCGAAATCATCGTATAATTGTTTTAAATGAACGTAGGTATTGACGATTTCTTCAAGGACAGATTTTTCTTTCTGGATTTTGGCGGCATTGGTGGAATCATCCCAGAAACCTTCCATGCCCTCGATGCGCTTTATTTCTTCGAGGCGGTTTTGCTTCTTTTCAATTTCAAAGCGACCTCCGCAGAAGATCCAGTTTCTCTGTGTAGTTTTTTATATCGAGTTTTTTCTCGTTGAGTTCAATGCGGATTTGTTCATTCATGGTTATTTGAGCCTTTTATAAATTTTCTTCACTAATTCGTCTTCGTATCCTTGCATGATCTTTTCTTCTTTGGGCGAGATTTCATGATCAAACCCAAGCAGGTGGAGAAAGCCGTGACTCGCAAGGTGAATCACTTCCTGAACGTACGAGATCTCAAACTCTTTAGCCTGAGATTTTGCCACGTCTCTGCAAATCACAAGATCGCCCAATTCAATTTGAGGGAGCGCCTTCTCTCTGCTCTTTTTGTCAGGTCTCAGGTTTTCATAGACCGGAAAAGAAAGAACATCTGTCGCATAATCTTTCCCGCGATAGTCCTTGTTCAGCTTTTTGATCTTCGCTTTTCCACAAAGCGTAAGCGTTATAGTCACCTCTTTGACACCTTTGAAGTGCGGGTTCTTTTTCAGGAACTCTTCAAAAGATTTTTCAACTAAAGGCAGAACTCCTTCTACTGAGTCTTTACTAGGCTGCTTTTTTATTCCACTATCATTTAGAGCTATGCTTAATTTCATCCCTAAAAAGGTACCACATGAAAAGTAATTTTGAAAAACTAAAAGATGTCATCAATGAATTAAGAACACCAGTGACTGGTTGTCCCTGGGATTTGAAGCAAACCCACGAGTCTCTGCTCAAGTATTTGCTTGAAGAGTCTTATGAGTTCGTTGAAGCCGTCGAAGAAAAAGATCCCAAAAAAATGGAAGAAGAAATCGGCGACGTTCTTCTGCAGGTCCTACTTCACTCTCATATGGCCTCTGAAAAAGGTCAATTTGATATAGAGTCCGTTTCAGCAAAACTAGCTGAAAAACTTATTCGTCGCCATCCGCACGTTTTTGAAAACAAGGATACTTCGCTTTCGCCGGAACAAGTCCTCATCAACTGGGAACTGATAAAAAAAGAAGAAAAAGCACGCGAAGACAGCGAGAAAACGCACCATCGCATCACTGCTTCTGCCTTAAACGCTCCGCCTTTGATGGCCGCAGTAAAAATCGGAAAGAAAACCAATGATTTGAAATTCGACTGGGATGATTACTCACAGGTAGCGTACAAAGTTGAGGAAGAATGGCAGGAACTCAAAGAAGAACTGGCGCCTAACCGCGAACTCAATAAAGCTGCTGTTTTCGAAGAAATGGGCGATTTGCTTTTTTCTGTGGCCCAGCTCGCGCGCCATCTGGATATTGATCCTCATGATGCTCTACGCTTTGCCAATAAAAAATTCCTTCGCCGTTTTCACGCCATGGAAGATTTAATGCTGGCCAAAGGTGTGCAGCTGGAAAGCATGAATCAGGAACAGATGGATGTTTACTGGAATCAGGCAAAACGAAATGAAAAAGCTCAAAAATAATCTGGTCAAGCTGAGCGCCGACAAGCGCCTGTACAATATTCCTGTTCCTATCATCGGCCTCACCGGCGGCATTGGCACCGGGAAAAGTACAGTGGCCGCTCTTTTGAGAAAACACGGCTTGCCCGTTATAGACGCCGATGCAAATGTCAAAACTGTTTATCAAAAGCCTGAGACCGTGGAATTTATCCGCCATCATTTTCCTGCTGTCGTCGCAAGCGGCGCGATTGATTTTAAAAAACTTCGCGAAATTGTTTTTTCCAATCCGGATGCCCGCACACTGGTTGAAGGATTCATCTATTCTCATCTTCCTCAAGTATTCACAGAAGCTTTCAGTTTGTTTGATAAACCTTCAGTGATTATTTACGATGTCCCTTTGTTGTTTGAAAAACAACTTCATCTTCAAGTCGATGCTTCGGTTTGCGTTTATGCTCCCCGAGAAGTTCAGATTCACAGGTTGATGGCGAGAGATCATTCTTCCAGGGAGCTGGCCGAAAATATTCTTGGAAATCAGCTCGACATTGAAGAAAAAAGAAAGCTTTCCGACTTCATCATTGAAAATACTTCAGATTTAGCCCAGCTCGAAAAAAACATTCAAGAGTTTATCACCAATGTCTTTGAAGCTTAGTGATCTCCTCAATGAATTTCCGCATATTGCTCTGGCCACTTCTGCCGAGAATGAGGAATTGCTCGACTATTACCACCAGACTGAGCTGGCCGCTAAAGAAAGCGCTGTTCAATACAAGCGCGGCGATAATTTTTTTTCATTTCTCCGCGAACGCAGTGACAAGTTTCTTGTTTTCACTTTGAGAGATGACAACAAAAAGCTTCAGGGAGTTGCCGTTGCTTCTTTTCGTCCAGGGTATATAGCAGGGGAATTGCTCACGATTGGTTACCTGGGTGATCTGAGAGTTTCACTGAACCGGAAACTTATCCGCGAATGGCGGAAATTTTATGGTAAGTTTCTGGAAAAATCACCGGAGCTGGAAGAGACAGGACATTGCCGCTATTTTCAAACCGCACTCATGAGCTCCAATGCGTACTCCAAAAATAATCTGGCCGAGACGAAAATCCCCAACCTGTTTTACAAGGAACTTGCCCGTTATCAGATGGTCAACATCATCGGGAAATTCGGCAAATCGCCGACCTCTTTTCAGGTGAGGTTTGCAGCCTCCGCTGATAAAGAAGAGCTGGTGAAATTTCTTGGCGTTGATCACAAAGAACGTCTGTTCGGTCACGACTGGACCGTGGAATTTCAGCGGCGGCTGAATGAATGGAAGAATTTCACACTGGAAAACTGGATCGTTGTCCGCAATGATAAAGGTCGTCTCCTGGCCGCAACCAGTTTGTGGAATCCAATTGCCAGCAAACAAATTGTCGTTCCTCAAATCCCTTTTGTTTTTTCTGCTATTTCAAAAATGGCAGCGTTTGTTCCGGGGCTAGATTTAAAGCCACTTCCTCTGGCAGGAAAGCCCATCGACATTCTTTATCTCAATCAGATGAGCTTTGAGCAGGGACTTGAGCGCAAAGAACAGCAAGCGATTCTGAGGGCCGTGATCGATCTTGCTTTTGATCAATCTTTTCACATGCTCGCCTATTGTGATTTTGACCGGGACAATCTCACGCGAAAAATGAAAGGTTTAATTACTCAAAAAAATCAGATGGGCTTTTTCAGTGTTCATTATAAAGAGACAAACGGCGATATTCGCGATGAGCTCGCTCTCAATGATAAAATGCTGACTCCGGCCTTTGACATGGCCTTGGTATGATGAAGAAAAATCCGCTTTATCGTTTCCGTGATTTTTTAAATCATTATCAGAATAAAAGCTTTCAGTACCACAAAGCTTCGCTGCTTTTCTTTCTTCTTATTGCAGTTCTCCTGCTTATACCCTTTAAACCGTTGCCGGTTTATATTACCGTCGACAAGCTGATCAACAAGCATTTTGAAACGAGCAAAGATTTTTTCCGCATGAAAGATGAATTTAAACTCGGTACCAATGCTTTGGTTATTTTTGAAAAAACCGATTCATCTTTTAACGAGAACGATCTTTGTTTTATACGGAAGTGGGCCGTCACTGTTCCGATGCAAATCCCAATTCTGCAAAATACAATGTCTCCTCTTTTTTTGAGACAGGCCGAGTACAACAAAGGAGCTGACGGGTTTGACCAGCTTCTTTTCACTCAAATTGTTCCGCTCAATTGCGACCATCCTGTTGGAGTGAATCCACTACAGGTCATCCATACAACGCCCTGGAAAGGATTGCTCACCCGCAATGATCAGAAAGATTTTATGCATGAATTTAATCTTGAAGACCGGGGCGAAGCTGACTTTGAAATCAAGACCGTTCCAGCGGTCGCCGGGCAATTGATGTCGTCTGCGCCCGAGATGAAAACCTATTGGCTGGGCGATGCCAGTTATCAGTTTTTCATGGCCCGCGGGCTTCAGATCAACAATGCCCTCAATGGAATCATTGCTCTGTTCATTCTTTTTTTCTTCCGATGTTTTTTTGGAACATGGAAGTCAGGATTTATTCTAATCGGAACTTTGTTATACAGCAGTTTAATCTTGTTTTCTCTGATGTCGCTTTTTCATATTCCGATCGATATTTTAAACAACTGCCTGGTTCTTCTTTTGACAGTCAGTTCGCTGGGAGATTTCGCTTTTCTTTCGCATCACCAGCTGAACAATAATTCAGAGAACTGGATGAATGCTTTTAAAAAGCTTGTCACTCCTAGTTTCTTTACGTCCTTCACAACTTTCATCGGTTTCGTTTCACTTTATACTTCGGACATTGATGTTATCCGACGTCTGGGGCTCTGGGCAGGAATCAGCGGTATGATCGAGTGGCTTACTGTCATGTTCGTTCTCCCGCCTTTTTTAAAAGTTGTCTTAAAAAACCGCTCCTGGGTTGATCCCGAAAAAACCGTTCCCATACTCCCTCTGCACTTGCTGGAAAGAATCAAGCCTTCCAGAACACTTTCCCTTGCGCTTCTTTCATTGCTGGTTTTCCTTCCTTTTACTTTTCATCGAATTTATATCTCAGATGTTCCTTCGGAATTGTTTAAGAAGAACAATCCGTTTCGACAAGGAATTGAATATCTTTACTCAACAAGAGGTTTTAAAGGCGATGTCAGTCTGGTTTTCAACGACAAAAACCGTGTGGCCATCAACAATGAAATCATCGAAAAACTTCGTCATCATCCCATCGTGGCCCGAATTGACAGCCCTTATGAAATAAAAAATTTTTTATTGAAAGATTTAAATGATGATCAAAAATCGCTGGTGGAAGATGGATTGAAATCCACCATTCAGTATCAACGCCTTTTTTCAGAGACAAGAGCGCGCGCAGTTGTGTATCTGAAAGAAATCGAAATGAAAGACATGAATCTCATGAGACATTTTATTTCACGCGAACTTTGCCCAAATCAGGAGTGCGCTCTTGCGGGAGCGCTTGTTGCCTATGCGGACTTTTCTCAAATGGTGCCTGAAACTCTTCTGGATAGTTTTCTGTTAAGTCTGGCGCTGGTTTTTATCTGTTTACTGGTTCTCGCTTACTACACAGGCAATTTCAAGCGGTTTCCCTCTTTGTTTGCAACTTCGCTTTGGGGTGTTGGGGTCACTCTTATTTTAATGTCTGGTCTCCAAGTGCGGGTGAATTTCGTCACCTGTGTCGTCGTCTCAATTCTTGTCGGAATGACTGGTGATAATACAATTCAATATATTCTGGGCTCGATGGACAACACTGAGGATCCGCTGGAAAACGGTATCAGGGAACGAAGTGGCGGTTCAGTCATCACAACATTCATTATGATGATGTGTTCAACTCTATTTTTCTTCTACTATTTTGAACCACCGCGAGTTTTTGGCGGGCTTTTGATCTTTGGCTTTCTTGCCTCACTTGCCGGTGATTTGTGGTTATTACAAGGTCTGCTTAAAAAGAAGGATTGATTCCCGACTGGTTTCCTCCGCTAATTAAATTACAGTTATTGTAAAGCTTCCTCATTATTTTTCGATAAGCTAAAAAAAATCCATCGAGGTTCTCGTGAAAAAAATGATTTTTCTTCTCACGCTTATTTCATCGCAAGTCTTTGCCCAATCGCAAACATTGTATGAGCAAAGGATCATCACTGAATCAGAAAAAGGAAATCTGGATGAATATGAAACGCAGAGATCAGATACTCTCATGCTCGTTTCCTTTAAAATCTATGGAAAGATTGACCATTGGAAAGAGCTGGCCGATATCAATAAACCAGTTCTGAAAGGCTCGATCAAACTCGTGCCTGGGATGAAATTAAAATACAAAAGACCAAAACAACTTTTCGACTGGCATCCTGAAGGAAGTCCCTATTTAATCAAGCGCAACGATACACTCGGTTTGATTTCTTATAAAGTCTATGAAACTCCAAAGCGCTGGAAAGAAATCTGGAACAACAACAAGCCGTTGATCAAAAACCCTGACAGAGTTTATGCAGGCTTCACGATTTATTACATCGAAGACAAGCCTCAGGAAAAAATGGCAGAAACGGCTCCGACTGAAACTGTGCCGGAGGAAAATATGGATAATAGTGTCACTTTAAAATAGAGACCGATAGCGGGCGGCGATAGAGCGGGCTATTTGATTTTGCACCTGATTCGCACAGGCTCCCTTGCGCTCCCCTTTGCAGTAAGCTGGAACTAATTTTCTCGCCATATAAGTGGCAGTGGATCTCATCACAGCATTGCGGTTAAGCCAATCGCTGTACCAGCCGAACCATGTTTGAAGAGATGATTGCTCTACAAGAAAATTATATTTCAGATCAAACCAGAATTCATACTCTCCACTGAAAATATAAACCGGCCCGTTTGCTTCCTGCGGTCTGGTGAGCATACCTACAAAAATAGTTTCCCCCTTGATATCTCGAATAAGAATTTTATAATCCAGATCTTTATGAGAGGCTGCTATCTTCTGATATATTCCAGGATCATCATAACCGTTGTCGCCGATAAAAAGAAAAGGCTGAGCGGTATTTGAACGTCTTTGCAACAGCTCATTGATCTTCTTCTGTTTATGATAATCTTTTGTGTTGAGAAGAACTGAGGCGATATTTTCCCGCTGATAAACTTCTCCTTCAGGGAAATTGTTACTCTTCAGCCAATCCGCACTGTCGTACACTTCGCGATAATTGTCTGTGACATAAAACAATTGAGAAGCCAAAGAGGCTTGCTTGAGATCGGATAAAAGATTTTTCATCCCGTTGAAATATCCATTGGGTGAAATAAGGTATTGAGTGACAGCGTACTCAGGCACCAGACTCTCAGTCTTTCTCAGTGTATCGTCGACATCTGTCACGACAACTGTTGCACTCGCTTTAAAAGCGATGAAGAATATGAAAGCTAGAAACCTAAGGTGCACAAACGTATTGTCCTACATAAGTTCCGCCAGGAATTTGCATTACGACGTTGGAAACCGCTGTTGAAATGGACGTCGAGCTGGAAAAGTCCAGCGGCAAACCACAATTTCTGAATGAATCAACGTTACCATTGTCAGCTCGAACCAGATCCAGTGAAGCGGTGAGAGCAATAACAGGAAACTGATTTGTCGCAGGATCGGCCACAACGTTTAACGACTCATCAAAGGTCACGCCGTCTGGAACATTGATTAAATAATCCACTCGTCCATCAACATAGTTGGGATAAGCCAGAGCAATATTTTGTCCCCACCATGTGTCGTTATAAGCGCGGTATTTAACTGCTGATTGGAAGGCCGTAGCCTTAACTGTGGTCGCTATTTCTCTGTTCCATTGGGTTGTATCCACAATTGCCGGATTGACCGGTATAAAAAATTTCAGATCAACCGGTGTTAAGCCAAAAGAATAATCATCAAAATCAATTCCATTCAATGCATAACGTTTCCCGTTGAGATAGGCCATGTTCATTGAATTGTTGACTGCTAATTTGGAAATTCGTACCTGGTTGTCGCATCCTAGAGAAGCCGCAAGACTTTCTTCGCAGTGAGGATTGACGACACCTTCAAAGACGAACAGATCGCGTTCAGAAAGTTGATAAGGTGGAAATTGCAGATCCATTTGAGGAGCATTGATTCCAATAATATCATCGTAAATTGTATTTCCGCGATGGTGGGCCAGTGACACCAGATTGTCTGTTTTAGGAACGTTCATAACAACATCGCCTTCACTGCTTCCATTGAAGCTCACTGTTGTATTAGCACCGGCATAAGCGTCGTACTTCACATTCTGATCTAGATTTTCTGGAATATGAATATAGAAATCTGTATCGAGAGATAAACCAATTTTTGAAGCCAATGTTGTCTGGGTAATATCGGCAATCCCATTTTCAATCTGAGCTGCAAGCGGAACTTCAATATGATCATTGATGCTTGCAATCCCTCTTACGGTCGCAGAATTCAAGAGAGCGATATCGCCTGCATCTATATTATTTTGTGCTGCCGTTGTCGGAGCAGAGTCAAGTTCATGCTGAAGAAAAGCAGCATAGATAGTTTTTGTATTGTTCAGATCTATTTTTAAAGAAGCGTTATAATCGTAAGTATAATCAAAATAAAAAGCTTCGGTTTCTGATGATATATAAGGTGCATCTTTATAAGTTACTGTGATTCTTTTCGTCTGAAGGTTCTGAATAAATCTGATGCGGTTAAAATAAGTTTGTAATGTCTGGGCACATCCATCGCCTAATCCACTTGACGAGATGTATTTGCACAAGTTGGGAATATTAATAAAATATTCAAAGTGATTAGTTGTTCCCGCTACCAGCTGCATATCATCTTCCGAAATAAATTTTTCAACGAAATAATAGAAGGCTGGCTTGTTGGCATTGAGAACTTTATCTTTCAAATAGGTTTGCGCGAGCGCATTGTCTTTTTCATTGGTGTAAATCGCTTGAAGATCGCTGGTATTTAAATTCAATCCTTGAATAAGCTGAAGGTTTGAAGAATTGGTTACGTCGTATCCGACAAAATTCAGGAATGAGAAGATATTCACGCCATGTGAAAGTAAAGCGTTGGCATTGACCTGCAGAAATTCTCGTCTGGCTTTTTTCTTAAGCAGTGCTGTGATTTCAGCATCGCTGACTTTAATGACGTCTTTATAGGAATCGCTGGTGGCGAGGTCGTATTTTACGTAATCTTTAAACTCTTCTAAATTTTTATCTCTCAGACTTAGATGTTCATACACTTTATAAACAGCTGGTTCACCATTTACTGAAACGACCATTGTGAGCAATGAACAAATCGTCGTGCTCATCTGATCGGCCAGGCATTCTGGAATAAGAGTGGAAAAATTATTACTGTCGACTGAAATGCCAAGAGCTTCCTGTGCTTTAAATTTTGCAAGCAGCGCCATTCGGGCAGAATACTCTGCAGAATGTCCTTGAAGTATTGGTGCAGGTGAAGTCATCGCCTGAATATTTGAGCTCATTGGACTGATGGAATTGGATTGCAGTACAAGACTGGCCACTGTATTTGAATCTATTGGACAGCTGTATATATCATTGGCGACATCAATACAGTTCGGATCAAAATTGAGATCGAAATCATTCAGGATTGCCGTTTCAGTAGGGCCGAAAGTATTGAGAGGCATTTGTGAATTTAAATATTTCAGAATGACGTTATTGGATTTATTAATTTTTAATTCAAGGTCACTGTATAAAGACTGATTGGCGGCAGTGTATTGAATAGTATCGGTGGAACCACTACCTCCGCTCACTAAACCGGCAAGGGATGAACCAAACATTCCGCCTTTACTACAACCGGTGACAATCATCACCAGGGCCAGGGGAACCAGAGAGTTCGCTGTTTTTCCTTTACTCATAGTTTGTACCTCTAAATTAATTTACGGTATATTTTGATATATACTTGAGAAAATTAATCAAATTTTCTTTAACTCTATGAAAAAGCATTAATTAACTTATGGAATACGCAAGATGTGGCCTATTACAAACGGGCTCAAGTGCCTCTCAAATCAGTCACTGATATAAGAAACCATCATAAAGCTCACCAGGATAGAAACGACCTCTCCTATCAGTGCCAGAAGAGCAAAGCTCCGTAATCCAAGGTGGGTTGTTCCCAAGTAGAGCGCGAGATAACTCAACATGGTTGTCAGAGAACAAAGAAGAATAAAGGCAGATATTTTGTTTCGATTTTTACTCATGGTCAGATTAATCAAATAATCAATACCGATGCCTAAAGTTAGAATAACTGAGATATAATTCAGCACATGAAGCTTGATATTGAAGATGAAAACAAATGAGAAAAAGGCGATCACTATAAAAAGATAGGCCAGAAGAAATCGCGGACGATTGATTCCTTTCGAAGAAAAAATGACAATTAATAATAAGATGAGCCCAACTGCAGCCACAATTGGCTGCCACCAGAAGTTCATGATCATTTCCCCAATCGTAGAAAGCATAGGAATAATTCCTACATAAAGAACGCTCTCCGGGGGATTGATTGTTTTTCTCAGAAGATCAACTCGGTTAAAAAAACTGTTCATTCTGAAAAGATCTTTTTCCAGCTGATTCAGATTAAAAGAGAGATAAAGAATATTACCAGGAGATTTCCCGGCTTCACTAAAAATGGATTTAAAAAAAGCAGGAGCTTCCCTTTCCATCTCGCTGGCCGAAGCGTTTGTGTTTTTTGAGAGGTCCAGAAGTTTTTCCTCACCCTCCGTAATAGACGGATACTGCTTTATTGAATCAATATCTTTAATATTTCTCAATCGGTTGATGTAAAACTGTTTTTGATTTATGTCCGGAGGAATAATGTCACTCCAGGAATAGACCGAAAATTCAGGAACAAGTTTTCGAATCGCAGGGTCATTGTCCAATACACCTTTGAAGCGAAGGGCATCAGCTGCATTATCAAGTAGAATTACTCCCGTCGGAAAGAGACTGCTGTTTATCGAAATGGAAGAAATTTGCCCCTTAAAATTTTCAAAACTTGTTGTGCTGTAGCTCCGGTCTTTTATTTTATTCATGTCCGGCTCAAAAAGAGATTCTTTTTTAAAGGCTCCTCCGGCAACAAGGCCAATCAGCATGATAAAAAAAAGACTCACAATAGCGCTGGCAGGGATTTTGTATTTAAATGTAAAATTTAAATGATGATCCTTCGATTTTTCCAGATCAGATAGACCGAAAATATTGAGATTAAAAAGCACCGGAAACAACAGATAGTAACTTACAAAGCAAAACAACATTCCAAAAAAACCCAGAATGCCGAAATCTGAAAAACCTTTAAAAGGAAGAAAACAGAGCACCCCGTAAGCAATGGAAGTGGAAATAGTAGAAAGTAATGTCGGTTTAAAAGAAGCTTTAAAAACTGAATCGACAAAAAGAACGGCATTGTCTTTTCTGTATAGTTTAGCATTTGCCATCAGAATGATACCGACATTAATAGAATTACCGGCAATCAAAGAAGAAAGAAAAAAGGCATTCGAATTTATGCTATTGAAAAAAAGCGATCCAAAAGTATAAAGCGCGCTGATGCCAAAAAACAAAGGTATAAAGATGGCGGCAATAATCCGCCAGGAATTAAAAAAGTAATAAAGAAGAACAACAAGCAGAAGAATGACAAGTGCAGAAGAAAGAATCATGTCTCCCCAAAGGGATTTGTATTCCTTGACAAGTGAATGCGCGAATCCGTTAAACTTGACGGCTTTCAATCTGCTGTCTTTGTTCATTAACTCCCGCGTAAGATGATCCAGCTCCCCGGTAAAAATTTCAGCTTCTGCCAGGTTAATAAATGGATGTTGATGGATGATAAAAATCAAAGCGGATTTGCTGTCTTTTGAAGCAAGCATGCCATCAGGGAGTTGGGCAATTTGTTGAAACAATCCCATTCGTTTGTATTGAATGAAATTAATCAANNCTTTGAAATCTATCTGGGGTCGTGTTTTTGCCGCCTTTGCGCGCAAAGATTTTTTCATCCAGTGTTTTATACTGATTGATGGGATAATAGTAAGAACTGTATTTTTCAAAAAAAGAAAGCTCCTCTTTAAAATTATTTTTTATGATGTGCGTATTGGAAATTTTTCTTTCTTTTAATAACTCAATCAATTCATCAGAAACTTGAGAGCATTGGCCGGAACATTCCAACGCAACGAGGGTATTGTCACTCAAAGAAAATCTCTGATTGAATTCTTTTAGGTTGCGAATTAATTGATGATCCTTGGGGAGCAAATACTCAAGTTCGGGCCGGAGCTTATGAAAGAAGGAAGCACTTCCAGCCATCAGGAATAAAAAGACCAGGAAAAAAAACACTCCCGTTTTTCTTTTATTTAAAACGAGAAAAGTGAACCATTTTATTTTCTTATTTTCCAAACGATGATACCAACTATAAGCAAAGGAACAATAATTACAAAACCCAAAGCTTTCTTATCTTTTACCAAAAGCGGGCTCGCTTTCGTATCTGTTATCCCGATTGTTTTTTGTGAAGCCGGCACGGGCGTTTCAATTCCTGTAGTCTCAACTGAAGTTGAAGTTTGAAGCACATTTGTTTTCTGCACCTGAAAACTTTTTCCGTAATTGGTTTCTTTGATCCAGATTTTGTGACTCTTCTCTGCCTCTTTTTTCAACGCTTCAAAACTTTTAAACTGGTAAAGATTATCTTTCTCATTTTTTATGATCAACTTATCAGCATGCTTGAACATTATCTGGAAAGATTCTTTATCTTCGTTATATTCTTTTATTTCGTCATAAAGACCTGAGCCATTCTTCTGAATATCCTTTTGAAGAATTTTTTTTCCTTTAGGCGTATTGTATTGCTTGATTTTCTTTTGAATTTTCTCAAGTTCTTTATTTTTTATTTCCTGGCTCACTGAAGCTTCAACCTTGTCCAGAGTGCATTATGGTCTGAACTTAAAGAGGAATCTTCAACCTGACTTTCAACTATGTTGAAACCCCGGACGTAAATATGATCCAATGGAAAGGCCCTGAACTTTTTCCTTTTATCATTTAAAAATTCAACTTCCTTCAACTTGTGTTTCTTCACAAGCAGATTCACAAATTTAGTTTTAGAAAGAGAAAATGTATTGAAATCACCGGCGATGATCACAGGCCCGTTATGCTTTCTGATTTTTTTTTCAATATTTGCAATCTGCTCGAAATACATATAATCCGGAACGAAGTTAATGGCATGGACATTCACGACCAGAAGCGGCTTTTGGGATTTTTTGATTTTAAACCAGCTATACAGCGTTGCCTGGCGGACCCACATAACAGGTTCATAGTATTTAGAGTATGTGACTTCTGTTTTAAGAGGTTTTGCGAAAGCCCCGGTGGCCACCCCTGAAGGTACGTTTGTCTTTATATGGACATGAGCATTTCCAGCCGTCCAGCAAAAGAGAGAATCATTGAAATTTTTTTTCTGTGCTTCATTGAAGAAAGTTTCCTGAAGTAAAAAGAGATTGGTTTTTGATGAATAGTCTTTAAAACCTTTTAACCAGTCTTTTTTCAAACCGGTCAGCATATTCCAGCTGTAGAGATCAATGGTGTCAGGCAATTCATTTGCCATTTTACATTTGCCGAAACGCTGGACGATCTCTGATGGGCGCGGCTCTCTGAAAGCCCCTTTCGCATAGACTGAATTTTCAATAACAATTTTAAAAATTAGTTCAGCTATCATCATTAAAATTTATAAAGAAGCGAGGTTAAAATCTCAGAGCGTTTAAGGGTTAATTCATCATTTTTAAGTTTGAAATACGTTGATGATATTTCCAGATTAAATTTTTCAAAAATCATAGTCCCCAAGCCCACGAAGACTCCGGGGCCACTGACAGATTTATCTGAAACTTCCTGCCTGTTCATATGATAGTAAGGCGTATAATTGAGAGTTCCGGCAATCGTCCAGTTCTTTTCAAAAAAGACAGGCATATAAATACCGCCGACACTCACGGTAGAGTAATAATCGTCACTCCTGCCGATATTGAGACTGTTTAAAACATACAAGTGAGAATTTTTATTAAAAGTCACGCTGGCCAGAGGATAGGCATTCCAATTATTTTCTTTGAAATAAATGAATGAATTTTTAAGCTCAATCTCAACAGGTAAATTGATCGTCTGACTTGCTTTCGCCAATCCCAACTGCGGAATATAAAGCCATTGTTTCATTTCATCCAGATAAAATTCACCCCGGCTCCGCAGTTGAATCGCATCACTTTTAATGGTTTCAAATCTTCTCTCCCCTTTAAATTCATCAACAAAAGAGCTATTGAGACCGATTCCGACTTGAGGTGAATATTTTTTTAACCAGCTTTCATCTTCAGCTACAGTTTGTTCGACCTTTGTTTCTTGAACAGGAGGAGCAGCAACAACAGTTTTCGGAATTTCCTTGTTCTTCAGCTTGGCTTTTAGCCATGCCGGAAATTCAAGATACACATATTGATTGGTCTTGATGTGATTGAAATCGGAGATCTGTGGATTAACTGATTTGATAAAGTTGTAGAGATTGCTTCTTTCTGAAACAGAAATTTCATTGTACGTCTCACCTAATGAACGACTGATAATTTCTTCCAGATTTTGATCGCGCTCTCTGGCTGGAGATTTGGTCCATATTAATTGTGAGTGCGCTTCACTGAATCCCAACAGTAAAAATGAAAACAGAATTTTTTTTATCATCACTAAATCGTAACACTAATTAAATTCTGTAGACAATGTTTATTGACCACTAATACTATTGAGTAATGAAACAAATTTTTGCAATTGTGTTCTTTATTGCTCTGGTATTAAGTGCACCGATACAGGCTTCTTCCATTAAAGAATGGAGTCAGGAACATTTAAAACATGCTCAATTTGGCGTAGGGGTTTTCAATAATTCTCCCTTTTCTACAATTAGAAATACAAAAGATTCAAAAGATGTCGTCGGTGTAACGCCAAGTTTTATTATCAATGCGAGATTTTTCAACGAAAATTGGGCTTTTCTCCCTGAATTTAATTTCATTCCTTATTTTAAAACGGCTAACAACTATACAAAAAGGGTTACTCGTCTGGCCCTTATCGGAGGCCACGCATTCACTGACAAGTATATGCTTCGCTCGGGGCTCAGTTTTTTACGAACAACACTTTCAGGAGATGGCGGTGTCGTTTACCTGAACAACGGAACTTCTACTTCTCCTTATTATTTGCCAAAAGATGCATCTGAATCTTACGACACAACGATAGACATCGGACAAGAGTACTCATTTACTGAAAATTTTTCGGTCCGCAATGACTGGAATATTTATCAATTGTTTTCTTCAGACAAGAGAACATTGGGGTTTACTCTGTCAATTCATTACCATCTCTGAGGGAGTTATGTTCAAATTAACAACGGCATTTCTACTTATTCTTCTTTCAGACAAAACGTATTCATTCACTTTACAGAATCAAGCTTTCACTCATTTTCCAGTTGATGAAGTCACGATCAATGTCTCGGACGTCAGTTGTGCTAACATCAATCTCACACCTGCTATTTTGAAAGATTACGTTGAAAAAGGAATCAGTAGATTCTGGAATACTGTTCCTTCCTCGCGATTGAAATTAAAAGTCGGAACAATTAAGACCGGACTCGCCATTACCAATGTGACAACACTCGACCAGGTCATTGCCATGGCCGATACAAACTCCATCATCATCTCTTGCTCGCCAAATAATACTATTTTTACCAATCCTTATATTCATGCCTTTGCCAATATCCGCGCTTCCAATCCAAATAAAGCAGCTGTATTGATTAACAATGTAGGCGCACCGACTTTCGGTTTAAAAGATCAGGATGAACAGATAGCCATCATTGCTCACGAAATCGGCCATGCGATCGGCATCGGTCACTCAGAAGATGATACTGCGCTGATGTATTACTCAGCTTCGGGGAAAATGCAGACTCATCTGACAAAAGATGATGCCGATGCTGTTTCCTACCTGTATCCCAATCGCCCGCCTGTCTCATGTGCTTCAGTTGAAGACGTCAGTAAAAATTCACCAGGATCATTTCTTTTTCAAATGGCCCTCGGCTTTTTTTTCATTGTGGCGACTTTAAAAATAAAAATGAAAAATAAGGGCGCCGCTTAAGCGACGCCTTAAATTATCATTCAGTAAAGCATGAATACATTGAAGTGATCGGCAGCATGATAAGCGCCGTTAGATTGATTGATGATTCGCACTGCTTTCGAAACGTCTTCCCCTTTTTTCAGTTCAGGGAAGATGGACGAATAAGATTTCAAATCCCAGCCAACTGAGCGACCGTAAAAATAATTTCTGAATTTGACTGTTTTTTGTTTTCCATCAGTCCCGGCAATTGATTTTGTGATTTGTTTTTCTCCACCTTCAAAGTTCACTGGTGCAAGAGATTTCAAATCGCGTACCGGGTTAAGATAAAAAGAAGGGAAATCGACAGCGACAACTTCTCCAGTAATATCTGAACGCACCAGTGTTTTTCCATTCATCATTTTTTCAACGTTCTCAGCACCGCGATCTATGCGGTTGAAGAATCCATCAAAATAATTCGGATTGAAAAGGTCAGTATCCGCTGCCGGTCTATCTTTTAACTCCTGCCAGGCCACAACGGCAAGACGGCTTCCTTCTTTAAGATGCTTGAACGCCACCTTCATATTTTGTTCGCCGTTTGTTCTCAAGGTAAAAAGATTTTTATATTTTGATTTCATCAAAACGTCGTGAACTTTCTTTGCTGTCACGCCGTCAACTTCTGACAAAAATGAGTCATAGCCATAGAGACTTGCGATTTCTTTTGAGAAACTGACCAGTTCAGCTACGTTATAGGCCTGGAATCTTGCAGCTCCGGCAAGTGCATTATGAAGTGAAGAAAGAGTTGCGATTCTTTCTGCCTCTCCCAGAGTATTGTAACGTTTAAAGCCATCCTGGAAGGATGCTGTTCCATAAAGAAGCTTGTTATCCCAGACGATTCTATTTTCGGAAAAATTGAGGGCCTTAATTCTTGTTGCCGCTTTCAAAAGTTCCGGATACATGACTTTGCCTATAAAATTCTGAACATCCTCAGTCGTATAAAATCGATTGGCATCATCTTCGACGAGCAATGGTTCACTGGTGTATCTGAACCCGGCCATCCACTGTTCAGTAGGCACATTGATTTTCATCATTGATGCAAAGTTGAGAACGCTGGAAAGAACAATCGAATGTGATAATTTTTCTTTTGTGACCAGCGGATACATTTTATAGGTGAAGGCTCTTAATGCGCGCATTGGAGTGACCAGCGCCGCAAAGTATTTCAGATCCTGGGGAAAAGAATCGTAATGTGAATCGAGCTCGACCAGGAGCTTTTCAAGATCTTCAGGAGTTTTGGCCGCAAGATATTTCTCACGGAAATTTTTTAATTCCTTGCTCATCAGATCATCAGTGATTTCTTGATTGGATGCAATTCTTCTCTTTGCTCTCTCCCCTGCTTTTTCTTTTTCCCAGGTGAAAACTTTATCTGAACTCCATTCATAGCTGCCAGGATTGACGACAACAATCTCCTTTGCGCTTACAAGAGAAGTACTCACCAGCAACAGACAAAAGACAAGGCTCTTCATGATTCCTCCAAGATTTTCACCAGTATATAAAAGATAGAACTTTGCCCCATTTAGGTTTTTTCTTTTCGAACTGAGATTTCGTCATCGCCCGGGCTTCCTGATAAGCAGGAGTTGTGCGCACTGCCCATCTCGCCATCTTCATCATCCAACGGATTTTTTTTATGAAGGAGTATTCTGGAAAGGCATAATGGATCACTTTATAAGAACCAATGATGAGAGCTATTTGCATGATCAAGACAAAACCGATGGTCCCGAAAAATGTTTTCAATGGACCGGCCTTATCAAAAATCGAATCATGCAGGTCAAATTCAAGAGGCAAATGAAAAGATTCATCAACCTGATGGATATGATTCAGATGAATCCAGGAATTTTGTCTGTTGTCAGGATAATATTTTTTAATCATCCGGTAATAGCTTAAGGTAAAAGCTTCCAGTTTTGCTCCTGGAAGAAAAACACAGGCCGGAGCTTTTTTTACGATCCAGGCGATTGAATTTTTCAAACGCCGGGAATCGGCATAAATTTTTTGATGATCCCAGTTGAAAACAGAATTTGAATGCAGAAAATGCCTGAATCCCTGAGAATGATATAATTCTTCAAAGGCAAATTGTTTGAGAGAGGCACTCGCTTCAGGAGAAATCTTTTTAAAGTCCTGCTCAAGAAATCGCACACCATAAACAAGGATCTGTTCGAATAAAACCAGGGCTTCGCCCACTAATTTCAAGTATTCAAAAAAAAGTTTGTGACGTTGTTCAGGAGTGAGAGAATTATATTCATCAGTTCCAAACAAAGGAGTGAGTTCTGGAACGAAATGGGCCGAATCAAAATGCATAGGGCCCGACATAAATTCGTGCCACTTATCCCGGAAGTTTTCCTGATGATGTAAATAGGTTGAATAAATCGTCTGTCTCATTTGACCTGTTCGTCCCTCGCTAGACGAAATTAGTATACGTGAAGGGAATGAATATTCGCACCATTTTCTTTCGGCAATTCTATCCTTAGAAGTTTACTCAACTAAGATCTTTTTTTCGACCATTTGTTCCACCAGACTTTTTGTCCTACAATAAATTCATGATCGAGAACGTAACCACTTTATTGCTTGTGCTTATCTGCGCCTACCACGCAGTTGCCGGTGCTTTTGTCCTGGGACCTAAATCCTGGATACAGCTTTTTGGAAAAAAAGTTTATGCCTTGAACATTCCTGAATCCTACGAGCCTCGCTATGAAGTTTCTGTCAAATTTTTGGGGCTACTGGCCTGGACTGTGGCGGCCCTTGCATCCCAGGCGCTCATCTGGCCTGACCGCAGACTACAAGCTTGCACTCTTTTTATTTTTTCTGTTCTTTTTTTCGCCCGCGCGGTACTGCGAATTCTACTGAAGAAAACGCTCGATGATGCTTATCAATTGAACTTCAAACGTAGTATGGGAAATATTTCTTTTAATATTTTACTAAGTCTCTTTACGCTGACGATGGCAGCGCTGCGATTATAGATGTCAGTAGTCAGAAGAAAAAGTGACTGGCGAAGTCTGGCCCTTGTGGGCTTAACTTTCGGTGCGCTTCTTATTCTTCTGGCCATCCCCTGGAACTATTACTCCTGGGAATTTACTCTTCTGGCTTTTTTTTCACTCACTTTTTTTGTCGTCGATTGCACTTTAATCAATCACAACCACCGCCACCATCACATTTTCAAAAGCAGTCAATGGAATGAGATGTTGAATCTCATCATTTCTATGTGCATTGGCGCACCTTCCACCAGACTTCATTTGGTCCATCATTTCAATCATCATCTGCACTATCCTTCGCATGAGGACTGGAGCCATTATGAAACGAATGCCAGAGGAAAAGGGTTTGCCCGCATTGTGAGCTACCTGGTGAATGCAACAAAGGTCATGACTAAAAACCGCGAGCAACTGGTGAAAACTGAACACCACCGCCGTGCTTTGAGAAATGAAAAGATTGTGCTCTACGCGTTTAGTGCTCTTGCGCTTTTGGTGAACTGGAAAGTTTTTCTTTTTTTAATTCTTCCCGCGTGGTTTCTCGGCTTATCGCTTTTACTGACATCCAATCTTCTGAATCACGATCAGTGCGATCTGCAAGATGAAATCAATCACTCCCGTGATTTTATCAATGGTTTTGAAAACTGGTTTTTTTGCAATAATGGCTATCACACAGCTCATCATCTCAATCCTCATCTTCATTGGGAGGAATTGCCCGCCTATCACGAAAAATATGTGCAATCTAAAAAGAAAAAAGAATTCAGCAGTGGTTCTTTTTTTATCTATCTTGTGAAGTATTGTTTGAGGCTGACTTAAAAATCGTCATAGGCATCAGGACAGATAAAGCAGGCACGATAGCATGTTCTGCTATTTCACAACCAGGTGCAATTTTCGAATCGCCGCCGATTAAAGCATCAGCACCGATTGTAATCTTTGCGAGAAAGATTTTTTCTTTGTTGATGAGATGTGATGAAAATTTAGCGCCATAACCTACTACTGTTCTGTCACCGATTTCGATTAAATTCCTATCCAGAATTTCAATTCGTGGAGACCAGTAAACAAGCTTGCCGATTTTTGCTCCCCAAAGCCTGAGCCATGCGGAATACAGAAAAGGAGGAATCCTTAGAAGCTCTTCAAGAAAAGGCAATCGTGCAAACAGCAATTGCAACTGGGCCCCGTACCACCAGATCAAAAGTTCTTTGTCGGATAATCGATAACCGCCAGGTTCAAAGGTGTAAAAGAGATGAAGTGTTCTGAAAAGAAGTGGCGGAAGAAGATAAATATAGAGAATGATAAACGCGATGATCTCTCCTGCAGAATTCATCTGCAGAAGGCCGAGGATGAAAATCAGCAATTGAAAAAACGGCACGAGGTTGCCAAGGAGGAAGAGAATTTTCACTTTGCTTATATTCATCCTTTAAGTTTACAATGATTGTATGAAAATTCCTACCCGTCTCAATATTGTTATTCAGATTGCGGCCAGTGCCACTTCACTCTTTTGTCTTTGGAGTGCCTCTCATTACGATTCCTGGTCGATCAAGATTGCGGCAGCTTTGGTTTTTTCTTTTACCAACAACACCCTTTTTTCGCTTCTGCATGAAAGTGTTCATCGCTGTTATTCCAAAAACAAATTGATCAACGAAACAGCCGGCATCATGGCCGCTGCGTTTTTTCCAACGGCTTTGGTCTTTCAACGAACTTGTCATCTGGGACACCATTTAAGAAACAGAACAGATCACGAAATGTTCGACATGTATTATCCAGAGGACAATAAATTTCTGAAGTTCACGCAGTACTATGCCATTCTCACCGGCTTTTACTGGTTGTCCCTTCCATTCGGCTGTCTCATGTATATGATTGCGCCATCGTCGTACAATATCTTCAAACATATGGCGAAAAGCACCGATGCGGAAATGATGTTGCCGTTTCTCACTCATCCGCTAAAGACGAGAATTCGTCTGGAAATTTTTTATACTTTCGCTTTTCAGGCAGCGGCCATCTATTTACTCGGCCTCAATTTTACCGGTTGGATTCTTTGCTACTGGATTTTTGGAATGAACTGGGGAGGACTTCAATACGCAGACCACGCCTGGTCGGAAAGAGATATCAGAAACGGTGCCTGGAATCTTGCTGTTCCGAAGTGGATGCAAGCCGTTTTTTTAAACTATCACTATCACAAAGTTCATCATCAACACCCGACAGCTCCCTGGACGTCTTTGCCCGAAATGGCGGAGCCAAACGGACCTCGTCCCTCTTTCTTAAAAATTTATTTCGAGATGTGGAAAGGACCGCGCCCGGTAAACGCTCCTGCACCTAAACCAATCGATGAAGAATTCAAAAGACTAGTGGGCGACGGAAACGCTTAGAAGGTGCCAGCAGACTACTCTTGCCCGGTTAACTGTAATATCTCATCAGCCACTCCAGATAGTGCTTGAGAACGGCATCCTCAGGGGCGAGTTTATTTGTGTCAATGAAAACACCTTTACTGTTATCGGCTTCATCCTGAAAAAATTTTTGAGAAAAGTGCGCCTGTAGCTCTCTTTTTAAGCGTTTAAAAGGATTGCTGCTTTTTTTAGAAAAAACCAACAACAATGCTTCTGACTTTTCTTGAGAGACCGGTGCATTAACAATCATCATGTAATTAATTAAATTTTTAACAGAAGTCACAGCAAGAATAAAATTTCCAGCATAAACAGTAAAATTGAGAGAAGCTCGTTTACCGTAAAAAATTTTCATGAGTTTATCTGAAAAAGTGTCACCACAAATTTCGTAATCAAGATGAATTCGAAAACTGTGATCATCAGGTTGTCTCAAAACAGGTTCTTTCAGCAAACGTCTCAGATGCACAAACTGAAAATGATCAACGTCGAAAGCATTCGCTGCGCCTACAAACCAATTATTTTCAAGCTGGAGAGGTTTTACCAATGAGGGTTCTAAGGTTTCAGGCTTAACTCCTTCAAAAAAAGGGAGCGTGAATGTCGCTTTACTGCCATTAAATACAAAAACCAAACCATGGCGTACTTCGATCGGAAATGTTTCATTGTAGAACTTTTTATGATGAAGCGAGCATTGAAGTTTCCCCTCTACAACACACCCAAGAGCAAGATCCGCATTCATATGCGGGCATCTTCTGTTCATCGCGACGATCTTACCGTTCGATTTGAAAAGAATGATATCCAATCCTGCAACGTCTGAAGCGAAAGGTTTCACTGAAATATTTTTCTCTTCTGTGACCAGAAACCAGCTGCGAGGCTGATCGGGAAGTTGCCTAGTGTTTTCCATAAAGCGTCCTTTGATAAAATCTCCTGAAGCAGAACTCAGCAAGAATAATCCCGCCGATGATATCAATCAAATGATGCTGATGAGTCAGAAGAACACTTATCGCAATCACAAGAAACCAGCTCCAGAAATAAACTGCATACTTTTTTATTGAATCGAGAATAATACGCACAAAAAGAAAGCTGAACGTTATATGCAGCGATGGAAATGTATTGGCCTTTTCATCGAGATGATAAAGCTTTTGATAAAAAGCGGCAAAAGCACCGGCCACTTCTGTTCTCATAAAACCAATCGGGGCCGGCAGCAAAAGAAAAAAAATTCCAGCAATCACTGTCGCCCATCCCATGGCCCTGTTGAGCGCGTGAAGTTCATCAACTGAAAGTGTGAAGGCCGGAACCCACATCAGAACATTCAAGGATACATAACCTAGTATAAAAGCGGGAATAAACGGAATCTGCAACTCCAGAGGGTGATACAGCTGAAAATGCCAGGTGTGTTTGAGCGCAAACCAGTTTGTGAAACCATAAACCGAAACGAAAAGAAAAGTCTGAAAGAGACTCAACTTCAAATAAACCAGAATGCGTTCTCTTTGCAGACTGAACATAAATGCCTAAAAGAAATTCCAGGCATACCAGCTCTGGAAAAAAAGATGAGTAAAGGCAATCGCAACAATCGTCAGCGTGTATCTGTTGACAAAAACCCACTTGGGATCATCTGAAGCGAAGTAAACGTTTTCCCTCTGCTCTTGGATCGTTCTGAGCTTGAGAAACAAAATGGCAAAAGTAATTTCAGCCGTCGTTGTGAGAAACAACAGGCAGATATAACTGAGAACGACAAACCCCTGTGAACCAAAGGCCACAGTTGAAATGTCCTCACGAAAATAAAAGAACAGTGAAGAAAGACCTATGATGTGAAAAATATCATGAGAAATCCCATAGCGCGGACTCCAGTTCATCCATTTGTAAATCATAAAGAGTTCGAGAATTCCTCTCGTCCACCAGCTGATGAGATGAAAGACAATAATCAGTTTTAAAAAGCCCGAAACATGAGCGGGAATAAGATAAAAAAATGGAAGAAAAAACCACGACTGAATCGTATAGGAAAGCCAAAAAGCTTTCGGCCAGGAGATCACTCCTCCAGTCCACGGATTGGAACTGCTCTGCTTCTTGCGATAAAAGTTTGCGAGCATTGTCACCACAACAGGCCAGATGATCAGCGCGATTTTAGAAATAATGGTCAATTGCTCCATAAAAAAAATTGTATCTTAAACGTTATTCTTTTGTAAAATATCTTGATGAAAGATGATCTTTACATGGAATGGCTTTGTTTCAAACAGCATGTCTTTTTTTCCCTGAGAAACAAACGCTACTTTCTCATTGCAATTACCCAATACTTCTACTCGCTGATCAGCTGGAGACAGGCGCGAAGCCTCCGCTATACTTTTTGCACCCTTCAGCTCATTGATGACTATCTCGATGGCGACAGAAAATGTCCCGGAGATGTGGAACCACTTGTCTATCTGGAAAAGTTGAAGCAATCCATCGGCGAAAAGCCTTTTGATCATTCAGAACTCCAACAAATGACAAAATTCTTTCTGAGAAGAACTGAAAAAATACGGGCGATGGGAAGTGAGTCTCGTAAAGCTTTTGCCGAGCTCATCGAAATCATGATGGCCGACAGAAGACGCGTTCTTGATAAAACAATTTATAGTTCCCGCGAAATGCAGTTTCATCATCACACCACTTTCCGCTATTCCCTCGATATTGTCCTGATGGCATTAGAAAGTCCGCTGCGCACGGATTCGATGCCGGAAATACTGGACATTTTCGGATGGTGCTCAACAGTACGCGATCTCGAAGAAGATCTGGATAAATCGCTGGTGAATATTCCGTCTGAAGTCACTTCGAAAGTGCCGGACTTTCTCGCTCTCAAAACATCTGAAAAAATCAATTCTCCGGTTGTTAAAAACTGGTTAATAGAAGAAACATATAAAGCGGAAAAGCTATTCATCATCTGTGACAAAAAACTACAGACTATTCAAAACATTCACGGCTCTTTCATTTTCAAAATGTTCCTTAATTCCATGAAAAAGTATCTCAAGGTTTATCATGCATAAAAGTCTTGTTTCTTTTGATAAATTCCTGCGAGATTTATTTCAACTTTGTCTGAAGTACAATGTTTTAGTCTGCCTGGTGACAATTTACCTATTCGCTTTCAGTGGCTACCAGACAAGAAATCTCACGCAAAGTGTGACAATCGAAGACCAGCTCGATCCCTCTATGCAATCTTCAAAAGATCTGGAAACGCTTAAGGACTCTTTTGGATCAAACACTTCTTTGAGTCTGATTGTCTTTCCTGGCAATAAAAATTTTTTTGAGCACAAAGACCTTTGTCACTTGCAGGAAAACATTAATTCGTCAGTAAGAAACGACAATATAATTTCTGATTTCACTTCACCTTTTAAGCTTCGCTACGCTGAACCCGGTACAAATTCTCTTTCCTATCAACGCGTGCTCGTCAATCCCTGCGAAGAAATACAGCAATCAGTAAATCCACTCTCACCACTTCTGAAAACGCCCTGGCATTCGCTTCTGACTGATAGAGAAGCTAAAGATGTCACTTTCAATTTTACGGTTTATCCAAAAGATCCTCCCGGTTTTTATGGTGATTTCGACGCTGAAGGAATTGAGACTTTCATGAAGGAAATGGAATCTCACCTTCCCAAAAGTTTTTACTGGAGCGGCCCCCTCGCCATGCAATTTTACACGCTGAAAGGTCTGGCTCAATCGCAGTGGCTCAACTTCATGGTCATTTTTGTAATCTGGGTTACACTACGAATTTATTTCGGTACGTGGAGAGGCGGCGGGATTTTTTTATTGTCGCTCTTTTTTTCTTCAGGTGTGATTTACGGAGGAATGGCCATGGCCGGACATCCGATGGACATGCTTTCTTCCTGCCTGTTTTTAATTCTGGCCGTCTCTTCTCTTGAAGATTTTATTTTCGTGGCCCAGCATCAGCTGGAAACAAACGAAGGCTTCATCAAGTCCCATCTTGAATTGATAACACCGAGTTTTTTTACTTCACTCACAACGATTTTGGGATTTGGTTCTCTTATGACTTCCGATCTTCTGCCGATCCGAAGATTTGGAATGTGGGCTGCGCTGGGTTCAACCACCGAATGGATTGCCATGTTCCTTCTGGTCCCGGCCTTCATGCAGCGTTTTCCTTCCTGGAGAAACTGGGTCAATGACACAAAAGCGTTTAAAATATCCAAAACAAAAAAGATCATCAAGAAAAAGCCATCTTCGCATTTTGCGAAATTTGCTTTGATCGTTTTTATCTTTTCTTTTTTCTCAATCAAGAATTTCAGGCTTTCACAAACTCCTTCCGAAATGTTTCCGAAGAATCACCCATATCAGAAAATGATTGATTACGTTCGTGGCAACCGCGGTTGGGAAGCAGAAGCAAGTCTCTTCATTCATCACAATGTGTCTGAAGAAAAAAGAAAGAAGTTGCTTGAATTCGTGTCCAAAGAACCTTCAGTTCAGAACGTGGAAGATTATAGAAAGGCTTTTGGCTTCATTACACACAAACTTACTGATCCGCTTGAAAAAGAGATGGTGCAGACTGAGTTTTCCCATTCTAAATTTGCAGAACGCTATTTGTCTGACTCAAAAGATGAGCGGGCTATTCTTTATTTAAAAACGACCAATACTCAAAAGCTCAATGAACTCAGGTCCGCCGTTGCGGATCTTTGCCCTACCCATGAATGTTGGGTTGGTGGAGAAATTATTGCGTTCGCTGACTTTTCACGCAGTCTCATCCATACCTTGTTTGACAGCTTTTTTCTGAGCCTGGTTTTAGTGGGTCTAGTCATTTCGTACCTCGCCTGGGCCTCAAGGAAGCACAGTTATTTCTCTCTCATTATCGCTTCATTCTGGGGCCCGGCAGTTATTCTTTGTCTGATTTACGCCTTTGATTTATCGATCAACTTCGTCACCTGTATTATTGCGTCCACGCTTGTGGGACTCACTGGTGACAATGCCATTCAATTTATTTTTGCGGCCAAAGACGACTCTCTGGAAAAAGGAATTGAAGAACGCGGACCAAGCTCGCTTTATTGTGCTCTGACGATGGGACTGTGTTCGCTGGTCTTCCTGGGGTCCTATTTTGAAGCGCCTAAAATTCTGGGAGTACTTCTTGCCGCAGGCTTTTTTTTCTCTCTCATAGGAGACGTGTGGATTCTCAATGGCTTGACTCCCAAAAAACGCTCATAGCCTGACAAAGTCTCTCACCTATCTCTTAAATAAAGTTTTTCTATGAAAGAACGTTGTCATTTGTCATAATATTTCGAAGAAAAGTAATGAAGGAGATCTCAAATGAAAAAACCCTTTCTTTTTGCTCTGGCACTAAGCTGCTCGCTTTCTGCCTTCGCTAAAACCGGCCCCGTTTCCATTTCCAAAATTGCACCATTCAACGATTCGTGGACAACTGAACTCTCAGCTCCGTGGAATGCCAACCACAACGATCTGGTTGCAAAAATGAAGAAACAAGAAAAGAGCAGAAAGATTGCTTCAGAACTTGATCAGGAATATTTTGAAGGAAAGATGTCTCCAGAAATGAAAAAATTCCGCGACGAATTTTTGAAAATCAAAACGGCAGACGAGCTGGACGCAAAATTGACTGAGCTTGATAAAAATTACGACAAGCTTCAATCAGAAGATATCAAATTTATGGCCGCACAGATTATTCCAATGAGAGCGTTGAGAGGATTAGTGTGGAGACTTGTGCCGACGGTTGAAGATACAAAAATCACTCACAGTCTTCTTGTTACGCAAGTTAAGGCCATGGCCGTGAATATGAAAATTTTTCTTCCGACTGAACAATGGAATGCTGCTTTCGAATACATTACTCAGCCGTTCGTTCAAAACGGACAATTTCCTTTTACTGAGGCCGGTGAAGCTGTGGCTCAATTTCCTCGCGGAAGTGAAATGCATGTTCAGGCTTACATCAGAAATGTTGTGATCCCGATGATGAAAACGTCTGCGGCTCGTCTGGAAAAACTGGATCTCTCTGATGATCAGGTGATCTGGGACAATAAGCTTCTTTACGGACCAGGGTCATTTCCATCGGCGATGGACCGCTACTCTCTCGTAGGTGAAGTTGAAAAACAAACATCTCTGACTTATATGTACGGAACACTTTCTGAACTTGCTTATCAAAGCGCGTATTCTCAGGAAGGTGGAATGAAAATGAATCAGCAGATCTCAAAACTGTACGGCTGGGATTCATTCCTGAGTCAGGTTGACGGTGTTCCTGCTTCAAAAAGAATCAATATCATCCGCGATCCAAAATTTGCAGGATGGGGTCGTATGTATGAAGACGGACAAAAATGGATGAATGCTTCGTGGGCCTTTCTTGCCCGCTCTGTTGAGCACGGCGATCTAGCATGGACAGCGATGAAAAGCCGCCCGGTTTCTGAAACATATTTTGCAGACAACTCATACGCAGTACCATTCCAGCGCGCTATTGGTCTTCGCATGGACAATCTGAAAAAAATGATTGAAGGCCCGACGATGATCAGATCGTTCATCACAGATGAAACGACAACAGTTAACCTGAAAGATTTTTACTTGAACCCTGTACACGATTTAAAAGACCTGTATGCGACTCAATTTGAAGGCGGAGCTGAAATGAATACAGTTTCACTCAATACAAAATCAGGCGTGAAAAAACTGTCTTACAGAAACTATACGAAAGGCAGACCGACTGGATGGAAAGTGGACGTTTACAAAAGATATTTCCCTAAAGTAAACAGCGGAAAAGATCTTGAAGCGACGGCGAGAATTCTCTCTCAAGGATGGGGGACTTCGGCGGTGGCGATGCCTCTTGCGAATTACTTAAATTAAATAAATAAGGCCGGAAGAAATTCCGGCCTTTTTTTTATACCCAAATGGTCAATTCAGCCTTCTTTTCTATCTCATAAATATTCTTATCCCCGGCAATTCCCAAATTGCGAAGGCGCTCAATCTGCAAATGCGGCTCGTCTGCCGGAGTCGATTGAAAATTCGGAGTGACAGCAGGATCCAGATTGCGTCCCTGAAGGTCCATAATCCACACATCTTGTTCAATCACTTGTCTGGTATAGAAATGAATGAACGGCTTGAGAATTCCGCCTACGAAAGGAAGTTTGTAACCAATAAAAGTGTACACTCTCGTCTTCATTGTCGAGACAGGAGTACATTGGGAATTGATAATATATTTGTAGTGGGATCCGAAGTTATAATCAACTCGGGTGACGTTAGGAAAAATAAAATGATCCGTGTGTTCCATCGGTTCATTCTTAGGATTAAGAAGCGGCTTGATGAGAACGCCGATGTTATCATCTTTCTGATGATAAGTGACAAGCACTCCCCCGTTTTTTGTTTCAACGGTGATCGGAATATTTTTTAAGCTTTGGTTTCTGAACCAACCTTTGTGAACGAAAACGGTATGAGGAACATCCATGAAATTCTCAACGAGATTCGTGACCTCATTGTTGAAATCAGTGACCATGAAATAGTGATTCCATCCCTTATTATCCGATTCGACGTGAGGAAATCTCCATATTTTAGCTTCATCTTTTAGATCTGGATTCCCCATCCACACCCAAACAACGCCATCGAGTTCTTTCGTCGCAAAAATTTTCTGGCAGCGTTTCCCCTTGATCATTTCCGGACCTTCGGAAGGAATGCTGGTCACAAGCCCCTCGTTGTTATAAGTCCAGCCGTGATACGGGCAAACGATTTGACCATTCACAACTTTGCTTTCTCCAAGTTCCGAATGACGGTGAAGACATTTATTAATCATGCAGACAGGATTATTCTTTTCATCGCGAAACAAGACAAGCTTTGTGTCGTAAATCACACATTCAAACGGTTTCTCGCCAAGCTCCTTCGACAAACAGGCAATATACCAGTTGTTAATCAAATCGCGATCGCGTTCTTTTAAATCAGATTCCCTCATGCTTTGATCCTTTGACGAGTAATAATGGTTCTAATTTTATATTCCCACGTATCTGAACTTGTTTTTCACTATAGGATAGATATTCGTCCATCGCTTTATTGGCAAACCGGACTTCACAGGCTGACAGCTGATGAAGTTCCCGGGCGAGTTTATAATGAAAATTCTGCTGTAAAAGTTCTTCCATTCTGTTTTGGATTTTTTCTTTAAACAAAAGCGGATCATCACCATCAATCAACAACTGATAGTGAGCATGCGGCTCGAGAAAAGCCAGCAAGGTTATCGCTTTAATACCGAATTCATTTGAAACGGTCGAGAGAAGGTTTTGCGCAAGCTCCGCTGATATTTTTTCGCCGACCAGATCAACTTCATTAATTCTACCGAGAAATTTGAGGCAAGGTGTTTTTTCAATAAAGTCTTCAACCAATAAAAGATCGTTGAGCTTGTAGCGGAAAAAACCGCTGCCGGTGGTTAGAACGGGAGTCACTCTCATTCCCTTTTCAAGTTTCCAGAGAGGAAGAACATCTGATGTCCCTTCCACAATGAATTCGTAAAAATGGGAATTGATAGCTACCGGAAACTTCCCGTTGTAAGGAATCGTTACAACTCCTTCAGTGGCCCATAATCCTTTAGCTTCGAATTTGGCATGAGGAAACAAATCTTTTAATTTTTCTGCGTAATATTCAGATGTCGATGTGGCCCAGGAACTGATCATCACCAGATGCGGAAAAAGGTCTTTGGTCAGACGCGGAGAAAGCACTTCATGTTTTTCGAGAGTCGCCTTTATCTTTCCACTGGTGTGAGAAAGAAAATATTTTTTTTCTTTCAACATGAAATCAAGCAGCTCAAGAAGAAAAGTCGGACTCCAGATGGAAATGAGAGTGACTTTTTTTGTGAGCAATGACAGCAAAGCGATTCTCATGGATTCCTCCAGAGAAGAAGCCGTTGCCGCGCTCTCATCCATTGTCATCACTTTTTCCAAAAGATTTTTTTCCAGGCCGGCAAAAAAATCCAGATCATTGGATTGATGCTCTTCACGCATTTCTTCCGGAAGCCAGGAAAGAGACCAGAAATGAGTTCCTCTTTTGATTCCAGGGTGTCTTTGATAAATATCGTAAATCCAGGGAGCCGTGGCCTGCCACAGCTCAGTCTTAAAGCTTTCTGTATAGGGAATCCATTTTATTTTCTGGGTTGATCCACTTGTGGGAACGAAATGAGTGCGTCCTTTTTCTTTTTCCCTGCGCTCCTCCACCATACTTTTCCATTCACTATAAGTTGTGACTGGAAAATGAAATTTAAATTTTTCATAACTGGAAACACCAGTCAGTCTGAAAAGAATATCTCTTTGCGCCTTCTCAGGATTTTTCAATGCCCTTAAAAACAAATGGTGGTTTTTTCTGCAGACATATTTGAGAATGTGGTGGCAAACATTTTTGATCATGACTTCTTTTTAGGCTTAAGCAGCTTTTTGACAAGCTTCAGCGGATGAACAATTCCCAGCAATGGATCAACTTCTCCCACACAGGCCAGTTCGTTACCTTTTTTCCAATCAGGATTTTTTTCACTGAAAAACTTAATTTTGGGATATTTCTCTTTCAACTCTTCTGTGATCTCAGCGATCGAATCTTTTAAATGTTCATGTTCATTTTCTCTGAATTCAATAACACCTGTTCGGGGATTGAATTTTCCAGGATAGAGTTTTTGCGACAATCCTTCAATCAAAGATCGGTGCTCTTCGGGAGTCTCTTTGTCGTAGCGTGGGTAATAATTCAAAAAATTATTTGCAAGCAGAAGATAGGTTTTATAGCCTTTGGAAATCAAAAACCACCATACGGGTCTTGTCGGATATTGAGCCTTGAGGATGATCATATTTTTCAAAAATTCCATTGTGAGCGCTGATGTCCCCCAATAGTCAGGAGCAATGATAGTGTCACCGCTGTAAAGAATGCGATAATTCCTTCCATGATGAGGAAAATCAAAATCCAGCAATGTCGAGAATCCCTGAATACGTTTTTGATTATCGAGCATGATAATCACTCTCGTCTTGGCCAGAAGGTCCTGCTTAAACCGATCAAAAGAAACGTTCTCGTAAAAGATTTCAAACAGCTTGAACATCTCTACAATTTGAGATTCGTACAGGGAGGAAATCCTGATCGTTTTAGAATGCAATTTTCGTTTCATGAGAACATTGTATGTAATAGACGGAGCCTCGTAAACAATAAACAAACGTTTTACTTTTATCCCGATCTTTGATGTAATTTGCTCATGAATACAATCGCCATTCCATCTTCGTTCAAAGATTATTATTTTAATCGTCTCGATGCCCGCTATGTGGTTTGCGGTATCCTTGCCGCCTACAATATTCTGGGTCTGACAGTTCTTGGTTTTAACCGCAGCTGGGAACAGATTCTTCTGACTGTAGTCGCAGGTGTTCTTCTTCAAGTCTTTTACGACTGGTTTTTCAATAAAAAACTTTGTTTCAATATAAGCGCTGTCACAACCGCACTGGGAATGTGTATCCTCGTCAATTACGGTCACAGCCTCTGGTATCCTATCGTCCCTATTTTTTTTGGAATTTCTTCCAAATACTTTTTCACCTTTAAAGGAAAACATACTTTTAATCCGGGAATGATGGGAGTGACATTGTCACTGCTCCTGGCCAGCGAATTGATTTCATCCGCCCCTGCCTATCAATGGAACGGCGTCGGAGCGATGGCCCTTTTTGTCATTATGCCCGCGCTTCTTTTTTTCATGCCTAAAATCAACCGCACCTGGCTGGTCGGATCTTTTTTGATAGTCTTCACTTTGCAGATAACACTCCGATCAATTCTGATCAGACACTACCTTCCTTTCAACACACTTTTTTTCGGAACAATTACTTCTCCTTCCTTTTTTCTTTTTACCTTTTTCATGATTACGGATCCGGCCACAACTCCGAGTGATAAGAAACAACAAATTATCGTGGGTGTTTCACTGGCGCTTCTCGATCTCGTTTATCATTTGTTTTCAAGCTATCACACTTTTTTCTTTGCAGCCCTTACACTGGGATCGTTTCGTTTTATTCAATTTCACTACAAAGCTGCTAGACAGGATTCTGGCTTTGGTCACTATCTCAAATCACGTTTTTGGGAGAGCGGTTATTATAAAAAATTTTTCACGATTCTCGCTTTGGGATTCGGAGGATTTTTTTCTTATCAAGTCATCGGAAGAGATGCTTTATTCAAACCTGATATTGGCTTTCAAATGGAACTTCAATCTGCGGATAAAACGCATATGTCTTTCAGCAAGGGTGAGTTGCTTGATCAGGTTGATCCACGTGTTCAACATATGGGTAAATGGCTCCTTGCGATTTCTGATGGAATTGCCGTCGGCGATTTTGACAACGACGGATTAGTAGATGTTTTTTTCACCAATGCTCATAAATCTGCTGCCGATCGAAATGCTCTTTTCAAAAACAAAGGTGATTTTCATTTTGAAAGATTTGCTTCAAATGAGCTTTCCAGATTTGCTTCCGATATTAAAAAATACGGAGTCAATTCGAATGCTATGTTTGTAGATTACGACAATGACGGTGATCTTGATTTATTTATTACGTATGCTTTTGGAAGTGAGGGCACATCCCGTTTATTCTGCAATCAACTTCAAGAGACTGGGCAAGTTTCTTTCATCGACTGCACAGATAAAAACGGTCTGAATAAATTTACCAACTCTGCGACTGCCAACTGGTTTGATTTTAATCGCGATGGGAAGCTGGATTTAATTGAGGGCAATACAATTGCCACTCACCTGCCCGATTATAAAACTCCAACCCGCTTGAATCTTTTTGATCTTCCGAAGGCAGAATTCGAAGGCGACAAGCGCATGTTTAATTTCATGCACGAATCCTGGCATCGCGCTGAAAACGGTGGCGAAAATTATTTGTTTGTTCAAAAAACTGACGGTGGTTTTGAATTCCAGGACCCGAAAAAAACCGGTATGCCTGAAACAAAATGGACGATGGCCATTGGAACAGCAGATTTTAATCAGGATGGCTGGACAGATCTTTACATGGCGAACGATTTTGGTGCTGATGATTTTTATTACAATCACGGTGGAAAATATTTTGAGAATTTCAAGGGCCATATGTTTGGCAGCATCGGTAAAGATACTTACAAAGGTATGAACGCAACCGTTGCTGATTTCGACAATAATGGAATGATGGACATTCAGGTCAGTAATGTTCACCACCAGCTTCAGGCTGAAGGCAACCTGCTCTGGTATTTCTATTACGATATGAAAGACGCCTTTCATCCCGAAATTAAAGATCAGGCGACATATGCAGGAGCTCTTAACGAAAACAGATTTGGTTGGGGTGGGGCTGCTGCTGATTTCAACAATGACGGATGGATTGATCTGACTCAGGCCAATGGCATGGTCGACGATGCGTACGATAAAAAATTTGAAAAATGTCCTGACTATTGGTACATCAATGAAAAAATCGCCCGCTCATCACCTGACATTCACAAGTACATCAATAACTGGGGTGATATTCGCGGAGCCTGTATTCACGGCAATGAAAAGAATCGTCTCTACATGAATCGTGGAATGAAAAAACAGCCCCAATTTATTGATGTTGCCGACTACATCGGAATGACTCAAACAGGAAACTGGAGAGGCATGGCCGTGGCCGATTTCGACAATGATGGACACGTGGATCTCATTGCTTCATCACTCTATAGAAATCCTCTGGTGTTTAGAAATAAGCCTGATGCGGTTTACGAAAAAACACATCATTGGTTGGGAATTGAGCTCGAATCACAGGACACTCAGTGCAACCGCATGGCCGTTGGCTCTAAAATTAAAGTTCAATTTGCTGATGAGACCGGGAAAATTTCGGAACAGTATTTTGAAACGACATTGGTCAATGGTTTCTCAGCTCAGCATGACCAGCGACTTCACATTGGGTTGGGCAAATTCAGCAAACTGGCCAATGTGACAATCAACTGGTGCGGGAAGAAATCAATAGACTATTCTGATTTGAAAATAGATCGATACAACAAGGTCATTCTGAAGGATTAGAATGGATCAAAAAGACTATCAGAAGCTTGTTGAAAAATATAAGCACTATCGATCCAATAATGCGACTGCATTGTTGATTACGATCCTTCTGACTGTCATGAGTTTAAGTTTCATTTTTTTCTCTTCAAAAACCAGCGGAGCACTCTGGTTTATTCTTCAACTCGCGTTGGGGGTGACCATTCTTCAATGGTTTTTCTTGTTGCACGATCTTGGACATGATCATTTTTTCAGCAAGACCCCAATGAACATTGTGGCCGGACATTTCTCGTCCCTCTTTTGCATTCTTCCCTTTTTTCCATGGAAATATATTCATCGCACTCACCATTTATGGACTGGCTGGAAAGACAAAGATCCGACGATGACCATTATTATTCCAAGACAAGTGCCAGAATGGAAAAAAACAGTTGTGAACCTCTGTTGGAAATTCTGGATACCGTTGTTTACTCTTTCGTTTTCATTTGCCAACTTCTGGAATGTGAAGAAATTGAATCGCATGTTCCCGCAACATAAAATGAAAAATTTATTCAGCATTCTCTGGCCCACGCTGGTCCATTTGAGTTTAATTTTCATTTTTGGTCTTGCAAACTACTTGCATGCATTTGGTTTGGGCTTGTTTATTTTTCTCGTTTTGTGTGATCCTCTACTGCTCTCTCAGCACAGCTCGATTCCTCAAAACCTTGCCCACGGAGAAAAAGTGGCAGCTTTTCAATTTAGAGAGCAAGATCAGTATACCCGCTCTTTAAAATTTCCTCTCTGGATGAGTAAATATATCTTCTTAGGTTTTAATAACCATATTGTTCATCATTTGATTCCAACGATGCCCGGCTATTATCTGGCAGAAATTAATCTTGAGAATGCCAACGATGAAGCGTGGTTGGATTGGTTAAAAAAAGCAAAATCTATAAATGGTTTTGAATTACTTCTATCAGAAGATTTAAATTTAAAATAACCTGCTCAGGCCTTGCTTCCATAAATTTCCAGCTCCAGCTCGGAAACAATTCTCATCATCTCTTTGGATTGGACAATTAATCCTTCAGCATATTGCAAAGTCTCATTAGAAGTTTGCGTATTGAAGTTTGTACTCTTTTCAATTTCCATCATGGCCTTAGCAATTTGCTGAACACCAATCTCCTGCTCTTTCGCAGCTGCAACAACTTCATTGACCAGAGTATTAACCTGGTTGACGTTTTCCACAATTTTGTCCAGAGACAGATCACACTTTCCGGCGATCTGAATGCCATTTTCAATCTTTACTGAAGAAGCTTTCATTAGATTTTCGATTTCCGCCTGTGTATGCGAGACTATGTCCTGAGTTTTCGAAATACTGGACTCCAACATGTCAAAGATTTCCTGTGCAGCATTACCCGACATGATCGCAAGATTGCCAACTTCCTCTGCGACAACCGCGAACCCTTTGCCATGTTCTCCCGCGCGAGCGGCTTCAACAGAAGCATTAAATGAAAGGAGCTTTGTTTGAAATACGATATCGTTAATTACTTTGGTTTTATCTGAAATTTCGTTGATAACTTTTACAATTTCCTGAATTTTTTTATTCCCTTCTGTTGACTGCTTCAGAACAAGATCATTGCTCTCTTTTATTTCAACGATTGAATCGACAACCTGTTTTACGACGTCTTTCCCTTCATCTGCCGCTTCTTTTGACTTCAGTGAGAAACTCATTGATTGTTCAGCATTTCGACTGCTCAACTGAAGCATTGACGAAAATTCATCCAGGGTGGTTACTGTTTCTTGAATGGCGCTTGCTTGTTCCTGGGATGACTGTGTAACCGCATTGGATGCATTATTGACATCAGCTGAAGACTGCTCTGTCTTATTGGCTGCATTCTTTAAATCAAACGCTACACTCATTAATTTACCAGAGAGCTTGGAATTGAAAAGAAAACTAAAGACGATCAAAATAGCAAAACTTGCTGAGATTGAAATGATGATGATTATTTTAAGGTGTTCAGAATTTTTTTCATTAAGTGCAGTTTTATTGTTTATATCAGCTTGTAGTTTTACATCAAGTTCTTTCAAAAAATCATAGATTTCGTTTGCCTGAGGAACAACCTCAAACGCAAGAACACTGGTTGCAGATTTATCAGAATCTTCTGTTCCCTTCTCAAATAAAGAGATGACCTTGGGAACAGCCACGGACAGGTCAACCCAGCGTTTATTAATTTCCTTCACCGTTTTCGATGAATCTGCAGGGAAAGATATTTGATTTATTTTTTTCAAATCGGATTCAAGGGCCTTAAAAGATTCATTAGCTTCAGCAATTTGATTTTTTCTTTCTTCTGCATATTGAAACAGCCCGTGAGTTGTCCAAAGGAACCTCATGAGCGCGTGACTGTCCGCCTTTATTTTTTGAACAAGCAGAACTTTTGGATACTCATTTTTAGTAAGATCTGCGGATGAATTGATGGATTGATTTAATGATTGATATCCTATCGCTCCAATTAAAAGCAAGAAAAGCATCGCAATAGCTGCAAATACGAAAACCTTCAACCTTATACTTAATTTTGAGAAACTTTTCATGTATGCCTCTATCGCAATGTCTTTTCTCTATATTTACAATTTTCTTAATTGGAACAAGTAATGTACTTATCCGTGCAGTTCGTACAAGTCTGCACTTCGCCCTTAAAACTTTTCTCAATGATGTTCAGGTCTGGAAATTCTTTATTCATTGTGGAAAGAGATTTTTTCTCAATAGACATTCCCGCAATATTCTTTCCATCGAAAGGTGTTTTCTTTCCGCCTTCTACGACTTCACAAGCTGCCATTAAGTTCGTTGCAAATGTCAGCGCCATCATGCTTACTATAATTATTTTCATTTTATATTCTCCCTAAATTGTATTGATTAATTAAAAAATGAAATCAATTCCAGCCTTCACCATGTCGCCATATTTCTTGGTTGAAGTTGTCGACTGGGCCACATCAAAAAATCCTCCTCCAACGGAAGGAACTGTACTTCTTTGGAATTCAACTTTAAATGTTGCCTGGTCATTCATTTGGTAAGAGTTGCACAAAATGTAAGACGTCACTTTACCATCGTATTTTTGATTTGTTGTAGGATCTGTAGGAAAGCCTAGCTTTGCAGTCCCCTGAGCAACAGTCGCTGTTGGAAGAAATTTTCCAAATCTATAACCAACAAGAACGTACCCACCGTAGCTTCTTTCAAAATATTTGTATGCTTGTTGTGAGTACCCTGAAGCCATCGGCACTAAAGAGTTATCTTTACTTTTTAAAGTGAACATTTCCCCCCAGGAAACAATATTATTTTTGTCGTATCTATAACCAAAAGAATAAATTGTTGATGTAGCAGTATTTACACTTGAATACATTGTGCTTGGTAATGAAGTCAGATAACTGATCGTCATTTTTGATTTGAATTGATTGGCTGTTGCATGCAATCTCCAGCCAGAACCATCCAGAGTAACTCTAGCACCAAGAATAGAAGGGAAATCAAAAGCTAACCCTGCTGGCGCAACTCTGTTTAACTTATGAGCACCGGCATAAGCACCAAGTGTAAGCGAACCAATTCCTGTATCCAGGGTTTTGTTGGCAGAAACACCGTCAAAAGCAACAAATGGCATCAGTCCATAAACTGTCTGCGGAATTTCTGACTGAGGAAGAAGAAAATGCACTCGCTGATATTCAGAAGAGATCAACATCGGCCACAGCTGACGACCGATTTTCAAAGAGACCGATTGCACTGGATTGTAAGTTAAGTACGCAAACTGCGCGAACAAGTTGAAGTTTGTAGATTGAGCTCCAGCGCCTGCCATGACAAGCTGAGAAGAGAAAGACATATTATCACTTATCCGAGAGCCAACATTAAAACCAACAAGTGAGTGTGTTGTGTAATCTGGTTTATTGTTCGTATGCTGGCCCAGCAAAAACTGGTTATCCATCGCCTGAGAATAATAAAGACTTCCGAATCCGCTCCACTCAACTCCATCCGCAAAAACATTTGTTGCAGAAAAAATTGTAGCTGCAGTAATTAAAATTTTACTGAATTTCATAAAACCTCCTGTTAAACACATTTCATTTCCGATGGTAGAGGCATTTTTATTTATTCAATTAATATTTAACAAAACTTTACAAAAAATTAATAAATGCTCTGAGGAAATGAAGATTGACGCCAGTACTGGCGAACAATTTTAAAAAATTAATTTACACAACTTTTCGAAACGAAATTAATCAAACGTTTTTTAAGAAAAAAAATGAACGCTTAAAAAATATCTTTGTAGAAAGAACAATGTTCAGGAAGAGATTTTACTTTATCGAGAAAAATGGATTTTAAATCATTCCAGCTTGCATCGACATCACTCGCTTTCGCTTCTTCTCCAAACCACCAGTTGAGATCTTCTCCACAACCGTCTCCTTGCGGGACTGGTTTTTGAGAAAGGCATTCCGGACTGTCTGAAGGACATTTCAAGCGAACGTGTATATGATCATCATGGCCCCACCATGCACGCATTTTGTGTTGTTGTTCAGGACTTAATCGCAAAGGCCCGTTGTCGCTGCAAAGTTGTTTTTTAAAAGATGGATTAATAAATATTCTTTCAACACTCGGATCATTTGCAAAAAAACGGATTAAATTTTTATGATCATCATTCAAGCTTTCAACTGATTTCATCTCCTCCGTTTCCAATGCTGAAAATGTCAACTCCTCCTGTGCGGGAGGAACTTTAAACCAGATATCTACATCCAGTCCGTTCTGATGAGAATGGTGCCCGGTAATGGTCGGACCTCCGCGCGATTGAGACATATCTCCTACAATGATCTGCTTATGATTTTTGTAAAACTCGCTGCCCGCTTTTGTCAAAAGCTTAATTAAATCGGGATGCCCCCAATAGCGGCCTCGTTTTTTCTGTGACAGGTAAAGACCATTTTCTTTTCCGGTGAAAGTCTCTCCACCTTTGAGACACCCAAGAGAATAATCACCTATAGCTTCTGCTTTTCCTGGAGTAGGCAAACGTGAGGATAAGTTCACAGCATAATCGGGAAACTGATGGGCACAACCAGTGATCAAAACAAAAGTGAGAGCTAAAAAATGTGATGAATAATTTTTCAAGTGTATTTTCTTATTTTTGCAGCATCAGAGCGGTTTGTAAAAATATACAAAAAATTGATGTAGAGATAGTACAGACTCCATCTGAATTTAAGCTTTCTGAAGGCAAAGACAATCGGGTAATGAGGTCTGTGCAAAAATAAATTGAGATACTCAGCAAGAACAATTCTGCTGAAATTTACACCTTTTAAAGAGGCGGGAGTATACACGCGGTCAACTTCACCAAAGTTTTTTGGCAACATCCGGTCTGTAATTTCTTCTTTCTCTACCAGTTCTTTGTATACAGGGGTTCCGGGAAGTGGATTAAAATTGAAAATATAGAAAAAATGAGGTCTGCATTTTCTCAGCATCTCTCTTGTCTTCTGAATATCTTCCAACGTCTCGCCGGGATAACCGATGATCACATTGAGGACAACATATAAACCTGCATTCTTTGCTTCTTTAACTTTTGTATAGATGGTATCGGCGCTTTGAGATTTATGCATGATCGCAAGGACTCTGTCGCTTCCGCTTTCAGGAGCCAGTACAACCTCTTCCCACCCGGCTTCTTTCATCAAATGAAAAAGTTCCTGATCCGTTCTTTGCATTCGTATCCCGCGAGGTGTGGCGAGAGTATAATTTCTTTTACGCTCAATCAGCTTTCTGCAAAAGGATTTGGCGAAGTTCATATCATTGGTAAAATTATCATCACCAAAATTAAAATAATTTGTGCCGTAAGTTTTATTGAGCATATCCAGATGATCGAGCAGATAATCCACAGAATGAGTTCTGTGCTTCTGTCCTGAGTGGATTGGCACGCAACAAAACGAACAAGTGTAAGGACATCCACGCGTTCCCAAAAGAACGACGCTGGATTTACTTTTTGTCTCCAGGCGGTAACCAGCTTTTAAATAGCGGTCAAATTCCATAAATTGATAATCAGGAGGCGCAATCACGTCGAGATTGGGTGTGAAATAAACAGGATTTTCAATCACTACATCATTTTTCAAATAGCAGAGACCGGGCACACGGGAAAAATCAGGAGAGGTTGATTCCAACTCTTCAAGAAAAGGAGCTATAGCAAGGTCAGATTCGCCTTTAAAAGCAAAATCAATTTCGGGGTCTTCTCTCAGGACCTGAGGATGCATGCTCGGGTGATTACCCCCGATAATAATCTTAGCGTGCGGAAGGATTTTTCGCGCAATTTTTATTCCTCTGCGGACTTCGTGATAAAAAAGCGACCACGAAGAAAAAGCCAGGACATCAGGATTGAAGTCAAGCAATGACTTTTCAAATTCCGGATCTTCATAAGAGATATCGTCGAGAGCACAATTGAGAAGCTTGACCTGATGTTTTGTACGATCAATACGGTTGATAAGATATCCGTATGGAAGCGGGAGAATTCGGTCTGCGCCAAATCCCCGGCTCCAAACCATCAGTATTTTCATTTTACGCTTGCTCACCTGGCTGTTCAGGAGAAATAACTTTTAAATGTTCTTCCGTTAAACCTGAAAGTTTGCACATTTCATCAATTCGCTTCATCTCAGATTTCAGATTCAACACGAGCGTTTTCAATACCGCCACCAGTTCTTCATCTTTTGAGTGAGAAAGGTTTGTCAGTTTCGAAGCTGAGAAGTTGGCGTTATCGAGGTTGTTTCTGATAGCTTCCAGACGCGATCTGATTGATTCAAGATCAATTTTCTCACGCCCCTCGACCATCATATCCATTTTTGTAACCGTCACATCCAACTGTGTAACAACTTCATTGAAGTTATTGAGGACTTTTTCAAAACCTTTCATTTCCAGTTTTATTTTTCCTAAAAACTGATCCACTCTGAGCGTATCGTCTTCATGATTCTGGAAAATCAACAATTGATCAAGAACCTGAACGATTCTCGACTTGAATTCATCAACATTGCCTTTTAGTTCTTTAAACTCACCTTTAAGCGATGTAATGGTTTTAAGACTTCTGATGTATTCATCAACCGTTTTCTCGGCATTTTCAGCCGTTGAGAAAATCTTGTTTTGGTCTTTGTAAAACTCTCGTGAAGAATTAATGACGAATCTGAATTGTTCTTCAAGCTGATCGCGGGCATCGAGCACCGAAGAGACGGCCGATTTAAATTGATTATATTTTGCAACCTGAGTTCTTTGCGTTTCGAATGAAGCGACCAGAGATTTTCTCATATCAGTCACAATATTTTTCTGCTCATTAAGAGTTGTTTCAAGTCTTTCAATTTCACTTGAAAGATCATCTCTCGAAGTTTCACACTTCTCTACATATTGATTGAAGTTTGTATAAAGCTCAACTCCGCCGGCCTTTTCAATCTGAGAGCGAAGCGCTGCTTTTTTGTCAGTCGTAATGGATTCATTGATCTGAGCTTCAATCAAAGAAAGCATTGGTGAGATAATAGCTGTTCTCTGGGCGTTGATTTTTTCCTGAACTTCAGAAGTTGGATAAAAAATAATCATTATGCGTTTCTGTCCGGCATAATCAACAGGAGAAACATGCATTTCATAAGGACGAGCAGGAGAAGATCCTGAACCACTTCTTACCTGAATATTGTAAACACCCGGAGTGCTCATTCTCAACGCCGATAAAAGAGCGCTGTTGTCATCAAGATCGGTAAATCGCTGGAGGAAATCCCACGTCAAGTCCCCGCCTTCTTCATCAAAATTTTGAAGAGACCATTCTTTATAGAAATGCGGGTTTCCCCAGACCAGATTTAAATTCGAATCAAGAAGGATTGAGGCAAAAGGCATTGCTTCCTGAAAAATTGACCCAAAAGTCATACGCTTGTGAACATAATCATGATACTTATCCAGTTCAGCTTCGAACTCACTGGAAAACGTCTCGCCCCTCTTTCCTTCCAGAGGCAGAAGACCATCTTTAATTGTATCAAGAATAAGTTTTTCTGTTTTGCTGGATGCGCGCTTGCTCGACCAGTTGTAAATCACAAAACCTAAAGCGATGGCCGTACCAAAACTTGCGAAAATAATGATCAGAGAATAGACAATTGTCTGCGAACTTTTCTCAAACTGTATTTTCTTCAAAGCAATTTCAGGCTCAACCATTTTGAACCATGTCTGATAATCAGTTGCATAATCTTTATACGTTCTATTGAAGGCTTTGTGATCTTCAACATAAGTATTAAGGTTCACGGCTTCAGCTTGGATCGTTTTAATTCTGTTGAGAATGGCTCCCTTGATATCCACAGGAAGTCCGGAAGACTCAGTAAAATTCGTCATCGCTTCAATGTCATTATTGATTGAAAGTGCCAGATTCTGAGTTTTCTCAAAATTGTACAATCCTCCCTGCATTAATCTTCCAGGTGATGACTTGATTCTTAAATTCATCGACATTTTAGTCAGTGTCGGCCATTTCTTTTCGGTGACAAAATTTTCAAACGCTGTCACTTTGGAAGTGATGTTGTTGAGGATTGCTGTCAACTCAGGAGCAGACTGGAAATTCACAAGTTGAGTTTTCACTTTCTTCAAGTTGTCATCAAAAGTACTTTTCTCACCGACGGGCTTGATCGCTTTCAGATCGTGGATGTCTTCTTCCATTCGTGTGAAGATTTTGTGTGCATCTTTAATGCGATCTCCATCAACAAATTTCTTGATTTCATCGATGTCGTTGCGATCTTTAACAGCTTTAACTTTACTGGTTCCATCGTAAAGATTGCTTACGTATTCAATATTCAGCAGTCCAGATTCCCAATAGAATTTAGCGCCATAAAGAAATAGACCCGTCATGGCCACCAAAACGGCCACGTAATAAAAATGCACAACTCGTCCTAGAGTAAATCGCATACCTGCTCCTGAGAGGAAATAACTGTCCTGAATATTTTAACTGAAAATGAGAAAAGATTATTGATTAAATAACGAAAAAAAATCGATTGTTCGATAATATGTAGAAACATCCTGTTCCCCTGCCAATCCGCGCGTAAATGTATCCGACGAAAGATTGCCTTTCACAGGTAGTATGATTGAAACAGGCCGGAATAGAAAGGGAAAGTGCAATATTTCTTTGTTGGCCGATTCCAGACGAGACAAGTCCGGTACTCCCATAAAAGATCTTACAGAGAGATCATTTCCCACTTCGATTACGTTGTGTTCACCCACTTGCTTGACGTCTTCCAGGAGTGCACGGTAATGACAAAAGATATTTGAAAAGCCTACACAATAATTTTCTTTTGGTCCCACATTGAACTTCACTTTATAAATAAGTGCATCGTCGTGAGAGATATCCACTTTTAAATCCAGGCGGAATAAACCTGGTCTCGTTGTCTTCTCAAGATTGAAAGTTAAAAGCACTTTTTGTCTGAGAAGTTTTCTTGTAACGACATAAATGAACTTTCGGTTCATTTGAAGATGGCCTTCTTCCAGCACCATACCCGACACAAGCAGTCTGCTATCGTCCAGGCGAACATCAACTGCGCCATGATAATTAAAAAGGGTGACGACTGACAAGATTTCCGGAACAAGCTCCAGAATGAGGTTCCATTTTTTCAAATCAATCTTGGACGTAGATTTATAGTATTCGTAACTTTTAAACTTTGATTTATTAGAAAAGAATTCGTTGAAAATACTTTCCAGTTTTTCATCGAGAACTTTCGCGACCTGGTCGTAATTTTTAACCGGGCCATCCACTTTCTCGTCAGCTTTTCTCTTCATTTCGGACAAATAGTAATACGCTCTGCCGATTAATGGAGAGAGAGAAAATTCAGAAAGAAGCTGAATATCCTCGAGGGTACTCAAGCTCTTCTCAAAATCTTCATGATAAGAATGTTCAGGCTGTCTTCTTTCCATTTTTTTCTACGATGCCAGATCTTCTACTGATTCAAACAATGTTCTTAGTTTTGCTCTAAGTTTTAAAATAGCCTGCGTGTGCAGCTGAGAAACGCGCGATTCTGTTACATCCAGAACCTGGCCGATTTCTTTCAGGTTTAAATCTTCATAGTAGTAAAGAGAAAGAACGAGTCGTTGCTTCTCCGGAAGGGTCATGATGCCTTCCTTGATTTTTTCACGAGAGTCTTTCTGGCTTACAGTTGTGTAAGGGTTAAGCGCTCTGTGATCTTCCATGACTTCAGAGATAAGTTTCTTATCGCCTTTGTTGAAGCTGGCAGAATCATCGATATTGAGAAGGGAGATTGATTTAGCTTTGTTCAGAAGATCGTGAAATTCTTCCTGGTTCATGCCCAGTTCAGAACACATTTCTTCATCAGTCGCAGGACGGCCAAGACTTGCTTCAAGTTTTGAGTAAGCTCTTTCGACTGTCTTTGCTTTTTCACGGATTGAACGAGGAACCCAGTCCTGAGCGCGAAGTTCATCTAAGATCGCTCCTCTGATTCTGAATTCAGCGTACGTCTTGAACTTGTTGTCGCGGTTTGGATCAAATTTTTCAATAGCATCCATTAAACCGATGACACCGCAAGAAACCAGATCGTCCAGCTCGATATTCGATGGAAGACGTGAAGCAATTTTCTGTGCAATGTACTTAACGAGTGGTGCATACTCGATAATAATTTCATCTTTAACTTTCGGTTCTACGGTAGAGCGATAATCTTTAAGGTTCTTTAATTTTTTAGATAGAGTCGACATCTAATTGCTCTCCCTGCTTTTAAATTGTGAATCGAACGTCTTGTTCATGGCGAGAATTGGTGAACGGCGCGTACTCATCGGCCGCAGCTCTGCCCTCTATCTCTTCGGTAAATTTTCTAACGAGTTTCACGAAATTCTTATGCAGGGAAGAATTTTCCTGTTCTAGTAAACACGAATCAAATTGATCCACAGGGGCGTCTTCGAACTTCACTCCACCAAGGATGTGAAGACGACACTTTAGAAAAGTCTCGACCGTTTCACTCAAGGTTTTTACCATTCTTTGGTATTGAGGTTCAGAAGAAACTTTGTTGATCAATAAATGGTTGTCATTGACTCCAAATTCTTTGTTCAGAATTTTGATCAATGAGTATGAATCTGTGACTGAAGATTTATCAGGAGTCACAACAACAAAACGATAATCGCTGTAAGCGTTCAGTGTCAGGGTTTCTTTTGTGATACCTGCCGGACAATCTAAAAGAATGTAGTCATAGTCTCTTTCGTGATTGACCAGAATATCAATGATGATTCTGTCGATTTCAAGAGACTTGTTGAACATGTCTATGCTGCCGTTGCATCCAGAAAGCAAATGAAGATTCCCATCTTTATGAAGACAATCATCAAACTCTCTCTGCGCAGAGACAAGCTCATAAAAATAATTTGTAATGGGAAGGCCAAGCTTTACAACTGTGTTTGACAGGTTTGTATCACAGTCGAGAAGAAGAACTTTATAACCCGAATCTGCCATGAGGCGTGCCATTTTTACAGCGACTGAGGTCTTTCCTACTCCGCCCTTTCCAGCAGTAATGGAGATTGTTTTTGCTTTGGATCTTGTTTTTTTGGACTGGTATTTGTTCTGAGAAACTAGCCAATCACTTGGACTGGACTTTTTTAAACTAAGCATGGACTTCCTGTCTCCCCTTAGATTCTGCTTTTGTTCAGCGAGAGTCCCTCATGGACTCTCACCTTTTTTAAAATAAAACTTTAAGAAAATTTAAAAATACCGGCGAGAATTCTTTCAGCAGTCGCAGCTTCAAGATCATCCGGAACCACTTCACCTGTTCCAAAAAACTTGTAAGGCAGATCTTTGATATCTTGAGTGATATTAAAGAGCGCACCGAAATTCAAACACGCATCCAGATGGGAAACAACAACACCATCAGAAAGGCTTCTGTATGTTCCCAGGACTTTTCTATTGTATAACTCTGTATGAATTGCCGAAAGAGTGATCAATACTTCCACTTTCGAAAAAGCACGTCTTAAACCATCGATAAATTTTTTCGTATCATTGCTTTCAGCATCGTTGCACTTGTAATCGATAAAAACTGATTTGCCATCCTCAGTAGCTTTTCTGCATTCAGAAACAATCTCCGCAATGCTTGCTGCTTTGATGACATTCATTCCAAAAATCTTTTCTGCAAACGAAGCTTTTGGCTCATTAATTGTCGTGACGTTTCTGATAATGACAGAATCTTTTTTAGTCGTCGCAATTTTTTGTACCATTGCTGTTTGTCCGCAAGAAGCTTCCGAAACAAAGACTGTGATTACAGGCTGCTTGTTTACTGAAGAGAAAAGAGGCATTGCTGTAGAGACAGTCGTCATCATTTCTCTTAGAGCAAATTCAAAAACCACATCTGCATTTTCAACGTCTGACTCAGTTAATTCGAACAATCCTTTCTTGATAAGGTGTTGAATATAACTTTCGTTGATATCAAGACTTCTAAGAGTTGTTCTTAATTGGTAAATTCCAATAGGTTCTTTTTTGTGAATACGTTCAAAACTGCGAGTAAGTTCAAAAAGTTTTTTTTCTAACTCTTCAACTTTATTTTTTTGTTTTTCAAACATTTCTTCGCCGATCATTCTTCCTTGAGGAACCTGAGCGACAGGAGCAGCTTGTTGAACCGGAGCTTGACGTTGTGGCTGAACCGGAGCTTGTTGTCTCACTGGTGCCGCTTGAGGAATCGGTCTGCTTTGTTCCATTTCATCGTCAAAGTTGAATTCGTTGCGTGAATGATTGCGTTCGTCACGTCGCTCTTCACGTTCACCAAGACTTAAAAAATCGTCGAGACCTGCTCTCAGATTTGAAGCCGCATTTTTTACAGTCGAAACTGGTCTGTTCAGCCCAGCAGAACCATATCCGCCCGCGCGGTTGTTTGTTGATGTTCGTTCTCTGTTTTGTTCATGTTGATCGATCATATTCGCTATATACCCTGCACTACCGTTGTAAAATTCATCTTTTTGATTATCGTTTAAAATCGTATCCACAGAAGCTTTCTTTACGTAGTTCTTCTCTGAAATAGCGGCCGTAATTTCGATTTTCTTTTTCTTGAATGCGCCTTTGAGTCCCTTGTTCGTGAGCGTCTTTAAAATGACGGCATCAGGACCAAGTTCGCGCTTGATGTCTCTTAGAGCTTCTTCGATTGTGTCTGCTTCAAATTTTCTAACGTACATTTATTACAACCTCACCGTTCCTAGTGATCTAATGTTCGCATCTGGCGAAAGTTCATTGTGGCTTACTACCACAAGGTTGGGGATAAATTTCTCAGTCAACCGCTTGAAGTGCGAGCGGATAACTGGTGAGCACAATACAACCATTTTCTCACCCATATTTGTTGCTTCTTCAATTTTTTCATTGAGAGAAGCCAGGATGATTTGAGTGACTTTAGGATCAAGTGATAACTGTTGTCCTTGGTCTGTTTGGATAATATTTTGAGCAATGGACTCTTCAATATTACGATCCAAAGTAAACAACGGAATGTCTCCCTGATCACTTTTAATCTTCTCAGTAATGGTTCTATACAGCGCCTGACGAACAAATTCCGTCAAAGCTTCTGTGTCTTTAATTGTAGGGCCATACTCAGATAATGTCTCTAAAATTGTGCGTAGATCACGAACAGAAACACCCTCTCTCAGTAAATTTTTCATGACCTTTAAAATGATTCCCAGATTTAAAATGTCAGGTATCAAATCGCCCACTAATTTAGGGTTTGTCTCTTTAAAGTTATCAACAACCCGAACAAGTTCCTGACGTCCAAACAGTTCATGGAGATTTGATTTCAGGATTTCCGTTAAGTGAGTCGCCACAATGGTCGAGCAATCCACTACAGTATACCCATTGTATTGAGCATCTTCTTTTTGATCTTCAGAAATCCAGACAGCTTGCAGGCCAAAGACAGGTTCAGTCGTCTCAACCCCTTCCATTTTTTCAATAACTGTTCCCGGATCCATCGCCAGGAAGTAATCAGACATCAATTCACCTTTAGCGACCTGGATGCCTTTAATTTTTACAGAGTATCCACCTGGTTTTAATTCAAGATTATCTTTGATTTTAACTGAAGGAATGATGACCCCCCAATCGAGAGCAAAGATTTTTCTCATGTGAGTGATACGTTCAAGAAGATCACCGTTTTGTTCAGTATCAACTAAATGAACAAGACCATAACCAACTTCGAGTTCCACAAGCTCCATATTGAGAAGTTCTTCCAGGTTCTGTGGATTTGCTTTCTTCGTGACTTCCACCGCCTTCGCTTTTTCGGCCACGTCAGCTTTAACATTGCCTTGTTCAATTTTGTGAGCAAGATATCCAAGCGCGGCTCCCATCGCAAAAAAGGGCAGTTTAGGAAGTCCTGGAATCAATCCGAAAACAACCAGTACGGCCGCTGCAATGTAAATGGCTTTTGGATGAACTTTAAATTGTTTTTGAACCTGAGTTCCGATGTTGTCTTCGTTAGTGTTTCTTGTAACGAGGATACCGGCAGCAGTTGAAATAATAAGAGCTGGAATTTGGGTGACGAGACCATCACCAACAGTGAGAAGTGTAAACGTCTCTGCGGCTTTTCCAATATCCATTCCGTTTTGAGCAACACCGATAATGATACCGCCCAAAATGTTGATTGCAGTAATTAAAATACCCGCGATGGCATCACCGCGAACGAACTTCGAAGCACCGTCCATCGACCCGTAAAAATCCGCTTCCTGCGCTACTTCTGCTCTTCTTCTCTTTGCTTCAACATCATTGATCAGACCGGCATTCAAGTCGGCGTCGATCGCCATTTGCTTACCAGGCATCGCATCCAACGTAAATCTTGCTGCAACTTCAGCTACGCGTCCCGCACCCTTTGTAACAACCATAAAGTTGATGATGACGAGGATGATGAAGATAACGATACCGACAACAAAGTTCCCCTGAACAACGAACTCACCGAATGACTTAATGATTTCACCGGCAGCGCCTGTTCCGTCAGCAGCTCCATGAATAAGAATATTTCTTGTTGAAGCTACGTTCAAAGCAAGACGGAATAATGTTGAAATCAAAAGGACAGAAGGAAAAGTAGAGAAATCTAATGGTTTCTTTGTATAAAGAGAAACAAGCATGATGATAACTGACATGGCCAGCGATAAGGCGAGAAGCAAGTCGAGAATAATCGGCGGAACAGGCACGATCATTACAACGAGAATCATCAGAATACCTGCAGCGGCCAGAACGTCCGGTCCCTGACTGAAGATTTTCATTTTCTTTAACATTTCATCCATATCAATCACCCACTCTCTTTATGTCTTTTTACGACAGAGCTTTTTTCTTCTTTTTAAGTTTATAAACAAACGCCAGAACCTCAGCGACCGCTTTATACAAATTGCGCGGAACAGGTTGTCCTGTCTTTACTGTTTTGTAGAGTGTTCTTGCCAGAAGAACATTTTCAACAATCGGAATGTCGTGCTGTTTCGCGATCTCTCTGATTCTCATGGCCATGTGATCCTGGCCTTTACCGATAACCATCGGTGAAACCATTTTTTCAGAATCATATTTTAAAACGATCGAAATATGCGTCGGATTTGTGACAATAACATCAGCAGTCTGGACATCTTTAATCATGCGCTTTCTCGACATCTCTCTCTGGATCTGACGAATTCTTTGCTTGATCTCAGGGTTACCATCCTGCTCTTTGTGTTCTTGCTTTACCTGTTGCTTCGTTTGTTTCAATTTCTTTTGATACGTAAATTTCTGGTAAGCAAAATCCAGCATTGCGACAACCCCCAACGCCATCAAAATCGCGAAAGAAAGTTTCATCAGCAATTCTTTTCCGTAAACAAACGACTGAAATAGCTCGAGGTGCATGAAGCCGTTGTATTTTGCAATATCATCTTTTAGATACACATAAACCACGGCCAGAACGACAACAAATTTAATGAGACCTTTCACCGTTTCGAAAAGTGATTGCATTGAAAATAGTTTCTTCACACCGTTGATTGGATTTACTCGGTCAAAATTCAATTCAAGGATATCGGGTGAATAGAGAAAACCAATTTGCGCCACCTGAACAAGAACCCCTACACAAAGAGCAGTCATCATCACCGGAGCGCCACACTTCAGGGCCACCATGAAAGTTCTCGTCGTGATTGTATTCAGTGATTTTTCTGTATAAGCAGAGGCGATATCGAGCGTGTAAAGCCACTCCACATATTTTGTGAGTTCTTCATAGATATAAACAAGTGAGAGCGAAAGAGTCATCAGACAAGCAGCCAACACCAGTACAGATGTAAGTTCGCGCGAAGAGGCCACATCCCCTTTCTTCCTGAACTCATCAATCCTGTGCTGGGACGGCTCTTCGGTCTTTTCCCCGTCGTCTTGTTCGTCGGCCATTCTAGCCTTCTCCTAAATCAGAACTCTATGAAAGAAACTGGAACCAGGCCCCAAGTTTCTCCGTATAGATTCTGAAACAAGTTTGAAAAAATTCGTCACTTCCAGTAACGAATACCAATAATCCTAAACCAATATTCACGGCAAAGCTTACAGCGATAACATTCATCTGTGGAACTGCACGCGAAACAATTCCCATCACCGCATTGATAACAACGTTGATGAAAATCATCGGCGTTGAAAGCATGAGCGCAGAGATGAAGAATGCTTTAAACATTGTCATGAAAAATTCCGGCGAGTGCGCCATCTTTCCAAGGTTGTAAACGTGAACACTTGAAAAAGAATTGACGACGCCTTTAAACATTGGAATCAAAGCTCCTGATGTCAAAATCATCATGAGTACTGTCCATTCGATCAATTTTTCAAATGGACCAACTTGTCCACCGGCATTCGGATCGAAATAGTGAAGAGCATTGAATCCAATTTGCTGAGTAATCAAAGCACCAGCTGAAATAAAAATGCTCATGATCGACTTCACAAAGAAACCAATAATAAGACCAATCAGAACGTTGAAGATAGTGAGATACCAGAAGCTCTGTGCGCCCACATGCTGAATATCCAGATAAAGTTGATTCTGAATCATCGGGAAAAAAGCATAAGTGATAACCAGAGTCGCAAGAACTTTCACAGTGACTGGAATAGAAACGTTATCAAACAACGGCATTTGAAAAATAACTGCCAGCCAGCGCGAAAACGCCAACCAGAAAGCTACAAGCGGAGTCAAATCTGTTATTTGAAGATTAAGCATTTTAAACTATCGCTCCATTACGATCTTAGGAATATTTAAAATCAAATCTTTCGTAAAAGTTGTCAGCGTATCAGACATCCACGGCGCAAAGAAAATAAGAGCAGCAACAATCACCAGAATTTTCGGGATGAATGAAAGCGTTTGCTCGTTGATTTGAGTGACGGCCTGGAATAATGAAACCAGAATCCCCATGACCAAAGCACCAATCAGCATTGGAGCCGAAACCATAAGGGCCACTTTAATTGCTTGATGAGTAATATCTGCATAAGAATCAAATTGCATAAGCCACCTATGGGTTAAACGATCTTAAAATAGAGCCCGTTACCAACTGCCATCCGTCTACCAAAACAAAAAGGAGAAGCTTAAACGGCAACGATACAACAACCGGTGGTAACATCATCATCCCCATCGCCATGAGTACAGAGGCTACAACCATATCCAGGATCAGGAATGGAATATAAAGCAAAAATCCGATCTGGAACGAAGTCTTGAGTTCAGAAATGATGAATGCCGGAATCAAGTAGTGAATCGGAACATCATCAATTGTATTCGGTGCAGTTTTCCCTGTGACATCATAAAACAATCCGATATCTGCTTTTCTAACCTGCTTCTGCATAAACCCGCGAAGGCCGAGAGTGATTTCATCAATAGCTGCAGTCGTCGTAATTTGTTTTTGCATGTAAGGCTGAATTGCTTTGCTGTAAATTCTTTCCCCAGTCGGTTGCATAACAAACATCGTAAGGAAGAGAGAAAAACCAACCAGAACCTGGTTAGACGGCATGTTCTGAGTTCCGATCGCCTGTCTCATAAAAGAAAGAACAATCAGAATTCTTGTAAAGCTTGTACAAAGAATCAAAATCGACGGAGCGAGAGTGATGATTGTAAAAAGTAAAAGCACTTCAATTGAATCGACCAGGTTTACACCCTGACCGAAATTAATCGACATCCCCGGCAGATTCACTGCATTTGGATTTGTTGCCTGTGGAAACGCTAAAGCTGGCAATATTAAAAGTGCCAGCGCTGCAAAATACTTTGTCCATTTCATAAGCCGAGCTTCCATGCTCACCGATCCTTATTGAATTTGTTTCATGTTTTTAATTTTCGTTTTGATCTGGTCTGAAAATCTGACCTGATCTTTAACCGGTGCTTTTTCAATAGACTTCGCCGCATTAGTCGTCATTGAACTATTCATTGATCGATCCATCACTGGAGCAGGGGCCGCTACATCAGCTTCTGCCAGCATATCGTCCAATGAATAATCGTTGGCGATTGTATCTTCTTTTAATTTAAATTCTTTTGGTTTTTTGTTAGCTGTATACAGGTTTGTATCAAAGTTGGAACCTGTAAGCTCCTCTTCTCCTGTTTTAATCAATCCTGTCACATCTTGAATTTCAGAAATCAAAGTCATTCCCTGTTCAGTGTTTGAAACCAGAAAAACTTGTTTGTGAGCTTTCACCATCATCAATGTTCTCTTTGGAGCAACGTGTGTTGTACTGATCACTTCAACCATCTTCGTGCTGTTTAAGAAACCAAGGCTGCCTTTTTTAATAACTCCTTTCTTGAACAGAGTCAGAACTCCATAAAAGCCAAGAACCATCAAACTTAGGAATGCAACGAACTTACCAATGTATCCCGAAAGTGAAAAATTAGACTTAGCCGGCTCTTCTTTTGTAAATGCAGACTTAGCTTCGTTCTTTTCAACACCAGCTTGGGTCAAATTGACTCTGTCATTTTTAACAGCGGTATCAGCGTGGGCCTCATTATTCGTTTTAGCTGTCTGTTCAGGGTGTTTTTCAGCTGCTAATTTTTCGTTTTCTTTTACCAATGACGATAAATAATTTTCATCAAGTTTCTCAGCTTCAGCGTTGTTGGCCTCTACGGCCTTTTCATTAGCAACGATCGCTGGAGATCTTCCCGCTTTTGATGCTGTAGCGGCAGGAGCAACCACGCCTTTCGGAAAACTCACGTCGATTGAGCCGTCTTTTAGCGTAATGTTAACCAGAGATTCTTTTCCTGTAAGGGAATAAGGCAGGCTGGCCTTAACAGCAACTGTGTCTCTGTCTATTTGTGAAGCAACAAGAACTGCTCCACTCACTGTTCTTTGGATTTTTCCTGCTACATGAGCACTAGGGATTGTGATCGATAAAGTTTTATCTTTCACAGATATTTGAGGGTTATCATTCAGATTACCCGCCAATTTAATCGAAAGACGATTTTCAGCTCCGGCATTTTTTAATTCAAGAGCTTTGACATTCACATCTTCTGCAAGTGCTGCAAATGATGAAACCGCAAAAAGAACAATGGCTAATTTTTTCACAGTGCAACTCCTTTTACTTCAAAGTCTCGATTCTTTCGATTGGAGAAATAATATCTGTTAAACGAATCCCGAATTTTTCGTTAACAACAACAACTTCACCTTTTGCAACCAGCTTGCCATTCACAAGAATCTCAAGCGGCTCACCGGCAAGCTTATCAAGTTCAAGAACCGAACCTTGACCGAGTTGTAGTAAATCTTTCACGATGATCTGAGTTCTTCCCAATTCAACTGAAACTTTCAATGGAATATCCAGAATGAAATCCAGGTTCTGGACTTTAAGTTTATTGAGGGAGTCATCTCCCGCTTTTACTTCATCCGCCATTCTTTCTACATTCACTTTATTCATTCCTTCTCCCCTATATTCCAAAAATTTATTTAATTATTTAATTATTCTTCTTCAGTTTCGTCGTAAGTAATCGGCGTATTGACCTTTGTAATCTGAACGGCGCGATTGCCTTTATAGGTGCCCATTAAGCACTTCATTTTCTCGACACCTTCAACAGCGACTGTCACTTCCCCCGAAGCATCCTGGTTAAGCGGGATAATATCTCCCGGCTCAAGCGTTAGAAGATCGCCTAAAGTCATTTCAGCCTCACCAAGTCTCACGACCACTGTCGCTTTTGTATTCTTGATGTGTTCGTTCATCGCCTGTGTCCAGATCGAGTCCGCCATTTCGTTGTCGGTCTGGAAGCTTGATGAAAGTTTTTGCTTAATTGGTTCGATTGTTGAGTATGGAACAACAATCATGATTGTTCCTGAAGCCGATTCAAATTCAACTTCAAGAGTTGTCGCGATAATAACGTCTGACGGAGGAACAACCCCTACGAACTGCGGGTTGATTTCCGTTCTTAAATATTGAGCATCAATACGGTGAACTGGCGCCCACGCTTCTTCAAGATCGTTGATCGCCATGTCCATGATCTTTCTCATGAACGAAAGTTCGATCATCGTGAATTCTTTTCCTTCAATCTTTGTGAAAGGTCTGTCAGTTCCGCCGAAATAAGAATCGATGATGGCATAAGCAAGTTTCGATTCGAAAACGAGAAGCGCAGGGCCTCTTAGTTCATTGAAACGCATAATACACATGCACGATGGAATCGGAAGTGTGTTGACGAATTCACCAAACTTTAAAAGGTCGGTCGAAATAATTGATATGGTCGAAATTTTTCGAAGAGAGTTCGAAAGCGACACACGAAAGCTTCTGATGAATCTTTCATAGATAATCTCGAGGATGGGCATTCTACCGCGAATAACGCGGTCCTGGTTAGTGAGGTCGTACGTCTGAATATTTTCATCAGCATCGTCGCCGCCGCCGGCACCACCGTCTGAATCACCACCAGAAAACGAGTCACCACCGCCGTCGTTAACTGCGTTTAAAAGTGCATCTACTTCGTCTTGACTTAAAACCTGCGCCATAATCTTCCCCTCCTGGGATTCATAAAGCTAATGAAACGTTTAAACCTACTGTCGACGTCTCTTTTCTTTCTAACAATTAGTTGATCTGGAAACCAACATAATAAATATCTACAACCTGACCATCAACCAGAAAACTGTTGATTGATGATTTCAATTCTTCTTTTAAGTAGTCTTTGCCTTCTTTCTTTAAAAGTTCTTCAGGCTTTTTTGCATTCAGCATACTTATAATTGTGTCGCTGATCTGTGGTTTTCTTGCATCCACTTCTTCTTTCTTAGCTTCTTTATTGAATTTAAGCACAAGTGAAATACGAATAAATCTTCTTGGACCATCGCCTGGTGCAAGGTTTGCTGTGAATGGTTCTAATGGATAAAGAAGTCCGTCAGCTTTTACACCTTCAACTTCACCTTCTTTTCCTTTTTCACCGTGACCGCCGCCGTGTCCACCTTCAGCTTTCTTTTCGCCGTGACCGCCGCCTTCTGCAGCAGCATGCTCTCCACCGCTTTCAAGATCTTGTTTCATAACGTCTGCAGCAGTAGTAACTGAATTTAATTTTTTATGATTTTGAAATTGAAAAAATCCAATTGCACCAACTGCAATTGTGTTCACCAGAACTAGAACTACTAATAGAGGATTTTTACCGGAAGGAGCTGCTCCTGCTGATTCGTCCTTCTCGTGCTTTTCTTCGGCCATTACTTACCATCCATGGATTTAAACCGTACCTGTCAAAAATTATACATAGAACGGCAATTTGGTTCAAGTGGAGGTGATGAAAACTGGCAAATAATTCCTGTCGGACCACCTTTTTGAGGACAATCGCCAGAGCTTTGACAGTTGGCCTTTTGACAGAGGAAAAAAATGCCTATCCAAAAACTTCAAGTGCCTTAAAATAGATTTGCCCGGAATCCAGCACCGTTAACAAAGTCCTTTGCCAATTTTGCAGCTCCGGCCTTAATTTGATTTCCGCCCATAATCTTTTCTCTGCCAGGAATGAATTATAAAGATCGAGCGGCGACTTACTTCTCTTATGTTTGATTCCATTGTGAAAGATATAATGAAGGACATTCTTCAGATCCTTTGGTGAGGATATCTGCCGATAATGGTAGCGATGCTTATAGACTGCTCCTTTCACTGATTTAATTCGATTGATTGCTTTGGCCAGGGAAATCCCAAACGCTTGCATACCGGAGTGAAGTATACGGTTACAGCTGGCTTCTACCAATAAATGAATATGATTGTATTCGAGAGTATAATGGATAATTTTCAAGTCTTTCAGCCGCGCCCTCGTGATTGCATGATGAAGGGCCTTCAAAATTTTCTTATTTTGAATATCTGCCTTATTTGATTTCACTTTGATAGTGAGATGAAAAGAACGAGGTCGAGTGAAGCGTGGTCTTTCAATATGCCTGATGCCCCGATCGTGGATAGAAGGACGCCCTCGCTTTCCAAAAAATTTTAATTGTTCACCTTTTCTGATTTTCATA
>DJVH01000065.1 GCA_002440825.1 Bacteriovoracaceae bacterium UBA6261 | reverse complement strand
GCCTGTTTGATTGACGAATGGATCGTGGCGAATGAATCCATGAAAAAAGACCGCAACGGACATTGTAAAGAAAATGCCAAGAGCAGATAGCGGCGTGAGCAATCCAACAATAATAAAAAGTCCGCCGACAAATTCAGAAATGGCCGCCAGGAACTGAAAGATGGCCGGAATTCCAGCTTCTACCGGCATCCATGAAAACGGATGCTGAATCTTGCCAGACCCGTGTAAAACCATTGCCAGCCCCATGATCACTCTTATAACCAGAAGTGCGGCCGAAATAGAATTGCTATAATTTTTTGGATGAAAATAATCTCTCATGTTCATAAATGTCTCCTTTTCAAATAAGTATACTTGGAATTAATCTTAAATCATGAAAAAAATTCTGGTCATTTGTATGTTACTTACATCCTGCGCGAGAACTAAACTTGTTCGCATTGAAGATGCTATGAGACCTGCGCACGGAAATATCCGTCCGGTAGATTCTCTTAGTGCGGATAGTTTTTTAGTGACATTGAAAAAGCATATCGAAGTGGTGAAAAAATCCCGGTTGGTCAATGATCCGATGATTTTCGGCAAACGAAAAATTGCCAAGGCCGATTACATCGCGGCCCTTGAAAAAATTCTTTTATCCGGTGAGAACTATGTTCGCACAATCAATGAACAATTTGACGTCTTCGAAGTTTACGGCAGAAACAATTGGGGAGATGTTCTTTCAACCGGCTATTACGAACCTGTTTTGAATGGATCTAAAACAAAAACCGAACGCTTCTCCGCTCCTCTCTATAAGGTTCCGGACGATTTAGTCACTGTGGATCTGAAATTATTTGAGACAATGTTCAAGCGTTATGATTTTCCGGCCCAGCTTTCAGGTAAATTAAAAGGGCAAACTCTTGTGCCTTACTTTGACCGAAAAGAGATTGATATTGATAAGAAGCTGGAAGGAAAAAAACTGGAGCTGGCCTGGGTAGATCCGGCAGAAGCTTTCTTTCTTCATATCCAGGGCTCAGGGGTTGTTCGTTTTGATAACGGTGAAGAACTCCACGTAGGTTATGATGCTCAAAACGGTCATCCCTATCAGGCCATCGGAAAACTTCTCCACCATGTGATTCCCAAAGAAGAAATGAGCACCCAAAAAATTAAGGCCTACTTGAAAACCCTTTCAAAAGAGCAGCAGCAGGAATTGCTGAATAAAAATCCAAGTTATGTTTTTTTCAAAAAGCTGGAGGGGGATGCCATCACCTATGCCGGGATGGAAGTCAGCGACGGAAGAACAATCGCCACTGACAATGTATTTTTTCCTAAAGGTGCGATGGCCTTTCTGGATATCGAAGAGCCGCGATTTGAAAATAAAACAGCAGAAGTTCCCGTCGATTGGGTCCGTGTTCCCCGTTTAGTTTTTGATCAGGATACTGGGGGTGCGATTAAAGGCGGAGACCGCGTGGATCTTTATTTTGGTAAAGGTGATGAAGCCTTTCAAAAAGCAGGTGTCATGAAGAGAATGGGCAAACTCTATTATCTCGTTCCTAAACTGAAAGATTGAGCGGGAGCAGAATGATAAAAGACGTTCCATTCTCCGCATTACTTTCTGCCCAGACTTTTCCACCGTGGGCCTCGACAATCTGGCGGGAAAGATAAAGGCCGAGTCCAAGACCAGACGGCCCGTTAATTCCCCCTACTCTTTCAAAGCGCTGAAAAATTTTTTCAATTTTATCTTTTTCAATTCCAGGTCCCTGATCGCGAAAACAAATTTTAATCTGTTGATCTGCAATCATCTGAGTCATGACCTGAACCTCTGAGCGTGGAGCATATTTGATGATATTTGAAAGCAGGTTGCTGAAAACTTGCTCAATGCGGAAGACATCGAGAACAACGTCCTGACAAAACTGGAGATCAAGGGAAATAAAATTTCCTGCTTTATGAAGATCCGCTGAGAATCGCTTAACGATATCATTGATTAATTCGCAAATGTTCGCTTTTTCCAGTTTTAACTGCATTTGCCCAGACTGAATTCGCGAAACATCCAGCATATCTTCAATCACTCTGTTGAGCCTTGAGGTCTGCTGATCAACCATGTCCAAAAACTGTCTGGAGATTTCGCAGCCATCGAGTAATTCCGGATTTTGCTCAAGTTTTTTGATTCGGAACTGCGATTGAAGTTTCAGAGTGGTTAAAGGAGTTTTTAATTCGTGCGAGGCCAGAGAAAGAAATTCGTCTCTCGCCTTAACCGCCTCCCGCAAAGCAGAAGTTCGTTCATCAATTTTTTGCTCGAGCTCAATATTATAGGATTCCAGCATCAGCCTTCTGGATTCTGAAATTTTGACCGCTTCAGAAAATTCGACCAGCTGATGACGAAGTTTATAAAGGTAAAGGCCGGTGAAGACAGAGGCCAGTGCGGTGATGATTTTAATCACACCGCTCACCCAATACGCTGAATGCCAGAGGTTCCACACTTCCATGAAATGGGTCATTCCGCAGGCACCGATAAAAACTCCAAAGCACCAGACGACACGGGAAAATCTCAACTGAATTTTTTTGACTAAAAAATAGAGAGTAATTGAAATGCCGACATAGGCCACGCCTATTAAAAAATCTGAAATCGCATGGATCGACAACAATGCAGGCTTCCAGAGATAACAGTGTCCATGTGGCATAAAATCCATAAAAGCAATCCTTTGTTGGTCAACTCCAAAAGCATAATATAGTACACACAACTAATTTTTTAAATCAATGTTGATCATATTTATTTTCACTCTACATCACTTCATTTCATTCTATCGGTCAGTCATAAATCAGGAGATTTACCCTACGCTTTAAATGCGGAAGGGAGCCTTGCAAATTGAGGCGAGGTCTCCAAGTTCATAGAATGAAGTTCTAAAGAATAAAAACGAGGAGATTATTTATGGCCATATATCAAACACGAACAGCTTCAACTGCTCCCCTGGAAACTGAACATCTTAATTCACATGCACTGATCAGTTACCGTGCTATTGTCGCAGGATTATTAGTCACACTTTTTGCGATGATGGGCCTTGTCGGTCTTGGTCTTGCCATCGGTGGTATAAGTCTTGATCCCGATACGAGTGCCAAAAGTGCAGGACTTTTTTCAGGCATCTGGTTTGTAGCTTCATCTATCATTTCTCTTTTTGCTGGAAGTTATTTCGCGGCAAGAATTTCAAAATTCCGCACTTCACGTCTTGGTTCTGCACAAGGACTTGTGATTGCCGCTCTTTTTCTGGGATTAGTTCTCTGGCAAACAATGGCGGCCATCGGTGCTGCAGGTAACGCCATCGGATCCATCCTGGGAAAAACGGGTGAAGTCGCCGCCATTGGAGCGCAAAAGGCCAGCAATAGTCCAACTGTTTCAAACACCATCAGCAATATCACTGAATCAGCACTTGGCGATTTAAATCTCAAGTCTGATCCAACAACTGTTGCTCAAGGTTTAGGGACAAGATTAGTGCGCGGAGATACTGAAGGGGCAAAACGTTATTTAGCCTTTCAGTCCGGAATGACTGTTGCGGAAGCTGATCAAAGAATCGCAACAATGCGCGCTGATGTCGACAAGGCCGTCAACGATGCTAAAGAGGCCGCTGCAACAGCGCTTAAATCAACAGGCTGGACTTTGTTTGGTCTCGTTGTTTTAGGAGCGCTTTCCGCTGTGGGAGGAGGGGCCGTTGGCTCAATGGCGAATTTCAGAAAACCACTTATCATTGAAGATACTTCTCTCAATGTCCGTCACGCTTAAGACAAATTTCTCAAATAGAAATGGCCCCCGAATAAACGGGGGTCTTTTAAATTTACGACAGCACATTGCCGTCGCAAACTTCTACCAGAGCTTTCATAAAATAAATCGGAAAGTTTTTAGCGAGCTCTTCTTTTAGAGAAGAGCTGACTCCCATTTTCCCCAGCGTTTTTTTTAGTTTTGCCTGTAGAGACGAAAATGTTTTTTCCACATCCAGGTCAGCATTATCTGTTGAAACAGCACGGGCCAGTTTTATGGTCGCTTGATTCAGTGCTTTTATCGCACAAGTATCGCGCAGAATTTCCGCTCCATTTTCCAGTGAGCGAAAAGCAGAAGGGTTGAAGGTATATTGAATGAAATACGCCTGAAACTCAGCATTCAAATAGCGGATAAAATCCTCAGAAGGATTCAGGCTTCTGAAATCAGCGCCGGGATTAAACCCTTTGATCCACTGATTGAGATGAACAAACTCGTGTTCAAGTATAGAAAGAAAATCTTTCTGTCGTGACCGCATCTTTGAAACTGGCACTAAAGCGGCCGCCGGAGACTGACAGTTTAAAAAATGTAAATCAGGCATGACAAAGGCCGCGAGATCGCCGGCCACTTCATTAAACCAATCGTCATCGACATAAACAACGAGGTATTTTTTTTGAAAAAGAGACGATTCTTTCAGGACCGCTTTGATAACGGGAAAACGATGTTGGCATTCCTCGATAAAATTCCGGGCCTCTTCAAAATAACGGGAGTATTGAGCAGTATCGGGAGTTAAATGCAAAACGAGAGATCTCGCTTCATGAGGAAGTCCTTTCATGAGAAAAGTTTAACGCCAAAATTTCTGATTGAATATTGAAATGAATGGTGCCCAGGACTGGACTTGAANNGCTACCACCTCAAGGTAGTGCGTCTGCCATTTCGCCACCTGGGCATAAAAATGATTCTGAAATAATAAAAGCGCGGAAATTCGTTGGCAAGAAAAATAGTGTGCGAAAATTATTTTCTTTTTGCCGGCAGAAACATTTCTATTTCATCGAGATAAAATTTTATGCGCGCTCTCGCTTCTTTAATCGCCTCAATGCGTTCGTTAATGAGGCCTATAAGCTTATCGTCAGGAGTGATGACTTCTTGTCTCTGATTGCGGTTCATGAACGCTTCAAGGCTGTCAAAAGCATCGCTTTCTTCCAGGAGTTCCGCTCCTTCTAAAAGCTCGAGTTCAAAACGCTCATCGAGATAACTTGGAATATCTTCTTCGCGGACATGCGAATATTCATGCAGTAATTCGTGTAATGGATCTTTCCCCAGGTCGCGGTCTTCAAGGTCGATTTTGGGAAAGTTTTTTGAGGCCGGAAACATCACCAGATTGAGGTTTTCATTATCGTTCTGGTTGCCTGAATTACTGCCTTGGAAATTGATGCTCATGGGGGTCCTTAAATAAAAAAACGATACCTTGTTAATCTCAACCTTCTGCCTTAAGTGCAATCGCTTTGCCTAAAGCTGTCTCATAGATTCTAACCCCATGGGGCCTTTGGGGGCAGAGGGCGTGTAAAAAGACGCTAGGGGTGTCTAAAGGTTGGACGAATAAGTCCCCGGCAAAAACTGCCCCCCTCCAGAGAAAGTCGTATACTAAAAGAAGGAGGCTTTAAAAATGGAACGCATCCAATGCATGAAATGCATTCATTACCAGGTCACTTTCGATCCCCAGGCCCCTCGAGGCTGCAAGCTGTACCAGTTTAAATCAGCGACGATGCCGTATGTTTTAGTGAAGCAATCTACTGGACATGACTGCACCTCTTTTCAGGAAAAAACGAAGAAATCTGATGAAGGTGATGGCGGCGGGAAAATAGACTTTAATGATCCGAAGTACTGGGGCTGATGTCAGAATTGAGCGGCACTGATTTTTTCTGCTCGTAATAAGTCGGGCCTGATTTTTCAATCATTCCTCCACCAAGACAGATCTCACCATCGTAGAAAACAACCGATTGTCTCGGCGTAATGGCACGCTGAGGTTGATCAAATTCAACATAGATTTTTCCGTTTTCAATCTTCGTCACAGTGCAGGCCTGATCTTTCTGACGGTAGCGGACCTTTGCTGTACATTTAAACGGCAGCGGACGAATCCACTGTCCGGTCGTGAATTCGAGATCAGTTGCAACAAGTGAATCAGAAAACATCGCGGGATGATTCTCACCTCTTTCAACAATGACGACATTGCGGGCGATATCTTTTCCAACTACAAACCATGGTTCTCCCGGTCCACCGAGGCCCAGGCCTTTTCGTTGTCCCAGCGTATAGTAAGTCGCTCCGGTGTGACGGCCGACAATTTTTCCATCCAGAGTTTCGAAATTGCCATCAGTAAAAGTGATGTAATTGGAAAGGAAGTTTTTAAAATTTCTCTCGCCAATAAAACAAATGCCTGTTGAATCTTTTTTATTTTTTGTCGCCAGGTCGTATTTGGCAGCGATACGTCTGACTTCTGTTTTCGGCAGATGTCCGATTGGAAACAGAACATTTTTCAAAACATCACTCTTGATTGTGTAGAGAAAATACGATTGATCTTTCAGTGGATCAGCGCCTTTGATCAAAGCATTCTTCCCTTCGATCACTTTGTTTTGACAGTAGTGCCCTGTCGCCAGAAAGTCAGCGCCCAGTTCGCGCGCTTTTTCATAAAAAACTTTAAATTTAATTTCGCGATTGCAGAGAATATCTGGATTGGGTGTGTAGCCCATCTTGTATTCTTCGACAAAATGATTGAAGACCTGCTCTCTATACTCTTTGATGAAATCGACAGAATAGTAAGGAATGTCGAGTTTTTCACAAACAGCAATGACGTCCGCAAATTCTTTTGAAGACTGGCAGACACCATGTTCATCGAACTCTTCCCAGTTCTTCATAAAAAGGCCAACGACGTTATAGCCTTCTTCTTTTAACAAGGCCGCACAGACAGACGAATCCACTCCGCCGGACATGCCGACAATGACCATCGTATCTGATTTTGATTTTAAAGGGGCCTCAGTTCTTTCCATGAGGCCTTTATAGCAAAGTCCGAACTATTTGACTATGTCGTAATTCCAGGCGATCAGCGCCCCTGTAATATATCTAAAGGCGTTGGTATAAGTGTTGATATTCAAAGTCTCAACAAAATCGTTGGAAGTGTGGAAACGGGGGTTAAAATCGGACTCCCAGTTCTGTGAGAAGCACACAGCGGGGTAACCAGCTTCCCAGAAGCTGATGTGAGAGCTCGAATTCATCGAATTGGCCTCAGGTTTAAATTCAATCGTGCTGTAGAGCTTTTTTCCGGCGTTGGTCAGCATCGTCACCAGTTTCAGATCTTCATCGATGCCTTGAGGGGCATTTTTATCATTTGGATTGCGAAGATAAACTTTCATATTGTTGTTCTTTTTTTCTTTATCATCGCGCTTGGAATCGTGTCCTAGCATGACCAGATTGATATAGCCTGCGATCTTTTCGTTTTTCGATTTAAGACTTGCTACGTAATCGCGCGAACCGAGAAAGCCAAGTTCTTCAAAATCAAAAAAGACAAGGCGGACTGTTTTTGGAAGATCGAGCTTGTTTAAAATCTGGGCCATCGACAACAGGACCGCAACTCCGGTTCCATTGTTGTCAGCTCCGGGCATAGCGCCTTTGGTATCGACCACCATGGTTTTCGGATCGTTCAAAAGAGTATCGTAATTGGCCCCAATGACAATGACCTCTTCAGGTTTAGTGGTCCCCTTTTTTTCCCAGATCAGATTGTACCCTTTTACTCCTTTGACAGAGTCGAGAGTTTTCATCATCGACAGCGTAAAACCTTTCCAGTGATCGTAGTTGGGATCCGTTTTAGGAATTTTTGCAACAACTTCTTTTTTGAAATCTTCGGCGTAAAACTCTCCGGCCTTGGCAATATCAGGAACGAATTCTACACGCTCATAAGAAGCGCCGGCCGACTTCAACTCCTTCAATTTTTTTTCGATATAATCTACGGCCTTCTGATGTCCGGGTGTTCCCACAAAGCGTGAAGGTCTTGTCTGGGCCACAAAATCGCGTAGATTTTTTTCCAGTTCGTCTCTGGAAATTTTCTCAGTGACGGAAGTCACGTTATAAGTTGTTTTAATTTTCTTTTCATATGGAGAAATGTCCCAGGCGTTTGCCTGTGAAACAAGTAAAAAAATCAAAGCGATTTTAGAAAGTGAGTCTTTCATCATTAGCGTTCTGCTCTTCTTCTTCATCTGAGTCCTTTCTGTAAACGGGAAGTGTGTTGAATTGCTCATTGGCGAAAACACCTGCGACTTCGACAATGGCCGAACCGAGAACTTTTCCTTTTTCACCCTGACGGTTGTAAAAGGCCATGAATGTTCCAGGAACGAGAAGTCCCGGGCGTTCATTTTCAAATTCAATTAAACATGTCTGATTGTTTTTAAAATAAATTCTGCAAGGAATCTTTTCACTCTTTACTCCAATTTTTGCATAAGCGGCAATCGGAAGGGTGATGTCGAGATTCGCTGCCGGTAAAAATTTTGTCACGAGTGCATGCGAATATTTCAGTCTGTCAGGGTAATCAATAAAAATATTTCCTTTAAAAGGAATAATTGAGACGACTTGTTTGAGAGGATCGAGCTGGATTTCGGGTTTGGCCGGAAGATTGTTTTGACCGACATAATACAGATGAATGCCCTGATGCTCGCAGATAGAACTTTCATTTCTGTAATCGTATATAGTGCCTGTTCGTCTTAAATCTTTAGGCGAGCGCTCTTCGATTAACTCTTTCATTCGCGGATCGCGCATAATATGCGGAACATTGCCTTTTGGTCTTTTTAAATATTCCACTTTGATGAGCTCGCCGATTTTTTCCACTTCTTTTTTTCTGATTTCAGAAAGCGGAAGAATCAGCGAAGCCAGATGTTTTTGTTCCAGTCGCGAAAGAATATAAGACTGATCGTGTTCGAGATCATTGGCCGTCATTAATTCAAACGAACCGGTTTTCTGGTTTTTTAAGACTTTTGCATAATGGCCCGTGGCCACAAGATTGGTGTTGAATTTTTTTGCTTTCTCCAGAAGAACTTCCATCAGGACGTAATTGAGAAAAACCATAGGTTCAAAAGTGTGGCCCGAAAGAACTCTTCCTACGACCGGATCGAGAACAATATCAGCGAACATTTCGCTGGCATTAACGGCATAAAACGGAATATCGAGATAAGTACAGATGGATTTAATCTTGGTTAAATCACTGACGATGACATCGCCAAATGGTCCAGGATTTTCTCCGGGCTCGAAAAATTGCAGTCCAATACCAATACAGCGATAGCCCTGCTTTTTCAGCAGATACGCTGCCACAGTGGATTCAATCCCGCCTGTCAGGGCAATTAAAACTGTTTGATTGGATGCTTTTTCATTCATCCTTTCATTATGGCCCACAATTAATTTTTAAAAAAGTTTTTAAGAAGTGGAAAAGAGAGGTGCCTGACAACTCTTGTCCGGTATTCTTTTTCTTAAGCACTAGACGGTGGGGTCCGATAAGATTGCGATGAGCAAAGTGAACTTTGAAGATACATTCGATATCTATCTTTTTACCGAAGAAACCGGTGAAAATTTCTCTCGTTTATCCGAGTTCATCGGCTTTTTAAAATTCAATCGCGTAAATCTTCCCTACAAATTTTCTTACGTGTCCCGTGGTGACAACCTCATACCCGATCTCACTTTGATTCAGAATATTTTAATGGACTGGAGTCCCAACTCTCTGACTGCCTCCAAAGATATGCAGTTTCAAGACTTCCTGAAAGAAGCTCACCACAGCACCCTTGAGCATCTCTACCAGAAAGTCGTTCTTCCCAATGAACTTCCCCTGCATGCAAATGCGCAGATGAGAAAGGTCAGTGCCCTATTAAAGTCCCTGGTTTGCGAAGGACAGTTCATCTTTCTGGAAGAACCGGAACGGGATCTCGACTCTGAAACTATCGCTTTGTTTATTGCCGCTCTCAAAGAAACAATCGGCAGACACAAACAAAACGTTTTTATTTTTTCACACGATCTCAATCTCTGGATGCCTCACGTGAATTATCACGTCAAACGCGAGCGGGATTACAGTTTTTCCATTCAAAAAATCGTCCGCGACTGGAACTGGAAAAACGAACGCGAGCAATTTTATAAACCCGCTGCTGTCGAAGAAAAGTCCGGCCTTAAATTCCAGCTTCCCGCTTCTTACAAGAAAATTGGATCAGAAAAGAAAACCGCGTAATAAATTTGACAATATTACCCTGACATTTAGATAATAGTCATACACATATGACAAAAATAAACACATCCCAAAATTTGAATTTCATTGACGTTTTTTCAGGGGCCGGCGGGCTTTCCTGCGGACTTGAACAGGCGGGCATGCGCTGTCTTCTTGGCATCGACATGGATAAGAATGCCATTGAAACATTCAAGGCCAATCACCATTACGCAAATACTTATTGCGGATCGGTTATAGACCTGACTGAAAAAAAACTAAAAGAATTAATCAAAGGACAGACAGTTCACGCTGTCGTCGGTGGGCCGCCTTGTCAGGGCTTTTCGACTGTCGGTCTGGGTAACCCCAACGATATCAGAAACACTTTGTTCCGCGAATTCGTCCGTTTAGTGAAAATGACGAATCCTTATTATGTGATTATTGAAAACGTTACTGGACTTCTTGCAAAGAAAAACGAAAAAACGCTTCAGGCGATTTTTTCGTTGTTTCATAAAATGGGATACACTCTCGACGTGCAGGTCATGTCGGCAGAACTTTACGGTGTTCCTGAGCGCAGAAGAAGAACCATCATCATTGGTTCAAGAATCAATGATAAGATTGTTTTTCCTAAAACTCAGACAAAAATTCAGACGGTGGGAGAGGCCCTTAAAAATCTTAAGGCCCGCGATGGTAAAACTTATAACCACGATCTCGCCGGTGCTGCGATCAAAAAACCGCTTGAACTGGAACGCATTAAATGTATTCCGGAAGGCAAAGGCGTCAGATACGAGGCCGATGAAAAAGCTTATTTCAAAACTAAGAAATTAAAATTGGGAATCGACTGGAAAAATCTTCGCGAAAATCGTTTCCGTCAGACGAAATACCAGCGTCTCGACAGAAAAAAGCCAAGCCCGACCATCATGACTCATAGACATAATTATTTTCATCCGACGGAAAACCGCTACCTCACTCAACGAGAGGCCGCTGCCCTTCAAAGTTTTCCAAACGATTTTAAATTCTACGGACCACTTTCGGCCCAGTGGAGACAAATCGGCAATGCGGTTCCTCCGGGACTTGGCCTTGCTCTTGGAAAAGCAATCCTGAGTATGTACAGCGAGCGCTCGAAAAAAATTCAGGTGAAAGCAAAGACCAAACCAAAGTCTTCAGAAATCGTCACCAATATCAGAAAGCGTGCGTTTCTTTATTCCGAAAATACGATTTAAGTTTTTTAGTGAACAGATTGAGCGTGGTGAAGGCGATAGAAATAATTGCCTTCACTGAGCAGCTTCTGCAACGGTCCTTCTTCAACCAGTTCCCCCTGATTAAAGACAAAAACGCGGTCGCAGGCCTTCAGCGTGTCCAGCCTGTGCGCAATGATTAAGCAGGTCCTATTGGTCATTATGGTCATGACGGCTTCATGAATGATTTCTTCGTAGAACGGATCAATATTGGCCGTGGCCTCATCCAGAATCAGGATGGATGGATTTTTCAGCAGGACGCGGGTTAAAGAAACGAGCTGCCGTTGCCCCACAGAAAGGTTTGTTCCCCCTTCTAAAATCTCCATATCGAGGTTAAAACCGGCGTGAGGGCCGCCCTGAGAAAGAGCGCGGACAAGACCTGTGGTTTTAGAAGCGTCGATCAGATCCTGATCGGTCAGCCCTTCATCGCAGGAAAGATTTTCTCGCAGGCTTCCTTTGAAAATAATCGCATCCTGAGAAACAAACCCTATCAGATTGCGAAGAGCATGGCGGTCAAAATTGCGAATGGGAATATCGTCAATTTTAATCTCCCCTTTCTGGAATTCATAAAGACGTGACAAGAGTGAAACGGTGGAACTTTTTCCACATCCTGTTTTTCCGACAAGACCGATTTTCTCTCCGGACCTGATATGAAAATTCAGGTTCTTCAGAACCCAATCACCAGTTCCATATTGCATGAACACATTTTCAAACTTGATATCACCTTCAAGATGAGTCAGTTTCATATGCCCTCTGTTGTCGAGAACTTTTTCTTCATCTTCTTCATGCAAAAAGCTCATCACACGCTCTGTGCTAGTGAAGGCCTGCTGAACGACATGGATTTCTCTTGAAAGAAGCATCATCGGGTTAAAAAAGCGTTCATAGTAACGGACAAAAGAAACAAAAAGCCCTACGCTGAAGACACCGCTTAACACTCTCGGACCTGCATACCACACCAGTCCGATGAGCGGTATCGTCGCGCAAAAAGAAACCAGCGGCATGCTCCAGGCAAAAAGGAAATTTCCTTTTAACTGAGCATAGAGATAATCATCAACAGACTGGGAAAACTTCTCCATCGTCCATTTTTCCAGACCAAAACTTCTGATGACGTCCATTCCGTTTAAGTATTCTGACAATCGCGCATTGATGGCAGAAGAAAATTTTGAAACTCTTCGGTTTGAATTGCGGAGAAAGTCTTTCGTTTTAAAAGTTAGAATGAAGGACGGAAGAATCGACAAAGTCATAATCATGCCCAGTTTATGATTGCTGACAATCATTGCGGCAATCGCAAGAAGAGTCATCATAACGGCAGAAAGAAGATTGCCTAAGCTCGCTGTGAAAAATTCTTCGATCCCTTCAACATCGTGAGTGATTCTCGTCACAATTCTTCCCTGCGGCTGTCGATCGTAATACTGCAGCGGGAGTTCCTGCAATTTAGAAAAAAGATTTTTCCTGACGGAGAAAATAACTTTGGAAGCTGAATCGGCCAGAATTTTTCTGCCGGTCCAGATAAAATAAATGCTGGCGATTTCAAGAAACAATATGGCCACGGCATAAGAAACAGATTTTTGTACATCTTTAGCAAGAAGGCCTTTTTCCAGCAGATCTCCCATGAGTTTTGAAGAATAAATGGCGGCCAGTGAACTCACAAAGATAAGAGAGAGCGCTCCGCTGATCTGCAGACGAAAGGGTTTGGCATAAGAAAGAAGCGTCGTCAAAGAAGTCCAGTCTCCCATCCCTTTTTCGTGGAGGCGGGATTCATCCTGATCATCGGCCATCATATAAGCGCGCTTGGTCATTTCCGAATCAAGTCCGGCAGGACGATGGTTTTTAATCAGTCGGTTTGAGATTCTCGTAATCTTCACCGGACCCAGCTTATAATTCACACACCCTCCATCATCGGCTTCAGTTCAAATGTTCTGTCGCAATATTTAAGAGTGGATTTGCGATGAGCAACCCAGACGAGAGTTGTATCTTTCAAATGTTGATCTAGATTTTTTAAAATGCGTTCTTCTGTGATGGTGTCAACTGCTGACAAACAATCATCCAGAAAAAGAACTTTAGGTTGGGCCGCAAGCGCGCGCGCAAGAGTTAAACGCTGTTTTTGCCCGCCTGATAAATTGATTCCCCATTCTCCCAGCTGAGTTTCCAGCTTGTCAGGAAAATTCATGACATCGTCTTTTAACCCGGCGAGCTCCAGGTATTTCCAGATTTCATCATCAGTCATCGAATGATTCATTGAAACGTTTACGCGGATAGAATCTGCAAAGAGAAAAGGTTTTTGTGAAACAAGACCGATCGTTTTGCGTAGATCTTCGTGAGAATAAGTTGAAAAGGGTTTTCCATAAAAATGGACTTCGCCGTTTTGAGCTTCTCTATTGAGGCCGGTTAAAATGGAAAGCAATGTACTTTTTCCTGCGCCGATCGGCCCGGTAATTCCCAATCTCTCACCTTTTTTTAGTTTGAAAGTCAGATGGGAAAAAAGCGGTGTTGATTCATGAAAAGCAAAACTTAAATTGCTGACAGAAAGAACGTCTTCACTTTCGACAACAGGCTCACCAGAGCGAATGAGTCCCGGATCTTTTTCATGAAGATAAATTTCCGACAATCTTTCAAGAGCGGTAAATCCTTTTTTCCATTCAGAGATAATAAATCCCAATGACATGAGCGGATCGTGTAGAAGAAAAATGAGTCCCTGCATAGAAAGAAATTCTCCCAGAGACATTTTCCCCTGAAGAGTAAACGTAATCCCCATGGCAAAAAGAACAATATAAGAAATGATTGTTGCTACTCCCATAACCGGAATGTAGAGCAGGTTTAAACCGATGCCTTTTAGTTTTTCTCTTCGATGTTTTTCAGCGACATTCATGAGTCTGCGTTCCCAAAAAGGTCCCGTCTGAGTCAGGCGCTGAAGTTTAATCGTTGAAACGGCCTGAGAAGAAAGATCGTTGAAATGAGAAAGCACATCCTGAACAACTCTGTATTGCTCGACTTCTCTTTGTGAGAGTTTGCGGACAAACATCGGAACAAACAGAAGAATAAAAAAAGACATCAATGCCATCGGAAGATGAATCATCGCCATGGCCGCGAAAGTAAAAATGCCCAGAAAGAAAACATCGGTCACGGCCACAAGTGTGAACCCAAAAACAAAACGGGCGCTGTTTGTATCCGATGTCTGCGCGTTCATCAGAACACCCTTGGTGAATTTGCGATCGAGATCTTCTTTTTTGAAATAACGGGCATGATCCCAGACATCCCGTTTCAGCATTCCACAGGCGTAATGAGTCTGACGGCCGAGAGTGATTCGCCACATGAATCGAAAAATATTAATGAAAATGCGGGAAGAAAATAAAACTGCAAATAAAATCAGAAATGTTTCGTTTGGTGTTCTTCCAGTCAGAATTTTAGGAATTGGTTTGCCGGTCATGAAGTCGACAATCCAGCCGATGTTTTTCGGAGAAAGAACCTGCATGAGGTTGGTCAGAAGAACCGAAATCGCGCCCCATGTGTAAATGACAGAGCGGTCAGTAAGATACGTCTTCCAGATGTGCTTGGCGTGCGCTTGAAACTTCATGTTTCTCTTTTTTAAAGTAAAAATTTTTTAACTGATTTCCTTCACAATCCAGCTTTCAAATTCGGCCAGATAATCCTGTATCATCGGCAAGTCATGACCGACGCCAGTGATGGCATTCTGGAAGGCTTCCTTAGTATAGGGAATATTCTGCAAAGAGGCCATGAGATGTTCAATCATTTCAGGGTGCAGAGAATCCGAAAAAATCTGCGCTTTTTCCACTATGGCATGGTGAACATCCAGGTAAACTTCCATCGTTCCCCAAGTAAAGCGCTCAGTCATGGTGTGGTTAAATTTAGGTGCCTCACCAAATCTCCATCCCCAGTCAGACATCTTTTGAAAATGCTGATTCAACCGTGGAAGGCTTAATAAATAGTTGTGATCAAGCAATTCGATTTCACACTCTGACTGGTAATGATTAAAAAATTCCTGAATAATTCTCTGGCAGATGAGTTCATGGGTGATCCCCGGATTCAATTCATTCAGATTGGTGACTCTGGCGCGAACAGAAGTAATTCCCTTGGATTCTAATTTCTTTTTATTGGGATTTAAATACTGCGAAAGTTTCGACATATCGGCATTCAGTAAAAGTGTGCCGTGATGAAATGAGCGGTCTTTGGTTTCTTTAAAAGCGCTTCCGGAAAATTTTTTTTCACCATCTGCTGTCTCGACCAACAGGTCATTTCTTCCTGAAGCAAAGGCGTTTAATCCAAAAGAATTAACTGCATTGGTGATGATTTTATTATTAACGGATTTATCAAAAGAAGCCTTGCCGGAAAGAAATGTAAAGTTGGTATTGCCGAGATCGTGAAAAACGGCCCCACCACCGCTTTGTCTGCGCGCCAGTTTAATTCCATCTGCGTCCATTTTCTCCGTATTGCATTCTGTCCAGGGATTTTGAAAACGCCCGATGACAACCGTATTGTCGTTTCTCCAGAGATAAAGAATTTTGGTATTTTCCAATTCATCATCAGCAAGCATATCGCGGAAAATCCAGTCCTCTGTGGCAATATTAAACCATGGATCAAATGTTTCAGAGATAAGAACGCGCAATTTTGTTTTCATAAAACTCTTTTAAATTGTTTCAGGTTCATCAGTTGTTTCTTCCTCACTCATCGTCGCCTCTGCGACAGACAGATCAGGGGCCTGTCTTTCCCAGGCAAAATGGGAATTCAGCTGATCAGCATATTCCTGTTCGCCGATATAGCCACCCTGTCGCATCTTGAGTAAGACAGAATCGACAATTCGCTGGGCAAAGGGTGTGAGTGATTTCATGTGAAAGGATTTGGCATACTTCACAGGGCTCGGAAGCAGCATCGCGAGGAAGGCAGCTTCGCGGGCCGTTACCTGATCCGGGCGCTTGTTAAAATAATATTTAGTCGCCTGACCTATACCGTAAACGCCTTTACCGTATTCGATAACATTCAGGTAAGTTTCCAGAATTTTCTTTTTATCGGCGTTTTTTTCAAGAGCAAGCGCCATAATCATTTCCTGACCTTTGCGAAACAAAGTCCGGTCGCTGCTAAGAAAAAGATTTTTTACCAATTGTTGAGTAATCGTCGAAGCTCCGCGAACTTTTTTCTTTTTACGGTTTCTGGTTTTAACCGATTTATCAATCGCATCGGTTAATTGTTCCAGGTCATAACCGGGATGCTCATAAAATTTTCCATCTTCACTGGAGATAATGGCCCCCTGAATTCTTTTAGAAATTTTTTCCAGAGGAACCCAGTTGTCCGGTCTCACCAATGTTCTTTCATAGCTGGGTTTGAAATCAGTCACTGTGACGGCGTAAAAACTGTCCTGGGCCTTGGCGATGGCATAAAAACGAATCATGGTTGGATAAAATAATTTGAAGCCAACACCTGCGACAATAAGCCACGCTACGAAAATCAGGCGTGTTTTAATCGCGCTGACTCGATCGGCAAAGGTCAATCTTTTTTCCTGAGGAGTGGTCGTCATATGGCCAATAAATACCAGATTTCCTGCTCTCTGGCCTCTGTAAAGGTCTTTAGTCAGATAAAAATTACACCCGCCCCTTCTCCAAATTTCTGAGCATGGTAAGTTAGGTCATTCATTATGCGAACAATCACGCGAAAAAGCTGTGAAATGAGAGGAGTTAACAATGAAAAAATTTGTCATATTCGCAATGGCCGCCCTTTTTACTGGAAGAACTTTTGCGCTTGAAGCCGGAACAAATGCACTTGCCTATACGTTGGCAGAAACGATTTATACCGCCGCTTTAGGTGTGGCGACAACAGAAGCGACAAGCCTCGCGGTTTCTTCAAAAAATCAAAAGGCCGAGGCCCAAAGAATTCAGAATGAAGCTCAACTTTATTTACAGAGCGGAAAAACATCGCTCTTTTTAGAAAGTAAAATTCAATTGGCAAAAGAACTTGATTCAACACTTTCAGATGACGATGCAGTCGATCTTTTAATTGAAGCTTCTCGAATTATCTTAAAATAAAAAAAAGGGCCGGAATTTCTTCCGGCCCCTTTCACTAGAACTTCCTGGGTAAGTCATTAGAGGGTTACACCAAAGACTTCCGGTAGAAATTTCTGTTCAAGATTTTGTGATGACGTTCCAAGCTTTTCAGCAATTTTAGCAAGAACATCTTTTTTAGCTTTCTGGTCTTGTGCTGCCTGAGCAATTTCTTCAAGGCTTACACCTGTCAGAGTTTTCAAGTCAGAGAGAAGCGCCGATTGATCTTCAACAGTCAACTCACCACCTCCACGAGACATCATTTTTTCAATTTTAGATCCTAGAGTTACCATCGACATAGATGTTTCAAGGCTCACGTTATAAGTAAAAGACACTTTAGCTGCTTTTTCGTAGAAACGTTTTTTCTCCTGTTCGCGGGCCTGAAGACTTACGTCCGTCGTACCAGTTTCATCTTCATAGAGGTAACCAGAATTTCTTCCTTCATAGTAGCCAGAACCAGTATTGTAATCGACAACTTCATAATCATTTCCATAGGTGTCTCCACTTACTCTTCCTGCGAGGATATCGCCTCGTTCGATTGATCTGAATTCAGAAGCTACAGCGCGGTTATTTGAATAGTAGTCGTAGTAAACAATTGTGCGCACATAATTTAAACTGACCGCTTTATATTCGCTGTATTTTGCGTCCCAGATAACAAACCATTGCTCCTGGCCGGCCTGCTGAGAGCGAAGTGTTTCGTTGGTATAAAGCTGCACCGATGAAGAGTATGTTCCATCGACATTGTTTAGGGCCGAAACAAATTCTGAAGCAAGAATATTAGGTGAAGTGTAGGCCCCATAAGTTGATGTTGAGCCACCGCCTGTCGATCCACCAGGGATTGTTCCGCCGGTTGAACCGCCACCACCGCCGCCGCCGCCTCCACAGCTTGCCAGAGCAAGCATAGAAACAAGTGCTGCGAGTTTTAGTGCATTTTTCAGATTCAAAGTTTTCATGTGTGTCTCCCCCTCTATTAGATCCACAAAGGTTATTCTCTATCTCGATGTATATCAGGGGATGAAAAACAAAGTCGAGCCTCTTAAAAAGGCCGTAAGTGTTTAGTAGAAACCTGTCATTTTTTCGGGCGCACTTTGGCCCTTTTCGAGATTTGAGAGGGAAAAATGGTGTTAGAGTGAGTCCAATTTCAACATCAGATGCTGATCAACTCTGTAATTATTTTACGAAGCTTAACATCAAGAATTTCTCTTTCACTGACAAGCGAAGAATCGAGAAGCTCTCTGACTTTATCCAGGTCAGCTTTTGAGTTCAATGAACCCGCTAATAGAGCGCGGCCGCTGTCTTCCAGAGATAGATTTTTCAAAACCTGCAGAATATAACGTTCAAGTTTGCTTCTGTAGGTTTTACGAAGATCGAGTGAATACTGGTTAAACGATCCCACATTCTCATTGATCATTTCCAGTTCAATAACATCTTCAGGAAGTTTTTCTTTCACGACTTTTTCTATTTCAGACATGATTTCCAGAGAAGACGTCATCTTTTCTTCGGCCTCTTGTCTGGATTGAATTTCAGATTCAAAAGGAACACCGTAACCATTTTTTGAAAGTTTTTCGAAGTTTTGAGTGAGCCCAAGTTGAGCTTTCTTTTGCAGTTGCTGGATTCTTTCATCTTTGCTGTTCGTTAAAAATTCCGCAGCTTTTTTTCTGAACACTGACGCCTTCGTGCGAAGAATCTGCTGCTCCATCACAGAATAGGAAGAAGAAATGATCAGCTGTTTTTTGAGGAAAGCGAGTTCATCATGAAGACTCAGGCTTCCTGATTTAAAGTCTGCGAATTTGTTAAATTCACTTTTGCGTGAGGCCGGAGCGCTTTCTTTGATAAATTTTAAAAGCAGGTCTTTATCTTTCTTCTCACTAGTTTTTGATTTATACCCGTAGGCTTCTTTGAAAGCGAGCATCAGCTGCTCTGTACGCGCTTTAAAAGACTCCTGCTCGCCGCTTTTTAAGGAAACAAACTCAAGGCGATCAAGATCATCCAGAACACCTTTGGGAGAAACAGAATGATAGCGATCCAGGTCAGAATTCTCAAGCGCACCTTTCAAAAGATTGAAGGATTCCACTGCGCAATTATTTGTGACGAATTTATAGGCCCCCCGATAGTTCCAGTGATCTTCAAGAACTTTATTGAGAATTTCCGCTTTCTCTTTATCAGAAAGCTTCAACGGATAAGAAACGACATCTCTTAATTCATCGCGATTGTATTCATCAAGAACATCGGCAAAGTTTAATATGAAAAGCATTGATGGATAGCCCCCCGTCAATCCTTTCAGATAATTCAAAGTCGCGTCTTCGACGTTAGCGCGATAACTCACGACCAGATGATAAAGCTTGTCTTCAAGACATTTTTTTCCAAAAGGAGTGGCGGGNNAGGAACAATTTTATCGGTGATGGCGTCGTAGTGTTCAGGAGCACACATGACGAGTCTGAACATTGAATGACCAAAGCCGCTTGAGAGGTCTTTTCCCGGGGCGGCCAGGAGATAATCGATACGGTAAACGCGGGCAGGATCAATTTTGACGGGGTAAAAACCTGCGCTGGTTGACATCATCACTGTTCTGTTAAGAGCGCAAGCGCCGTCTGCTATAGCAACTGAACCGATCTGCTTTTTTAAATACTCAAACATCGCCGGACGTCTGCAGGCGAATTCAGAATCCATGACAAAATATTCGACGTTGACGGCAAAGGCCTCAACTGCATTTTGCAATTCATAAGGATCAGCAGGGCGCATCGCCTCTGTGTTCCGGTTTTTAATCTTCAGGAGTCCTTTTTTAAATCCGGCCTTCTGAAGAAATTCCATCGAATGGGAAAGATTGTGTCCGTTTAAATCGTAAGCGTGCGCAAGCTCATGAACAATGGTTGCGAGCGACTGGTTGTACATGGTTTTATGCTGGCAACGAATCTCTGGTGATTTTCCCGGGCCTTTGATCAGTTCATTGACAACAGCGCGGTTGAGAGTCAAAGTTTTTGTTCTGTGATTGTATTCACCGTAGATAAAAGGTTTTTTTCTTTTTTCCTGATTGCTTTCACAGAGATCTGCAGGAATAAACTGGTGCTCACTAAGATTTTCAATTTGAAGAACAATTTCAGATGGAAGTCCTGATTTTAAAGCCTCAGGGAGTTTATCGCTGATCGCTTGAAGCCCCTCTTCAAGAGCCTTTCTTTCACTGACTGAACTCTTCCCGATCTGAAATTTTAATTCAGAGGCCATGGCCGTTATCGTGACAGACATGAAAGTGAAGAGGATTACAATTGTTTTCATGCCTGAATAGTTAGCAAAGATGAGACCAAAAAATGGGGTTTTAAGATGCTATTTCTATTGAGTGAGAAAGGCTGCTCTGGAAAGAGACTGTCTAAAGTTTAGACATGTGCTCAAAATCTTCTTTCAGGACGAGGACAAAGTCAGAGATCTGATCCGCTTTAAAATATCAGCGAGGCTTTCATAAATTTCGGCCTTCGCGCCTACGAGAGGATAATTTCCCTTAAGTAAAAACGTTTTCGGTGAAGGTCCCTCGATTTCCAGCACGTCGGTTGGTTTATCGCCGACCATAAAAGATTGTGAAAGATCAATATCATATTTGTCGCGCGCTTCGATCATCATTCCCGGGCGCGGCTTTCTTCTTTCACTGTCGAATTCGCAACAGTAAATCCAATCATCAACTCTTAAGTTTTTGGCCGCAAGATAATCACTCATTTTTTTGTGAAGAACGAGAATATCTTCTTCGCGGTATTTCCCTCGAGCAACCCCGGATTGATTGGTTAAAACAATAACCAAAAAACCATTTTCATTGGCAAAACGAATGAGATCAAAAATGCCTTCAACCCATTCAATATCTTCCCAACGATAAATATAAGTTTTATCGATATTGAGAATTCCGTCGCGGTCTAGAAAAAGGGCCTTCGTCATTCTTTCACCTTAATTGAACAATTAATTTTATAGGCAGCGGTTGTAAATTTGTTCATGGGCTTTACTCTTACCTGCAAAACAACCTTGCCAATGCGGATATCAACCGAACTCGATAAATCTTTTATCGGAAGGATTGTGCATTTCTTGTCTTTTATTTCAAAAAGATCTGCAAATCTTTTAATGGATATCGTTTTCAGCTCATAGTCCTGGTGAAAACAATTCACCTGAATAATATCTTCGTGGCCAAATCCGCAAAGAGCAAACAGCGAATCAAAAAAAAGCGCTGGATTTTCCTTTTGCAGGTCTTGTAAATGACTTCTGAGTTTGAGAGCTACCCGGTAATAATTCTCATGGACAATAGTTCTCATTTCACCGGAAAGCTCTCCGGGCAACTCGGTGTAGTGTTCACTCCATCTTTTATCAAAGGCCCCAGTCCACTCCAGATCGGCAATCGTGTAAAGACGATGTCCCATCATAAGAAAAGATTCATCCACTTCCTGATTGAGCTCATTTTGAAAACGCGCAGAGAGAGCACCGAATAAAGAAAAATACTTTGCCAGAAAACTTTTGACTCCCGCACTTTTTGTATTCACGAAACTGTGATCTTTCGTCAATTTTAAACTTAATGCGAGTTTTTTCGGTACTCCTTCTTCAGTCAGATAGGTTCCGACAATATCCGTTTCATTCCAGAGATCATTGTCATTTGTCGCCACCATTTTTCCAATGACGTGCCATTGATTGAAAGGACTCGCCGATGAAATTTCTTCCCAGATTTTTTGAACTGTCACTCCAGCGAGTGTCGGAAGTTTGACAAGCAAACGAGGCTCATGCGTGCGAATCATTTCTTCATACGAACTCAGGCGCTCTTTAAAATCAGCAGGCAAATCGAGAAGAAACTGGTGTTCTACCGAGCTTTTTCTTGCCAATCCCTGGGCCACAAGAAATTCAAAAAGATTGCCCTTAAATTCATTTAAGATGGCCTCTTTCTGGATTTGATTACTGTAGTCAACATTTTTCATATGAAGTGATTCTTTTCAAAATAAGTCTTTTCAAAGCATGCAAGTCTTTCTAGACTAGTACAAACAAAGAACTTGCCTCGTCCTATTCTCACTCAAATAGTAGCAGAGGCCCTCAAGGAAGAAAATGAATTCATTTCCTTCATTACTTGAAAGTATTAGCGATCTGGATAAAATTCAGATCGACGCCCTTCTCTCCCTTGCTTCCAAATTTAAACATCGCGAATCTGAATCAACATTATTTACTTATAAACGTCCGATCATCGCGACCTCATTTCTCGAAAATTCAACGCGCACAAAACATTCTTTTGCCATCGCTATTCAAAAGCTTGGAGCGATGTATATTGATTTCAACGCAGAAACGTCCAGCCTGAAAAAAGGTGAAAGTTTGGAAGAAACGTTTCTGACGCTTTTTAATCAAGGCGTGAACCTCTGTATTTTCCGGGGAAGTGTCTCTCATCAATTGAGTCAGTTCAGAGAAAACCCGCCGATCAAATTAATTAACGGCGGCGACGGTGTGAACGAGCATCCGACTCAGGCTTTGCTTGACCTTTTCACCTTGCTTGAACTCCAACCGGAACTCGAAGGTAAAACACTGGCCATTTTCGGCGATAATATTCATTCGCGCGTCGGTCATTCACTATGCAAGCTTTTGCCTCTGTTTGGAATGAAAGTTATTCTTTGCGGACCAAAAACATTTCTTCCTGACCCGAAAACTCTTCCCGCAGGTGTTTACTGGTCTGACAATCGCGATGAAACACTAGCAAAATGCGATTTCATTTATGTGCTTCGTATACAAAAAGAACGCCACGATCCCGCTGTCGCCTCTTCTGATTCATCTGATTATCACCGTCTCTACGGTGTGACTCTGGATCAGCTAAAGAGAATGAACAAACTCATTCCTGTTTTGCACCCGGGACCGGCCAATATCGGAGTAGAACTCGATCATTCCCTGATCAAATCTTCTCTCTATAAAGGTTACGAGCAAGTTCAAAATTCAATCCCAGTCAGAATGGCCATCATACAATCAATGCTCGTTAACAACGACAAAAATATTGGAATCATCAATGGAGAAAAGTTTTAATCTCTCGCTTAAAAAGTCTATTGCCTATCTTCATTTTGAAGATGGAACGAAATTTAAAGGTTACGTCAACAGAGAGGGAAATGATCCCGAACTCTTAAAAGGAATTTGGGGAGAAGCTGCTTTTACTACAGGTATGAGCGGTTACCAGGAAACCATCACCGATCCTTCTTTTCTCGGTCAGCACATTATTTTCACCAATGCCCACATCGGCAATTACGAAAAAAATCCTGATATCAATGTCGCTCAATCACAAAAAACTTTTGCTACCTGTATTATCGCAAGAAATTTTTCTTATAACGAAACATTGGCCAAACTGGATTCACCGCTCTTTTCAGGTGTAGATACGAGAAGACTTGTGCGCTACCTGACAGGACATAAATCCTCTTCTCATAAGTCTGTGCTTACTTTTTTCAGCACGACACCGTCAAAAGACGAGTTTGCCAGGGCAAGACTAATTACTGACGATCTACCGGTTGTCTCACAAAAAGAAAAAATCGTTCACCGCGAAGGGACCAATCCCATTGTCATCATCAATTACGGAGTCAAACAGGCGATCGTCGATCAGACAGTAGCGCTGGGTTATCCCACTGTTTCTTTTCCTCACACGGCAAAAGCGGCCGATGTTCTTGCGCTCAATCCGCGATTGATTCTTTTATCAAACGGCCCGGGTGATCCAAGAAACTTTAAACCTGAAATTGCCGTTGTTCGCGAACTTCTTCAGGGAAAAGTTCCTGTCAGGGCCATTTGTCTGGGCCATCAGTTGATTGCAGCTGCACTTGATATAAAAGTCATCAAGCTTCCTTTCGGTCAGCGCGGGGCCAATCACCCGGTCATTGATCATGTCAGCAATAAGATTGTGATTACGTCCCAAAACCATGGCTACGCCATCGATTCAGAGGCCTTCAATCAAAAAAAGACCAGCAATCTGATGAACAGAGAACTTTTTGTTCAACACACGTCTTTGTTCGATGATTCCATTGAAGGAATTGCCAGCACTGATCATTTTGTAAAATCGGTACAGTTTCACCCGGAGGCCAATCCAGGGCCGCATGATGCTCATGAATTTTTCATGGAGATCAGAAATTTTCTTGAAGGAAAATGTAAAGAACCGGTAGAGACAAAAAAACTTTATCCTTTTCACAAACTCAATAAGCGTTTGAAAAAAGCGACGCCTTATAAACGCATTCTTTTAATCGGATCAGGTCCGATTAAAATCGGCCAGGCATCAGAGTTTGATTACTCCGGCACTCAGGCCCTAAAAGCACTCAAGGAAGAAGGCATTGAAGTTGTTCTTCTGAATTCCAATCCGGCCACCATCATGACCGATCCGGAAATGTGTGCGCGCACTTATATTGAACCGATCACCAAAGAAACAATTAAAAAAATCATTCTCAAGGAAAAAGTGGATGCTGTTCTTTCAA
>DJVH01000119.1:24226-35178 GCA_002440825.1 Bacteriovoracaceae bacterium UBA6261 | reverse complement strand
ATGACCAGCATGGTGGAAAAGCCAAAGCCGGAGGATGCACCGACAAATCTGGCGACGCCGGGACGTTATATTTTTAAACCTGAAATTTTCGACGCTCTTAAAGTTATCCCAAAAGGTGTAGGTGGCGAATACCAACTGACAGATGCAATCAATCTTCTTGCCCGCGAAAGTGAAGTTTATGCTCATATTTTTGAAGGACAAAGATTTGATACAGGAAACATTGAAGGATATTTGAACGCGACAATTGAATTCGCGTTAATGAATAAAGAATCCGAACCGATGATGAGAAAACTCATTATGGAAAAAGTCGCAAAATATAATATTAAATAGGTGACCTATGAAGTCTTTGGCATTTTTAATCGCAATTATTTTTTCATTCAGTCTTTATGCAGCGGTACCCACAGAGGAAGGATTGTTGAAAAATCTTAACAATGCCGGAATTCCAGGGAATCTTATTACGATTAAAACGATGGTTCAGGGGCCTGAAATTGAAGGCTCAAAAATGGACTATTATAAATTTTTGATCTCTCTGGAAAACCCAAACGTTGTTTCCTTGCTTCAGCTTGCTTACTCAAACGCGCAAATGCTCACCACTCAACTTAAAGATGTAAAATATATTCCAGATTTACAGACGGCGATTAAAAGAGAAAAGTCCGTTGAACGAAGCATGTTTTATGCAGCTCTAATGATGCTGGCGACAAACAAGCCAAACGGAATGGAAGCCTTTCTGGAAAAGAATGGGGTTCAAATTGTCAGAAACAAAAATATTCTGAACGAAGAAAAAATGAAATTGCTCCGCGCTTACCGGACTTATCTTGCCAACAACAAAGGCAAAGGCGATGCGAATTCACCTCTTAACCCGCCAGATCCTGCCAATAAAGCAAAAGTCATTGAGCTTTTTAGAGCGAATACTTTTGAACGCGCGAAAAACATTGAGCTGACTAAAATAGAAAATGAATTTGTCTGGAAGGTAGACTGGAAAGCTACTCAAGGATATTTCACAAACGAAGACAGAAGGCTAAGAAGAATTGATTATGCAAACGGTGAAGTCAACGTAAGACTGGATGCAAGTGAATACATTATGTTCAATGGTACGAATGAGCTTCCAAAGTTTATGTTTGTTAAAGATTCAAAGGGTCTGGTTTCCAAGATACAAATATTGGGACTGGACACAAAAAATAATCGCGAGAAAAAGTTATCTGAAAGATATGATGAAGCGAAAAAAGCACTGACATCACCTTCTCCAGAAAGTTTTTCATTTTTATTCTAAGGCTTGATGGAAAAATATTTTCTCGTCGCCGTTAATTCTCCTTTTAACGGTTCCATTCTCACCTATAAAGCACCGGAACATCTGCTTCCGAAACTTAAGCGCGGAGTACTTGTTAAAGTTCCACTCGGGAAATCCAGAGTGATTGATGGTTGTCTCTGGGGTGAATCTTCAGAAGACGGCCTGGCCAATAAAGAAATAAAAGAAATAGTTGAAGTAGAAGAGGGCATTTCTTTGACTGAGGAAGAGTGCGACCTCTATCAATGGATGGCCAGTTATTATCACTATCCAGTGGGACAATTGATATACGATGTTTTGCCTCCTTTTTTAAAAAGACCTAAAAAACTTAATTTCGATCAGGGGGAAGGCCAAGAGCTGAAGCTCACGATGAATGAAGATCAAAAGAATGTGGTAGACACCATTACAGCAAATGGTCTCAAGTCTTTTTCAAAATGGCTCGTTCACGGAGTTACCGGCGCGGGTAAAACACTGGTCTATCTGCAGTTGATAAAAAAAGTAATCGAAGAGAAACGTTCTGTTTTGTTTCTATTGCCGGAAATAAATCTTACGCCGCAATTTCTTAAAACGTTTCAAACCTATTTAGACATTCCTATTTATTCCTACAATAGTGCCATCAGTAATTCAGATAAATTCGGATTGTGGAAACTTCTTCAGGAAGATGATTCGCCGAAAATGATTCTTGGTGTTCGAAGCAGTGTTTTTTTACCAGTTAAGAATCTGGGCTTAATTATTGTTGATGAAGAACATGACCAGTCCTTTAAGCAAGATGACCGATGTACGTACAACGCCAGGGATATTGCAATCAAAAGAGCTTCTTTGGAAAAAATTCCGGTTATTCTTGGTTCTGCTACACCAATGGTTGAAACGTACAAGGCATTCATTGAAACCAATCATTATTTTGCATTAAAAAACAGAGCGCAAAACGCGTCTTTGCCGAAGGTGCATTTAATTGATATGCGTGGACGCTCAAAGGTTGAAGCAGAAAAAATGGTCTGGCCTTATACAACTGAAAGTCTTGCGAAAATAAAACAGGTTTTAGCTAAAGGGGAACAGGCTTTAGTTTTTATCAATCGCCTCGGCTACGCCAATTATTTACAATGCAATTCTTGTGGCCATCAGTTTTCTTGCCCGAATTGCAGTACCAATTTAAAGTTTTTTAAAAAGCGAAATGAACTCTCTTGTCAGACCTGTGAATACAAAGAGCCTGCGCCGGAGATGTGCCCTGAGTGTATGAACCTGAACTTGACTCCAAAAGGTTTCGGAACTGAACGTGCTTATGAAATTTTAAAAGATTTGTTGCCGGGAAATAAAATTGAGAGATTCGACAGAGATGAAATAAAAACTTTCAACCAACTTGAAGCTGTTCTGGAAAAATTTCATAACAAAGAGATTGATGTGTTGGTGGGCACGCAAATGCTTTCTAAGGGGCACAATTTTGAAAATGTTAATCTTGTCCTTATTCTTGGCATAGATTCTCAATTGAATTTTCCAGACTTCAGGTCAAATGAAAGAGTTTATCAAACACTCACACAGGTCAGTGGTCGTGCCGGTAGATTTGGAAAGCATGCAGAAGTTTTAGTTCATACTCTTGCGCCGGAAAATAAAATTTTTACGTATCTCAAAAATCACAGCTTCGATGATTTTTATAAAGATGAAATCCCAATGAGAGAACTTTGTTCTTCTCCTCCTGTGAACAAGCTTGTCCTTGTGTATTTCAATTCTAAATCTCAGGAAACTGCTATCAAGGAAAGTTCTCAACAGGCTCAATCGATGAGAGCTTTAGCCGAAAAACATTTTCCAGGCATTGAGATATTAGGGCCCAAGCCCTCGATGATAGAAAAGAAAGTGAATAAGTTCACCTGGTCTATCATGTTGAGAGGTTCCGACCTCAATCAATTACACAACCTTATTAATACCTTTTCCCGCAATTATCGCCCTCCCCATACTATCTCTTTGAAAATAGACGTAGATCCCTATTATTTTGATTAAGTATTAAAGTAAGTTAGTCAAAATTCCGTTAAGACGTTGAGAACTAATAAGACTTCTGGTTCAAGAGGAAATTCGTATGAACAAAAGAGCGAAACAAAGTTTGAAGCGTCCTGGTTTTTACACTGCAAGCATCGCCTGCAGTTTGCTTTTAACACAAGCAAGCTTTGCGGGAATTGTCGGGGTGAGATCTTCGGGGAGCGGAGGCAGGGTTTCAGGGCAAACTTCTTCAAATACTACCGTAACGCCGGGGCGTTCAATTGAGGAAAAGGTTGAGAAAAAAGAAGGAACGGCTTCAGCGAGCTGTAAGCAGGATCCGGATGCAGCGACCTATTTCCCGCTGGATTTTTTCTCGCAAATTACCCGCGATGGTTCGTCGCTTACATTTGAACAAAGAGCTGATAACAAAATTCTGGTAAAAATGCCGGCTTCGATTGATTCGTGCGGAAAGTTTAAACCACAACTTGTTCAAGACTCAGCAACCAAGAACGTCACAATCATGATGCAAATGGAAGACGGGAAAACGTACTCTCAGCTTCTGGCTTGTTTGAAAGAAAAAAATATTCTAGTCGATGACAAAATTGATCACGATAAAATTCCGGGCAAAGAATATTCAGAATATTCTTACGTTCTGGACTATTCATTTGAAAAAGATAAAGACATTAAGAAAACGTTGAAGCTGTCGTACGGTTATCCAAAAGCTTTCTCTGGTAAAGATGGATATCCGTCAACATATGGTGTGGATTCAGATGTGGATCTTCCATCTTCACTTTGTATGTCTGCTGAAAAAATTCAACCACAAGTTACTTATCTCAATAAAGGTCAGGACGTCATGATTGCAGAGCTCAAGGAAATCTGTAAGTCTGGCGATGCTCAACGAATTGCCGAAGCGAGAAAAGCCATTGGGAATGCGGACGCTCTGAAAGATATTGCAGAAAAAATTAAGTCTGAGCTTGATGCCGGCTACCTTGTAGCCGTCAAGCAGGACGTTCAAAGAATCAGCACTGAGATGGGTAAGATTGAAGATCGTCTCAACAAAGAAAAAGATTCAATTGATGAAAAAACAGCAAAAGATCTCACAAGAAAATATGCTGATCTTGCAAAAGAGCTTGATAGCAAATTTCTAAACCCGGCAATTTATCGCCTGGATAATCTGATGAAAGATCGAGCTGCCCTTGGGGATGAAGATCCAAAAGTGAAAGGCATTGATGAAGAAATTAAAAAAATTAATGACGATGTAAGTTCATTTTCAAAAAGACCAAATACATCTTTTGCAAGTGTATACACAGTCATGGAGAAATTCGCGCTTACTGACTCTGCTAAAACAGTGGAAGATATTCGCTTGAAATCTTACCTGTACGGAAAAGTTTACGCTGGCCCGACAGACGAAAAGAGAGGAAAGGCCCTTTCGTTTGAAGAAGCTAACCAGAAACAAGTGGCAGGGATTCAGAAATTTGACCGCGTCCTTAACGATTGGACTGATCAATATCTTGTTGGAAAAGGAAACACTTATCCTATTCAAAAAACGGAAAGAGAGCGTTCAGTTGTGATCGATAAAATGAACAAGCGTTGGTATGACTATCAGACAACAGAGCAAAAAAATTATCAAAAATACTGTTCTGTTGGTTGGACAGGCTCTGTCGTAAATCCAATTCAGTGTCAAAACTGGATGCAAGGAGCGGAGTCGCGCAGAAAGCAAGAATATAAAAAGCGCGAAAAAGACCTTCTTTACATCAAGGGTCGTAACGACAAACTTACAAAAATGGGAACGAACTACAACAATTATCAAAAGCGCCAGATCGCCAACGATTCTCGCGATGCTGAAGGATATGAGCCGTATGGATCTTCATACACCAGCTATGAAGATAATTTTGCCGATCAATATCCAATGTACGGTGGACCTCAGCAGTCGACAGCCTACAATCCATATATGTTCCAGATGGGTGGTGCTCAGCAGGCGATGAACATGGGGAACATGGGAATGTACAATCCGCAAATGGTGAACCCGCAAATGCCAGTTCAACAAGGGCAATATCAAATGCCTCAAATGAACCAGGCTTATATGGGAGGCCAGCAAATGATGTGGCCGTCACTTCAATAAGATTTAAAATAAATTAGCAAAAAAAAGGGAGCGTAGAGCTCCCTTTTTTATTTGGTCATGTCTGAATCAAATTAGAATGTAACGGCTGTATTGATTTGTAGAAGTAGTGAACTTTTAGCCGCATTTGGAGTCGCTGTGTTTGTAAAGCTGAAATAATCGCCAGTGATTAAATAGCCAAGGCCAGCTCCAACAGAAATTTCTTTATTCCAATGATAGTTAGCATTCAGGTCGATTTCTGTTCCGAGGTTTTTATCCTGATCGTAAGCTGCATTGAAAAGCGTATTTGTTGAGTGATTGTAAGCTTTAGTTCCAGCTTTCGCAGTTTCCATTGCTTGAGCAAAAATCAAAGCCTGATCAAATGTCCATTTTTCTGAGTTGTAACGAGAGCGAACTTTAAAGTAACGAGCGTTAGTAATGTATGAATCATAAATGCTGCTTGCCGTATTCCCTGCGCCGACAGCAGCCAGGTTGTATCTGAAAAGTATGTTCGCAATCTGATAGTTCGGATTCAAATAAAGTGCACTGTATTTTGAATCGGATCCATCGTGGCCGGAAACCTGGCCAAAATCAAATCCAACTGTCCATGAATCAGTCCATTTGTAGTTAGATTGAAGAAGAACCGCTTTTGCTGAAATTGTTGAAGAGGGAATGCTTGTTTTTAGATCGCCTGAAAGAAGTGGAAGCTCAACCCCGAAATCAAATTTCCCCCAAACCTTTTTTAAATAAAGGTCGGTGATTGAAATATTGCTTTCGCCGTTTGTTCCAAGAACTGTCACGTTAGCATTGTTTGATTTCTTTGCGTAAAGAATACCAAAGGCAATGTCTTTTTCCTGATTATCGTAAAGAAGACTTGCACCGTACTGTTTTGCAGAAGATGAATCCGTATAACCCGTTTGAACATCTTTTGCCCAAAAAGGTGCAACATGGAAATTTCCGATTTTCAATTTCATCGTAATTCCGTCGCGAGACGATTCATGTCTATCAAAAGCATCGTTTCCGTCGTTATAAATTGCGCCAAGGGCCCATTCAGTCGTGTGACGACCAACTTGATAAGTCGCCGTGTCTGAATAAAGTTCCAGATATGCTTTTTTAATATTTACTTGAGAGCCGTTTGTTTGATTGTGGTAATAAATATTTCCAGCTGGAGCACTCTGGCTGATTTTAGGACTGTCTCCCAGGTATCCGCCATTGGCGTATCCAGTTGTTAATTCACCAAAAAATGTAGCCGCATCGTTGATGACCAATGTTGGCGCGAGTCTTAAAACGTAACTTTGCCAAGAAGCACTAGCTTTACCACCAGTTGCCAGGGCCACTTCCTGAGAACCGCCACCGCCAAGAGCAGAGTTGTCAGTTTTAGATTTAATACGTCTGTAATCAGAAATAATTGTCGAATCAACTCCAAACGATCCATGCCAGTCAATAGGCAACGCCTGGGAAGCGATTGGTAAAAGCGCAAGGACGGCCGCTGCTAAACATTTTGGCATCTGCTTGGACATAAAAAAATACTCCATCATTAAGAACAATAAACATTGGAAAAGTTTCTTAAAATACTATATGAAATGAAGGTAGTTAAGTCAAAATCTTGAAACAAAGTAAAACGCATGAAGCATTGGGCAATTCGCATATTAAAATTCTCTCTGGTGAGCTTTATCATCCTGCTGGCCGCTGGCTTTGGTTTCGTAAAATGGACGATTGCCGAGACATCACTTTCAGTTCTCGAAGAGAAGACAAAAAAAGAAAATAATTACTTCACCACAATTAATCCCAACGTCATTCTTGAGGCGGGCTCAGTCGTTAAAAAAAGCGAACTGGAAGCTTTCCATCTCTTTTCTGCCGAAAGAACAACTTTTGATGAGTTTTATTCTCAAAGAAAACAAACCAATGAACTTTACGACCTGAAAGAGGTTCCGGGTCTGATTCAGGTAAACCAGAATGTTGAGATGAAAAATCTCCTCGCCAATGATTGCCAGGAAATTTACTGCTACCAACATTACATTTCTTTTGACTACATTCCTTCCATTTTCTGGAAAGGCTTAATTGGCGTGGAAGATCAGCGCTACCTCGAACATTTTGGGGTCGATTTAAAATCCATTGCCCGGGCTTTTGTCACCAACATCCGCAAGGGCAGATTCGAGCAGGGCGGATCAACGATTTCTCAGCAGCTGGTTAAAAACATGTTTTTTACCAATGAGAAAACTTTTTCCCGCAAGCTGAAAGAAATGGTGATGTCGATTTACGTCGAACAAAAATTTCCCAAAGAAAAAATTCTTGAAGCTTATCTGAATGAAGTTTATTGGGGAGCTTTACAGGGAATCAAAGTTAAAGGTGTTCTGGCTGCCTCTTATTTTTATTTTGGGAAAAAACCAGCAGAAATCAGCGCCTACGAAGGTTCAATTCTTATCAGTTTACTTAAGGGGCCAAGCTATTTTTCGCCTCTAAAAAAATACGAAAGACTCAAAGACAGAACGAATGTCGTCTACAATAAGCTCATCGAAGAAAATCAGATTCCCAATGACAAATCTCTCATCTGGAATGACAAGCAGTGGGAAAAATGGGTAGAGAACCTGAAACACCGTGAAAAGCAACAGTATTATCAATCCATTTGGAGAACTTTGCACGATGTGGAACCAACTCTTCCGGCTTATGAAAAATTTGTTTTAATTCAAAAAGTCGCAGACGTAAGAAGTAAAATTCAGGAAAAATTTTCGACGGCAAAAAATCCGCAAGGATCTGTGAGTGATATTTCGGTTAAGGTCATGCTCGGCCCTGTCATGGAAAATAATTGGTATAGCTATTATTCACGCGTTGAAAGAAACAAAGAAAAAGCCCTGTTTTCTGAGCGCCACCAGGTTGGTTCGACCATCAAGCCCATCATTTACAGTGTCTTTGAAGAATTTGGTAAAAAGCTTGAAGATAAAGTACAGACGGCAGAAATAAAACTTCAACTCACATCCGGGCCATGGTCACCAAAAGAAGCTCACGTGATGAAAGAGCCGGAAGTCACAATCATCGACGCTTTATTAAAATCTTTAAACAGACCAGTTATCCGAGTGGCCAGCGAAATTGGATTTGATCAGGTTGAAACGAAAGTGAAGCCTTACTTCAAGAATCTCAAAACACCTTTGCGCGAATATCCCTCAGAGCTTCTGGGCGCTATGGAACTAAGTGTTGGAGAACTTCGAGATGTTTACTCTCAATTCCTCAAAGATGAATGCCGCAAAATTAAGGCCGGTGAAAGGGTAAAGGAGCAAAGTGTTCTTTTTGCTCTTTCTGATCCAAACCTGACAACAGTTGAGCATTCGGTAGATGCAGTTATGCAAAAGCTGCGCTTTTTTGGAAAAACGGGAACGACCAACAACGGCTACGATAACTGGTATGTGGCCTTCGACGGAAAAAATCTCTCAGTCATCTGGGTTGGCTATGAAGGGGAGCGTAAAACAAAATCTCTTGGATTATACGGTGCGACCACTGCGTTTAATGTTTTCCAGAATTATTATCGTGATCGCGGCAAGCGTTTCACACAATTTGGGTGTGATCTCATTAACTAGTCCTTGCCAAAAACGGACAATCTGTTTATATTAATCTCACGCAATTAAGACGATATTGGGGTGTCGACAAGTGGTAAGTCTGCAGATTTTGATTCTGCCATGCCAAGGTTCGAATCCTTGCACCCCAACCATCTTTTCACGCAAGGGGTTCTTTTGAAACGAATCGTTCTTGTCTCTGGGTCTTCTAACATCTCTCTCTCCAATCAAATTTCTGATTACCTCGACGTGCCTCTTGTAAATCCTCAGCTAGTTCGCTTCGCCAACGGAGAAATTTTCTGTGAGATTGAAAAGCATGTTCGCGGCGCCGATGTTTTTGTCATTCAATCGACAAGCACACCGGTCAATGATCACTTGATGGAGTTGTTGATTATGATTGATGCCCTAAAAAGAGCATCGGCTTCATCAATCACTGCGGTGATCCCGTCTTACGGATACGCCAGACAAGATCGCAAAGCTTCTCCAAGAACACCGATTTCAGCAAAGCTTGTGGCTGATTTAATTACTGTTGCAGGTGCAACGAGAGTTATCACAATGGATCTGCACGCAGGTCAGATTCAAGGTTTCTTTAATATCCCTTTCGACAATATTTTCGCTTCACCGGTTATCTTGAATTACATCAAGAAAGAAATCTTCAACGAAAATACAATTTTCGTCTCTCCGGATGCAGGCGGTGTTGAGCGCGTTCGTTTTTACGCAAAAAAACTAAATGCAGAAATTGCCATGATCGATAAGCGCCGTACCGGCAAGAACATCGCTGAAGCGATGAACGTTATCGGTAACGTAAGCGGAAAAGAATGTATCATCATCGACGATATGATCGATACAGCGGGTACATTGGTTCAGGCATGCAAGGCTCTACGCCAGCATGGTGCTACCAAGATTTACGCATGTGCCACTCACCCGGTATTTTCAGATCCGGCCATTAAAAGAATTTCAGAATGTGACGAACTCGACAGAGTTATTGTCACTAATACAATCCCACTTACAGAAGCGGCTAAGAAAGTTGATAAGATTATCACTCTTTCAACAGCTGAACTGTTGGCTAAAGCTATTCACAGAACGTTTAACAACGATTCCGTGAGCTCGCTCTTCATTTAACAAAGGTCACGATGGATCGCTTAATCGTTGGCCTTGGAAATTTTGGCTCTAAATACGCATACACTCGCCACAATATCGGATGGGATACATTCGAAGAACTGTCGTTTGCGAGTGACTTAAAATGGACTGAGAAATTTAAAGGCCACTACGCTGTTTACAACTACGGCGGAGAAAAGATTTATTTTCTCAAGCCTCAAACGTACATGAACCTATCAGGCGAGAGCGTTCAACCGCTCATGGCCTTCTTCAAAATTCCTGTAGAAAACATTTTAGTCGTTCACGACGAACTCGATCTGCCTTTCGGGACGATCGGTTTTAAAAAAGGCGGAGGTTTAGCCGGCCATAATGGCTTGAAATCCATTGCGGCTTGCCTCGGAACGCAGGAATTCAAGCGCGTCCGTGTAGGAATTGGCCGCCCGGTGCACGGTGATGTTTCCAATTGGGTTCTCTCGGGGTATACCGGAGAGGATAAAGATTTTTTCCGTCCCTTCTTAAAAGGAACCGCTCAAGCTCTTGAGGACTACATCAAGCTTGGTTTCGACAAAGCTGCGACGACTTATAGTAAAAAGAAAATAGTTTAATTAAAGGAAAATTTTATGGCATTAAATTGTGGAATCGTTGGACTTCCAAACGTTGGTAAATCGACTATCTTTTCAGCTATCACTTCAGCACCGGCGGAAGCAGCGAACTATCCTTTTTGTACAATTGAGCCGAACGTCGGTATCGTTGCCGTTCACGATTCTCGTATGAAAAAAATCGGCGACATCGTTGGACCTGAAAAAATGATCTACACGACAGTTGAGTTCGTGGATATTGCAGGTCTTGTTAAAGGGGCTTCAAAAGGTGAAGGTCTCGGAAACCAATTTCTTGGTCACATCAGAGCAGTTAACGGAATCGTTCACGTTGTTCGTTGTTTCGAAGATAACGACAT
>DJVH01000119.1:0-24218 GCA_002440825.1 Bacteriovoracaceae bacterium UBA6261 | reverse complement strand
AACTTTTAAAATCACAAAATAAAGACGTTCTTACAGACGCAAAAATTCAACTTCCACTTCTTGAAAAACTAAAAGTGGAATTAGAGCAGGGGATTGCAGCTAGGAACTCTTCTCTTTCAGAAGAAGATAAAGCAGCGGTTGCAAACTTAAACCTCATCACAATGAAAAAAGTCATTTACCTTTGCAACGTGGATGAAGCTGGTCTGGCAGAAGACAACGACCACGTTCAAGCTGTTAGAGCTTACGCGAAAGCAGAAAATTCAGAAGTCATGAAGATCTGCGGAAAGCTTGAATCTGAAATCGCCTCTCTTGAAACACTTGAAGAGAAAAAAGAATTTCTTGAAGCTGCAGGTATTGAAGAATCTGGTCTGGATAAATTAACCAGAGCCGCTTACAACATGCTTGGGCTAAAAACATATTTTACTGCTGGTGTAAAAGAAGTTCGCGCATGGACTTTTCAGGCAGGGATGAAAGCACCTCAGTGCGCCGGTGTTATTCACACTGATTTCGAACGTGGATTCATCCGCGCTGAAGTTTACAGCTATGACGATCTGATCACTTATGGCTCAGAAGCAAAAGTTAAGGAAGCTGGCAGGTTCAGAGTTGAAGGAAAAGAATACGTCGTTCAGGACGGCGATATCATGCACTTCAGATTTAACGTCTAATAAGGCTTAGTCCCGTTTGAGGAGACTTTAAAAGTTTCCTCAAGCGGAATCATAAGAACAGGTTTGTTCTGCAGTAATGAGTAGAAGAAATTGTTTCTGTAAATCAACTTCACATAATTTCTAGTCTCTTCAAATGGAATGGATTCGATCGTAGACAACGGATCATCATTTCTGAATATATCCTTTCTCCATCTATCAATTCTATTTTCACCAGCATTGTATGAAGCCAGTGCAAAAATAAGATTTCCGTCAAAGCGTTGAACCAGTTGTCTGAAATATTTTGTTCCGATGGCAATGTTGATTTCAGGGTTGGCCAGGTGATTGACACGCACTTTGCGATTAAATCTTTTTGCCGTCGCCGGCATCAACTGCATTAAACCTTTAGCACCAACTCCCGACTTCGCTTCAGGATTAAAGGCAGACTCTTGTCGGATAAGCGAGATGACAATTAATGGATCAAGATTTTCTGAATTCTTCTTGATGATATCCATGTAATTGAGAGGGAAGATGAATTTAATCAGCTTAAAGTTCAAGCTAAGTGAATTTTGATCTAGAGAATCCTGGAACATTTTGAATGAAGTGATGAATTTCTTTTGAGAATTCAAAAGGCGAATCATATTCATGATCAAAAATTCTTTATGGGCTTGAGCAGAGATTGTTTTTGCATGGTCAGCATCTTTAAATGTGAGCTCTTTTGGAAGAGATTGCACATAACGAAGTTCGAGTGTTGCAAAACGTTCATTCCCTAATTTGTTCCAGACTGCCAGACGCTTCAAAGAATCCTTGAGTTCGCTCCCGGCCTTATCCATCGAAAAATCAGCCGGCTCATTCTTAGAAACCAATTTTGAAAGTATTTCAGACTCCTTAGCTTTTCCCTTGCTTAGTGAAGCGATTTCTTTCAACGAAAGAATCGAATAAAAAGAGTAAGGAGAAGATTCGAGAATCTTGTTGAGGTAAGTTGTTCCCTTGGCGACATCATTTGTTTTAATCAGAGAAGTAGCGATCCAGAACTGGAGCTTGGAATCAAACTTGTCCATGTTCTTTTCCATGCCTTGCTTGTCGATCATTGCACGCATGCTTTTAAAATCTTTATTGATTATGTAAGGCCAGATCAAATAAAAATTTGTTTCTGAAAAATCTTCTTTCGATGCAATGGTTTTTGCGAGATTAAAAATCTCAATCGAATCGTTGTCTCTGCCTTTATAAAATAAAGCCTTTGCTGTAAGGATAACGCCGGTCCATGCTTTCTTCTGATTAATGAAGTTTTTATTGCGGTTATAGAAATTCACTGCGCTCATGATGATGAGCTTTGCCTGAGTCACTTCACCTTTTTCAGCAGCATCCTGAGCATCGCGTGAAAGGCGCTGGAATTCATCCTGGAAGTAGGAGTTGGATGAATCGTCCAGGTTCAAGTTACTTTGCAGGAACTTGTTAAATTGTGCATTGACCTTGAGGCTCGTCATGACGTTCGTTGCAGGACGAAGTTTGAAATCAATATATTTCTCAATTAAAAAATTTGAGACTTTTTCATGTTCGATCGGATTAGCTTTAAAGTGTCTTAAAAATGAAACCAGCTCGGGTCTGTTTTCGCCCGTTGTAAAAAAGGGTGCTGCGTCTTTAAAATACGCAAGATCACGGGAAGAAAAATTGATATTGGGAGAAAGATCCGTCATCCGTTTTAAAAACAAATAACGACAATATTTATCGATAGAAATATTGAGACGATCTGAAATGCTGTCTGTGTAAGTGTTTACATTTTTAGAAACGATGGCGCAGTTTTTATAGAAAGAATCCTGATCGTTGATGGCGAGGACCAGCTTTAAGCGGTCATAAGTCGCATTCAGAATAGAAAACGAATGCTTCATGTGCTGATATTTTCCAAGACTTTCAACAGTCTTACGGCTCAATTGGTTTTTACCCAGCTCACTGAATAAAAGATCAACATCTTTACCGTAGTCGAAATCTGTCGGGCTGTAATTGAGATGAAAGGGAACATCCTCGGCAGCAAGCGCGGTCGTAGCAAAATTTAAATTCGGAGTCGCGAGAGCTGCCGAAATATAAATGCTAAATATGGCCGTCGTCATGAGCCTCAACACGCTAACCTCCAGACGTTTCGCAAACACGAGTCTCGTCTTTAATTTTTAGTAAATCTCTCTTGCATAAGAGAAAGACGAGATGAAATTTCATTCAACACAACTCTCTTGTCATCAGGGACAACAAGGCTGAGGTTGTTGATATAAGAAGTGACTTCGCTCAAATAGACTAAATCATTCTTGTAGCTGTCTTCCAGGTGTTCAAACGTCTCATTCACATCATCCGCTAATTCCTGAAAATAATCACCCTTTCTGAAAAATAATTTTCCAGGATTTGCACCTTCTCTGATCAGCTTTAAATGTTTCTGCAACTTATAGAGAGGTCCGGCAATTTTATGTGAAAAGAAAACACAGATGAAAAATGTCAGACACGTAAAACCCGAGTGCAGCAAAATTAAAAATAAAATAAGCGCATCCCGCTTACTGCTGTAGTGTGAAGCGATTTCCGGATTTTTCAGAGAGAAGTGAGTGATGATTGTGTTCATTAACTCATAGATAGAAAACGGATATATGATGCTTGTAAGAAACACAATAATACAAACGTACAAGCTGAATCGAATCTGAAACTTCGGATTGATTAGATATATTTTTCGGCTGTATGCCACGTGGAATCCCCTAGACAGATAAAGCGTCATTTTATTTTAAATTAAATCCTCACTTCATTCTATAAAATTGTGAAAGGACACCGGATTTGTTATAACAGGACAGTAATTTAGTCAGAATTTCACAGGAGCATACCGTGAGTACAAATACAGAAAACGTTAACAAACTTTTAAATCTGATCATCAACCCGAATACGGGAAAAACTTTGAAAGAAGAAGGCCGAATTCTTGAAGTAAAAGCCGACCAAAATGAATTGTTATTCAAATATAAGCGTGATGGAATTTCACCGGACCAAAAAAGAATGATCGAATCCGCAATCAATCAAGCCGTTTCGGAATTTTATTCTCCGGAAAAAATTACTGTCTTAACAACATCTGAAAATTCATCAGATGTTTTTTCTGGAAAGACTTTCAGTCCGGCAGATGCAAAGAAGCCAGCCTCATCTCAGCAAGCGGCTCAAATTAAAACCGGCCATGGACCTGCAGGGGCTCATAAGAAAAGAGTCGCAGGTGCAAAAAAAGTAATTGCTGTTTCTTCGAACAAGGGTGGAGTTGGTAAATCAACTGTTGCTGTAAACCTGGCTTTCGCGCTTAAAAATCTCGGCAAAAAAGTCGGACTTCTCGATGCAGATATTTACGGACCATCGGTTCCGATGCTGCTTAACAAGCGCGACGCTAAACCAGGAGCAACACCTGAGAAAAAAATCCTTCCTATTGAAGCTTATGGAATTCCTTTCATCAGTTTCGGTCTTTTTATTAATGAAAAAGATCCTGTCATCTGGCGTGGTCCTATGCTTGGTGGTGTGCTTAACCAATTTCTATTCGACGTAGCATGGGCTGATCTGGACTATCTCATCATCGATCTTCCTCCGGGAACAGGTGATATGCAGCTTTCAATGGTGCAGGCAACTGAGATTGATGGAGTGATCGTTGTTTCAACTCCACAGGATGTTGCGATCCTCGACTCAAGAAAAGGATTGAACATGTTTAACCAGGTAAAAATCCCGGTTCTGGGAATGGTGGAAAACATGAGCTACTTCGTGCCGGATGATATGCCTCATAAGAAATATTTCATCTTTGGTGAAGGTGGAGTGAAGAAAGCAGCCAAAGAACTTGAAGTGGATTTGCTTGCAGAAATTCCTCTTGAAATGGCCTTGAGAGAAGGATCAGATACAGGTCATCCATACATGAACGAGAAAAAGCATGAAGGCCGTCCAGTCTGGAATGCTTATATGTCTCTGGCAAAAAATGTTGATGGAGCAATCAACGGTTCACCAGATGGAGAACAAAAAGGATTTTTTAAGAGACTTTTTTCTTAAATAGGTTTTAATAGTCTTATGACAAGTTTGATGGAAGTTTTAAAAGAACAATGCGCTTTCGGTTTTACCGGAAAAGTTAATCTGCTTTTATCTTCCAATGGACAATTTTATGGAGTGGTTTATCTTCAGGAAGGTCATATTGCAGGAGCGTCTTGTGCTCAACTAACGGCCCGCAAAGCTTTATTCAAAATGATTTTCGAAGACGTTGAAAGCCAGGCGCATTTTAAATTTATTGTTGAGCCCGAGCTTGTGGCCGCAAGTCACGTCACCATGAAACTTGATTATGAAGAAGTTAAGACTGAAGCCCAGAAGATTTATCAAAAATATGTAAGCGCCAAAAAGCTCAAGCCTGCCATGGGCTTGAGGCTAGTTATCGATCCAGAGATTATCGTTGCTCCTGAGGAAATTACCGCTGAAGAATTTGATATTCTGACGGTCCTTTCCGAATGGTGTGTAGTCTCTGACGTCTATAAAAACAGCAAGTTAATGGAGTTTGAAGTCACCAATGCCCTGGTTAGCTTGCGGAAAAAAAGAGCAATAAAGGTGTTTCAAAATTAAGATTATCTTACTAAAATTTCAGGACTAATACGCTCAATAAGCAGGAATTTACGGAGAAATTATGAAAACTCAGGTGCAAAACCAAGGTGAATTAAAAGAACTAAAAGTCATGGTTGAAAAGGATGTTGTTGAATCATTCGACAGAATGTCACAAGTTTCAGGCCTTCCGGTAGCTGATCTTGTGGTTATCGCTCTTAAGAGATACCGCTCTTCTCACAGCGATTGGGATGTTAACTCATCGAAAAAAGATAAATAAGACACCAATACGGCCTGTTTAGGAAGTCGCCAAGATTCTTTACAGGCCGTCTAAACTTTAAGCAGCCCTGTAATTATTTCCAGTTCCCTTGCCTTTATCCCCCTTTAAAATCCAGCAACTTATCCTTAAAAAGCACCGAAAAGCTCGTATTGCAATGTGGCATGACCCTTGCTCTTTATACTCACAAGTCACCTTAAAAGAGGATTTGAGTATGAAAGCATTCACATCGAAAAAAGCCATCATCGCAATCATGAGTGTAAGCTCAATTGTTTTGGCCGGAACGATTAAAGATCTTCGTTCTCATTCCGTTAAAACAGCAGAGATCGAAGCTGTAGAACAAGAAGTAGCACCAGTAGAAAGAAGTGTAGCTTCTGAAGCTGTTGCAAAAGCTGCTCAAGTTTACCTTCCAGTAAATGCTGAGAATATCGCTAAGATCGATGGCGAGTGGGAAATTACAAGAATCGTTGGTGCTGATGAAAAAGTAACTTTCGATAAATTTGCTAACCCAGAAGACGCTAAGAAAACAATTAAAGTTCCTTTTAAACTAGTTGGAACAAGCTTGGTTAGAGTTAATAAAGATGCTCAACTAGAATATAACGTTTCTCTTCTTTCTGACTTCGGAACGATCGCTCTTTTCAAGAAGATCGGTAACGGCTTCGAAATCATGGAAGCAAAAAGAATCGCTCAACCAGTTAACAACAATCTTGTTGTTTCTGATGAAGTAGAACTTGTTCTTGAAAGAGCTCTTAACCAGGCTAAGTCAAACAAAGTTCTTACAGGTAACGATGTTTCAGGATCAGTTGCTCTTTCAGCAAAAGAAATCAAAGGTCTTGAAGTAGAACTTACAAATGAAAACGGTGAATCACAAAGCATCTCAATTGATCACGCTGATCTTAAAGATGGTGGTTCATTTAAAGCAGAAGTAAACGGTGAAGAAGTTTCGGGTGTAGTTTTCAACAACGGTAAAGACGGTTACAGAATTTCATTCGTAACTGGTCCAATTGCTGGTGCAATGTTGAACTTCACAACTCAAGAGCAAGCTGACAAGATTCAAGAAACTGAAAGAGATCAGCAAGTAGAACAAGAAGTGAATGCTCCAGTAGAAGAAGTTCAGGTTGCAGCTGATAAAGTAATTGAAGAAAGAAAAGAAGTTGCTGGTGATGTAGAAAATATGGAACCAGTAGTTTTGACAGCTGAGCAAGTTAAAGAAACTGCTCAAGAAAATGGATTTGCTTTTTAAGAGTTCCCCCCCAACGTTGATAATGAAGCCCTCTTAAAGAGGGCTTTTTTTATTTAATGCTCTTGAACATGATCCGGCTTAGTATCGCTAGTATGAACTTTCGCCTGAGTCTCCTCTGGGAGAATTCGTGCCACTGCCGCTTTCAATTTATTTTTAAATGAACCAGCAACCACACTATCTTTACCGGCCATCATGGCATCAAAACCATCTTTAGCCACTTCTGCCGGATCATCTTTTTCTTTTTTATTTGCCGGAGTATCAAGCATGTCAGCTCTATGGAAAAAGTTTGTATCTGTTGGCCCTGGTTGTAGTGCTGTGACTGTCACGCCGGTATCTTTTAGTTCAAATCGAATAGCCTCTGCAAACGATTGGACGAAAGCCTTGCTGGCAGCGTAGACGGCTAAATAAGGGCCCGGCATTTCTGCTGCTAATGATGACGTGAATAGAATTTTTCCATGCTTATTGTTCAGCATTTCCGGTATAATGAGCTTTGAAAGATGAACAATTGATGAGCAATTGAGCTGAATGATTTTTAATTCTGTCTGCAAATCATTATCTACAAAACGTCCACTCAATCCAACGCCAGCATTCATACAAACAGAATCCAGAGCATAGTCCGAGTTCGCAATGGTTTCATAAATTTTTTCGACTTCTGTCGTTCTCGATAAATCCGCTCTGATGGCTTCGACGTCCACGCCGAAATCGATCAGTTGATCGCGTGCTTCGAAAATGTCATCACTGTCTGCTGTGATCAGAAGATTGTAACCGCGCTCTGCAAATAGCTTGGCTAACTCAAATCCGATACCTCTGGAAGCACCCGTGATCACCGCTAGTTTTTGATTGTTAAGCTCTTCTGTATCTTCCATAAAAACTCCTTCTCAAAAAAATTCCTCAATCTTTTATTGAGCAAGAAGTTCGCCGGAAAAAAAAGACGAATTAGAATTGGAAAGTAATTGCACCGCCGATTACATTGAGCGCGCCACCGCCAAGCCATGTCGCTCCCATATCGCCCTTTAAGTGCGGATCATAGGTATGCGTGTCTCTATGATTGTAATCGTAAAAACGCTCCTTTCCATAACCAACTAAAAGGCCCATTACTGTACCAGTCAGAAGAATGGCCCACTTTTTTTGATTTTTGGTGAGTTTCAATTTGTCACCGAGACCAGAAGTCTCAATCGCTAAATAAGCCGCACCCACACTTCCAATATTGACCATTGCCCCGTAGTTGGCATGCAAAAGTTTATCATGTTCACCCTTAAAGGCCTGGCGTTCAACAACAACGCCAACAAGCGATCCGATAACCGCCGCACCACCGATTTCTACAGCATCTTTTGCTGTGAGTTTATTTGGATTCTCGACTTTGAATTGCGAAGTTGCGATAGCCTTATTGATGAATGATTTATTTTCTGAGTTAGTCATCACCAGAACAGATTTGTCTGTCGGATTATTTGCATCGGCAGCATAGACATTTAAATGTCCCTTAGTGGTTTGAATAATCAAATCAGTAATAGCAAGGCTCGTTTCAGAATCATAGTTCTTGTCGAGCACGCAGCCGCTTTCATCAAAAACATTTTTATTTTTCAAAGCTTCAAATTTTGAAAGTACGGATTTGTCTTTTTCAGATGAACTATCAAAACAAAAATTGGAATTTGGCGAAGCATGCAAGTTAACTTCGGGAATATTCAGCTGAGGAAGAGCATTTGTTAAATCGGGAAGACAATCTTGAGCAAGTGTAGTGTTTAAGAATAAAAATGAACTGAGTGTGAGAGCGATTGATTTTGTAAACATAGGTTGAACCTCAACAAAAATTTACAATAGAAAGCCTCATCCTGATGGATGAGGCTTTGTCAGATACTATTTGCCTAGTAAATTTTTAAACTCTTGAGTCATAAGCGGAACAACCTGGAAAAGGTCTCCCACAATTCCGTAGTCTGCCTTAGTAAAAATAGGTGCATCCGGATCTGAGTTAATTGCTACGATGACCTTAGAAGTTCTCATACCTGCAAGGTGCTGAATCGCTCCTGAAATACCGCAAGCGATGTAGAGTGAAGGAGCAACTGTTTTACCAGTTTGACCAACCTGCATAGCATGTGGAGCAAATCCAGAATCTACTGCCGCTCTTGAAGCACCAACTGTTGCGCCGATAACGTTTGCCATATCTTCAAGGATTTTGAAGTTAGCAGCGTCTTTCATCGCGCGACCACCAGAAACGATAATGTTTGCTTCTGTTAAATCTAGTTTTTCAGAAGTGCCTTTTACGATTTCTTTAATCATAGCTCTGATTGCGCCAGCATCTACTGCTGATTCATCAACCGCACCAGCTGCTGCTGTCGGGTTAGCGTTCATACCAAGAGCATTTGGTCTTACTGTAACGAAATATGGTTTTGGGCCTTGAAGTTCAACTTTCGCGAAACACTTTCCAGCAAAAAGTGGACGTGTGCCTGAGAATTTATCTCCTTCCATGATGAAGTTTGTAACTTCTGAAACCATACCAGCATCAAACTTAGTTGCTAGTCTTGGGAAAAGATCTTTTCCAAGAGAAGTCGCTCCAGCAAAAACGTAATCGTAATTGCCAGCTTTGATAAATCCTTGAAGAGCATTGGCATATCCTTCAGGAGAATATTTATCAAGGTTTGATCCTTTGAGTGAGTGAATTTTAGCAGCTCCGAATTTTGCCATGTCTGCAGTCGCTTCGCCCGGAATTGTTCCGATAGCTGCAACTTCAACAGTGTGGCCAGCAAGCTTGCCAAGAATTTCTAGTGTGACACCTTTAACGTGTGTGCCGTGTAGTTCAGCGAATACTAATATTTTTGCCATAAAATCCTCTTAGATTACTTTTGCTTCTGTTCTTAATAGACCAACAACTTCTTTTACAACTCCGCCCATTTTAGCAGCATCAGTTGCATCGAATTTTTTTCCAGGTGGTTTTTCAGGTGGAAGCTGGAAGTTAGAATATTTAACTCTTCTGTCTGCTTCACTAACACCAGCGTCAGCAAGAGAAAGAGTTGTTAAAGGTTTTTTCTTCGCTTTCATGATCCCTGGAAGAGAAGCGTATCTTGGAGTGTTGATCCCTTTGTTACAAGCGATAACAGCTGGTAACTTTACGCCGTAAACTTCAAGAGCGCCACCTTCGATTTCTCTTTTAACGGTGATATCTGTTGCAGAACCTTCATATCCAACAACAACTGAAACAGATGGAAGCTCCATCATTGTTGCAAGAATTTGTGGAACCTGAAGACAGTCATCATCGATAGCTTGTTTACCAGTTAAAATGATGTCTGGTTTTTTTCCTGATTTTTCAATGGCGGCTTTTAAAGCTTTTGCAATTGAGTATGAATCTAAGTTGTCATTAGCTTCAACAAGGAATGCATCGTCTGCTCCCATGGCCATTGCTGTTCTTAGAGCTTCTGTATCTTTTGTGCTTCCAACGCGAACAACTGTTACAGTTGATCCAGCATTAGCTGCTTGAATGAGAAGAGCTTGCTCGACTGCAAATTCATCGTAAGGGTTCATGATCCATTTGATTGAACTAGTTTCGATGAAAGATCCATCTGCACTAGGAACAATCTTTGTTTCTGTGTCTGGTACTTGCTTTACGCAAACGAAAATATTCATATTAGCTCCTGGTATAATTACCTAGTAAATATTTCTTTAGCTATTACTAATCTTTGGATTTGAGATGTGCCTTCATAGATCTGAATGAGCTTCGCGTCTCTCATGATTTTTTCGACGGGATACTCTTTGCTATATCCATAACCGCCATAAATTTGTACCGCATCCGTAGCTATTTGCATACACGAATCAGCAGCAAATGCTTTGGCATAAGAGGCAAGTTGGGTGTTCGGCAAGCCGTTATCCAGAAGCCATGCCGCCTTGTGGACAAGCAGTCTCGATGCTTCAATCTTCATTGCCATGTCTGCAATCATGGCCTGAATCATCTGGTGCTGGGCAATCGGGACATTAAACTGCACTCGCTCTTTCGCATATTTTACAGAATGGTCGAAGGCACACTGAGCCCCACCAACGGCACTGGCCGCTACCATTGGGCGCGAATGATCTAAAGTTTTCATCGCAATACTCCAGCCTTTATTTAGACCACCCAATACATTTGCTTTTGGAACTCTCACATTATTAAAAGTTATGCCACGTGTATCAGAACAACGATGACCCATCTTATCTTCTTTCTTACCAATTTCGATTCCCTTTGTTCCTTTCTCAATGACAACTGCAGTTATTCCTTTGTGCTTCAAGGATGGATCAGTTGTCCCGTACAAAACAAAAAGATCAGCGTAGCCTGCATTGGTGATCCACATTTTGTTTCCGTTGATCACAACATCATCGCCATCTTCCTTAATGGTAGTTTTAATTCCACCGGCGTCAGATCCATTTCCAGGCTCAGTTAAACAAAAAGCAGCCATTTTATATTTTTCTGTCATCGGTGTGAGAAATCGTTTTTTCTGTTCATCCGATCCACCAATGACGATTGGAAGAAGAGCAAGATCGTTTGCCATGATAGCCGTATTCATTCCCATACAACCGTAGGCTAGAGCTTCTGTGATAATCATCGAATCCACAGCAGAAAATCCGTTTCCGCCATATTCAGCAGGAATACATGTATTGACCAGGCCCAATGACCAGGCTTTTTCAAGAATATCGTGGGGAAGTTCAGCTTTGACATCGTACTCATGAGCTTTTGGCATCATTTCGTTTTTAGCAAACTTCATTGCGAGATCTTTTATCTCCAGTTGATCTGGTGTGAAATTAAAATCCATGCTGCCCGTCCTTGGGTGATGTTGATTAATGACAAAATTATAGAGGAGAAGCTTTATTGGTGAAAGCGAATTTAAATTCAAAATTTTTCTGTAACTCTTTAAAGCCAGGAAGTTCAGATAGGGGAAGAACGACAAAGCTGCGTTCAAAGAGGCGCGGGTGAGGAACGGTCAAAGCCTCGGATTCAATTTTTTTATCGCTCCAAAACAAGATATCAAGGTCTATGATTCGAGGACCCTTGGGGATGTCACGATTCCTGCCCATCTCTTTTTCAATTTGCAGCAAACGTTTCATCACAGACTCGGGAGAACAGTCAGGAATCTCAAATTCCAATACCTGATTATAAAAGTCGGGTTGGTTTAAATAATCTACGGCAGGGCTTTCATAAATTCTGCTTTCAGCAATGAGTTTAAATTCTTTGGCCAGAATAGCTTTAGCTTCTTCTAAATGTTTTCTGCGATCGCCCAGATTGGTTCCTGTTGCAATAAAAAAAGAATTAAACGAGTTCATCACGGATTTTTAGGCGTTTCTTTCTTTTCTTCAAAAGGAGTGTTGGTGAAAGATTCAACGTATGAACTAATAGCGGTTTCAGGTGGAGAGACAGGTCTGGCCTTGACTCCGCAACCAGAGATCAACACGCAGATAAAAAAAAGGATAATTTTAAAATTCAAGACTCAAACCACCGTTAATAATATCAGTTCCAATATCGGCGCGGATGAACCAGCCTGGAACAATTCTTTTTAATATGGTTACTCCAAAAATAACACTACTCTTTTTTAAATCATTCACTAACTGTAGTTCTTTTTTAGTGTCAATAGTTGGGTCATTGTCAGGATTTTGCCCTGCACTTGGAGACTGAGCAAGAATGGTCTGATAGCCAACGTAAGGTTGAAAATAACTATAAAAGGGTGCACTGAAGGTGTACTTTCCTTTGACTGTAATATTAATCAAGCGAGTATCTAAAGAAGTGGCAGGATAATCGCGAATGGTGTTAGTCCCTAATCCTGCTTCGGCCCAGATATTGTCTGAGAGCTGGTAAGCCCAATCTGCGTTAAAGTGAGTATAGCGTTTGCTTGCCCCATCGATATCCTTTCCTTGAATTAATCCTACGTTCACAGAAATGAGATTATCTGGTTTTATTAACCGCTTGCTGTTTTCTTCCATTGAAAGATCGTCATCATTGCCAAGAGAAGTTGAATTAAAGAGGTCCTCGTCAGATTGCACTTTAAAGTCATCTTTCTTGTCTTTGTTGTCGTTCTTTTTTTCAGGTGCTTTTTCTTTATTGGTGTAATAACTGTCATCGCCCTTTAATACTAAAACTTCTTTCCCTGAATTCAGCTGTTTCCAGAGAGCAAGATTGTAAATTTTTACAATCTTAATTCCAGAAAGTTTTTGATCAGTCGTTTTAGCAACAAGGGCACGGCAGACAAGTTTATTTGTCAGCAAAAGCGAAATAAAATCTCCCTTGGAGAAAGATTGATTCTCGTTGGTAAGAATAAAGATTTTTTTTGAGGGCGCGATAACTTTAATCGTTTCACTTACCAGCGCCGGAGCTTGTTCGCTGGAAGTTGATTCCATTCTGTCTTCTTCTTCAATATCATCCAGGACATTTTGCGCACGTAATGGCGCGCTCAAGCTCAGAGCTAAAAACAGAGCAAAAAAGACGGGTAATTTAAAACCACTTAAATTCATAATTTATTTTAGTGCGCACCTGCGGTTGGTGTAAATGTTAAACTTAATAATTTTTATACCGAACAATGATTATAAGATTGAGGAGTTTTTATGAAAAAATTACCGGTTCTTTTAGCATTGTTTTCACTTGTGCATGGTTGTGGATTCTCGTCTTCTCCCAAGGAGGATGTGGCTGTTTCCCGTCCAAGTGATGAGTTAGAGTTTGCCGTTGACTCACTTGATTCTCAACCCTCAACAGAGATGAAAGTAGAGGAGCAAAAAATCGTCGAAAATCAAATGCCCGACGAAATAGCCCCGATTGAAAAACCAATAGAGGAAAGAATTGTCGCAAGCAAAGAAGACATAAAAGAAGTTGAAATGATTGCTCCTGAAGAGCCTAAGTTTGCCGACTATCAGAAAGATGCTCCAACCAATGTTCCGGTTATCAGCAAGGATGAAAGTTTTTCACCTAATATGGGAGCTGAAGCTCAATACCATCTACAAAAAAATGAAACACTCATGATGGCTGCTTTTAAAATTTATGGCGACTACCGAAAATGGAAAGATTTAAAAGCCTGGAACAAAGGTAAAAAAATTGGTGAAGGAGCAACGCTGAAATATTATGTTCCTGAGCAAACATTCGGCTGGCAACCAAATGGAATGCCTTATTTGGTTAAGACTGGCGACACACTCCAGGTAATCTCCAAAGACAAATACGGTACGGTAAAAAAATGGAAACACATTTACGAGAATAACCGTCCACTTATCAGAGACCCAAATTTAATTTTCGCAGGTTTTACCATTTATTATGTTCCGGCTCGCGATGTTGCGTCTGAGACAAGATAGTTTATAATGAGTTTCTAAAGGATCTATAATATAGGGCCCGGTTTCGGGCCCTTTTTTTTTATGAAAAAATTATTTATCGCAAAATTATTCATTCTTCTGTTAATTGTCGGCTGTTCAACGGCTGACAAAAACAGCAATGACTTTTCCAGCCTTGGGGAACCCGCGACCAAAGACTATATCGACCATCTTGCTTCTATGGGACCGGTCTATTTATCAAGTGACGAAGTTAAAGAGATAAAATTAAAGACTGAATCGGTACAGCTGCTCGAGCAGATTTATGAAAGAATTATTTCAAATAACGAGATTCTTCTTTCAAAAGCAAATAAGCCACGTTTTCACGTAATCTTGAATAGAACCCCCTTTATTTTTTCTTTACCTAAGGCTCAGTTTTTTATTTCAAGTGGCCTAATTGAGAAATACCTGAAAAGCGAAGATCTTTTTGTGGCAGCATTGACCGCAGAAATTATTAAAAGTGATCGGAACATCTATGAAAAGCGATTAATGATTCCCTTGGGCTATCAGAGCACGGAGAGAATGATTCAAGTGACTCGATTGCGGCCTGAAACGAAATTTCAGTTGAATGAATGGTGCTACTTTGTTCTTAAACGCTCAGGGTTCGATGCCTCGGCTTATTTAAACTGGATACAGGTACAAAATAGAAACACGCTAGATTTTTCCTTGTATCTTGGCGATGCCATCGGCATTTCAAAAGAAGAACATCTCTTTAAAAATTTTATGACGAAACAAGGGATCGCCTCGGTTGAGAAAAAAATTAACGAAGCGAATTCTTCAAGAGCATTTTATAACTTATTAAACAATATTGTGAGAGTCAGATGAAAGCAGAACAATCCGAAAGAATTCTTGTAGAAGAACTTTTTAAAAAAACCATCGCAAAAGATTTGCTCAAAGATGAGATGGTAGAAAATGTGGAAAAACTGACGGGGGACGCTTCTACCAGAAAGTACTACAGAATATGGACTTCAAAAACGTCTTATGTCGTCTGCCTCGATAATCCAACTGAGGACGAACCGACTTTTGTCAGGCTTCAAAGAGTTCTGCACAATGAAAATGTGCGCGTACCGTTGATACATGATAAAGAGCTGAGCACTGGCTATCTATTGGAAGAAGATCTGGGCGATGTTACTTTTTTAAAAGAAATTGCTTTAATTGCAAATAGAGCAGATGAATACGACTTTTATAAAAAATCCATTGATTTGATGGCTTCAATTCACAACGTGGATGTTTCCAAATATAGCAATGAACCTTTCACAAAGCTGGCATTTGACACTGAAAAACTTTACGCAGAAATGGAATTTTCTAAAAAATATTTTTTGAAAATGTTTTTAGGGTTGGATGTGACATCGGCACCCGTAGAAGCTTTGTATAAAAAACTCTATGACATGTGTTACAAGCTTTCCTGTGAGCCACGTGTTCTAGTTCACAGAGATTATCATTCAAGAAACATCATGATCAAGAATGGCGAACAGATCGTCATTGATTTTCAAGATGCCCGAATGGGAACTCCGCTTTACGACCTGGTCTCACTGCTGGAAGATTGCTACTACCAGCTGGATGCTGAAAATAAAGAGAAGCTGACTCAGTATTACTACAATACTTATTTCAAAAAAATTGACCCATCCAAAAATTATGATCAATTCAAATACGTTTATGACATGATGGCGATACAAAGAGTTTATAAGGCTATCGGAAGTTTCGCTTATATCTACGCGGATAGAAAAGATTTGAGATACGTTAAGTATATTGGATACGCCTTTGAAAAAGTTCGCGCAATCATGCTCAAGCACGACGAATTTGCAAAAGAAAGAAAAATCCTGGCGAGCCTATATTATGCAAATTGATTCAGCACTTATTTTAAGCGCCGGCCTCGGTACTAGAATGGGTGAGATTGGAAAGAAAATCCCAAAGGTTCTCTGGCCGGTGTATTTCAAAACTCTTCTCGAGCTACAGATTAATTATTGCGAAGAGCTGGGCATTAAAAATATTTATATCAATACTCATTTTCTGCACGATGAGATTGAATCCTTTTTAAAGAAAAGCGGTCTAGCTTCACGTGTGACACTTTTGCATGAAGACCCACTCTTGGATTCCGGTGGGGCCATTCATAACCTGGCACGCAGACCCGAAGTTCAGTACCAAGGCACCTTACTTCTTGTGAATGGAGATCAATTTCTCTTTTTTGACAAAAAATTCTGGACGAAGGCCATTGAGAAAGTTTCTAAGTGTCGCGCTGTTCTTTTCGGAATAAATGTCGATCAAAACGCAGTTTACAATGAAACTGTCCTGGAAAATGACCGCCTGGTAGATATTAAAAAAAACACAGCAAAAGATCGCGCTTACGTGACCTATTCCGGTCTTGGTCTTTTAAATCTGGAAGGGCTCAAGCCAGTTGACGGCATCTCAAGATTTTTTGAAACGGTCGCTGATTTTAGAAAGGAAACTGTTGAGTTCGTCACTCCGGACAAGTTTGAATACTGGGATTTTGGCACGGCTGAAATTTATGCAGAAAATATTTTCAAGCTGGAGGATCCTCTTCAAAGAAACACACAAATGGGGCGTTTTTTGCAAAAATATAAAGCATTCGAAGGTTTTGAAAAAAAATTTTTGAACAAAGAACTGCATGCTATAGATCTTGAATCGACGGGGAAGTTTGAAAAGGATTCTCTTTCTGGAAAGGATCTGGTGCAAAAAATTTAAAAAATTTTCTTTTTTGTTTCTTCAGCGACCAGTTTAATGCAATCAACAGGACAAACTTCAATGCAGGCATTGCAGAGAGTACAGGACCATGTCTCAATTACGTAATTGGCTCCGTTTTTCAGAATAGAGTTTTCCGGGCAAATTAATTTGCAGTTATCGCAAGAAATACAAAGTGAGTTTATTTCAAGATATGGTATCATGACTCTATATTAGCAAATGAATTCCTCTCTTGAGTATATAGGCATGAAAATCCTCAAAAGAAATTACGAGCACAGAAATCTTATCATTTTCCTTTTTCTGTCCTTAGTCTACCTTCAGGCGATTTCTTCGCTTTCGGCCGGGCTTACTCTCTTTTCTGTGGCCAGTGCTAAGTCTTTTCTCTTGGATCATTATTTGATCATCGCACTGACTTTTATTGCAGCCTATCTTGTAACCACGCTTAAAAAGTTCTCGGAAATGGCGTTGTTGATTTGTCTGATAGCAATTGTCGGCAAAACCTTCATTCTCCTTTCCGGCAGCTTTAACAAGCTCACACTGGTTTTAAACTTCATCTACCTCGTTTTTGCATTTTATTATTTTGTAAGTTGGGAAGTGGAAGTAGGACTAGCTTGTTTTAATCCACATTTCACAAAACATGATCTTGAAAAAGAAACGCGCTTCAAGATCACTGGCAAGATTTCAGACAATGAAAACGGAATCGACGCTATCGACGTTCATATTACCAGCATAGACGAGCAAAGCTGTTTTTTGCTTCTGCCAAAAGAGCATACATTGAACCTTGCGGCCAAAGAGTATTACCTGGAATCCGTTTATGAAGGCGTTCATTTCAAAAACAAAGCTTTTTTAGTCTCTAAATATGATCGCGGTGTTGGTCTTATGTTTTTAAAGGGTTCTCATACTAGAGCAAATTGGTCGGAACTATATAAAGTTTGCCTAGAAAGAGGATTGGTAGGATAACCTCAATTAAAAAGCGCCTTTGTCCGATAAAGCTCACATGAGCAACAAAGACGACATTCTCATTTCAAAACTAATTGAAGAAACCTGTACAGAAACTTCGATCGAAAAAGATCAGCCGAACAGCTTTATCGACTTACGAAAGTATTTTGAAAAACGCCTGAACGAAGTCGATTTTTTATCAATCGCAGACTATCTGGATCAACACCATCTCTCACATCAAGAAATAACATTTCAGCATCAATCTAAATGCTACCGATTGATTTTCAAACAAACCATGCTGGATTTTCCATCCAACTGGTCTGTGTTTAAGGAAATCGGAAAAAGCGATCTCGTCTATGTCGATCAGTCTCTTGATCAGGATTTTTTACTGGATATCTTTGCAGAGCTTTGTGGCAGTCATCAAAACATCGTTCTGGTGAAGGAAAATCATGAAGTGCAATTGGTTTTTTTACCGGAAGAAAATTCAAGGGATCATGTGAACTGGATGCGAAACTATTTTGATAAGAAAAATTCAGAAACAGAAGCGGCTTGAGAGCAAAGCCCTCAAGCCCGTCCATTTTTAAAGAGCGTTGTAGTAGTCTTTCATCATCTTTGCATCTTTTTCAAGATTAGGGCTGTTGCAGATAACGTATCCACGGCAGTCGAAATCTTTCAATGCACGAATTAAATCACGCCAATTGAAATCAGAATCCTCAAGGTTCAGATGCTTCAAATCGCCTTTAGAATTTGAGCTGATACCAGAAATATGGATGTGCATATTCTGAAGCGCGTTTGGATCAAGTTCTTCTTTAAGCTTTGAAAGAACTGTGCAGAATTCTTCGTACGTGTTGTATTCATTTGTACGAGCAAACAAGTGAGAAAAATCCATACATGGAGAACAAGAAGAAACAGACTTAGTTAAATCGATCAATTCTTCAAGAGAACCGAACTGAGAAGTTTTACCAGTCAATTCAGGGCGAAGTTCAATTTGAATATCAAGACGGTTAAGTCTTTCTTCAATCACGTTTAAAGATTTTTGAACCAGATCGAAAACATCATACGGACTATCTTTCATATAGAAAGCAGCGTGGAAAGTCATAGACTCAGCTCCACATAGATCAGAGATCTTTGCTGTTTGAATAATTCTTTCAACAGATGAATCGATTTTATCCTGCTCGCGAGCATTCAGGTTGATGTAGTAAGGACCGTGTGAAGTAAGAGGAATTCCCAGTTCATAAGAAACTTTACGAAGACCAGAAGACACTTCCTCTTTCATGCGCACACCATGTGCGAATTCTAATTGCATACAATCCAGGCCTAAAGCGTGAACTTGTTTAACACCTTCGATTGGATTATTTTTCTTGGGAGTAGAGTTAGGTACACCAGCAGTCCCAAATAATAGACGTTCAAATTTCATATCAAAGTCCCCCGTAAATGGATAAAACAAGACATACTTATCACAGATCCCCGAAACAAGAGAGCCGCACCGTGAAAAGCCCTTTAATATCGAAGGCTTGCAAGATGGTCTTTTTTACTCCAGTTCTCAAATTTGCTCAGTAATGCCTTATAGCTCTACACCGGATTCTTGTCTATAATTTATGAAGACTAGTGTAATAATGACAATCTAAAGCCCATTTCTGGAGGGAATTTATTTATCGCTTAAGGTATCTACTTCTTATTTTTTTCATCTTCTTTTTATCCTTCGGATTAGTGGGTTTGCTTTTCAATCTTCATTATGGATTCTTCACAGGTCTTGCAGTTGCGGCCGTGATCCTTCTTTTTATTTCGCTCTGGGGTGAGAAGTTAATTTTGATTTTTGCCAAAGCCAGATATGTGACGGACGATGAAATTCTGATTAATCAGGTGAAAAATTTTTGTCTTCACTGTGAAATACCAGAAGTGAAGGTTTATTGGTCCAATGTTTTTGTGAACAATCTTTACTACACCAATTCCTATTTCGGGAAACCGGCCTTGATTATTGGTAAGAACATTTACCGCACATTCACCAGAAATGAATTGAACAGCCTCATCTATGCTTCTTTATTAAAACTTAAAACGCGAGAGGCTCAGCACAGAACAGTGACAAGCTTAATCTTCTTTATTCTTTATTCTCCCGTCTATCTGGTCAGATCTTTTGTGAGTCATTCAACTCTTCATCAAATTTTAAATGTCTTTCTATATCCAGCCTATTTTTTAAAAGCCAAACTTTATGAAAAACAAAGTGAAGTTTTGGAGTTTGACCAGAAGGTAAGTGAACTGGTGGGTCTCAAGAAAGATTATATTGCTGCTCTCTTTAAGGTGAATCACCTGCAGGCATGCAATGAATTCAGCGTCGGAAGCCTGGTCATGAATGAACTGAATCATGTAAAAAATCAAACTGATGATGTTCTGAGTTTTCTCCTTATCGATAACGTAAGTGTGGCGGAAAGAGTGAAAGCACTTCAATGAAAATAAAAAATTTTAAATTCGATCTTTCAGATTATTATCCGCTGTTTTTTACGCTGATTTTTGTGACAATTCTTTTTCAATATCCCCTGTCTTCACTTGAATCTATTTTCTATGACCTGAAAGTCCGATGGGATTTTGGAATAAAGCCGACCCCGGAAATAGTCATTGTCACGATGGATGAAGAAAGCGACGACTATCTAGGCGATACTTATCCCTATACCTACGCGACTCATTCACGTTTTCTTCAGCGTCTTCTTTCTTCACAACCTAAAATTGTGGATTATCTTGCTCGAATGCCTGAAGTAACGAAAGACGATCAAACGTATTTTGAAAATTTTAAAAACAGCCTCAAACAGTTCGATTCCCAAGGTGGCAAAATCAACTTTGGAACAGAGTTAGATGAAACGGTTGGCGAAATTCTTCCCCCTGAAGGCTTGCGGGATTTCAATTACTCACTTGCTCAGATCAACATCGATAACAGCACATTTTCTAAAGACGATGTTGTAAGGAGAGCTATTTTTAATGTTTCCGGAGAGGAGTCTTTTCACCTGGCCACAGCCAATCAATACCGGCAAATGATTGGAAAAAATATTCTCAATGTTCCAGATGTACTCGGGGCTTATTACAACGATGAAGCCGATGCAAACTTTGTCTTGTTTCGTTATGCAAGTTCACCGATCTATAGCGAATTTAAATACAAAACCATACCTTTTCATCGCGTGCTTGTGGGGAATTTTAATCCGGATATTTTCAAGGGAAAGGTTGTTCTCATCGGGCCAAATTATATTTCTCAACGGGACAATTTTTACTTAACGCCATTTAACCAGGAGGAATATAAAGCTCCCAAGCTGATTATTCACGCCAATATTATTGATTCTTTTATTCAAAATAAAACCATTAAAATGATTCCAAGAATGGTTTCAAACATTCTTGCTTTTGTTCTGGGAATTATTCTTTCAATCTTAATTTCAAAGCTGAAACCAAAAGATGGTTTGATCATCACTATTTTGATGCTGGTTTCAATTCTTTTAATTTCTTATTTGCTATTTGTCTTACTCGGCTTCTGGCTTTATACCGCACACCTCGTAGTGACAGTTTTTGTGGTCTATTACATCTGGATTCCTTTCAGGGCCATAGGGGAATATCAACGCCGTTTTGCCATTCAGGAAGAAGCGAAAATTTTAAAGAAAGTAGAGAAACTTAAGCAGAATTTTTTGTCTCTGATGTCTCATGATTTAAAAACCCCTGTTGCTAAAATCGCGGGCGTTGCAGACAACCTTTATCACCAGAATTCCAACAATCCGGAGATTAGAGAAAAATCCCAGCTGATTATTGATTCGACCAAAGAATTGAACAAGTTCATTTCGAGCATCCTGGATCTGACCAAAATCGAGTCGAGCAATTTTGGTCTTAACAAAATCTCTAAAGACGTAAACAGCATCGTTGAGACAGTTGTAAAAGATCTTTCTTTTAGTTCTTCACAAAAAGAAGTCACAGTAAAAAAAGATCTTTCTCCACTTTACCCAATTCAGATTGACGTCACTCTTATCACACGGGTTATTTCCAATCTTGTGGAAAACGCCATTAAATATTCCGGACAAGGCTCAGCTGTCTCCGTGAGAACCTGGGACGATGAGAAATGGGTCTATATCGAAATCTCGGATAATGGTGCCGGAATACCACCAGAAGAGCTCTCAAATATCTTTGAGAAGTTTTATCGGATAAAAAATGATGCGAATCACTCGATAAAAGGGACAGGTTTGGGCCTTTATCTCGTCAAATACTTCGTAGAGCTCCACGGGGGAACAATCTCCGTTGAATCTATAGTAGGTAAAGAAACAAAATTCTTAGTGAAATTACTTAATCAGTAGTAAAATAGTAAGCGGGACCAGTCGGACCAGTTTTGCAGGAGATTAATATGCATCGTGTACTCGTTGTTGATGATGATAAAGTTTTACAAAATTCCGTTAAGGAAGCTCTTCTTTATCACAGCTTTTCTGTTGATGTTGCCAACAATGGAAAAGAAGCACTTCACATGGTTTACAAGGAAAAGTATGACCTTGTAGTCATGGATGTCAACATGCCTGAGATGGATGGTATTTCGGCCCTGACGGAAATTAAAAAAGTTGATCCTTCTGTTATCGTCATTATTTTAACAGCGTATTCGAATGTAAGTGACGCCGTTAAAGTTGTTAAAGAAGGGGCTTACAACTACCTTGAAAAACCAATTTCTTCTGAAAATCTTGTTGCGCTTATTAAAAGAGCTCTTAAGGCCAGATCTCTGGTTGAAACATCGCTCTTTTCTTCACCAAGACTTTCTTTGGGCGGTGACGATCAATTCGTTGGTGAATCACATGTCATGCAGAAAGTATTTAACGTTATCGACAAGCTCGCTAAGGTTAATACTCCAGTCTTGATCCGCGGGGAATCAGGGACAGGTAAAGAACTTGTCGCCAAGGCGATTCACTATAACGGTCCAAGAAAAGATGCAAAGTTTGTAACGATCAACCTTGCCGCTGTTCCAGAAAATTTAATTGAATCTGAATTGTTCGGTCACGAAAAAGGCGCATTCACTGGTGCCTCTGAAAGAAAGCTGGGTAAGTTTCAATACGCTGACGGCGGGACGCTTTTTCTAGATGAAATCGGGGATATCAGTCCGACTATGCAGGTTAAACTTCTTCGCGTTCTTCAGGAGAAAACTTTTACCCCGATTGGATCTAACCGAGATATCAAAGTGGACGTGAGAGTCATTGCAGCTTCTCATAAAAATTTTGAACAAATGATCAAGGACGGAACCTTCAGAGAAGACTTGTTCTACCGTCTGAATGTTCTTCCTGTTTATCTTCCTCCACTACGTGAAAGAAAAAGCGATATTCCACATCTTGTGGATTATTACATTAAATATTTTAACAACGTTCACGCTCTCAATATCAAAGGCGTAACAGACGAAGCGAAAAACCTACTCGTGAATTTTTCATGGCCAGGTAACATTCGTGAACTTCGTAACGTTATTGAGCACGCATTCATTATTGAATCGTCAGATATGATTCAAGCGCCTTCATTGCCAACTACTCTTAAAAACACTTCGGCAACAAAGGTTCCTGAGCCTGAAGAAAACGCAGATCTTGTAATTGATGTTGACGGAATTCAGGATTCTATCTTAGATATGAAGAGCGAAGCGGACTTGAAGCTGAATGACGGCTTCTCGTTTAACAATGTTCTTAACTCTAAAGAAATGGTCATGGACTTTCAGGTCGCAAAAGACCTTTTCGAAAAAGAGTTTATTGTATGGGCCCTGAGACAAAACCGTGGAAAAATCAATCAAACGGCATTGAAGGCAAATATTCCGAAAAAGACATTGCTCCGTAAGATTGAAAAATACGAAATCAACGCTAAGGATTACGTAAACGGCTAAGGGACTATGAATAGACTTTTTAAAATGAGTGTGTTGATCGCAACGATCATCATCAGCGATCAAATCACTAAAGGAATTGTTCAGCAGAAATTCGCATTAGGTGAAACTGTTCCTGTGATTCCTAATTTTTTCCACCTGACTTACGTACGTAATCCTGGAGCAGCTTTCGGTATGCTTGGCTATGCGCCGGACTACATCCGAACGCCGCTGTTTTTTGCGTTACCTGTGGTTGCTTGCATCTGGCTTCTATGGCTGATCTGGCATTCAAGAAATAAAAATCTATGGCATTGCCTTGCCTACAGCCTGATCTTTGCAGGTGCAGTAGGAAATTTAATTGATCGTTTCAGCATGAATTATGTTGTCGATTTCTTCGATTTCTTTATTGGAACACATCACTTTGCCGCTTTTAACATTGCCGACAGTTCAATCACCATTGCAGCAATCATACTTATTGTAGAGCTGCTCTTTTTCAGCAAGAAGAACAAGAACAGTGCTTCCAATCCTGTTTGAAACCTCTTTTTTTACTCTTTATGCTTATCCGCTCTTCATGGGGCTTTCATGGGGAGTGGGTTATTATCTGACCCGCTATTTATTTGAGAAAAAGAAAGAAGACACGTCTGGACTCATGTCGCTTTTCATCGGCGTTTTTATTTTTGCATGGATTGGCGCTAAGATTTTCTTTCT
>DJVH01000072.1 GCA_002440825.1 Bacteriovoracaceae bacterium UBA6261 | reverse complement strand
TGTACATGATTTTTTTCAGACCACTGAGATTTTTGTCCAGAAGCGCTTCTGCGTTTCTTCTGATCGCTTTTTCTCTTTCTTCGTATTCATGGATATCAGTCTGACCGCAATTGATCAGGTTTTTCAAAAAGACAAAGAACAGGGAAGGTTCCTGATGGAGATCTTTTTGTTCCAGTTTCATTTCGCTCATGCATCTGAAGCCGTAGCGGTCGATATAGTCGAGGACCATTTTGTAAAAGTCCTCATGCACTGACTGATTGAGTGCTTCAAGACAATGCTCATTGGGAGTTTCGAGAATGAGTTTTTTTAATTCAGTATTTTTGGAAACAACACCCGAAAGAACGATCAATCTTTTTGTCGGTTCGGCAGATTCAAGATTTCCATTTCCGGCCAGAAGATCATTATAGAAAGAATCTCCCAGATGTGAGAGCCATTTTGTCGTGAGCTTTTTAAAGATCCCGTAGTGAACCATGCAGAGGGTGTCATTGATGATAGGCGCATGCCACTTTCTTAAAATTTCATCTTCGAGTTTCTGAAACTGCTCATAAACTTTATCAGAGCTCATTCTGCTGTAATCAATTTTTCTGAATTTATCATAAACGACAGTAAAATCTTTTTGAAATTTATCCACCAGGCCTTGAATCGTCAGATGGAAATACCAGAACTTCATTCCGGTAATGAACTGTCGGATGACGGCGCCGAATCCATTTTGAAAATCAGAAGGGCGGACTCTTTCAGCAACTTCGTCCTGAATCGCTTCGTTTGTTCCCATCATCTGTTCCATGAAGGCGCGATTGTTTTTATAACCGGGAAGAATGGAGACCAGCTTGTACCAGTTTAAAATATTGTAATAGACTCTGCCATAAAACAGACCGAGCATGTTGTTCAGGTAACGGTCCATTTCTTTTATACTTTTTTGAGGAACATTTAAAACTTCACAAAATTGAATGTACACTTCGTGATAAACGTAATGAGCGAAGCCAAAAGTCAGCGGCATTGTAATTCCACCGTAGCTTTCGACAATGTTTGAATTGTCCCAGATATAAAGAAGACCTTTGCTGTTTTCAGTCGGCGTTGTCACAGGTCTTGCCTGCAGAATATAAAGCTCACCGTCTTTTAAGGCCCATTCGACATCCTGAGGTCTGCCGTAAAACGTTTCAATGCGTGCAGAAACCGACTGCATTTTTTTTAGTTCCGAATCCAGTAATGAATCACTCGACTGCGCTTCATGCGGAACATCCACTTCAAGACATTTTTGATTCTGATGGTCCCGCACGAGTTTGCGATTTTTTTCGACGATTGTTTTTTCAATTAATTTGCCGTCTATCTTGGACAAGACAAAAGTATCTGCATCAAGCAGACCCGAAACCAGACCTTCTCCCACGCCGTACACAGAATTAATGAATAAGTGGTCATTGTTTCCATTGATTGGGTTGCAGGTAAAAATAACACCACTTTTATCTGGATCAATCATTTCCTGCAGCACCACTGAGACTTTGATATTTTTTAATTCGAGCTTGTTGATTGTTCTATAGTGGAGCGAACGTTCTGAATAAGCAGAGGCCCAACATTCTTTGATGGAGTTTTTAGTGTTCTCGAAATCTGCCAGGTAGAGAAAACTTGAGAGCTGTCCTGCAAAAGAATGAAGGGCACTGTCTTCATCATGAGCGCTCGATCTGACTGAGATAAGTTTTTTTCCAAAATTCTCGTAAATAAGTTTTAATTTGTTTTCTAATTCAGGAGGAAATGGTGTCTCGACAATTTTTAATCTGATTTTTTCAGCGACTTCCTGTAAAGACAGATGTTGATCAAGAAAAATATTTTCAATATAAGGGCCCACTTGGGTCTTGTCTTTGAAGACATCAAAGAATGAGGGAGTGAGAGTGATAAAATCCGGAACATTCACTCCATTTTTTTTCAGAAGATAAAGATTAAAACCTTTACCACCGGATTCTTTTTTGGCGAAGTGAAAAGTACTTTCAGAAGTTACCGTGAGCAGACGTGATTCAGTCATGTCATCAATCCTTAATTAGGCCTTAGTGTTTATGAATAACAACCTATCGGTAAAAAGAGACAAGTGTTAAGAATTTAAAAGGTGCCTTTCACGACCGAGCGTTCGTGTCGGAATAAAAGTAAATTCACGTTTTTTTTAAATTCAGGCGATAAATAAAATTATGAACTGTATTGAATTTTTTGCCATCCGTTCTCAGGAAAAAAGAGAAGAAATGGCCTTTGCTCCATTAAACGGTCGAGCTTGCACTTTTTCTGAATTGAGAGAAAGAGTCAGCCGCGTGCAGGCTTCGCTCTTAAAAAGAAAATTTCAAACTGGCGATGCCGTCCTGGTGGCCACTGAGCCTTCTGTTGATTTATACGCTCTGGTGATTGCCGTTTTAGGCCTGGGAGGTTCAATTGTTTTGGTTGAACCCTGGATGCCCATTGCGAAGATTGCTGAAGTGATTCGATTGGTAAAACCCAAAATTTTTGTCACCGGAGTTCTGGGAACTTTCTGGGGCCTGAGAGTTAAAGAAATCCGGGATATTTCAGAGTGGGTGAGACCGGCACAGTTGCTGAAAGAAAAAAGCGATGGATTAAAAATTGTGTCAGTGGATCCTAAAACCCCAGGGATTATCACTTTTACTTCCGGAACTAGCGGAACTCCTAAAGGCGTTGTTCGTGAACAAGGATATCTCGTCCAGCAATTCAACGTTCTCAAAAAATCTCTTGAGACAGATAAGTTTGAAGGAAGTGATCTTTGTATTTTTGCCAACTGGACTCTGCTCAATCTGGCCCAGGGGAAATCGACAGTTTTTTTTCCTTCGCAATGGAGTTCCAAAAACTTCCGTTTGCTGGAAGAGGCCGCTGTAAAATATAAAATTGAAACAATGACGGCAGGGCCCGCCTTCGCGGCCATGTTGCTGAAGCAAAAACCATTGCCGCATCTGAGAGATATTCATATTGGCGGAGCTTTGACTCCGACTCATCTCTTTAAGGATTTATTCAGTCATTATCCTGAAACGCATTTTGTTCATGTCTATGGATCAAGTGAAGTGGAGCCGGTCTGTACAGTGGATGCTCGAATTTCTGTCCAGAAGTCGGAAGAAAGACAATTTTTTCATTCTCTCTTTTTAGGTAAGCCTATTTCTGAAATACAGTTCGAAAATAAGAAAGACGGAATTTGGGTCACCGGGCCTCACGTTTGTCCTTTTTATCTCAATAATCAAAGAGAAAATGAACTCAATAAGAAGAAGGACGCCGAAGGCCGTATCTGGCATTTTATGGGGGACAGAATAGAAATTGATTCAGAAAAAGACTGGTGGTACATGGGGCGATCCCAGCTTCAGGCCAGCGATTTTTTACTCGAACAAAAACTCTATCAACTTCTAAACCACGACCGCGCTTTTCTTCATCGTTCTGAAAACAGACTACTACTTGTAGGTGAGGACATCCAATCCCGTGCGAGTGAAATAAAGACGGCCATTCCAGAAATTGAAAATATTTTTGAAACTAAAATTAAACGCGACAATCGCCACCGTGCGCGCATTGATCGCAAAGCAACTTTGAAGAAAATTAAATAAAGGAAGCCTTTTATGGAAAAATGGATTCAGTTTTTTAAAGAGCGGACACCGCTGGCAAGTTATCTTTTAATAACTGCCGGGCCGGTGGTCTCCGGATATTTTCTTGCCCCGGCCGTGAAAGCTCATTCTCCGGTTATTTCCTTTGTCGGATTTTTTCTCTTTTTTATCGTCTTAAGAATGATGGATGAATACAAAGATTATGAAAAAGATATTCTGGCCCATCCTGAAAGACCTTTGCCTCGAGGTCTCATCCCTTTGCCCGAATTCAACAAAGCGATAGGTATTGGCGTGGGACTCATGCTGGCCTTCAATCTATTTCTTTTTCTTTCAGGAATGAAGTGTTCAGCCTTTATCTATGGGTTGGTCGTTATTCATTTATGGCTGATGTATAAAGAATTTTATGTAGGCGAATGGTTGAATAAAAAACCTGTTCTCTATGCTTTTACCCATCAATTAATCCTGGTTTCTCTTTGTTTGTTTTGTATTTCAACTTACAGAGTCGATGGCACTTATCATTTTACAAAACTTGATTGGGTTTATTCATTCTCTGTCTTGTTTGCTTTCTTTTGTTACGAAGTCTGCCGCAAACTTGATCCAGAGTCCCACCCTGTTTTAAAAACCTATCGCTATGTTTATGGCCTGATGGGAGTTCTTCGGATTACAGGTACACTTATTTTGCTTCATCTCTTTTCCATTCGTTTTCTTTTTGGCGAAAACGAAAAACAGTACATTTTCTTTACAACTCCAATCCTGCTGATTCTTTCTGTGATGGCCTTAAGCCAGGACAAACTTAAATTCAAGGCCGTTGAACTGATGGCCACGCTGAATCTTCTGGTCTTTTTATATTCAGGAATTTTTTATGCAATTACATTGTGAGTTTTATTCAGAGTCCAAAGAGAAAAATGAATTCATAAAAGATTTCATTCAATTTCCACGGGAGGTGTTCCAGGGAGACCTCACTGTTAAAGTTCTTCCTTTTGAACTGGAGGCCATGTATTTTAAACTTCATCCTCTGAAGCACGATTTCTTTTTGTTGAAAGATAATGGAAAAACTGTATTGCGTTCCATGATATGCCAGACACCTCATACCGGTATTTTGTATTTTGGATTGTTTGATTTTGATTTTAAAAATTCCAACGCAGAAAAGATCATTGAAGAATTTAAAAAAATTCTGACTGAGTGGGGAATAAAAGAGAAGGCGACAAGCATTATTGGTCCGGTGAATTTTTCTACATGGCTTCCCTACAGACTGTTCAGTTATCGGGATGGAGGTGAAACGTTCAGCTTCGAACCTGATCGTCCTCTTATTTATTGTGAGCTTTTAAAAAAAGCTGGGTTCAGGACAAACCAATTATTTTCATCAAAAGGCTACGATCAACTCAATAACATCATCCAATTATCAAAAAGCGAATATGAACGAGCACTTTCATTGGGATATAAATTTGAATTTTTAGAGCGTGAATTAAATGAGAAAGACATGATGGATTTGCATCGCCTTTCAGTATCCATTTTCAAGGATAATTATCTCGCCACTCCGATAGACTTTGCTACATTCAAAACTTTGTATGCCGCTCAGGCAAAGAAAGATGATTACTCCCATTCTTTTTTCATTGTCTCACCGTCAGGAGAGCGCATTGGATTTTTTGTCAATTTTATTGAAAATGGTTACGTCGTCGTCAAGACCATCGGGATTGATAAGGGCCACAGAGGAACCGGAATTTCCAACGGGGGGATGTATCTGAGTTTCAATAAAATGGCCGGTCTAGGTATTCATAAAATGGTGGCCGCCATGGTGAAAGAAGGGGCGCAGAGTGAGTCCTATGGAAAAAAGATGCATCTTCTCTGGACGCATTTATATGAAATCCTTGAGCTAAACATAAAGGGCGATGACTAAAATTCATCCGGCCTCGGCCGTTGTCTCTGTAAAAAATACACTTGGCACCCCGTGAGCGCTATTCTTGTTAGAATAGTCTCATGCAAAACATATCAGTATATCTTAATCAACGGGCCAGCAATGGCAGCAATGACTGGCAAGGACAAATCAGCAAGGCCTTATTCAGAAGCCAGGTTGAGTTTATGAGTCCAGGCAGTCTGGATGAGCTTTACGAAAAGCTCGATGCCGATATTGAAAAAAAGGTTGATGCTGTTATGTCTGTGGGCGGCGACGGTACTGTTAATACAATCATTCAAAGACTCGCAGGAACAGATGTCAGTCTGCTTGTTTTACCAGGAGGTACGGCCAATGATTTTGCCCGCGTCCTCGGTTCAAGCGCAAACATTAAAAAAGTAACTCAAACCATTCGTCAAAATGTAAAAAAGAAAATTGATCTTGTCAGCATTAACGGCTCTTATATGGCAACCAATGGCGGACTTGGATTTGCTGCTGATGTGGCAATGGAAATCAATGAATTGAGAAAGTCCTTTCCTCAATTTAAAAGTTTAATGAAGCTTTCGGGAAAAAGCATTTATTCTCTTTTTCTTGCGAAAAAACTTCTTGAGCGTGAAATTAAAAGCTACACATTCAAAATTTCTTCAGAGGAATTAAATGAGACGATAGTGTCACCGCTGATTATGATCAACAATCAACCAGCTTTAGGCGGGGATTTTATTGTCGCTCCCAACACAAATCATCAGGACGGCAAAGTTAATATCACCATATTTAAACACCAAAACCGTCTAGAGTTGATTTCTTGTATTTTAAAAATTCTTCAAGGCAATTATCCGGTTGAAGATAAAAACCTTCTTAGTTTTGAAACAGCATCAGCAAGAATTGAATTGATGAACGATGGCGATGGGCTTTCTTTTTTTGGCGACGGTGAAGTCTTCGCTGAAAACCATTACTGGAATATCAAATGTCACCCTTCCTATCTTTCTGTTTATTCGCCTAAAGATCAGGCGGATCTCGTTAACTTCTGCACTCAAGTCAGTTTGATGTAATGATGAAACTCCTTGTAACAGGCGGAACAGGATTTTTAGGAAATTATCTCATCAGAGAGCTCGCGGGCTTTGCCGATCACATTTTTCTTCTTGGGAGAAATCAACCCAAGACCTTTTCTGACCTGAACAATGTGGAATTTGTCAGAGCAGATCTGACCGATCCTCAGTTTGTCCAATCTTTACCTGAATCCCTTCTGGATGTTGATCTCATTATTCATGCTGCTGCTTTGTATGACATAAAATGCAGTTATGATAAGGCTTTTTTGCAGAATGTTTTTGCCACTCAAAACATGCTGGGCCTTGCCAAAAAATGCAAACGACTGAAGGCCTTTTATTATATTTCAACGATTGCTGTTGGAGATGAACAATCTTTTTATCTGGAAGAAGACTTTTTACCCAATAGAAAATCTTTTTCGGATTTTTATTCTCAGACGAAATTTCTTGCTGAAAAAATGATTCGTGAATCTGAAATGGAAATTCCGGTGAGAATAATCCGTCCGGGAATTATCGTAGGGGATTCAGCGACAGGAGCTATGCCTAAAGGCGATGGACCTTATTATTTTATGGATGCATTAAAAAAGCATTCACTCTTGATTCGCAGTCTACCTTACTTGCCTCTGCCGTATAATCCCAATACAAAGCTTCCTATCATTCCTGTTGATCATTGCGCTCGGTTTATTGCCTTATTAGTTAAGCGCGATCAGTTTGACGGACAAATAAAAACTTATCACTTGATCAGCTCCGAAGTTCCTTCTGTTCGTGAATTTCTTAGCGACATCAACCGTGCTCTTGGTCTGAAAGTTGACTACCTCCCGGTTCCAAAAAATCCTCTCCACAACGGCATCCTGAAGCTGATCGGAATTCCGACTGAACTGGTTGCATTCATGTTTTCCAAACTCTCTTACGATAAGACACGTACTAATAAAGAGTTACCGGAAATTGAAGAAAGTCGTTACAGCGAATATCGAGAAAAGCTTTTCTCTTATTTAGAGTAACCTTCTTCACGCAAAGGATTTATGAAGCATATTCTTTCACTGGCCTTCGCACAGGTTGCCTACAATTTTGATGAGGAAGTTGAGTTCTATGGCGAAACTTATCGCATCACTCAGTACTCCACCAATTTCGATCTTGATTTGACTGAAGATCTCATAAAAAAATATGATGGCCTGTGCGACGTGATCTGCATTTCAGGTCTTCCTCAGAAAGTGAAATTCAAAAAAGGATTTTTTCTCCATCCTGATGTTCACAAAATTAGAACAGCTGCAAAAGAAACACCTATAGTCGACGGACAAATCATTAAAGATGTCTATGTTCCGTATGCCCTTAGACGTTTTTATCTGAAAAACAAAACTTTTCTTTCGAAGAAAAAAATCGGTTTTTATTCAGCGGCCTTACAAAAGCCTTTCGTTGAAGTGCTTGAGGATCTTGGCAATGATCTGGTGATGGCGGATCCATATTTTCTGACGAAACTCCCTTTTACTCTTCACGGGAGCAAGGCGCTGGAAAAATACATGAAGACCCTGGCCCCTGTTCTTCGCAGAATGAAAATCAAAAAAAGCCATGTGCCTTCATTCAAAGAAGAAAACAGAAAAATGAACAGAGCACTTGATGAATTTCTTTCATGCGAAGTGCTTGTCGGAAACGAAGCGAATATCAATTTTTTAAATTTGTCCCATTTGAAAGGAAAGACGCTGATCATTGATATTCTGACGCCTCTGTTTGAGGAAAAATTAAAACAAGCGGGATTAACTGAGGCCCTTGTTTGTCTTCCTCAACTCACAGAACATTCGAAAATTAATTACTCCATTCTCGAAGGAATTATTCAGCTTAAAAAAGGGCAGGGTGTTCCGGTTAAAGATGATGATGTTATTCAGATGGTGCATGACCTGAATCTTCATCCGGAAATAAAAAAGATAAACAGCGAATACGAAGGTGTTGTTAAATTTTCTTTCGTCATTCACCCTCTCAGTTCCCGCTATTTGTTCAAACTTCCGGGTCTGAAGCTTATCAGTAAAGAATACACCAAACCTTTTGAGAAAGGGATTGAAGAACTTCTTTCTTATTCTCCCGGTTTTTATTATGGCAAAATCGATGGCATCGTCAGCGAAAAGAACGGCAAGGCCGTTGAAGGGTTGATTTATGCTGTTACTGAAACGCCAAAAAAACTCATGGAGAAAGAGCCGGATGTCATTTATAAAAAAATATTAAAATTGTGCGAACAGGCGCAGGAATCCGGTTCAAAAATAATGGGCCTTGGAGCTTACACGAAAATCGTGGGCGATGCCGGTGTAACTATTGATCGCTTGAGTCCTATCCCTGTCACAACAGGAAATTCTCTCTCATCGGCCTCAACACTTTGGGCCGCTAAACTCGCCGTAGAAAAAATGGGTCTCGTTAAAAAAGAGAATAATAAATTTCTGGGAACTGTCATGGTTGTGGGAGCGACGGGAAGTATTGGTGCCGTCTCTGCAAAAGTGCTTTCTCTCAGCTGGGATCATTTGATTCTAGTTGCTCCCCGGGCCTACAAATTGATGGAACTTAAAGAAGATATTTTAAAAATTAATCCGAATGCACGTATTACCATTTCAACTGAATCTGATGCTCATTCACACGAATCTGATCTGATTATTACGACGACATCAGGACAGGGAAAAACTGTTCTTGATATCATGAAAGTTAAACCAGGCTGTGTGATTTGTGATGTCTCACGACCGTTTGATATAAGTGAAGAAGATGCGATTAAGAGACCTGATGTTCTTGTTATTGCCAGCGGCGAAGTTCAATTGCCGGGAGAGAATGTGAACATCAATATCGATATTGGACTCGAAGGCAATATCGTTTATGCCTGTCTTGCCGAAACGGCACTGCTTGCGATGGAAGGAAAGTATGAGTCCTTTACGTTGTCCAGAAATATTGATTACGAAAAAGTCATTGAGATCGACAAACTGGCCAATGAACACGGCGTGCGCCTGTCTCAAATTATGGGACACAACGGATTTATCACAGATGAAGAGTTCAATCTTTGTCGTGAACATGCACTTCAGAAATTAAAGGATTTGGCATGAGCGAAAAAAAATATTTTAAAGGTCTCAACTACACTCTTGGGAATGAAGATACAACTCTCGAGTATAAACTTGTGCGCGAGTATCATTCGAAATCTGTTTTTGCCGTCTGTGGATCAGGCGGACGATCACTGCCGCTCGCCGGTCCCGGTGTTGAATATCTTGCGCTCTCTGATCTCTCCCATGAACAGCTTCTTTTGGCCAAGCTTCGCTTGAGTACCTATAAAGAGTTGAGTTACGAAGAGTTTTTAACTTTTTGGGGCTACTTTCCTTCTGATGATGACAATTTTCGCGATTCGAGAAAGAAAATTTTTGAAAAATTAAATCTCGATCAGGATGTACGCGGCTATTTTCAGCAAATCTTTGAAGAGAATCAATTTGTCTCTGTTCTGTACACTGGAAAGTGGGAGAGAACGTTTCAGGTTCTTGCGAAAATCACCCGTACACTTCTGGGAAAAGACTTTGACCGGATTCTGCGCTTTGATGATCTGAATGCTCAGAAAAATTATTACCTGAATGAATTTCCCATAAACCGCTGGAAAGCGATTCTTTTTCTGGTTGGAAATAAAACCATGTTTAATGCTCTTTTGTATAAAGGGCATTTCATTGAAAAGAATATTCCCGAAGGACATTTTGAATTTTATTTAAAGGCCTTTGAACGACTATTTACCCAATCCCTTGCTCAAAACAGTTTCTTTGTTCAGCTTTGCTTCTACGGAAAAATCCAGACACTTCCAGGCGTTCCCATTGAGGCCCGGATTGAGGCCCATAAAGCGATTAAAGACTATCAGGGCGCCGTTCATTACCTGAATGAAGATTTGGTCCAGCATCTGCAAAAAGGTGATAAAAAATACGATTTTTTGTCTCTTAGTGATGTGCCATCGTATTTTAAAGACGATCTGGAAAAGAATTTTATGCAGATGATCCGGCCAGGGCTCAATCCCGGTGCCATCGTAGTCAACCGTTATTATTTAAGAATTCCGGACTGCGATCTGTCCGGGTTTACTGAGATCACCGATAAACACCGGAATCTGGTCGAACAGGAACTGGTTCAGATGTACACAATTAAAATTTATCAATATAATCCCGTCTAATTTTTAGACGGCCCATTATAAAAAATTCAAGCTGCCCCTAAGTGGAAGAGATTTTTGATAATATCGCCTAAAAAGACACCTTGAGGCGACTATGAAAGATCTACTTCTTTTCGTAACGATTACATTAACACTGGCAGCAGCATCTGCTCTAAAAACTGAAAATTTTCAGGATGCAAAACCAGTAATGAATCAAAAGTTTCTTTCGTATAATAAGTAAAAATCTCAACTGTAGAGCCAGTAGTAGCTCAGATAAAAAAAGGCCAGATTAGAAAATATCAAGGAATCCATCCTGTCTAAGATCCCGCCGTGTCCCGGAATTAAATCACCCATATCTTTTATTTTTAAATCTCTTTTGATCGCTGAAATATTGAGATCCCCGAAAAATCCTGTAGTGGCAATCAGGACAGATAAAAGCACAACCTGGGCCGTCGTATGAGGTAAGAGCCCTCTGAACAAAAGCCCAAAACCTGTTGATCCTATAATTCCGCCTATCAGACCTGCCCATGTTTTATTGGGAGAAATAAGCGGGGATATTTTTCTTTTCCCAAAAAGTTTGCCTGCAATAAACTGGGAAACATCATTGAGTTGGGTGATGACAATTAAAAAGAAAATCATGCCGGCCGCACCTTCCTTCAAGGCCTCTACATTGGGAAGTGAGGCTAGATAAGAAATATGCGACAAAGAAAATACTGTGAGCATTAAGGCCCAGTGAAGCTGGCTGAATGTTTTAATGCTTTCATCGCTCAGGTCTTCGAGAATGGAGCGAAAAGGAAGCAGCACCAGCATGCCTACAGGAATAAATGTCAAAAAGGCGATAAAATCTCTGGCATAAGCAAAATAATATTGAATCGGAATGGCCAGATAGGCGATGAGAATGGTTCTTCTGTGTTTGTGACTTAAGTTGAGCTTGCTGATAAGTTCTCTGAAAGCGATAAAGGACATAAAGGCCATCGCAAGAAAGAGCACTTCTCGTTTGGTGGCAATCATCAAAATAACAACGATAAAAATAATCCACCACGAATTCACTCGGTCTTTTAGAGGTCTTAAAAAGGGTTTTGGCGAAACAAAATCCCATCCGTAAAAAAGCAGAGTAAAAAACATAATTAAAGCGAAGGTCGCAATGATTGACCGTTCTGTTTGCTCGCCTACGGACAAAAGTCCAAACATAAAAACCTCAATATTCTCTAGCTATTGTCGATACTTTAAAAAACTATTTACATTCTTAATTATAAGCGGAGATAAGCATGAGCAAAAGAGCTGAAAAAAAATCTACTTTTACCACTTTCGACGGAGTGAAACTTGTGTATAGATCCTGGGAACCGACACAGGCCAGCTCTGGTGAAAAGAAAGCTTTGATTGTTATCCACAGAGGACACGAGCATTCAGGAAGACTCATTGATCTGATCGATGGAGTCAATCAACCGGACTGCTGGGCCTTTGGGTACGATTCACGCGGACACGGTGAATCTCCGGGACCTCGCGGTTATGCACCGACATTTGCCCATATCATTAAAGACCTCGACACCTTCGTAAATTTTATCTGCAAAGAATATGGCATAAAAATGGAAAATGTTTTTGTCATCGCCAATTCTGTTGGTGCAGTGGTTTGTTCATCGTGGGTTCACGATTATGCTCCAAAAATTCGCGGTATGGTTCTCGCAGCTCCTGCCTTTCAGGTAAAACTCTATGTCCCTCTGGCGCTGCCTGGCTGTCGTCTGCTCGATGCAATCAAGCATCCTGCTTTCATTTCTAGTTATGTGAAATCCAAATTTCTTACTCACGATCCTGAACAACAGAAAAAATACGATGAAGACAAATTGATTACTCCTGAAATCGCAGTCAATATCCTTGTTGGCCTTTATGATGCTGCAGAAAGAGTTGTCAATGATGCCGGGGCCATTCACACACCGACTCAAATTTTCTCTGCTGGAAGTGATTGGGTTGTAAGCAATGTTCCTCAGAAAAAGTTTTTTGAAAATCTTAGTTCGGGTAAAAAAGAATTTATTACGCTCGATGGGTTCTATCATGGTGTTCTCTATGAGAAGGACAGAAAAATTCCTTTTGATCATATTCATCGTTTTATCAATGAGTGTTTTGCTAAACCAGTAGAGAGCGTTGATCTTGTTGTCGCAGATAAAAAAGGTTGGACGTACGAAGAGTACACTCGCATTCAATCCGGTGAAATTTCGCCTATCAATAAACTGAGCTATGTCTTTCAAGTGATGTCGATGAAGACACTGGGAAAACTCTCTGAAGGAATCCGTATCGGTTATAAATATGGATTTGATTCCGGTATCTCTCTGGATCACGTTTATAAAAATAAAGCAAAAGGTGATCTGGTGCTGGGAAAAATTATTGATTATTTTTATATCAATGCTGTCGGCTGGAAAGGGATCCGTGCCCGCCGCGTACATATGAGAGAATCGTTAAATCATTGTATCGATGCTCTTCTCGCTGAAGGAAAACCTGTCCGAATCATGGATATCGGATCTGGTCCGGGACGTTATCTTCTTGAGACGGCCAAAAAATATGAGAACAAAGATGTCAAAGTTCTTCTAAGAGATTACAGCGAGGCCAACGTCAATGAAGGTAAAGCAATTGCCCAGGAACTTGGGGTGAAAAATTCGGAACACATGCAGGCCGATGCATTTGATCCTTCTACATATCAGGTACAGGCGTTCAGACCTAATATTCTTATTGTCTCCGGTTTGTTTGAATTATTTCCAAGCAATGAAACTGTTTTAAAAGCGGTCCAGGGTGCAACGTCCATTCTTGAAGACGGAGGATATATCGTCTACACGGGACAACCTTGGCACCCTCAATTGGAAATGATCGCTCATACACTTCCGAACCGCGAAGGACAAAACTGGGTGATGAGAAGAAGAACTCAGGCCGAAATCGATCAGCTTTTTGCCCGTCATGGAGCAGACAAGTTTGATATGAAAATCGATCAATGGGGAATTTTTACGGTAGCCTCAGCTAAATACAACAAAAATAAGGCCGCTTAAATATGAGTGCAAATAATTTAAAAAATCTTGAAGTGTACTTCAATCTGATGCTGGCCAACGGATCGTCTTCGCTTTACCGGATTGTGCAGGAGATGCAGCTTTTTAATTCCTACAATCCGGGAGAAACATTCACTGCAGATGCACTGGCCGAAAAGCATGGTTTCAAATTAGTGCCGACAAAAGTTCTTTGCGACACTCTGGTGACAATGGGTCTTCTCGAAACTGAGAATGATCAGTTTCGCCTTTCCAATGTCATGAACCTTTTAAAAGGCAATTATAAAAATCTCTCTGATGAATACTGGGCCCATCTTCCGACACTTTTAAAAACAGGTGCCCCTTTTAAAAAGATGGACACTGTTGAAAACAGCGAAATGGAATATCAGGTGCAGGTGAAATCGCTTGAGTGGATGATGACTCCTTGTGCGCGTCTGATGGTTGAAAAACTAAGCGACAACAGAGAGCTTCAGGTTCTCGATGTGGGCGCGGGATCCGGTGTATGGAGTTTTAATTTCCTCTATGCCAATCCAAAAGCAAAAGTCACTCTTGCAGACTGGCCGGCCGTTTTGAAAGTCGCCAAAGACACAGCTGAGAAAACCAAAATTTCAGATCGCGTGACCTATATCGAGGGCAATTTTCATCAGACGGATTTTGGCGCGGAAAGATTTGATTATGCCACGCTCGGAAACGTCACTCATATCCAGACTCCGGATGAAAATAAATCGTTGTTTAAAAAAATTGCCAAAGTTTTAAAACCCGGCGGCAAGCTGATTATTCTCGATGCTTACGGGAAAGCGCCTGAAGGTGCCATGGCGCGCGCTCTTTATCAGATGGGACTTACTATCAGAACAGTTCAGGGGAGAGTTTATCTTCCTCATGAGCTGGAACCGTGGTTAAAAGAAGCAGGTTTTACTTCTTTTGAATTTCAATCGCTGGAGACCGTTCCTTATTCAATGGGAATGTTGATCGCGAAAAAATAATGAAGGATCAAACTGTTCCTGTTCTTATTATTCTCGTCGCGGCCTTCATCGGTGCCTGCGCTCAATACTTTTTTAAAATGGGATCTTTAAAAATCATGGAGATCCCACTTTATAAAAACTGGTTTTTTATTTCTGGTCTGGTGGCCTTTTTCTGGGTTCTTGTTTTAATGACTCTTTCTTTCCGGTTTGGCGGAGTCATGCTCATCGTATATCCGGCCTACGGAACAACGTATATCTGGTCTTTACTGATTTCTCATTACGTGGATAAAACGCCGGTCAATATTGTTCAGGTCGCAGGCATTCTCTGTATCATCATGGGGATCGGAATGGTCTCGTATCAAAAATCAGCGTAGCGATTTTTTCGCGCGGTTGACGACAGTCACGATTAATAAAAGACAGACTAAAAAGAGAACGCCATTGGTAAAGAAAGGCTTTTCAATTCCAGCAGCTATGCAAATGGCGAGGATTGAAAAAACGAAGGCGCGATCGCTTTTGCCCATCGGCCCGGCATATTGTCTTTGTTTGCCGTTTAATAAAACGGCAAGTCCTGTAATTTCAGTAACGGCCGAAAAGAAAATAGCAAAATATAAAAGTTCACTGCTGATAAAAGTAAATCGAATAAAAGCGTAATAAAGAAAACCGTCCGACACCACGTCTGTGACTTCATTGTAAATGGCGCCGACGGGAGTTTTCATGTTGTGTTCTTTTGCGAGCATTCCATCTATTGCATTGAGGGCCATCCGAACAAAGAGAAAGACGGGAAAAAAAGCAAAATGCGAAACGGGAGAAAAGAACAGCCAGACTCCAAAAGCAATGGAGAGACAACAAGTGAAAAGCGTTACCTGATTGGGAGTGATGCCGAGAGAGTGAACAAAGCGAACAACTGGCCTGAGCAGATTTTGAAAAGCAGGTTTTAAATCATAAATAGTCATTAGAGCTCGGCCTTCTGGTTAGGAGCAGGATGTTTTTGATTTACAGAAAACTGGCTCAGCGCCTGTACTTGTGAACCAGGAGCAATCGTTGTTCCCGGCCCCATTTTAGTAAAGGCGCCGATAAAGGAGCCACTTCCGATTTTTATGGTTTTCACATACACAAAAAATTTCCCGTTTTTTACCCGGAGAAAATGTGAGGACATATAAGTATTGTGTCCGAAGATGACGAAGTCGCCGACATCCATGAGACTTCTGTCGTTGATCACAGTTCCCGGTGTCCAGAAAACGTGTTTGCCAACTTTTGAGCCCCAGGCGCGAAGCCAGGCGCTGTACATTCCCGGTAGAAAAAAAAGTAATCGTTCAAGTTGCGGAAAGACGAGATAGATTTGTTGAATACGAAGAGAGAAAAGCCATGGCTGGAATTTTTTTTCTTCAAGGCCGATGTAGCTTCCACCTTCTTCTATTGGATAAAGGCCGAGAACAATCCGTTGCGTGATCAAGGGAAGAAGATAGGGAGAGAAAATAAAGGCCGCTAAAAACCACAAATTTTTTGTCAGAACAAATTTCGCAAAAAAGAAAATCAGCAATGAAAAGATGAGCAAAGGAAAAAAATGCTGAGGACGTTTAAATAAAAAATTTAAGATATGATCTTTAGTTGTAATCATTGTTAAATTATAGACGAATCAAAAAAAATTTAAACAGGTAAACTTATGACGGCAGCAGGAAGAAAAGCGATTCAACCTCCAAAAGATAAATTCTGGGGGACCATCACTGGACACGCTTTATCTCTCAAGGCCGGGCGTCTCAACTACATGTATACTTGTATGAAACAGTATGGTGATTTTCTTGAAATGTTCATTGGAAAACGCCGGACGCTTTGTGTGAATGATCCGGAAGGGATCCGTTACGTTCTTCTCGACAATGCTAAGAATTATCCCAAGAACACTCCTGGTTACCAATTGGTTTCAGAAGTACTTGGGATGGGTGTTTTCACTGACGTGGGTGAAGACTGGAGAAAGGGAAGACGAGTTATACAGCCAACGTTTAATCCGAGCAAATTTGACCGCTACTTGAAAATTGTGTCTCAGGAATGTGAATCTACTTTGCAGCGAATGCAAAAAGAACTCGATTCATCAGCGGAGCTCAATATGAGCAAGTTCTCAACGGCCTATCCTCTGCATGTTATCGGTCGCAGTTTATTTGATGAAACGCTCGAAGACAGTTTTCTTCTGATCAGTAAAAACCTCACTCACTTGATTGATCTGACAGAAAAGAAAATGACTTACTTTACAAAGTTTCAGACCCCCGCAAAGAAAAAGCTGAAGGCCGATTTCGACAAAACATTGGGAGAGCTCGATTCAGAAGTCGCAAGAATCATAGAACGCGAAAAGAAAAAAGAAAAAAATGTCACCGATAATATGGTTCATGCTCTTCTTGAATCAACAGAAAACTTCAGCGACGAAAAAATTCTCTCTCAAGTTAAGACGATGATCTTTGCAGGACATGAGACGACGGCCAATGTGCTCATGTGGAGTTTTTATTTTCTGGCCATGCATCCCGAATGGCAGGAAAAAATTTTTGAAGAAGGAAAAGAAAAGAATTTTGAATACGCGGGAGAAGCGGATCTTGCTGCTTTTCGCTCACTCGATTGGTTTATAAAAGAAACGATGAGAATGAGACCCCCTGCCTGGTCTTTTGGACGAATTGCCATTGAAGACGACACAATCCACGGTGAGAAAGTAAGAAAAGGTGATCTCATTTCTCTCTCACCATTTTTAATCCAGCATCATCCGGATTATTGGGAGCGTCCTGAAGAATTTCTTCCGGAACGTTTTCAGAAGACACCCGCCAATTACACCTTTATCCCTTTTGGCCTGGGACCGCGCATTTGCATGGGAGAGAGACTTGCGTATCTGGAAATGCGGGTTTTTCTTTTAAACGCTGTTAAGAATTTTAAATTTTCACTGTGTGAAAAAACGGCCGGTGTCAAAATCAATCCACAAGTTTCGCTCCGTCCGAACAAGGACATTATTCTCAAAGTGGAGAAGCGCTGAGTTTTAAAATTTCTTCGCGAACTCTGTGTGCGATTTCTGCAGGAGAGTAAGACTCAATTGAATCAATATCCACAGGTTCCCCGACAATTATTTTTGATTCATGCGGAACAAGAACCGGATCACCTTTAGGCATGGCCTTACCTAACCCCTGCATAAAAACGGGAACAAAGGGAAGCCCCGGGTTATTTTTCAAAAGAAGTCCTATTCCTGTTTTAAACTGTCCCATAACTTCGGGATTACCTCTTGAACCTTCCGGAAAAAATAAAATGGAATGACCCGATTTTAAAACGTCATCTATAGGTTTTAATGTTTGCTCAGCGCCTTTTGCGTTTTTGCGATCGATGAGCACAACATTGAAAAGAAATTTTACGAGCCATTCAGTAAAACGATATTTAGAAAAATAATCCGCGGCCGCAACCGGATGAGTCACAAGAAATTTTTCTGAGGGAACAAGCGCAAGAAAACAAGCTGTGTCGAGATGAGAGTTATGATTGGCCACATAGATACATGGAGGTAACCTGGTTAGTTTGTCCTCCTGATTGAACTGAACGCCGATAATCCATCTTAAAAAATTTTTTAAGACGAGTTTCATTAAAACAATATGAACGGCGAGTTTGATTTTATCCATGTCTAACTTTCATTGTATGTTCAGTTGGGATAAAATGGACCATATTTTTGAACTTTAAGGAGAAAAAAATGGAATCAATGAAGCCTGAAAAACTGATTGAAGCACTTGAGTGGAGATATGCGACTAAAAAATTTAATCCTGCCAAAAAGATTGATGAAAAGACTTGGGCAAATCTTGAAAAGGCCCTGGTCTTAACTCCGTCGTCTTATGGACTTCAGCCATGGAAATTTATCGTGGTTGAAAATCAACAGATCAAAGATCAATTGAGGGCCGTTTCCTGGAATCAATCTCAGGTAAGTGATTGTTCACATCATGTCGTGTTCGTCATCAAAGAAAAAATGGATGAAGAACACATCACACACTTTATCGAACAAACAGCAAAAGTTCGTGGAATGGATCCAGCGACGATGGAAGGCTATAAAAAAATGATGATCGGTGATCTCGTCACAGGACCAAGAAGCAAAGTCATTTCTGAATGGGCCGCCCGCCAGGTCTACATCGCTCTCGGAAATTTCATGACATCAGCTGCAGTCGTTGGAGTAGATGCGTGTCCACTGGAAGGAATCGATCCTGTGAAGTATGACGAGATCCTGGGACTCACTGGAACCGGCTGGAAATCAGTCTGCGCATGTCCTGCGGGTTACAGGGCAGAGGACGACAAATATGCCGCTGCCAAGAAGGTCAGATTTGATTCTTCGGAAATTATTATTAATAAAAAGTGATGCCAAATCTGGCAACTTTGACAATGTCGTTCTGTTGTTTTCAGGAGCCGTTTAATTAATCACAAGTAGTTAAGATTCAACCTTAAACCTTCGGCCGGCAACTTTTCGAGTCAGTCCGGCCTGAGGGGACTTCAGAGTGCTCACCTAAGACATTATATTCTCAAATGAACATTTTATTTACCGATAATCTTCTAGAATAACTACTAGTGAAAGGGTCACTAGCTGCCTGGTTTTTCAATAGGAAGACTTATGAAGAATGTAATCATTTTGCCTTTGTTGATTGTGTTGGCACTAATTTCGGCCTGCTCAAAATCGCCGGGTAAGACATCTTCTAAAATCAAAATCGTATCTGGAAACTTTGCGGCCTTACTTACTAATAAGGCAAACAATGGTCTGTTCTTTTACGGTAAAAGTAATGATGGAAAAGTTTTTACAAAGAAAGTTGATACGGACACGATTGATCTGATTTTTCCCAACGGCACATGGAACTTTTATGCTGTTTCATATGAATTAGGAGTTACTCCTGCTGCCGGTACTCTTCCAAATTTTACCGGTAAAACGTATTGCGGGAAAACCACAACGACGCTCAATGGAACGGATGCTAGTATTCAGATTGATTTGACGAACGCTGGCTGTAATGATCCCGCTTTTTCAAATTCTACTGTTTACGATGCTGGTATTTATAAACTACCAAAAATTGAAGTCATGAATTGTAAAAGCCTCAGTACTCTTTCTTCCGGAATTACTTCTTGTGATAATATTTCTAGTTCAAAATTCAACAAAGGTTATGCTTCTTCATACAGAATCGTTGCTTTGGAGAGTAAAAATTTCGGGGAAATTACTGCACCTTCAAAGATTGCTCAATCTGAATGTATCATTTCAACTTATGCGAACGATGCAGCGGTTTCATCTAATGGGGGCTCTCTTTTTACCGATTTCCATATTCCTACAATCTCCAATGGTCTAATGCTGGCCATTGAAGTGTTTTACAGCAACGGAACATCTCCCATGGCCACTGCTGGATGTGATGGTTCTCATGGAGTTGATGTTGTTCCACTACAAGACGGGCCTCGAATGAAATTAGGTATTGATAATGCTTCAATACCGAGAACGGCCCATTTATTTGTTAAAACAGATCCTAGTGATGTTTGCCGTGATGTGAGAATGTCAGCGGGGGCTTTTGCTTCAGGAAATGGATATCCAGGCAATCCTTATACTGTCTGTAATAAAGATCAGCTTAATCTCATGAGAACAAATTATTCAAGTTATCAAGTTTCTAGTATTGAGTTGCTCACGGATATTGATTATGGAATGACTCAAATTCAACCTATTGGACCTGCCTTGCAGGATGCTGGTGGTGCAACAGGAACACCAGATGGATGGGGAGCAAGTGCTGCTTATGCTCCAAGATTTTTAGGTAACAATCACAAAATTTCTAATTTTATGATTGATTGTAAAACTGCAGCGGGCACAGCACCAAACTTTGATGTTGGTTTTTTCAGAAAAATTGAAAAAGGAACTATCAGAGATTTAACTTTTAACAATGCAGTGGTTTTTTGCGACGATGGAGACAATGTTGGTGTTCTGGCCGGTAAAGTTCAGGCCACTTCTCAAATTTCAATCGAGAATATAAAAATTCATGGTCATACCGATGGTAGATCCAATATTGGTGCTCTCGTTGGTTATTGGGCAGGCTTCGGTGGAGATCTCGGCAATATTCATATTAAAGGAGATTACGGCGGTAAAAATTTTGTGGGCGGTGTTGCCGGTTATTTTGACGTCACCTCTACATCAACCATGAATCGTTCAAGTTTTTTTGGGAGTATCTACGGCAATAATAATGGTGGAGGATCGGTCGATATATCAAAAGTTGGCGGTCTATTCGGTTATGCAAATAGTTCTGCGTCTGCTTTTTCAATTTCAAAATCCATTGTTAAAGCGAAAAGAATAGAAGCATCTTCTGTCGTAGGAAGTTTTATTGGTGAGGCCAATAATGTTTCTATTACTGATTCTTATTCAACATCGGTTCTAGTGGCCAGCGGAAATACAGATGGATCTGCCACTTTCGCTAAGATTGGTGGGGCCATCGGAGCTGCAAATAATATAGTGCTGTCAAATACATTTGTCGTTGATACATTCAAAAGCTCAAACAGAGGGCCATCAGATCATACTCTCGGTGGTTTAATTGGAACAGGGACAGGTGTGAGCTGCAGTACGGCCTACTATTCCGGTGAACACGATGCTTCGAATTCTACTTCATGTGGTTCGACGCTGACTTTTGCTCAGTCGAGAGACCAATCTTTTTATAGTTCACTTGGTTTTATATTACCTGTTAAGTTAGGGATGTGGGATGCTGTAAATAACCTGCCACTTTTGAATTCCAGTTGTTCACCTGGTGATACAGGAAAATATTATGAAGTATCCAATATTAACGTGTCATCTTTCTTTGGATCTGTTCTTCCTGGAGATATCATTTTATGTAATGGATCTTCAAATATTATCGTTGCTCTGACGTCAATTGAAGACACCTTCACGAATGATCCGTATACATGGAGAATGCTGGATAATACATACGATATCCCTCGTTTGTCATGGGAAGAGAAAGTGGAAAATTTTCTTCCATACCTGAAACGTGAATGCCACGGTCATTTTGCAACTCAATTTGGTTCAGGGACTCAAGCAGATCCAAAATGGATTTGTGATTATACTCAATTTACTAATATGTCAGCAGGACAATATTACGTCTTAAAAAATGATATTGTGATGGACATTTCTAGTCATACTCCATTGCCTGCTGGACAATATTTTTTAAAAGGAAATAAATTTTCTCTTAAAGGTTTTGTCATTAATTTACCTTCAGCTTATACAGGGACAACTGATTATTTCGGAATTTTTACGTCATTATTAACCGGATCGGTTTTGGAAGATTTCGATATTGTTGCCTCTGGATTCTATTCACCAAATCCTTCAAACACTGGTGGGAATACTCTTTATATTGGAACCATTGCTGGACAAAACGATGGGACATTAAGAAATATAAAAATGGACAGGGCAAAGGTGCCAGTCAACATTCATCCAGGATCAACAGATACACTTTTCATTGGTGGCGCCGTTGGTTACAACAATACAAGTGGATTGTTGACGAAAATGGAAGTAGGCGCCGATGTTGAACTTGCAGGTGGAGCATTCACTGGGCCAAGTCAAAAAGTTTTTGGTGGAGGAGTGGTTGGGAAAAATATGGGAGTCGTTGAAGGTGTAAGAGGCCATGCGAGCTTCAATCGTGCTTTGCCATGTCCTACGTCATTAGCAGTTATTCCATTTGGAACTGGAGAAACGATCGGTGGCTTTGCTGGCACCAATGCCAATTTAATTAAAGAAGTCGATCACGATGGAGAATTGCGCGCAAACGTTCTTCAGGGAAGCTCGTTCAATGATTGCAATTTCGCTTTAGGATTAAATACAACTCCATTCATTGGATCGAGCATTGGAACTGTTCAGGATTTTTATTCCAATCCTCGAACCTGGCTTAATAATTCGTTTAATGATTTAATTGAACTTTTTGGGAATGGATCAAGTGGAACAATTACCCGCGGTTTTGTTGAACTGGATTCGAGTAAGTCTTTCGTTTTTTTACCAGGCACAACTTTTACTTTACTGGGAACATGGGACCCTTTTACGAATCCTTATACAGGTGCTCCTACACCAGCTTGTCCTGCGGCCGATACTGGTAAGTGGTATGATGTTACTGCGGCATCGGGCGGAGCAAACAGTTTAGGTGTTCCTCTTTTTGCTGGTGATCGTGTTGTTTGTAATGGGTTAAAAAATATTATCTTAAGCGCTGACTCTTTCACTAAGGTCTCGACGGCTTCACCTGCAATGAGTGATGTGATTTTTATTGTTAAAGATCCAGGCGGATCTTGCTCTAACTCCAACTATTTTTCTCAAACGGAGTGTACTAATAATTCGGGCTCGTGGAGTTCAGGCACTTCACCATCGCTACCAGCTGACCGATATTATGATAAAAACCTGAGCTTCTCAGTCGGAACAGGTCTAAAAGTAGAAACCATAACTCCTGCGGCCGTTTTGTTTGATCATAATACCTGGAGTGTTGCGACTGACTTCCTGAATCCTGGGACAAAAACCTGGACGTTCTGGTACAGACAAGGAGCTTCTGTTTCACCAGAACCACCTGAACTTGTTAAAGCAAAAGGTGGATTGGAAGATCTGGGGGCTCCATTTAATTAATAAATATTTAAGACAAATTATCTAATTTACTGCGTGAGAGACAATTTGCTCTCATCTCTAAATAAAAGTATGCCGATACTGACCTACGAAGAACTTTTGAAGTCTTCAAATTCAAAAGCATTGTAGGGAAAGACTATGTCGGTTTTATTCAGATTTATTATTCTGTCTGCACTTTTACTGTCACTCGTGTCCTGTTCCAAACCTGGTGGAACAAAAGCGGGAGTCAAACTCAACGTCAGTGGAATTTCCGCCTTATCGGCAACTGCCGGGAGTGGAGGGACCCTTCTTTTCGGTCGTTCGACAAATGGGGATCTTTTCGGAAAAGTGATTAATGGGACAGAAGATGTTTTAAATGTTCCCAACGGTGATTGGATATTCTACGCGCTTATGTGGGACACAAATGCCAGTGGCCTTCCCATGAATGATAAAGTTTTTTGTGCGAAAGTTCCGGCAAAATTAAGCGGAACCGATACCTCGCTGACTTTTAATCTCAACAACAACACTTGTGCTGATCCTGATTTTTCTAACGGTCGTTACTATACATCCGGTGGTCTCATAAGGTTTGCTGACCTCTTCCTTGAAGAGTGTGATGATCTGAACGCAACGACCAACTGGTTTTGCGGATCTGGAAATCAAGGGAGTGCTTTATCCTACCGTTTGAAATTCCAAAGCTTCATCAAAGGGCCAAGTTCACCTTTTGGTTTTGGAAATGAAGCCATAACTTCTGCTTGTAAAAAAATAGACAATGCAGATGGAACCGATTTGATGAAACAAGGGATGCCAGTCAATTTTCCTAGTGGAAATGGTATCGCTCCATTTGTTGTTTCAGTTGAAATGTTCATCGGTTCACAGACTTGTGATACCACTGATCCTAAGGGAGTCCACACAGTATTACTTCAAAATGGATTGGGTTCATCTGCTGCATTTTCTAAAGTTGTCACTTCGACAGATGATTGTAGTTTTTCTGGTTCAGATTTTCCTTCGGATCCTCTTGAAAAACAGAACGTATGCGAAGCCTATTATGGAAACTGGACAGGCAGTTCGTGCATTTCCGTTCCACTGGGCATATCGAGATTTGCTCCGACTTGTTTTTCAAAGACGGTCGCGACCCCGGCCATTAAACAACTCGTTTCTATGCCGAAGCCAGTTTTGTGTGACAAGTATAATGGAATAAATTCCATCATTGGAACTCAACCGTTTGCAGGCGGAAACGGAACGATTGAACGTCCTTATAAAATCTGTACTGAGTGGCAACTGAACCAGATCGGTGAGAAAACTGCACCTCTTTCCTTTGCGTCGAGTTCTTATAAGTTAATGAATAACCTGGACATGAATAAGACCGATATCATCGGCCCTTATAGCAAGCCTGCCTGTAACGGAGTTGCGAGCAGCGTGGTAGATAAACACCATAATTTAAATCCATTGGATAAACTGTCATCAGATTGCACAAGCTTTGAAACAACGACCTATTTTACCGGGTTTTTTAACGGCAATGGAAAAACGATTAACAACGTCCGCATTCAGGCCAAAAATGCTGTTAATCTTGGACTCGTTAAAAAATTATCGGGTGCAGGCAGAATCAGAAATCTCTCTATAAAAGAAATGGAAATTGAAGGCTTAAATAATGTCGGTTCAATTGCCGGTGATATTGATGGACCCAATAACGATGTTTCAAATATCAATATCGAAAAACTAAGAATAGAAGCTCGGAGCAACAACAATACCGATGGAAATTTCGCTGGAGGAATCGCAGGTAAGGTTACTTCAGGAAATACCAAGCTGAGTAACGTTCACGTAAACGGCGCCGAAATTCGCGCACGCGATAATGGCGGTGGACTTGTTGGATTGAATAGTGGTCTTATAACAAAATCTCATTTCAGAGGAGATTTAAGTTCTGATGGTAGCAACGGGACTTTTTTCGGAGGATTGGTTGCTCAGAATGTGTCCGGCTCGATCATTGAACATTCTTACAGTGAAGGAGTGATCAGTTCATTTGTTACAAACACCGGAGGAATTGCCGGAAAAAACAACGGTAGCATCAATAATTCTTATTCGACGGCGGCGATTTATGCATCTTATCCCAGTGCCTATAATGTCGGCGGGATTGCGGCAGACAATACTTCCGGAAGTATCGCTGACGTTTTTTTTGATGGCGTAATCTCAAACGGAACCGGCGGCACACCAACCAACGACGGAATTTTTGTTTTGGGGTCAGGTGGATCTAATTGTTACTCTTCTTTTGCCGGAGCGTCAGTTAACGGAGCTTGCGCGGCCGTTACTCTTTCATCTTTAAGGACTTCTTTACCTGCCTTTTCTACGCCTGCGAACTGGATCTCTATAAGCGGATCGATTCCTCGCCTTGCCTGGGAAAACAGAGAGTGTTCTCTGTCCATCAATCAAGCGTCAGTTGCAACTCAAGCTACGGCCGGAAGAGGTTCGGCGACCAGTCCGATTTTCATTTGTAATTCAAATCAGCTTTCTTCTCTAAGTGGGCGCGCTTCGACGGAAATTTATCGATTGGCCGATGATATCCATTTAGGAACATGGAGTTCTCCTGCTTCTACAATTACAGCTTTTAACGGGCAGTTATTCGGAAATAATAGAATTCTTTATGGCCTGGATCTCACTTACGTTGTCGGCGATTTCAGCAACAGTTACGAAGGGATTTTTAAATCTGTTTCAAGTTCTGGCATGATCGCTAATCTTAAACTGTATAATAACAAAATATCAAATACGGCCGGATTAGGTGATAGTGGCACGGGACTTTTGGCCGGAGAAAATTTAGGTACAATCGCTCAGATTGAATTGCTTCATGGTAAAGTCTCAGCTGAAAATCAAGTAGGGCCCATTGTCGGACATAATAAAGGCGTCGTCAAAAAAGCCAGCGTTGAACAAAGTGAAGTATCGGGACAGTTGTCGACAGGAGGTATTGCAGGCATCAACGCAACATCTGCATCCATTATTAAATCCAGAGCTGATGTTACTATCGGGTACAGTTTGGGGTCGGGTTTTGAACAGTTTGGTGGAATCGTTGGAACAAATAACGGCACAATCGATCAGGTTCGCTTCGACGGAAAAATCGAACTCCCTGCATCGACAGCTCCAAGCTTGAGGGCAGGTGGTATAGCGGGATTAAATAGCGGGTCCATAACAAATGCTCTTTTTGATAATCGTGCGTTTGTGAATGTCTCAGACACGGATAGTGTGGGGGGGCTGATTGGAGAGAATTCGGGCTCAATTAATTATTCTCTTTCTTTGGGAAAAGTTATTTATGGGGCCGGAGTCATCGCCAATGGAGATTTAATCCAACCATTAATTGGTTATAATTCTGCAACTGCAGGAACTTATCTTTATTATCTTGAAAAACAAATTGCTTCATATGGAAACTGGTCTTCTACGACAAGTTCCTGTACAGGAGATGGTTCTTCGTGTGCTGTAAGCGCTGATCCTGTTGGCGGAAGTGATTTGATGAATCTAAAATATGGCGGAGGTGGCAATGGTAACATGAGTACATTTTACCCAATGTCGTTTACGGCCGGAGTTATTAATTACACAGGGCCAAATATTTCAGCGGCCACAGATCTTAATTACTATATATCGGATTCCTTTGCTGACCTCGCTGGGAAAAAAACGGTAGTTCAGCTCACAACGTTGGGTACATATTGTCCTGGTGGGTTTAACGATTCTGGTGCTACAGGTGTATGCACTGGTGGATTTAATATTGCCCAGATGGAAGGCACTGGCTCAGACAGAGTTCTTAGTTACTTTATGTCTTCGATGTATAATCAACCCACCCCTGCCAATGCGCCGGTATGGGAATTTTCTACTGAAGAGGGACCACGACTTCTGCAGATTGAACACTAAAAACAAAAAGGCCGGAATTTCTCCGGCCTTTTTTTATCCTGATTTATCATCAAATGTGGAGAGTTCAGATCAAGACCCGCACATCTCACATGATTCTGGATTTTCAAGTGAACAAACCATTGCTGCTTTTTCTTCTTCAACAGTTTTCTTTACAGGTTCATTGTTCTTAACTGTGAACTGAACCGCATTTACAGCAGCTCTTGTTCTCAGATAGTACATCCCTGTTTTAAGGCCAGCTTTCCAGGCATAAAAGTGCATTGAAGAAAGTTTGCCGAAATTTGGATCTTCAACAAAAACGTTGAGAGACTGACCTTGATCGATGTAAGGGCCACGGCCCGCTGACATATCAATGATCGACTTCTGCTTAATTTCCCAAACAGTCTTATAAAGTGCTTTAAGCTCTTCAGGAATAGAGTTGATATTTTGAACCGAACCATTGTTTGCAATGATTTCGTTTCTCATTTTATCATTCCACAATCCCATCTTGATAAGATCGTTTACAAGGAAACGGTTAACGACAGCGAATTCACCTGAAAGAACACGGCGAACGTAGATGTTCGATGTGATCGGCTCAAAGCACTCGTTGTTTCCAAGAATTTGCGATGTTGAAGCTGTTGGCATAGGAGCGACTAGAAGCGAGTTGCGTACACCGTGTGTGGCAACTTCTGCTTTTAGAGCATTCCAATCCCAGTTTCCGCTAGATGGTTTTACACCCCACATATCGAACTGGAAGATGCCTTGAGACATCGGAGAGCCTGCGTATGTTGAGTATGGTCCTTCTTTTTTCGCTGCATCTTTAGACGCTGTGACAGCTGCAAAGTAAATTGTCTCGAAGATATCGTTGTTGAGTTTAAGCGCTTCTTTTGATTCAAAAGGAAGTCTCATTTCAAAGAACGTATCAGCAAGTCCCTGAACACCCAAACCGATTGGACGGTGGCGCATATTTGAATTGCGCGCTTCTGGAACAGGGTAGAAGTTAATATCGATGATTCTGTTTAAGTTCACAGTCATCTGATAAACGATTTCGTAAAGTTTTTTGTGGTTGTATACAGGTTTGCTGCCAGTGTGATCAACAAATTTATTGAGCGCTACTGAAGCAAGGTTACAAACGGCCACTTCATCCGGAGCTGTGTATTCAAGAATTTCTGTACAAAGGTTAGAAGACTTGATTGTCCCAAGATTTTTCTGGTTTGATTTCTCGTTAGCTGCATCTTTGTAGAGCATGTAAGGAGAACCAGTTTCAATTTGAGATTCAAGAACTGCAAACCAAACGTCTTGAGCGCGAACTGTTTTCTTTGCCAGTCCTTTTTCTTCGTATGATTTATAAAGAGCTTCAAACTCTTTTCCGTAGCAATCAGCAAGACCTGGAGCTTCGTGTGGACAGAAAAGTGACCACATTCCATCTTCTTCAACTCTCTTCATGAATAGATCCGGAATCCATAGAGCGTAGAAAAGATCTCTTGCTCTTTGTTCTTCTTTCCCTGTGTTCTTTTTCATTTCAAGGAAGTCGAAAATATCAGCGTGCCATGGCTCTAGATAAACCGCGAACGCGCCTTTTCTCTTCCCGCCGCCTTGATCAACATAGCGAGCTGTATCGTTGAAGACTTTTAGCATCGGAACGATACCGTTAGATGTTCCGTTTGTTCCTCTGATGAATGAACCTTTAGCACGGATGTGGTGAATGGAAAGACCAATTCCACCTGCTGATTGAGAAATAAGCGCTGTTTGTTTCAGCGTCTCATAGATCCCTTCAATCGAGTCATCTTTCATCGTTAAAAGAAAACATGATGAAAGCTGAGGCTTGTTAGTTCCTGAGTTGAACAGAGTAGGTGAAGCGTGTGTGAAAAGTTTTTCAGACATGCCGCTATAAGTTTTGATGGCATCATCGATGTTCTCTAGGTGAATTCCCAGAGAAACTCTCATGAGCATCTGGCCCGGGCGCTCAACGATTTTACCGTTCATGCGAAGAAGGTATGACTTCTCAAGAGTTTTGTATCCAAAGTAGTCGTAGTTGTAATCGCGACGGTCTTGAACAGCTTCATCCAGTTTATGAGCGTTCGCCATAACGACATCATAAAGTTCTTTTGAAACTAGTGGTGAGTGTTCATTTTTAATCGGATCCACGTAATTGTACATGGCCTTGATGTTTTCAGAAAAACAGCCGCGTGTTTCTTTGTGAAGATTAGAAACCGCAATTCTTCCCGCAAGAGTTGAGTAGTCCGGGTGCTGAGTTGATAAATAAGCTGCTGTTTCAGCTGCCAATTGATCAAGTTCTTTTGTCGTGATTTCATCGTAGATGCCTTCGATAACTTTCTTAGCAATCTTCATTGGATCTACAAATGATCTGTCCAGATCAAAGCATAGCTGTTCAATTCTCTCCGTGATTTTGTCGAATTTAATCGGCTCTTTCTCGCCACTTCGTGTGATGACGTACATGTTAAAACTCCGCGTCTAGTGTGAATGTGTGATTGTTAGTTGATTTGTCGCCAACGATGCCAGGACGTTGGTATTCAGAAACTCGTTTTTCAAAGAAGTTTGTTTTCCCTTCAAGTGAAATAAGTTCCATCCAGTCAAAAGGATTTTTTGTGTTGTAGAACGCAGGCGCGCCCAATTGTTGTAACCAGTGATCAGCGACGAATTCAATGTATTGTCCCATTGATTCAGCGTTCATACCGATGAGAGACACTGGAAGAGCGTCCATGATGAATTCTTTTTCAATCGCCACTGCTTCAGTGATGATTTGAGTGATTGTTTCGTGGTCAAGTTGCTCTTCTTTAGCAAGTAAAGAGTGAAGAAGAACAGCGAATTGACAGTGAAGACCTTCATCGCGTGAAATGAATTCATTTGATGTACAAAGACCTGGCATCAGGCCTCTTTTCTTTAACCAGTAAATCGAACAGAAAGATCCTGAGAAGAAAATCCCTTCGATCGCACAGAAAGCAATAACTCTGTGAGCGAAAGATTTCTTAGAAGAAATCCAGTTCATCGCCCATGTTGCTTTCTTCGCTACACACGCCATATTTTCTGTCGCGTGGAAAAGCTTATCTTTTTGAACAGCATCCTTGACGTATGTATCAATCAAAAGCGAATACGTTTCGCTGTGGATGTTTTCCATTGCGATTTGAAATCCGTAGAAGCAACGAGCTTCAGGGATCTGGATTTCTTTCATAAAACGAATCGCCAGGTTTTCATTAACGATTCCATCAGACGCAGCAAAAAATGCCAGAACGTGAGAGATGAAATGTCTTTCGTCGTTATTTAATTTATTTTCCCAGTCGTTAAGATCGGGAACAAGGTCAAGTTCTTCAGCTGTCCAAAAAACCGCCATGTGCTTTTTGTACATCTCCCAGACCTGGTGATATTTAATCGGAAAAAGAACGAAACGTTGGTCGTTAGGTGCGAGAATAGCGGACTTTGGAATAACTTTGGTGTTAGCCGTGTCCTTAGCAATATCCGTTGCCATGTGTGATGCCTCCTGAATGTCTTAGAAGTTTTCTTTCAAACATCAACCGCTTTCATCAAACGGCCAACATCCAACATCCAACTTCAATCTGTGTGTTGTGTGTGTGTGTTACAGGTAATAATCTTTTAATGTTCGAGTGTTGCCAAAAACCAAAAAAATAAGACCTATAACCAAAAGATAACAAGATCATTGAATTTTAAAAATAAAAAATTCCATCACAATCGTTCGACAGGCCTTGCTATCGGCCTTTTTTCTCTTTTCGCAGATCATTTAAAAGCGCATAATTTCAGTTTGTTATCTATCCACCCGCCGGTCCTATGAATCTAAAAATTGCGATCTAATTTAAACTTACATCGCTTTATTAGGATCGGAAAACAATAAAATTGATTTAAAAAACTGGCTTAACACCACTATATATAGTGGTCCTATTAAATTCAGGGTTCCTATATTTTGTGCCTCTGCGTTTTTTATTGAGGTTTATTTGTCTTAAAAAGCCTAGAAAAGCCTTGAAAAGTTTAAGCGGTTTTCTTGACAGAAGTTTAAACGTAGAGCAAATTGCGCTGTTAAAGTATCACTTTTTAAACGGGCCGAATCCTTCCTCGCGAAGGATTTTTTTTATGGTGCAGAGTATGTTTTTTCAAAAAATGAAGCAGATCTTTATTGGGGATCCACTCACTATGGATAAGCTTGAAGAAGAACAAATTCCGAAATGGAAAGCTCTTGCGGTTCTTTCAAGTGATGCTCTTTCCTCTGTTGCCTACGCAACCGAAGAAGTCCTTATTGCACTCCTGACTTTTTCTGCCGCCGCGATGGCCTGGTCAATGCCTATGGCCGTTGGTGTTGCGGTTCTTCTTCTCATCATTACACTTTCTTATCAACAAACCATTTCCGCTTATCCTCACGGAGGCGGTGCTTATACCGTTGCCAAAGAAAACCTGGGTGAGACTGCGGGACTCATTGCCGGTGCGGCCCTACTTATCGATTACACTCTGACTGTATCAGTTTCTGTTTCCGCCGGCGTTGAAAACATCGGATCGGCCTTTCCTTTTATAGCTCAACATAATGTCGTGTTCTGTCTGCTGATTGTTCTTGTCATTATGGGACTCAATCTGCGCGGGATTCGTGAATCATCCAATATCTTTGCGTATCCGACATACTTTTTTATTTTTTCCGTTATTCTCATGCTGGTTGTCGGTTTCTTTAAAGTCGCGACTGGTGGAGTGACTCAGCAAGCACCGATTCTTCATGAAATGTATCCCGAAGTGCCGCTCTTTTTACTCTTGCGCGCTTTTGCTTCCGGTTGTTCGGCCCTGACGGGAGTCGAAGCGATTTCAAATGGTGTTCCGATTTTTAAACGTCCAAGCCAGGCGAATGCAAAAATCACCATGATCTGGATGTCAGCGATCCTGGGAATTTTCTTTTTGGGCATTACACTCATGGCCCATATTTACGGTATTACTCCGATGCATGGTCAGACTGTTATGTCGCTTCTTTCCCGAGCGGTTTTCGGTCAAAACGTTCTTTATTATGGCACTCAGGTTGCCGTCGCCCTGATCCTTCTTCTTGCGGCCAATACAAGCTATGCAGATTTCCCTCGATTGTCTTCTTTGCTCGCTAAAGATCGCTTTCTTCCTCGCCAGCTTTCAAGCATCGGTGACCGCCTGGTTTTTTCCAATGGAATTATTGGTCTCACTGTCGGTGCCGCATTTTTAATTGTTATGTTTAAAGGATCAACTCACTTGCTGATCCCTCTTTACGCTGTCGGCGTTTTTCTTTCATTTACCCTGTCGCAATTGGGTATGATTGTTCACCATCAAAAAGTGCGCGAACCCCACTGGCAGAGAGGTCTTATAATCAATGGCATCGGGGCCATTACAACGTTTGTTGTTTTGATTGTTATTACGCTGACTAAATTCACTCACGGAGCGTGGATCATTGTTCTTTTGATTCCTTCTTTCGTTTTCTTTTTTAAATCCATCAAGCGCCATTACCTTGCCGTAGGACATCAACTGGCCCGCGATACTTACCATCAAGACCTGAACATAATCGATGAAAGAAAGTACACGGCAATCGTTCCCATCTCAGGGATTCACCCGGGGGTTGTGATGGCCGTGCAATATGCTTTGACCATTTCGGATGATGTCCGCGTCTGTTATGTCGATGTTGATAAAGATGCGACTGATAAAATGCTCAAAGTCTGGGAGAAGTGGAGTCAGGGCCTTCCGCTCAATATTTTAAAATCGCCTTATCGCTCGGTTTTAGGCCCATTGCTCGATTATATCGACCAGGTCCATATCGAATCAGGCAAGGACATGGTTTCAGTGGTTGTGCCGGAATTTATCACCCGCAAGTGGTACCATCAGTTTTTGCATAATCAGATGACGTTGGTTTTGAGAACGGCGCTTCGGTTAAAAAGCGGGAAGGTTGTGACTAGTATTCGGTATCACCTGTAACCTGAAACAGTAAAAGATCGTAGATTCCTGTACGATCATCATAAAAAAGCCCAGCATTTCTGCCGGGCCATGAGCTATAAATTAAACAAGTTTTTGTTTCATCTGGACCTGGGCCTGAACAATGAGTTTCTCAGGAACTTTCTTCAAATCGTTTGTTAAACCAATGAGAGAAAGAGACTTGATAAGCCATTTCGTTGGATCGAAGTGGTACCAGCGGATGCCATTTCTATAATCGCTAGGGAAGTAGTGGTGATAGTTATGGTAGCCTTCGCCATAGCTGAAAAAGGCCATGATATAAGAATCGCGTGCGGTATTGGTATCAGTGTAGGGACGTGAGCCGACAACGTGGCAGAGAGAGTTGATAAAGAATGTGCAGTGATGAACGAACACCACTCTAGCGACTCCGGCCAGAGCTAGTCCGCCTAAAGCAGAACCGAGAAAATAACCAATCACTGTCGGTAGAACAAATCCCATCGCTACAGCGATCCATAAATAATTTCGGTGCTGCCACATAACGAGTTTGTCGTTCAATAAATCTTTTGGATAGTGTGATGTTTCTGTCTGTTGATCCTTGTAGAAGATCCATCCCATGTGTGCCCAGAAAAAGCCCTTGTTGATATTGTAAGGATCTTTTTCATCGTCGACGTGACGGTGATGAACCCGGTGATCTGCACACCATTTTAAAGCTGAATTTTGAAATGCAGCAGCTCCAAAAAGAAGGAAGAGAAATTTCACCAATGGATTGGCCTTGTAGGCCTTGTGTGAAATCAAACGGTGATAACCAGCTGTGATGGCAATTCCTGTAGCAAAATAGAAAATGACTGCCAGAACGATTTGCGACCATTGGAGTCCATTCGTTTTAAAATAAAAATAAGAAAGGATTGTGGCGATGACTGGTGTTGAAGTGAGGAACGTTATGTTCACCCAATCAAGTTCAGGTTTTTTGGTGTTTGCCTGAAATGTTTGTGCCTGGATTTGTGTTTGTTCAAAAGTCGATGGTTTCATGTTGTGTTCTCCCACCCCCAAGTGTAGCGCGGGGAACACAACCGAACTGTAAAACAAATGTCACAAGTACTTAAGAGGTCCGTCCAGGGTCTCTATCTAAGGAAATCTTCTAGAACAAGCGATGCTTCACTTTTCTCATCTCTGTATTTCACAATCACTGCGCATTGAAGAGAAAGCCCCATTTCTTTTGCCCAGGGATTATCCGCCTTAACTGGTCTGTTACCAGGAACGACGATGGCATTTTCAGGAATGGGTTCACCTTTATCAAGAACGCGGTTATTGACGATATCATACACTGGAATACCTTTTGATAGAATGACTCCCGGTGCAATGACTGCGCGTCTTTTAACAACAATTCCTTCGACAATCACAGCGCCTGCGCCGATGAAGCATTCATCTTCGATAATGACCGGAGCAGCTCCCACAGGTTCTAAAACGCCACCGATTTGAACTGCCGTGGACAAGTGAACTTTCTTTCCGATCTGAGCGCAAGAACCGACTAAAACGTGAGAGTCAACCATCGTTCCTTCATCGATAAAAGCTCCGACGTTGATATAACTTGGCGGCATGATGATAACGCCTTTTGCGATATAAGCTCCACGACGAACGGAAGTTCCGCCAGGAACAATTCTGATTCCGCGATCAACATTGAATGTCTGTGGCATAAGCGTGTGCTTGTCCACGAAACCATTTTCTTCTTTTAGAATACCGGCCTTAAACGCTTCCAGAATCTGGGTTTTAACTTCTGTATTTGCAACCCATTTTCCATTGACGAAATCTGCTGAACGAACGCGTCCTGCTTCAAGGTCATTTAAGTTTTTTTCCCAAACATTTACATTGTGGCTCATTCTCTTTTACTCCATAAATTTTTTAAACGTTTTCTTTATACCAGCTCTGAACATTTTTATTTGCTTCCAGAACTGGAGTGTTGTCAGCAAGATCGCGGTAGTCTAACGGCGAACGCAGAACATTTGTTTTGATCTTGCCTTGAGCGTGCATAAGATTCTTTACCGGCACCGGATTCGCTGCAATGAAAAGTGTATCGCAAGCTTTTTTCCACATTTCGATTTCTTTGACTGAAAGTTTATTGTCCAGGGCCTTGACAACATATGCGCGTGTTTCAAACGGCCATGAGTTGCTTGCCACTGAAACGAGTCCTACGCATCTGTGTGGAGCAAAGTCAGGAACAAGACCGTCGTCACCACTGTACATGCGTGCCTTCGGCGCCATTTCACCGTACTTTTTAAAATCTTCGACTGATCCTGAAGCTTCTTTGATGGCCCAGAAATTTTTATGATCTTTTAAGTTTTTCACAGCATTGAAATTCATTTTTACACCGGTTCTTCCCGGAACATTGTAAAGCATGCACGGTCTGGTTGAGAGATCCATGATCGCTTTAAACCATTCTGTTTGTCCGTATTCGCCTGGTTTAGCGTAAAGGGGAGTCACGACAAGATAACAATCTAGTCCATCAAGAGAGTTCAAATACCGAACGTATTCGAGTGTCTCTTTCTGATTGTATCCACCGATTCCCGTCATCACAGGAATAGACATTTTAAGAGACAGACCAAATTCCAGAACTTTTTTGCATTCATCTTTTCCAAGATTCAGGGCCTCGCCTGTTGATCCCAGAATGACCACACCATTTCCAGCGCGCTCTTGTTCGCGAAGAATTTTTTCAAACGATTCGTAGTCGACAGATGAGTCTGTGTTCATTGGAGTGACAATGGCCGTCCAGAGGGGAGTCGAATTGATGTCTTTCATAAGTCTTTATCCTTGTGGTGTGAGGTATTGCGATTGAACGATATCCTGGAACAAATGAAGGCCAGGTCCAATTTTGTTATCATTAATTTTTGAAGCGGCAAAGAGAGCGCCTTCAGCAAAGATGCGTCGATCAAGAGCTTCATGCCGGAGAGTGATTTTTTCATTCGGTGTTGTCAATGTTAATTCGTGGATTCCTATCACATCTCCTTCTCGAATAGACTCGATTTCCATTTCATGGCCTGACCATTTTTTCCAGGATAATGCTGTACCTGAAGGAGCATCGAGTTTTTTCGTATGGTGAACTTCACTCATTGAAAATTTATACTGAGAAAAAATTCTGGAAGCCTTTGATAAGGTGAGAATCATTTGCTGAACGAAATTCATTCCTAATGAAAAATTGGTTGCGTAAATCCATTTGAGATTTTTTCTTTTCAAATCAGAATCAAAATCCAAAGGCCATTCAAGGCCGGTGCTTCCAGTGACAACCGGGATTTTTGTGGCCACAAGCAAATCCAGATAATGCTTGAAAACTTCACCTGACAAAAAGGAAATGATCACATCATGGCCTTGAAGATTTTCAACTGTCGGCTTGTTTTGAGAATCAAAAACTGTATGGGGAATGTTCTGTTCCTGCAAAAGTTCCAGGACTTTTCCGCCGGTTTTTCCTTTTCCCAGAAGAGCGATTTTCATAAAGAATCCTTAAGCGATAAATGTTTTATGCAATCGATTGATGACTTCGGCAGCACTTTCTTCAGCAATGATGAAACAGAAATTGTGCTTGCTGGCGCCTAGGCAGATCATGCGCACATTGATGTCGGAAATAGATTCAAAGATCTTTTTAGCGAGTCCAGGCGTGTGATTGATATTGTTTCCTATCAGCGACACGAGCGCCAGATTTTCTTCTACCTGAACATCAGCGAATTTTTCAAGATCATTTACAAGATCTTTGTTTAAAAGTGTTGAATCATCCAGAGTGAGCGACACGGAAATTTCCGAGGTCGTAATGGCATCAATCGAGACTTTATGATCGTTGAAAACTTTGAAAATCTGGTAAAGAAATCCATGAGAATAAAGCATCTCCGGCGTTGATAATGTCACAAGAATCTGTTTTTTCCTCATCGCCATAGCGCGCACAAGCGGCATATCTTCCACATCTTTTTTCACCCAGGTTCCGCCGAGTTCAGGCTGAAAACTTGAGCCGACAAAAACAGGAATATGAGCGCGAATCGCCGGAAGCAATGTCGCCGGATGGAGAATTTTAGCGCCGAAAGTTGCAAGTTCAGATGCTTCCTTGAAAGAAATCTCAGCAATGGCCTTGGCGTCCTTACAGATGCGTGGATCCGTTGTTGCAATACCGGCAACGTCCGTCCAGATTTCCAGAATATCGGCCTCAAGACCCTCAGCTAAAATCGCGGCCGAATAATCGGATCCGCCGCGGCCCAGAGTTGTCGTCATGCTTTCCTGAGTTCTACCGATGAAACCCTGAGTACATATCACCACTTCAGAATGTCTGATAAAAGCTAACTGCTCCTGGCATCTGGCCTTGATCAAGTCGGTCAGAGGACGCGCTTTTGAAAATTGATTATCTGTTATTAAAACATCGCGGACATCAAACCACTTCGCAATTGATGGTTTGTTTTGCGATCTGAGCACAATATTCATGGCCTCAGTAAAGAGAATGCTGGAGAGGCGCTCACCGATACTTTGAATAGAATCGAGGGCCTTAAGTGAACAATCTTTGAGCAGATGAACTCCGCGCGACATGGATTCCAGTTCTTCGCAAAGCTGGTTGATCGGTTCAATTTTGTCGGGATTCATTTCGAGTTCACGGGCAATTTTGAGATGTTTAACTTTAATTTTAGTCAGAATGAGCGAAGCGTTTTCCCAGGAGCTTTTTTCGGCCGTTTTGGCCAGCTCGATTAAATCATTGGTAGTTCCCGAAGTCGCAGAAACCACAACCACTTTAGCCCCCTGATTCAAGGCCACCAACGCACTTCTTTTCATACACTCGGCATCACCCATCGATGTGCCGCCAAATTTAGAAACAATAACTTTTTCTGTCATAATATTTTCCAATTTATTCCAATAACTGAGCGGAATAATCCATTTTACAAAACATTCTAAAAGATAAAAAATACCGTGGAAATAGAAATACGGAGACTAGTTATGAAAAAGTTAGGGATTATTGGTTGGAGAGGAATGGTCGGTCAGGTTCTGATGGAACGTATGGTGGCCGAAAACGATTTCAAACATTTTGAGACAACGTTTTTCACGACTTCGCAAAAAGGCGAAAAAAATCCAAACAGTGTGCCTAATTCAAATCCCACACTGGCCGATGCTTTTGATATCGAAGAACTCAAAAAAATGGACATCATTCTTTCTTGTCAGGGCGGAGATTATACAAAAAAAGTTCATCCGGAACTTCGCGCGAGCGGTTTTAAAGGATACTGGATTGACGCCGCTTCAACTCTCCGTATGGATAAAAATGCAGTCATCATTCTCGATCCGATCAACAAGGAGTCCATCAAGCACGCACTGAAAAACGGTCAGGTGGATTTTATCGGCGGAAACTGTACAGTGTCGCTGATGATGCTGGCGATGGGCGGCCTGTTTAAGGCCGATCTGGTGGAATGGGTCACGAGCATGACTTACCAGGCAGCTTCCGGAGCCGGTGCCCGCCATATGAATGAGCTGTTAAAACAAATGAAATTTGTCACAGATAAAGTCATGGGTCAGGGAGATAATCTTTCGGATAAAATTCTCCAGGTGGAAAAATCAGTCGTCGGTTTATTGGACGATCCACAATTTCCAAAAGACAATTTCGGAAAACCTCTGGCGTTCAATCTTCTTCCGTGGATTGATGTGGAATGGGAAAACGGTCAAAGCAAAGAAGAATGGAAAGGCTCAGTTGAGGCCAACAAAATTCTGGAAACAAAAACATTTATTCCGATCGACGGAACCTGTGTGCGCGTAGGCTCTATGAGATGCCATTCGCAGGGTTTGACCATAAAACTCAAAAAAGATGTTCCCATGGATGAAGTCGAATCGATGATCCGCGAACACAATGACTGGGTAAAACTGATTCCAAACAAAAAAGAAGACACAATGAAATACCTGACTCCGCAATACGCCAGTGGAAAACTGGAAATTCCGGTTGGCCGTCTCCGCAAAATGAATCTAGGTCCTCAATATCTGAATGCTTTTACGGTGGGCGATCAGCTTCTATGGGGAGCGGCAGAACCCCTTCGTCGCATGCTTCATATTCTTCTCGAATAACCTTGTGATTTCCGAGTAAAGAACTTTTTTCCCTTCTCGTGAAGATCGCCTTTTCCCTCTAGAATAGAGTGATAACTCTTTCTTGAGGGAAGACCTTTATGCGCAATCTGAAAACACTTACAATCACCATGATCGGCTGTGTGACCGTCACTTCAACCGGATGCTCACTTTTTAAAAGCCGCCGTCCGGCTTCGGATAGAGATACCATCCTGGCGCAGGCGTATTCTGAAGTCATGAGAGGCACAAGTTTTATCGGCGTTGATTCTAAACAATGCAAAGATGTTTTCGATTCGCTTTATAAAAATCTTTTCAATATCGCAGGCCAATCGTCTTATTTCGACACAAGCGATTTGCAATCCATAGATGCTGAAATCCAGAACTCTTTTGAAACAAGGATTGCCCTCAAAGATGCCTTTGGGAAATTTAAACTAAGTAATTCAGTGGACGAAGCCTGTCTGACAAGTGCTCAGGATGTTTTTAAAGCGCTCAGATACGTTGAAGACTATCTGGTTGAACTTCGCATGGATAAAGCGGCGTCAGCACCAGCTGATTACGTCAGTATGAAAGGGGATTTCCCATACTTTCTGATCAATCCGAAATATGCCGGTGAATTTAAATCCTACGAAGACCTGAAATCAGGAGATGTCATTTTATCCCGCGGAAATGCCTATTCATCAGCGGCGATAGCGAGAATTGCCCAAACGGATTTCCAGTTTTCTCACTTGAGCTTTGTTTACCGTGATGCTGACACACATGAGCTTTTTACAAGTGAAGCCCATATTGAAATCGGTTCTGTGACAGCTCCCTTTGCCGATCATGTAAACGAAAAAAATGTCCGTTCGGTCATTTTCAGATACAAAGATGAAGACATTGCTCACCAAGCTTCCAAGGCCGTGTTTGAGCGTATTAAAAAACAACAGGAAACAGGCAAGAATATCGATTACGATTTCAGCATGGATTATCGTGATGATTCAAAACTTTTCTGTTCAGAAGTTGTTTCCCGCGGATTCAAAATGGCCATGCCTGATGAAGAATTCATTCCGAAATATAAATCTAAATTCACGTCAGGAATTATTCCGTTTTTAAATACGATCGGCGTTCCGGCCAATAAAGAAAATATCACAAAGCTGGATGTGTTTGCTCCAGGAGACATTCAATTTGATCCTGATTTTGAACTTGTTGCTGAATGGAGAAATCCAAAGAAACTTGAGGAATCGCGCTTTAAAGATTTTATTCTCACAAAAATGTTCGAGCGCATGGATCAAAACGGCTACCAGATAGATCCAAGTTTAAAAATGGACGTTCAGGGCCGGACCTTCTGGCTGCTTCGTAGAACACCGATCGTCCGCAAATTCATCGAAAAGAAATTTGCCTTGTCTATGTCTCCGGCCCAGCTGGAATTGTTTATGGCCCTGGATAAAATCGGCGAAGCTTTCTACAAAAATTTAGAACTTAAATCACTTGAGTTTGATCATCCTATGACTCCTAAAGAAATCTACGCTGCCATTGATGACTTTATCAAAAGGGACTTTGAGCAGTGGAAGAAGTATAGAAAAGGACAAGATGTCGTGAAACCAGTGTTTCACTTATTGTTTCATCCCTAGTACTATGGCCGCATGGAAGAAATATTAAAAGACCTGAGGGCCGGCCACCTTGTTTTAGTGACCGACAGCCATGAGCGCGAAGATGAAGCGGATTTATTAATGGCCGCTGAATTCATCACGACGGAAAAGGTGAATTTCTTTTTGAACCATGCGCGCGGATTAATCACTAATCCAATCAGTTCAGCTGTTGCAAAAAAATTAGGACTTTCCTTAATGGTTCCCGAGAATGCGGGAACTCTCCACACGGCCTTTACAGTTTCTATTGATGCTATTGCCGGAACTCACACGGGTATTTCATCCAAAGACCGTGCTCTTACCATCAAAAAAATGAGCGATAAGAACGCTGTCTCCTCTGATTTTGAAAGACCTGGTCACGTGTTTCCACTTATTGCTCATGACAAAGGCGTTTTAGGACGTGAAGGTCATACAGAAGCGGCGATTGATCTCATGAAACTCGCGGGGCTTACTGAGGTCGCTGTTCTCTGTGAAACGCTCAATGAATACGGTGAAGCCTTAAAAGGTGAAGAACTTCTGGCCTTTGCCAAAACATTTAAAATCAAAATCATCTCCATTGAAGAACTCAAAAACTACCGCTTGTCACAATAGTCAGGGTTATTTCACTGAATTCAAATAAGCGTGAATGGCCGGAAGATCCTTTTCCACAAAAGGAAGCACGGGCATAAGATGGGTGTCTCTTTTGGGTTTGTATCCGGGAGGATAACTTTGGTGAAGAATGCGCGCAGAAAGCAGCTCTAAAGAAGCCCCGCTGACTTCCGGACCCAAAGCACCAGGCTTTTGCGGATCAGAGTTGTGGCAGGAAAGACAATTGGTGTTGTAGACCAGACGGCCGCGCTCTTCTAAAGGTGAAAGAGTGGTCTCATTTTGTTTGGAGCACGCCAAAAGAAAAGGGAGCAGTACAAAGACTGCTCCCAACCATTTTTTAATGAATGAATTACTTAGTAAGAAGTTCAAGACCGACATAAAGAATAGCTGTCAAAAGAAGACCCATGTGAGTCACGCCTCTAACAGAAACCATTTTCACGTATTCTGATTTCCCTTTAAGAGCGTTCAATTCAAGAACACCAGAAATCACAGCGACGAAAGCAAAAACAGCCCATCCGTTAAACTCAGGGTTTACGTATGATGGAAGGTGAGACGCTGCTCCCATGAAGAAAAGAAGGGGGATAGAGAAAAGTGTGTTCGTTCTTGAAGCCACACCTGCTCTTGCGCCAGCTGCTGCCGCTTCCGGAAGAGCTGCTCCGCCAGCAGCAACTTGTTTTGCTGAAGCGATAACGATTTTTTGCTTAGGCCAGATAACAAGCCATACGTTTAAGAACATATATGTTCCGAATAGAGCTCCAGTTCCGATCCAGACCCACCAGCCAGTGCTGAGAAGACCTTTCATGCCGCCTGTCAGGTGACCTTTCAGACCGATGATAAGAATACCAGTAATCCATGTAGCGAGAGCACCGTAACGGAACCAGGCAAGAGCGCGTGGAACAAGAGTTCTGACAGCGACACCGCGTGATGGTTTCATTTTTTCGTCAGCGTCCAGTTCTTTGAACCATTCACCTTGAACGAAGTTGAAGTAATAAAGCATACCGATCCAGACTACGCCTGCGAAGTAATGCATCCAGCGAAGAAGCATTTCGCCTCCGTTAGCTGAAAAAAGGGCGAAAGTATTACCCATTGTGAACCTCCTAAGGTTGATTAAGAAAATAAAAGAAAAACGAATTTAATTAACTATAAGGATAACCAGAAAAAATGAAATGTATCTTTTTTTTTACATCTTTGTTATTAAATTAACATAATGACAATATAAGAACATTAAGGAGCTTTTTTTATGTCTTTTTCGGAGTTCGATTCACTCTCAAGAAATCTTGCTGAGCGCATTCTGGATCTTAGAATGAGACGGGGACTGACGCAAGCTGAACTTGCCAGAATCGCCGATGTTCCGCGTTCAACCATTGCCAACCTGGAGTCCGGAACAGGCAATCCGTCACTGATAAACCTGGCCAAAATTTCTTCCGCATTAAGCACGTCCATAGAAATGCTTCTCGTACCGCCCGTGGCCCTTTGTAAAAAAATTCCGGCGGATTCCTTAAAAACGATAAGCCGTTTGGGTGGAGAAATTACCATTACCAAGCTTTTACCTGATCCGATTCCTGGAATGGAAATTGATAAAATTGAATTAAATCCAGGGGCAAAAATGAGGGGAGTTCCTCACGCCGCCGGAACGCGGGAGTATCTGCACTGTATTCAGGGTGAGATGATGATTATTGTGAGCGGAGAGTCTTACCAGATTGCCCGGGGCGATGTCTTTGCGTTTCCCGGAGAAATGCATCACTCGTATGAAAATGCCGGTAAAGGAAAAGCTATTGGTTTGTCAGTTGTGGCCATTGCTCCGGTAGGAACAAATTAATTTTTGATCCTGAAAATAAAAGGGGAGAAATCCTTGTTAAATTTCTGATCTTCTTCCGGAATGACGAGATCGTTTTTCCCGCGCTTGTCGAGATCTGCCTTGATTTTAACTAATTTTTGAAAAAGGGTCTGATGATCTATCCCCGATTTGTTGAGTTCTTCACATAAGTTTTTTATTTCACTCAGCGCTGATTCTTCAACTTCAATTCCGATATTGGCACAGCTGAAATCTTTTCTTACGCCCGGATGTGTTGCGATTTTTTGCCGTAAACCGGCCTCTTTTTCACGCAGAATTTTAAGCGATCTGACAATGCTGTCAAAAAACGAAAGATTATCATCCACATGGGTGACGTTGTCGTATTCATAATCCGGCGGCAATGGTTTAAAGCCGTATTTTTCGCCCCAAAATTTGGCGAGAACCGGGCTTTTGTTGGCAATATAATTGTAGTCCGGGCGATCTTTGGGGATGACCACGGTAATACCCATGGAATCGACAAACCGAGCGCCTTCATCAATGCGGTAAAGTTTCCCGCCGGCAAATTCCATGGAATCGCCGGGTTTGCGAAACAGAATCCAGTTCTGCATATTGGTCATCAGTTCAGACGGAACATTGTCGTTGAGTTTATGCTTTGATTTTTTCTCCGCAGAAATCGTGGTGAATGAAAAGAACACGCAAACGCACAAAAATAGAAGTTTCATAAGTCTGATTTTAACGGCAGATACGACTGGTCACAATGGGGTAAAATCTAAGTCGGCGATGTTTGAGGAGATGCCTACGCAGTCTCTACCCGATAATTGCTATTATCGGGTAGAGCAGAATTGCCTCTCGAATTGAATCAATGAAAATGATACCAAATTAAGGGTTTTATAAAACCATTGCATCAAGGCTTGTAGTTTTTGGAGCTAAAACTTAATTTGAAAACGATCATTTTCCCTCTAGGAATCTACCTTTCTTTAAAATTACCCGATATCAATCAATCGTACCGAAAACTTTTGAAAATCACTCAAAAATCCGTTTGATTGAATCAAAATATTATTACCCAAATAAGGATTTTCAATGACTTTGGAATTTAAAACTCAGTACCTTGAGGCGATAAGAAATCGCTACTTCAACAGCACTAAGAAAGGTAAAACTCAAATTTTAAATGAATTATGCAATGTTACTGGTTATTCCAGAAAGCACGCTATTAAGGTTTTAACCACTGGCCATATGACTGGACGTAAGAATTCAGGTCGAACCAAGATGTATTCACCAGAGGCCAAAATACAACTTCAAAAGCTATGGCAAATTATGGGTCAAGTTTGCTCTAAAAAAATGGTGGCCGCCATTCCTATCTGGCTTAACTACTATCAAGATAAAGACCTCTGTGAGCTTATACGAGCAGAATTATTATCCATGAGTTCAGCTACCATTGATCGTTATCTTAAAACCTATAGAAAACAATTCTTGCGACGAAAAAGATCGGGTACTAGAAGGTCTAGAAAATTCAATAATATCATTCCCATTAAAAGCTTTGATCAACTGGCCTCAAAACCTGGCTATATTCAGGCCGACACTGTTGCTCATTGTGGGAATTCAGTATCAGGTCTTCACGTCTGGAGCATGACAATCACTGACGAATATTCTGGCTGGACAGAATGCCGGGCCATGTGGGGAAAAGGTGGTGGGAGTCCACTAGATGCCATTCACTATGCGTTTTCATCTCTCCCCTTCAAGGCCATTTCTTTTAATTCAGACAACGGGAGCGAATTTTTAAATGATGGCATCCACGCTTATATCTGTAATCAGCAAGGGATTCAATTCACCAGATCTCGTCCTTATAAGAAAAATGACAACGCCTTTGTAGAGCAGAAAAATTTCACTCATGTCAGGGAGATCTTTGGTTATGATCGATTTGAGTTTAAAGAATTAGTTGATCCCATGAATGAGATCTATGGCAAATACTTTTGCGCTCTTCATAATTTTTTTATTCCTCAGCAGAAACTTATATCCAAAGTCAGAGTAGGTTCAAAATATATTAAAAAATATGATAAGGCTAAAACGCCCTATCAGCGCGTGATGGAATCGGCTGATATCAGCAAACATGATAAAAATCTCTTGCAAGAAAGATTTGAAAAATTAAATCCAGTAATTCTAAAAGCCGAGATTGACCGACTTTATAAAAATTTTTTGAAGTTTAATAAAAAGCTCATTCAAGACCGTGATGATTTAAGAGCATTTTATCAGGAAAGATCAGCTAAGTTTATTCCAAAACCTAAAGCTGCTTAAATTCAAATAGCCCTGCGTAAACAGGGCTATAGATTTGTATCGTAATTCTTTGTCTTAAAATTCAAAGTTTGGTTCGATCTCTAGATTTGGGATTCTGATCTCATTGATTTCAGAATCACTTTTCATTTTGACTAATAACATCTTCAACCTCTATTTCTCACAATAAATCATTTTTGGTGAAATGGTATAGAGGCCAGCGATCGTCGCGACGCCCTCTATACCAATCGAGAAAATAAACCGTTATTAGAGTTTAGGAGCCGAAGGGAAATCGAGCTCCGTGTGATTTAAATTATTGAAGTAGTTGGTATAAAGACTTTGAACCACAGCGACCATAACTTCAGGAACATGTGCTTCAGTAAAACCTGCGGCTAAAAAACTGTCATAAGTCGCGTCGGAAACGCGGCCTTTTCTGTCAACGATTTCGGTTACTAAACTTAATAGAGCTTCTCTTTTTTTATCTTTTGATTTTCCTTTTCGATTGAGAACGACTTCCTCATCAGGGCTTCCCATCATCTTTCCAATGGTTGAGTGGGCGGCAAGGCAATAGTCGCAGTCATTACTTTGAGCAACAGCTAGTGCGATTGACTCTTGATCTGCCGCAGAGATGAGGCCACCTTTAATACCGCTGCCGATTCCAAGCAAAGTCTTGAGTGCGCGAGAGCTATTCCCCACAGTTTGATAGAGGTTTGGGACGACACCGATAGCTTTTTTTATGCCTGAATAAAGTTCGGCAGTTTCGCCGGTAGCTTGTTCGATTGAAATTTTTTGAATGCGTGACATAGACTTCTCTTTTTGTTTGGTAGGCTTAATCGCCTACAAGATTAAGTATACATACATGTCTGTATATTTGCAAGCAAAAAATATACAGATCTGTATATTTTTGATAGAATAGTCAAAGTCATAGCTCTAAAGGATTGTTTTTATGGATAAAATAGGAAAAACGTACCGAAACTTAAAGCAGGAAGACCCGGCCAATTTATCGGCCCGAGACAAGATTTTAAGGACCGCGATTATTCTTTTTAATCGAGGCGGTGTTCATACCACTGGTATAGATAGGATTATCGCCGAAGCAGGAGTTGCGAAAATGACTTTTTATAAACATTTTCCCTCCAAGGCGCTTCTCGTTCAAGCCTACCTGGAGGATCAGGAGAACGCATGCTTTTTAAATATGGAGCATTTCACAGTTCAAAAGAGCGACGATCCTACGAAGCAAATCCTAGGAGTGTTTGATTTTCTGGAGTACTGGTTCAAAGATCCAGATTTTAATGGATGTCCCTTTGCAAAGGGATTGTCTGATTTTGGCGAAGATAAGGACTCACCTGAGTATCAACAGGTGAGCGCATATTTCGCAAAGTACGCTTCCTTTTTTGAGCAGCGCCTGATGAAGATCATGAAGCCTGCAAAAGTGAAAATAGCTATCCCACAGCTTCTCTCTTTGGTGGCGGGAACCATTACCGCCGCAATGGTTTCTGGTGATTCTCAAGTTGCGCAGGTGAATAAAAAAATTGTTCCTCACATTTTAGAAAGTGTTTAGAATTGTCGTATGCTGTTGCATGCTTGAGAAACGTCAAAAATGCCGAAGGTTGCTGAAGCACCCATAAAAATAATAGGGACTTCTTATTTTTGCCCCGAAAATCTCCCAAGGCAAATTCACTGATAGATGGTCTGCTAACCTGCAAAGCTCCGTTCGTGCCAACTTAGGTCTGACCACTAGACTAATGATTAAAATTCATCTTATGGACACATTCTATTTGCTTTTCAGATCAGTTTGGAAAATTTCAGCCCATTTGGGTAAAGATTACATGTCAAAAGATTTGACAGTGACAAAGTGTAAATGAAGGGATTTCAGATATTTAAGAGTTAAGGCAATTCTGACCATCTTTTAAACGGCCAGAATCGATGAGAAAATAATATCTGTAAAAATAGATTAATATCAACTACCCTTCGGTATCATTATTTTCTGATTCAATGTGCTCTTTGGGAGCTTATTGGCGAAGGAATTGACTCTTATAACCGTTCTGATAATGATTCAGGCCCGAAATTTTTCCGTTAGAATCACGGATAAATTCCTCTCCTGCAAATCCGCCCAGATTAAAACTGTCCTCATCGTTGGCCGTAAGTTCATAGGCCGGCTGGCCATCATTTGGTTGAAGAAATAATTTTTCATTTTTAACGAAAATATTCACTTCAAAATTACCGGCCGTATATCTGCCGGCATAATCCTGCAGTTTATCCGCGGGCATTTCAATTCTGTCGAGTTTAACAACCAGGGCCTTGCCGCGGGTATAAAAATTCATCAGAAGCTCGGGAATGCCGCCGGTCGTTCCGTCGGTATTATCAAGCTTGATCACAGAAATTTTTGAATTTTTCAGATAGGAGATTTTGGAAACAAAACCGATGGTCCGGCCGCCGTGATTAATATGAAGATCCTGTCCGTAAGGTTGAATCATCAATCCCAGCCCGTAATTTTCTTTAAAAGGCCTTTGCATATCTGCTTTAGAAGCCTCGCTTAGTAAATGAGACTCAGAATAAATCGCAGTCCATTTAAAAAGATCATCAACTGTCGAATACATTGCCCCAGCTGACAATGCCCAGGAAAGATTGAGACCAGCATAAGGAACTATCTCGCCTTTTTCATCTTTGATATGGGGATAAACATTTGAAACCGATTCAAATTTCTCAGCGTAACCGGTGTTGTTCATTTGAAGTGGCAAAAGAAACGTTTTCTTGATGAACTCATGCCAGCTCTCACCTGTCACCTCTTCAATAATTTTTCCAGCAATCACATATCCGGAATTGGAATAATTCCATTTGGTGCGAGGTTCGAAATCGAGCGGATATTGCAGTGTAAATTCAATCAAATCATCGAGAGTCAGAATTTTATCAGGATCAAGATTTTCCCAGAATTCTTTGTGATCGGTGAAGTTCGTAATTCCGGAAGTATGATTGAGAATATCTCTGATTGTGATTTCTGTTGGAATTTTGCTTTTATATTGAGGCAGATATTCAATGACAGATTTATCGATCGAAAGTCGTCCTTCTTCCTGCAGTTTCAACAGAGCGGCCGAAACAAACTGCTTCGTGTTTGAACCGATTTGAAAGCGATCGTCAGTTGTCAGCGGTTCTTTTGTTATAAAATTTCTATAACCATAAGCTTTTTTAAATAAAGTTTTGTTTTCAAGACCAACAAGCACGACGCCGTTAAACCCGGTCTTTTCAATATAGGCAGACAGGGTTTCCGCATTTGTGAGCTCGAGCATCGGGCCGGCAAAGGCCGAAAAGCTCTGAATCAGAACAAGTGTCAAAAGAAGTGTTTTCATAGGAACCGGAGAGTAGCACTCCCCTGCCGCCGCTGAGAATTTTTTGTGATTTCCTGAAATTTTTTCCCGTTCTGGCATTTCAACCAGGCCCAATTACAATAGATCTATGAACCATCCTGTAAAAAAACTCGCTCCCAAACTCTCCAGCGTCGATCTGGCCATCATTGAAAATAAAAATTCCTTCAATGCCGAGCTAGAATATGAGTTTTTTCAAAATTTTCCCTCTGAACACACCCGAAAATGTTACCGCAGAGATATCACCCAGTTTTTTGAATTTATCCGGGATAATTTTACGACCGTCAGTTCATACGGCGATATCAAACGTGTGCATTTCGTGGCCTTTAGAAACTGGCTTAACGATGCCGGTCTCGCTCCCAAAAGTATCAACAGAAAGATGGCGGCGAATTCAAGCTTCTTTGATTTTCTGGTTGAAAAAAGCATCATCGCCTTCAATCCTGTGACGAGTATCAAACGCCCTCGCCAGGAAGTTGTGAAGCCGACAAACGATCTCACGGACGAACAAGTCAGCACTCTTTTTGGTTTAATTGATAAACTTGAGGGTCCGGGACTTTTGCATAAAGCAGTTATTTACACTCTTTTTACTACCGGAATCAGAAAGGCAGAGCTCATCAATCTGCGCCTGAAAAACCTCACCCAAAAAGATGGGATTTATCTCATCGAAATTCGCGCAAAGGGCGGCAAGCAGCTGACGAAAGTTCTGCATCCTAAATGCGCAGACGTTATTCATGAATACCTGAATTACCTGAGAGTTGAAACAAAAGAAGAATTGCATCCAGAAGACTGGATTTTCAGACCGACAAGAAATCCTCTGGATGGCAATATCGTTAAGCCTCTCAATCCCAAGTCAGTCGATTACATTATTAAAAGCTGGTGTTCAAAGGCCGGCATTGACCAGCGCATTTCACCGCACTCGGCACGGGCAAGTTATATCGGTTCAGCACTGGATAACGGCATGGATCTTTATAAGGTCTCCCGCGATGTGGGCCACGCTTCTGTGAAGACCACCGAAGAGTACAATAAGCGCCGCCAGAAGATTTCCGACAGTCCGGTCTTTGGTCTGGGTTTTCTCAATAAAAAAGAAGGCTAAACTGCCAACAATAAGAGGCATGCCCTTTATCTTCTTATCCCCTATTACAGTTTTATTCAGGGTTATCCGATAAGATTGGTACAATATAGGGAGAAAATGAAACTCAAACCCCTTCAACTCTTCATTCTTTTATCACTGCCGTATTCTGCGATGAGTGCGGACGGGAAGCCGTCTGTTTATTCAGGGATCAGTGAATCCAAAAAAATAAATAAAGACGGGACGCAAGGCGGAGCTCTGCAGGTCATGCTCACCATTCCCGGTGTAGATGTTCAATACAAGGCCTGTGAAACGGCCGGAGTTTCGATTGAAAGAATGCCGGATTGTCTTTGGAATGGCGATGGAGGATCCGTTCAGCCTCTCAAAGATGATCTAAAAAAGAAAGTGACAGAAACTTATGCTCAACAAAGCTCGGCAAAAGCTGATGGAAATTCACGCTCACCTGCTTCAGAATCTGCTCAGGCCAATGGACTCACGACAAAATCAAAAAATATTTCTATCGATTACATGAGCGATCCGGCCGTTCAGGAACTCTCCAAAGTTTTTGAAAAGAAACTGGAACAAGCGCTCTTGGGAGATGATCAGGCCCAAAAAGACACGAAGACTATTGCAGCTGTAGACCACGCTAAATTCATCGAACTTTATAAAACAGAGCTCGGTAAAAGCATCGTCAATTCGTTTACCTCTTATTGTATGGAAACATCTGAAACGACTGTTAAAAGCAACGGCCCGGATTGCAAAGATAAGAATGGTCCAAAACTTTGCGAATATTATCTCATCAGCGATGATCCCGGTATTATTCAAACGAATGTCAAATCTCTGAAAGGCGCTAATATGGCCTCCAGTACAGAAGATAATCCCAACGCGATATCTGAGCGCTGGAGTAACTGCATCGCTTCTGTGAGCACTGTCTGCTATACACCGCAGTCCAAACTCAATCTTCCAAGCTCAGGCATTAAATACAATGAGTCCAAACAAAAGGCCTGCGTGATCATGGATTTCGTCAAGACCGCACGACAAAGCCTGATTATGGCCGATGAGCAAAAAGCTTTTTACGATAAACTCGGCAAAGAATCAGGCGCGCAGATGGCCTTGATGAAAACCAGAAACGTCGAGGCCACTGAGAAAAATAATCCGGATACGGCCACAACTGTCACTTCAAAAGAGATTGAAGATTCTTATGAGAAGAAAAATAAGGACGTCGTTGAAAAAGAAATGGCGGAATGTATAGATGATCAGGACAAGATCAAAAATGTAGAGGCCTGTAAAAAGTTCGTTGAAACGGATCCTGAAGAAAAAAAGAAGGCCCTCGCCGAATTCGCTCTTCGTCAGTATGCCCTCCAGGAAAACCTGGATGCAAAACTCAAAGACGACAATGAAGTTAAGAAATATCTTAAAGATGAAGGTTACGATTCCAAAAAGATTGATGAGCTGACAAAAAATACAGCGGACATCGAAAAAATAAGAAATGAAATCAAAGACAGGTTTAAAAATGAGCGCGAAGCTCTTATTGCCACCATGGCCGATAAAATTAAAAGTAAAACGACTGTTGGCGATGGTATTAATGTGCAAAATGACCAGACAAATATTGCAAAAATTAAAAGCGAAATCGCCAAACGACCTGATGATTTAAAACAGCTCGTCCATTTCAGCAACATTGTTTCCTCTTACCTGACGATTGAATCGGGAGGAAAAATTTCCCGCAACCTTGCCTCTCTTTATGCCGAGGTCAACAACTCAGCCAAAAAAATCGGAACAACGGATAAGGATCAAAGCGAAAGCATTAAAAAGAAGGCCGAAGAGGCAGGTCTTAAACCGAAAAAAGACAATCTCAACGGCGGAACCAATCTGGATATCGACGTTCTCAACAAGATTTTAAAATACGCTACCGAGAAGTAAACGTCTGGGTAAAAGTCGAGTTTTTGATCTTATCAAAAGATGAACAAACTTTCTGAGTTGAATACACCTGATCCATTCCCAGAATCTGTCCTGTCGTGAAATTAATTTGCGTGCGTACTTTGAATTGTTCCGCGCTGTCGGCCTTATAAGTTCCGTCAGTCTGTTTGTTGAAGTACATCAACAGAAAATAATCGAGCCCGTCATTGGAAAAAGAGATCTGGACTTTGGTACTGTCCTGAGTGGTCGTATTGGTGATTGGCTGATTGGTTCTGATTTTGGAACAAAGCTGGGAAAGATATCCACTCGTATCTGTCTGAACCTTTGTATAAAATCTCAGGTTCGGATCCAGGATTGCAGGCGGAGCATAATACAAATTATTGTTGTTATCGTAACGGAGAGTTGCCGTCACGTTATAATTGAGAACTGAGTTCTGGCAGTCTGTCTTCGACGCTGAGAAATTAAAGTTTTGATTGATAAAACCGCCACTTCTGAAATTGTTAGATTTTGACTGATACGCATAACAAATTCTCGTCGCAATATTGCGCTCATCATTAGTCAAAGGACGCTCTTCTGCCAGGATGGCATTGGGAGAAAATGATGTTGGAGGTTTACTATTGCCACCTCCACAGCTTGCGAGTAATGATGATAGAGAAATGAATATCAGGCAGGTCTGCTTTTTCATAAGTGACCTATCGGACAGGGAAAAAAAAGTTTGAACGATACATTTAAAGGTCAACTTGGAAGTTACAGAATTCTTAAAACAGAAGATAATTCTGAAACAGTTTACTCGGAATTCTTCGATGAGGCCTGCCATAATCTTTCAGGGGCCTACGCGGAAACTGTTCACAATTATATTAGGGGTTGTTCTATTCCGGACTGCTTCGCTCGGAATAGGAATTTTTCTGTGCTGGATGTCGGCTTTGGTGTGGGCGTCGGGCTGAAGGCCTTATTAGACGAGCTTGAAAACCACCCGGAATTCACCCATCACCTGAGCTATTATTCAATTGAACTTGATGAAGAACTTTTTCTTTGGTCTGCACATGCCACGTTGCCTGAATTGAAGTTTATTCGCAAAACTGAATCGGATCTGATTTATTTCGAGTGTGTGACCGACAAAACAATTTTAAAAGTTTTCATTGGAGACGGAAGGACAACCCTACCGTTGGCGCGTGCTCTGGGGCACCTTCTTCCTCTGGATGCTATCTTTCAGGATCCCTTTTCTCCCAAAAAAAATCCGGCCCTCTGGACGGTGGAATGGTTCACTTTTTTAAAGGATTCTTCTCAACCAACAGTGCAGCTTTCCACTTACAGCTCTTCCATCAGCATTCGAAAATCTCTTCGCGAATCGGGCTGGACTATCATCAATGCCCGGGGCTTTGCTCTTAAGAAGACGATGACTAAAGCAAATTTACTTGGCGAGACTGCTCCAGAATTGATCGATCAACTCAATCGATCGCCCTCCAAAGCTATTCTGGACATGGACATAAGCTGATCACTTGAAATACATCCAAATTGATTTAACATTAATATCAGGAGACTAACGACTGCCACGAAAAGGATTTTTGCCATGGCCCAAGTAATTTTGATTGAAGACAATAAAACGTTAAACGATCTCATTTCGGTTAACCTCACGACCTATCTGGGTGTCGATCTTATCCAAAGAAAAAACGCTCAGGATGCTTTAAGTCTTCTGGCCATTCTTCCCAATATCGATCTGATTATTACGGCTGAAAAAGTAGATTCCGAAAAAACCGGAGAAGTTCTGTCTCAATACATAGATTCGAATAAACTCGATACGGGTTTAATTGTACTAGGTTCTTCTGCAGTGGCACAGAATGATTTCACTATCAATATTCCCAATGGAAAAGATTGGGAGGAAGTCGTTCACGCTTCTGCTAAAATTTTAGGTATCAATGAAAATGTACTCGCTAAAAAAGCAGTGCCCGATTATATCGCTGTTCCTGTCCGTTATTTTCTCAATCTTGACTACGTCAACTGTGATGTCTTTATCCGCATTAAAAAATCTCCGACAGAATATCAATTCGTCAAAAGAATTCACAACGGCGATACCTTTTCAAAAGAATCGATTAAACGTTATATGGACCAGGGTCTTGAGAATTTCCATATCGACAAAGATGCCTACAAAAATTTTACGATTTTTCTTTCCAACCGCCTGGTTGAAAAAATTGACTCTCCAAATATGGATGAAACAAAAAAAATCCAGATTATGGGAGAATCTTATGACGTCGCTGTCCGTGAAATTGCCAAGCTTGGTTTTAACAGTGAGACGATTCAGCTGACTGAGGCCATCATTCACAATATGGTGAAGAATTTTGAGAAATCTCCAGAGATGAGCAATCTTCTTCATAAAGTAATCAATTCAAATACAGGGCTTCTTTATCAGCGTTGTCATATGACTTCGGTCGTGGCCTCGGAAATGATCAAGAATTTAAAATTCGAAGATCCAAAGGCGTATGAAAAGATCGCCTACGCTTCTTTTTTCCACGACATCATGCTGGCCGATCGTGAAGAGCTGACAAAGATTAATTCCTTTGATGAACTGGAAAAGGCCAACCTTTCTGAGCAAGACTGGGACATGGTTTTTAATCACGCCATGGAGGCTGCCGTTCTTCTTAGAAAACATCCCGAAGCTCCTACTGGTTCTGATGAAATTATTAAACATCATCATGGCGCTACGAATGGAAAAGGGTTCTCAAATAATATTGAAAAGCTTCCGGACTTATCCAAAATTTTTATCATCGCTCATCATTTCGTTCTTGAACTGGTCCGCTTTAAGGAAACGGGCGGCGATCCAAAACCTGTGACAGAAGAGCTTTATAAACGCTATCCAAGTCCTGACGTAGCGATTATCATCAAGGCCTTGGAAAAAACTTTAAAAAAGAAGAAGTAATGAAAACCCGAGTCAGTGATCTCTTCCAGATTAAATATCCCATTATTCAGGGTGGAATGGTCTGGGTTTCGGGCGGCAAACTGGCGGCAGCTGTATCCAATGCAGGCGGATTGGGATTAGTGGGTGCAGGTTCGATGAAGCCTGATCTTTTAAAACATCATCTTGAAAAAGCGCAGTCTCTTACTAGTAAACCTATCGGAGTCAACGTTCCGCTTTTGTATGAAAAAGCGCAGGAACAGATCGAGACCGCTTTAAATTGCGGAATAAAAATCTTTTTTACATCCGCTGGAAGTCCCAAAAAATTTACAAACTTTTTAAAAGATAAAGGCTGTATCGTCGTACACGTAACGAGCTCTCCGGATCTCGCTCTCAAATGCGAAGAGGCCGGTGTTCATGCCGTCGTTGCTGAAGGCTTTGAGGCAGGCGGACATAATGGTCGCGATGAAATCACGACAATGGCGCTTATCCCGCAGGTCAAAGACGCCTTGAAAATACCTTTAATAGCGGCCGGTGGAATTGTGGACGGACGCGGAATGCTTGCCGCTTTTTCTCTGGGCGCAGACGGCATTCAGATGGGCACGCGTTTTCTCATGACAAAAGAATCCAGTGCTCATGAAAAATACAAAGACCTGCTGATCAAATCGACGCCGTCATCCACGAAGACACTGATGAAGGCCACTGTTCCGGTACGCATGATTGAAAATCAATTTGCAAAAGAGATCATGCAACTTGAGCAAAGCTTTCATGGTGAAGAACTTAAAATGAAACTCAATGAACATCTTGGTAAATTCCGCGCGAAAAACGGAATGCTCGAAGGCGATCTGGACAACGGAGAACTGGAAGTAGGTCAGGCCGTCAGTCTGATAAAATCAGTGCCGACAGTCGAAGAAGTTTTTCAAGAACTCATGACCTCCTATAAGGCCGCCCTCGAAAAACTTCCCCGTATTTAATTCATTATTGATTTTTTCTTAAAACTGCAATTCTTTCCGCAAGCGGTGGATGCGTAGAAAAAAGCTGCATAAAGCCTTCTTTGCTGGAAATTTGCATTGAACGAAAATTCGAATCCGTTTGCTCCGTAGCCGTTTCAAGTTGCGGATAAGCGCGTGTAAGAGCTTCTAAAGCAGCAATCATTTTTTCACGGCCGGCGAGATCTGCACCGCCCTTATCTGCACGGTATTCTCTGAAACGGGAGAACCAGGCAACGATGGGCATCGCCAGAAGGCCAAAAACGATATCCAGAACCATCACAAGCAGCATTTGAATAAATGGACTCGGTCTTTCGTCGCGATCGTTGTTACTGGCCATGGCCTGAGTGATAGCAAAGGCCACTACGCGTGAAAAGAACATGACAAACGCATTTACAACTCCCTGAACGAGAGTCATTGTCACCATATCACCATTGGCCACGTGGGCAATTTCATGAGCGAGAACGCCTTCGATTTCCTGCTGATTCATCGATCCGAGAAGACCGCTTGAAACAGCAACCAGAGAATTATTGCGCGAAGGTCCTGTAGCAAATGCATTCAAAACAGGACTTTGATAAATACCAACTTCAGGCATAGTCGTTAAACCGGCCCGTCTTGAAAGACGATGAACTGTTTCCACTAAATCGCGATGAGGCCCTTCTGTGGTCACGATTTGCACGCCCATCATCCACTTTGCCATCATCTTTGAGAGAAGAAGAGAAATAAAAGAGCCCGCCATACCCCAGACAAAACAGAACGCCAGCAATGGTCCGTACTGCAGACCTGCCTGGGTCATATATTGTCCGACACCCAATAAACTCAGCAAAAGAGAAATGGTGGCGACCACCAGAATATTAACCGTCAAAAAAAGTACGATTCTTTTCATTTTTTTAAGACTCCGATTTTTAAATTTTCAATGTTCATAATCTGGGGTTGTACATATTTCTGTCAAGGCTTCAAAGTCTTTTTCCGATAATGCATGCATATTATGCTGAATAAAAAACATTTGAATACAATCGAATTCCTTTGGATTGCCATTATTTTCTGGGCGGCGAGTTTTACTGCGATTGAAGCACCTTTCAGTTTTGTTTTTAAAACCAAAATTCAGCCGTGGCAGCTGGTGGTCGATGGGATTATTTCTCTGCTTTTTATCGCCGATCTCCTTCATCACCTGCGCGAAAAAAAGAAACTTAAAAAAAATACCGAAATCGAAACCGTGCAGAAAAAATGGATGACGCATCTTTTTTTGGGAGTAGACATTCTCGCCTGTATCCCTTTTGATCTCGTCTCCTATTATGTCGGTCACCAGGATCTTTTTACGGCCTTCCGTCTTCTTAGGATGATCAGAATTATCAAAGTGTATTACTTAATCGAAAACATCACCATTGTTCCTAAAATATTCAAGATCCAGTCGATCGCAGTGGGTTGCCTTATGGTCGTCAACTGGATTGCCTGCTCGTGGATCTTCATCTATCCGATGGGAAGAGACACTGATGTCACAAGCTATTACATCAAATCGTTTTACTGGGCCGTTACAACTCTTACAACGATCGGCTATGGCGATATCACTCCTCACGATAATTACGGACGCATCTTCACCTGTTTTATTATGATCATCGGCGTAGGTATGTACGGTGTCGTTATCGGTAATATTTCCAGAATGCTGGCAAGCGCTGATCGTTATAAAGAACAGTCGCGGGAAAAAATCAATGATCTGCTTATGTTTATGAAGCACTATAATATTCCCAACAAGCTTCAGACTGCGGCCATCAATCACTACTCACATCTCTATTCAAAACGTCTGTCTGATAACGATGAGAAAATCATCGCCGATCTTCCTCATGCACTTCAACAGGAAATGCAGATCTACATGAAGATTAAACTCATTTCCAATATTCCTGTTTTTCATAATTGTTCGCACGATTGTTTAAAAGAAGTTTCGATGCAACTTGAGCAGATTTACTCTTCACCGGGCGACATGATCATTAACATCGGCGATATCGGTGAGGAAATGTTTATTATTGCTCACGGAAATGTGGACGTGATTCTTCAATCCGGCGAAAGAGTGGCAACATTGCATGACGGTCAGATTTTTGGTGAGATTGCTCTATTAAAAGAGACGACCAGAACCGCCAATATTCAGTCACAGACTTATTGCGACCTTTATAAGCTCACTAAAAAGAATTTCAATGAAATTGTAAAACGATATCCCGTGCTGCTTTCGAACATCGAAGGCACCACGCAAAGACGAAGTTCAGACGCGAGAAAGACTCCTGCGGCCTAAAAGCCCGCTTTCTTTTTCGCGTCTGCAATCATTGCTTCACGCTGAGCTGGATCTGCCCAACGAGCTTGCGCTTCTTTTGATAGTTTTCTGATGGGATCGAAGTAAAAGAAGACTTCACCTGGTTTAACGTTCGGTGCTGTCCAGACAGAGATACCATTCTCGCGATCGTAATACTCATAAGAAGCAATATGGCGTTTTCCACCGCCTCCTGGAGCATCACAGACAAACGTCGGCGTATTGAATCCTGCCGTTGTTCCTCTCACCGCTTTTTCCAGCGCTTCAGACTCAGCAATGGTTGTTCTGAAATGTTCGCAACCCGGAACCATATCGTGAATATAAACGTAATAAGGCTGAATGTTCATATAGCTCATCTGCTTGATGAGAAGAACCATATCGTTGATGTTGTCGTTGACTCCTTCTTGCAAAACGGCCTGGTTTCTAACCGTAATTCCTTCGGCAAAAAGTCTTTCCATCGCTTTCTTCGAGAACATAGTGATTTCGCGCGGGCAAGAAAAGTGGGTGTGAATCACAACTTGTTTTCCCATTTCGCGCGCTTTTTTATGAACGGCATTGAAAGCGTTGAACCACTCGTGGTCAGAAAGAATTTTCTGAGGGAAAATGGCCACACCTTTTGTAGCAAAACGAAGTCTTCTGATATGAGGAATATTGAGAAGGTTTTCGCCGATGAAAGTAATTTGTTTCGGAGTGAGCATGAATGCGTCCCCTCCGGAAATAACCACGTCTTCAATTTGCTCATGAGCGCGGATGTAATCAAAGGCCGCATCCATCTTCGCCTGATTGACTCCGTAAGTTTCTTTTTCAACTGCTTCAGTTGAACCACCAATTAAGCGTGAACGCGTACAGTATGAACAATAAACCGGACAGATTGTTGTCGGCAGAAAAAGAACTTTATCGTGATATCTATGAGTGAGTGTCGGCACCGGAGAGTCGACATCTTCGTGAAGAGAATCGGCCTTATAGTAAGGGTGATCTTCTAAAAACTGAGAACCGATCGGAAGAAATTGTTTTCTGAGCGGACAGTTCACAGGATCATTCCAATCCATCAAAGCAAAAATATAAGGAGTAATTCTGATGTTCATCGGCGTCTTGTGCTGACCATCCACCATGTCCTGATAAAACTCTTCGGTACAAAGGTCGCCTAAAACGGCCTTAGCTTTATCAACTTTGTTGATTGAATGTTTCAGTTGCCACATATGATCGCTGAACTCTTCGCGAGTCACATCTTTCCATGCAGGAATCACTTTCCAGAACTCATCGTCGCGAAAATGCTTGTGAGCACTGTTATCAAGAGTAAGTTTCAAGTTTATTGAATTTGCCATAAACAAAAGTCCTTATAGTAAAAAACGGATTCAAATCTATTATTAGGTATTATGCCTTCTTTTTTAAAACTTTAAAGATGAAGGGCGAAACAAGCAGAAAGATTAGAAAAATGACGAAGTAATGGAAATACGCTTTGATGTCAAAGTGGACGAATTGGGCCAGGTAATGGGTCAATCCGACAATTCCCCCTACCCATAGACCTGCGCCGGCCAGGTCAAAAAGAGAGAACCTGAGCACGCTCATTTTTGAAGTACCAGCTACAAAAGGAGCAAAGGTGCGCACAAACGCCACGAATTTACAGAAAAGAATCGTCTTTCCCCCATGCTTTGAATAAAAAGTCTCGGCCATCTCCATATGCTTTTCTTCCAGGTAAAAGCGATGAATATTGCTTCTAACCTTAGTGGAGTACTTGCGTCCCAGAAAATAGCTGAAATGATCGCCCAAAACGGTGGCGAGAATTAAAGAAGGGATAAGGATTTTCAAATCGATATGCCCTTGGGCAGAAATCAGCCCCAGGGTCACTAAAAGCGAGTCTCCGGGCAGGAAAAAGCCAAACAGCCCTGTTTCTGCAAACAGGATCATCGACAAACCCCAGTAGCCAAAAAACTGGAAGAAGGCCAAGGGATCGGCGGTAATGTGGAGGACTTGTTCAAAAATTTCCATAAATTGTGTGATCCTAACGACCTAGGAAGTGTATCAAATTGTGACGGGGTAACCTAGTAAAAAATACATGATAAGGGTTCTTTGTGGCGACGCGTCTAAGGGAGGTCTAAACTGTGAGTGTTATTGAATCAACAGCCAGGATTGCCCATGAAAAAGGTTTTCTCCTCTTTTTTGTTAACAACTCTTCTTCTAACGACTGCGTCGCTTTCATATGCTGAAGTCTCCGAGCAGTTAGAAAGCAGCCCCGAGTCTCTTTCCAGAAAGCTTTCTGATTATCTGGATCGCAAGGAAATGCAGAAGAAAATCCGCGAGTCCATTGCGGATCAGGATATCAATTTTAACGTTGATCTTGGCAATATTGATCTGGTTGAAGGTATCAACCTCAGCAACAAATACCGTTATGATGTTGAAGCTTCTTATATTAACAAATTTTTCACTCGAATTGATAAATGGGATGTAAACGCCGGCGTTAACGTTGGTGAAATTTTAAAAGATCTGGTTGATGTACCGTTTGGTTTTTCGGTCAATCGTTCAAGCAGCTTCTTTTTCGTGCGCCAGTTCCCTACCAAAATGGCAGCGATCAAAGCGCTTCCTTATGCTCCAAACAAACTTCCGTTGAATGCTAAACTGGCCCTTAAAAATCTTCAGGCGGGTGACTTTGTCAGTATGCCGGCGAATATGAATATTGCCATCGGCGCAGGGGCTTCAACATCTTTAGTTGGACCTGTTGGTCTTTCAGCAAACGCCGGAGTTTCTTTTGTTCTTTCCGGTGAATTTACGATTCAGGTTTTCAAACTGGATGAAACACACGTGCGTTTAAAGCTCATTACAAAACGCGGTCGTGATTCAGCGGCAAGTGCGGGAATGGCCGCAAGCTTTAATATTTTCGGCTTCAGACTTCTTGATCGTCAGATCGAGCGTTTTATTGAAAGAGACTTTGCTCAATTCGGCTTCAGTTATAATCCAGGCGCTCAATTCATTATCGACTACGTTTTCGATTTGAAAGATCCACAAGCTCAGGAAGCTTACAACCAGGTTCTTTCTTCGACACTAAAATTCAAGGATGTCATTGTCGCTGATATGGTGGACCCAAGCGATCTGAAAGATAAACTCATCTCTTCATACGAAAAAGCTGACGAACTTTTCTACCTCGATCAGAAAATGCCACCGAAAGAGCGTCGTGTTCAAAGAATTTTTAAAGGCTACAGCAGCTACAAGGGACACACTCGTCACGTAAAACTTGCTTTTTTGGTGACTTCTTACCAGAAAGACAGAACGTTTACTGAAAGCCGCGTAACGTTCATTGATAAAAAAGAAAAGAATCTTCAATTCTACTACCCGACTTATTCAAAATATATTGAAGCTCAATTCGGGAAAAAGTTTTTTAAATTAAAAGATCAGACTTACCAGAACAACTTCGGCCTGATTCCAAGATTTCAGATGGAAGATTCGACACTGAAAAACGGCGATCTCGGTCTGACATTTGAAAGAAAAGACCGCTATTTTACTTCTTATGAACAGAAGGCCGTTGAGAAATTCATGCTGGCCCAGATCCCTACGAAGCTGGCGCGCGATATTGATTTCACACAATGGAAAGACGGCACGAAAAAAATTGATTCCCGCATTTTCTTCCAGTTGGTTTTAAAGGCACAGGGCTTTGAATACCTGAAGAACTACCCGGTAGAAGAACTCAGAAAGAAAATTCTCATCTATGTTGAAGAGAAAAGAAAACTCAGCGTGATTCAAAAAACTGAAGATGAAACTAAATCTGAAGAATTGAGAAGCTTTCTTTTAATCGACCGTTGGATTGAAAAAGAAAGACTTTTAAATCTCGCCAATAAGATCGGCGCTATTTTAAAGAACCCGAATACGGAAGAAATGATCAACAACCTGGTCGCCTTAAATGAAGGCGGTGTCTTCGATAAAATCGGAGTGGGCTTTCTTATTTCACTTCTTCCCCAGGACAAACTTGAAGACCTGGTTTACCTGAAACTCGAGATGATCGGTAAGGAATTGACTCCCATTCAAATTGAAGTGGGCTCGCTCAACTACCGACTTCTCTATAAAGAATTAAATGAAATTCAGTCCCGTCTTTCAAACCGCGGTTATGATCTTCGCTTAAATGAAGAAGATCGTTCAATGGAAGATTTGGATATTGAAGCGATGTAGATCGATGTTCAAACCATCAAAGCCCCCAAAGAAACGCCCTAAAAAGGGCGTTTCTGCATTTTTTCAACGATTTCTTTGACTTAAAAAGCATAAACTACATATAATATAAATTATATGTAACTTTAAACCGGTTTTTTTCAAAGGATTGAAAACGAATGAACCAGGCTCAGGTCACGGCCGCGGATCTCTCCAGGCCTCATCTTGCACTCATGAATGAGTACCTCGATAATCTCTCTCGATTGAACAAATCGGAGCATACGATCAAAAACTATAGAGCTGATTTGCTGAAATTTTTTGCATGGGTCGAATTCTGCGAAGGCAAAGATCTGGTGAAAGTTAACGGCGAAATGATTGGCCGTTACAAAGAATTTCTCAATAATGGCGGACCGATTTACAAAGAAGTGATTCGTCATCCGCAGCTCGCCTTTTTGTTCTGGTTTAAAGTTATTTTCAGCAAGGCACGCTTTAAAACGCGTTCGGAAAAATCCTTGCTTCTTTTTCAGGCGCCCATGAGTGTCGCTTCAAGAAGACGTCATTTATCCAGCCTTAAAAATTTTTTTCAGTACCTGAAAGAAGTCAATGAAGATTCGTCTGCGAAGTTCTCCAAAAATCCAGTCAAGAGCAAACTGCACGCCATCTCTTTAAAAGATATCGATGTCGTTCCTACCAAAATGATTACTCGTGAAGAATTTAAACTGATCGATGATAAAACCTGGCGGACAAAAGAACGCCTGATGCTGTATCTGCTCTATTACGGAGGCCTTCGCTTAAGTGAACTTTGCTATCTTAAGATTTCCAATTTTGACTTACACGCAAAAGTGCTCACATTTGCAAGAAAAGGCGGATCCATTCACACGCTGGTGATTCAAAAAGAAGAGTTGATATTCAAAAATCTTGAATTTTATTTATCGCAGACTGAATTTAAATCAGATTTTTTGTTTCAAAATAAAGAAGGGAAGCCTTACTCGCTCAAAACTTTTTATAATCAAATCATGAAAATTATTTCCCGCGCTGAGGTCTCCCCCGGCATTTCTCCCCACAGTTTTCGGAAGGCCTGCGCGACAAATCTTTATATAAAATCCAAGGATCTCCTTTACGTGCGGGATTATTTAAATCATAGTGATGCCAAAGTCACACAAACATATATTGATAAAGCTACACTGAGTAAAAACCAGAGACGGACTTATGCTTCTTAAATTTATCAGACTCTTTTTTTATATTTTATGGGTTGTTCTAGCATGCACCATCGGCATTTTTGCAGGACTTATCCGCCCCTTTTCGGCCAAAAATACCAAGATGGTTTCCGATATCATTAATTTCGGACATCATATTCTCGGCATTAAAATCAGAATGAGAAATCGTGATTACATGAATGCTCATCGCCCTTGTGTTTTCATTTCCAATCACCAGGACAATCTGGATATCATTCCCGGTTGTCATGCTGTTCCTGACGATACTGTGACGATTGGAAAAAAAGATATTCTCTACGTTCCTTTTTTTGGACTTTTTTATTGGCTCGCAGGAAATATCCTGATCAACAGAAGCAATAAAAAAAGTGCCTTCTCAACAATGGATCAGGCCGCTGCTCAAATCCGCGACCGGAAAATTTCCGTGTGGATTATGCCGGAAGGAACCAGATCCCGTGGGCGCGGTATTCTTCCTTTTAAAAAAGGACCCTTCATTACTGCGATTAAAGCTCAGGTACCGATTGTTCCCGTGGCCATCAGTTCTTATATCCGCCATCTGGATTTCACTAAATGGAATTCCGGAACACTTCTGATTGAAGCTTTGCCTGCGATAGAAACGACCGGCTTGAAACCTGAAGATGCCACGGCCTTAAAAGATAAATGCTATGAGGCCATCGTTGCTGCCGTTGCTCGTCTTGATCGCGAAGTTGAAGCGAATCTGAAATGAGTAAACGAAGAAGCACTCAGGGCAAACGCTGCGAGCGGTGCCGGATTAATAAAATGCATTGTTTTTGTGGAGAGATCAAAGTTCATGAGACAAAAACGCGCGTTTCAATCATAATGCACCATCGTGAAAAACATCTCACGAGCAACACGGCCAAACTGGCCACTCTCACTTTATCAAACGCTCAAATTTATCAGCGCGGTCTTCCTGAAAACCCTTTTTCGCTTGAGCAATTAAACCTGGAAGAAGGAGTCTTACCTCTTTATCTTTTTCCTGATGAAGATGCTGTTTTACTGGACGAAAATTTTTTGCAAAATCATCCAGGCCCCTATCATTTAATTGTTCCGGACGGAACATGGAATCAGGCGAAGAAAGTTCGCAGGCGTGAACCCGGTCTTTCTGATCTTCTTTGCGTAAAACTTTCTGATAATGTGAAAGGTGAATACAAACTCCGTAACAGTGTACGCGCAGATGGGGTGTGTACTTTTGAAGCAGTTATTTATGCCCTCGAGATTTTAGAAAATAAAGAAGTGGCCAATGATCTTTTACGGCAATTTCGTCTTTTGAATGACCGGGTGGCCAAAAGCAGATCGGGTCTTCACGAATAAAAATTTACTATCAAGTTTTCAAGTGTAATGTTTAGTTACAATTCTTCTGGCAGAATTTTTGCTAAGTTCAACCAGCTATGAATACTGAGAACACTCATTCATCACATCATCGCTTAAAAAAAGGCGCACCTGTTTATGACGCCAAGGCCATCTTTGAATCAACTCCAGCACCTTATCTGATTTTGACTCCAGAATTTATCATAACGGCCGTTAATGATGCTTACCTTCATGCAACTGCGACAAAACGCGAAGAAATACTCGGACGGGGCATTTTTGAAGTCTTTCCTGATAATCCTCATGATCCAAAGGCCACAGGAGTGAAAAATCTCAGTATGTCGCTAAAGAAAGTTTTAGCGACCAAAAAACCGGATCGAATGGCCACGCAAAAATATGATATTCCGGTTGCAGGACAACCTGAATCCTTTGAAGTTCGCTATTGGAGCCCTTTGAATGTTCCGGTGTTCGATGAGGCCAGGTCAAAAATTCTTTATCTCATTCATCACGTGGAAGACATCACGGAAAAAGTCCTTTCAAAAAAACATACAGATGCGATTGAGGCTGAAATCGAAGAACGAAAAGCGATTGAAACAGCTCTAAGTGAAGCCGTCCGGGATCGCGAAATGTTTTTTTCCATTGCAAGTCACGAGCTGAAAAATCCTCTTTCCGTAATGAATCTTCAAGTTCAAAAACAGCTTCGTTCACTTGAAAGAAGCAACGTAGAAAAGATTTCAATTGAAGAGATCAAGCAGACGATGGAAGGAATTCAAAAGCAAACACGCAAGCTGGTTTCACTTGTAGATGAAATGCTCGATATTTCCAGGATTACCTCAGGAAAACTGGAATTGAATTTAAAAGATGTGAATCTGTGCGATTTGATTGTGGAAGTCGTCAACCGCCTCATTCCGCAGTTTGAAGAAGCAAAAGTTTCTCCGCCTTCTATTGAACTTTGCCAGGAATCCAAGCTTCTTCTTGATCCGATCCGAATTGAGCAAGTCCTTACTAACCTTCTGACGAATGCTCTTCGCTACGGTGAAGGAAAACCTATAATCATACGCCTCGATTCTCTTGAATCAGAATTGCGCCTTTCTATTAAAGATCATGGCATGGGCATTGTGAAAGATATGCAGGATAAAATTTTTAATCGCTTTGAACGCGCAACTGAAACCAGTAAAGGCAAAGGACTTGGACTAGGACTTTATATTTCAAAAGAAATTATCAAGGCCCACGGGGGCCAAATCTGGGTTGAAAGTGAGCCTGGAAAGGGATCTACTTTTTACGTGAGTTTTAGCTAAAAAAAAGGCCCGCTAAAGCAGGCCCCATTCATTTTTTATTTTAGTTTTTGCTGACTGAATCAACAATATAGCAATTTGATCTGTAGAGAAAATTGTCGATGGTGAAAACCTGAGAAGCACTTTCGACTTTAAAGCCGAGAAGAAGATTCATCGACTTGACATAAGTTTCTCTCGTAAAAAGTGTGAGCTGCTCAAATGAAGTAGGAACTAAATCACCTGGTTCAAAGTGCTGTAGAGTTCCGTTGACTTTAATTTCTTCAAAAACCTGAACTGAATCCGGTGCCTGAGCTTTTTGCACTTGAAGAGAAATCACACCATCAACTTTATTATATTCATCAACTGCGACGACACCTTTTGCATCGAATTTGTGAACACCTTCGATTTCAGCTGATTTACACTGAAATGTGATGATTGTTGAAGCAAAACTTCCCAATGGGAGCGCGAGAATTAATACTGCTAAAAGTTTTTTCATTGTTACCTCTTATAGTCCAGGTTGTTTTGTTTCTACCGGAGTGACGCCATTTGAAGGATCTTCTTTATAAGGCGACTCGGTTGTAATTGATTTTAAGTCGGGGCCGTTTCCACGATTTTTAAAACGGCGAGATTTGCGGGAGTGTTTTGCAGGTTTAAACTGACGAGACGATCTGCTTTTTGCAGTCGCTTTTGTTTTTTTCGTTTTTGCTTCTGTTACAGTCGCAAAAATGACGGCCATAAGAAGGCCTATTATTGCAAGTCGTTTAAACATGTTTAACCCTACAAATTTGATAGGGCATTGTCGCAATTCTCTTAGGTATGTGGCAAGAGGTTTCTGACATAAGTCCTAAAGTGCTTCGCAGTAAAATCACTTTTACGCATACTTGACGCTTTGTAGATAAGAACAAAGGCCAGGAAAAAGCGAAGCCCGGAAGAGACCCAGAAGACTTCATAGAAGGTGAATTTCATTTCCAAAAGCAGGGCCCCGGTAATGGCCCCCAAAACCCCAAAAAAATTTGAAAGCGCCATATGAATGCCCAAAAGCACGCGGCTTCCCTCTTTCATGGAATTGTCGACGAAATTTTGAATCATCAAAACTTGATTGAGTTCATACCCTCCCCAGGCAATTCCTGAAATCACTTCCAGAAAAATAAGGGCAAAATACGAACGGGTCATGATCCATACCAGCGGTGTAAAAGCGATATAAAGCATGGTGAGCTGAATGCCAAAAAAGGCCGCATAACTTTTCCCCGCCTTTCCCCAGCGGTTAAAAAATAAAGCGCGTCCAAAAAAAGGAATACTGGAAAGAATCACATAATGAAGCATCGAGAGCTTTAAATCATCCAGCATATAGGGAACAAAAAAAGGTGAACACACATTTGTTCCGAATTTAAAAATGGCGGTCCAGATCATAAAAGTTCTTATGTAATCTTTTAGATCTTTCGGCATCTCATGATGTTTAACGTGTTCATGGTCTTTGCTCTTGGCAATCGCCTCTGCTTTTAATCTGGAAGAAAATTCTCCACGGATGATAAGTGTCTGCAGCCCTAAAGAGCAAAGTCTTGCCACGGCCCCAATGGCAAAAATATACACGAGATGAAACCAGTCCGTGTATTGGGCGAGAAGCGCCATTGAGAGATAGAAAAATAAAATCAGATACCAGGTGTAGCTCGAACGTCCCGCCATATATTTTCTGAAATTTCTTTTGGGAATAATTCTCGCGGCCCAGTCAATCCAGAGAGGATTGGTTAAAAGGCCTCCGATGAAATGCACGCAGGTGAAAGCAAGCATTGAAGTGTAACTGAAATGAACAGCAACGTTGTAAAGAATTCCGCAGACCCCCATGATCTGAATGAGAATCGCCCACACTATTCCCGCACCTAAATGCTTTTCACTTATGAGCTTGGGAATAAAAAATTGAGCGAGGGCGCCTAGAAAAAGCGGAACTGTTGTGAGAATGGCCAGTTCAAACGCTGTGACGTTTTGTCTGACGGCATAGTAAAACAGAAACGACTCTGTTGAAGCAACCATCAGAGCATAGAGACCACCTTCGAAATGACTTAACTTTACAGTTTGTCTAAAGTTCATGAAACTATTCTAAGCATGAAAAAACTTCTCTACCTAGCCTTTAATAAGCCTTATGGAATTTTAAGTCAGTTTACTTCTGATAACCTGAATGAAACTCTTTCCGTATTTAATTTGCCAAAAGACGTGTATGCGTGCGGCCGGCTTGATAAAGACTCGGAAGGATTACTTCTTCTCACCAATGATGGTGTGCTCATCGATAGATTGTTAAATCCTATTCATGATAAAGTTAAAACTTATTGGGTGCAGGTCGAGAATATTCCAACTGCGGATGCTCTGAAAAAACTTCAAGCAGGAGTATTGATCGGCGATTACAAAACGAAACCGTGTAAGGCACGCGTACTCGATCCTCGGCCGGAAATTCCTGAAAGAGATCCACCGGTGCGCTTTCGCAAAACGATTCCTACCTGCTGGATTGAAATTGAATTAACTGAAGGTAAAAACCGCCAGGTCAGACGAATGACGGCCGCTGTCGGTTTTCCGACTCTCCGGTTAATAAGAGTGAAAATTGGTAAACTTTCGCTGGGAAATCTTGCCCCTGGTGAATACAGAGAAATCTCTAAAGGTGAAATTCTTTAACAGGAAGCGAGACAATAAACGTCGCACCCTGACCGGAAGCACTCATCAGCGTGATTTCTCCGCTGTGCCCTTCAACGATTTTCTTCACCATATAGAGTCCCAATCCCATTCCCCCGATGTGAGTATATGAACCAAGTCTTCCGAAACGTTGAAAGATTTTATCCTGCATGTCTTTTTCAATCCCAGGCCCTGAATCCTTGACGCTAAAAAAGGCCCTTTTATGATCCGGAGAAACATTGAGCTCAACTTCAATTTCAGAAAGAGGTGCATGTTTAATGGCATTGGATAACAAATTCGAAATCACCTGATCCATTCTGTAACTGTCAGCGTGGACGATGACTCCCGGAGTGATTTTTAATTTCAATTTTTTATCTTCAGAAAATCGTTGAAAAACTGAATGAATCAATTCAGAAAGATTAATATCTTGTTTCACCAGCGAAAACTGACCACTTTGCAGCCTGGAAACTTCCAGAAGATCATCCACAAGTTTAACCAGAGATTCAACTTGCTCAAGTGACTGAGTATAAAACTTAACGAGCTCTTCTTTGGTCGGCATTTTCTCAACATCCGGACGAAGATTGCGAAGTCCTATCTGCATACGCAATTTAAGTGATGTAATAGGTGTTTTAAGCTCGTGTGAAGCAATCATCAGAAATTCATCACGCGCAACCAGCGCCGCTGCGAGATCAGCTGTTTTTTCTTCGACAGCGTCTTTCAATTCTTTATAGGCGCTGCGAAGTTTTTCTTCTTCAATTTTACTCTGGGTCAGATCGCGGGTGACTTTGGAAAAGCCTATTAAATTTCCTTTCTCGTCATTCATGCGGGTGATGATGACATTGGCCCAGAATTTCTCCCCGTTCTTTTTAATTCTCCAGCCTTCGTCTTCAACCTGTCCGTTCTTTACTGCTTCCACTAGTTCCTTTTCTGGTTTCCCGTTTTTTCGTTCTTCCTCAGAATAAAAAACTGAAAAATGTTTTCCGATGATTTCGTTATCATCGTAACCTTTTAATTTTTTGGCACCTTCATTCCAGGTGAGAATAAGCCCGTTCGTGTCCATCATAAAAATGGCATAATTTTTTACAGTTGCGACCAGAAGACGAAACCGGTCTTCGCTCAACCGCAGAAATTGCTCACTGAAGGTGGAGTATGAATCTTTTTGATCAAATAGTTGTTTCATTGCTTGAACTATTTTTAACCCGAAAAGACGTTAGAAACAACGAAGAGAATATTGTGATTTTGTTAATAGAGTTCAGCCTGGCATTTAGCCTTTTTTTCGATTTTGGTGTTCTTTATGCAAGAAGACTTTATCTGAAAGACCGTACTTCTCCATGACACCAAGTTTTTTAAGCACTTGTTCATTATACACCAGTGAGTCACTATGAATGATTTCAGAATAAGACACAATTTTTTGTTTAAGCTCATTGCCTCTTTCGTATAGCGCCTCAAACCGAAATTCCGCCAGACCATGCGCTTTCCACTCGGGAATAAGCTTTCCTGCTGACTGTGAAGTCGCATTGAACATTGTATTTCGGCATTCCTGATCGGCCTTTATCTGATGAAAATTTCCAAACTGATCTTTGAGTTCCACTCTGTGTTTTTCGCAAGGTTTTCCACAATCCCGGAAACTGGATCCCTGGGAAAGAAAGGCAGCAAACACACAATGCTCCATATGAAAGGATGGCATATACTGGTGGATGGTTACTTCAAGTTTACCAGATGGAACCTGGGCCATCAGTTCTTCAAGCTGCTTTGAATTGAGATCGTAGGAAGCGCAGACAGTCGACAATCTTTTAGATAAAAAATAATTTGCCGTTAGGGAATTCGTCACATTCAAACTGAAATCGCCTTTTAGTTCAAACTGACTGTTGTTGAAATACTGAACAGCTCCCAGGTTGCGGCAGAGAATGACATCAGGATTGGCCCGTTCAATAATTTTAAAATTGTAATATTCATTGGGCTTTAAAATTCTTGTGGTCGCAATTCCTGTTTTTAATCCGGCCTCTTTTAACAGAGCAATACTTTGCGCATAGTCTTTTCCAAATTCATAATCGAGATAGATCACACCCAAAAGGTTGCGTGCTTCTGCAGACAACTCAGGCAAAAAACCAAGGAAGTCTTTGACCTGATTAAACTCTCGCAGAAGAATATTGAATTTTGACCCGGCCTTTTCTGATTGGTGCTTCACCGGAACGTTAAAATCATTGATCGGCATGGCAGGTCGCTCGATTCTCTTTTTCATCAACTCTTCTGTAAATTTTCTTCTCAGCGCCTTGAGGTCTTTTTGGTGAATGAAAATATGTTTATCACCTTCAAAAGAAAAATCCAGGGCAATAAAACAGGTCGCCGACAGAGCGCAAAGCTCATCTTTTAAGTCTTCTGCTTCTACCGGGCGATCTTTCGCAGCTTCAACAGCTGTTTCACTCCACACTGTGACGACATGCTGAGTATCGCTGACGGTAACCTGCAAAGGTTTCCCCACCATCGATTGGACTTTCACTGAAAGAGGTATTCGTTTTTTGAAATTTTTATCCGTGAACGATTGTGTGAGTTCTTTTTCCACGTTTGTATCGTGGTTAAAATAAACTTTGAAATGCGCTTTAACTTTTTTTAAATCAAAATCTCTTGAAAAAAATAATTCACATTCACCGCCCTGGTATTTCACATCGTAGAGCTTCCCCCCTACTTCAGTTTTCTTTCCATTGACAAAACCAGCGAGCAAAATCCCGTCACCTTTTTTTAATTTTTTATAATCCGTTTTGATTTTGATAGATTTCAAGGAAAGCGAGGCAATTGTTCCGATCTCAACGCCTCTATGGGCCCCATAGGTTCCTTCGACAAGTTTTTGATGATCAACTCCATGCAACCATCCGGTAAAAAAACCGCGGGAATAAGTCAGTCCCATTTCTCGTTTGGCCGCATTGATTTTGTCTTCTCCAAATTTCTTATGGTGAAGTTTGGAATCGATGGCCGCCCGGTAATTTCTGGCAGCGGAAGCGACATACTCCGGAGTTTTAAGACGACCTTCGACTTTAAAGCTGTCTATTTTTAAATCTAAGAGCTCAGGAATCTGGGCAATTCCACAGAGATCCTTAGGAGACACGAGATATTTTTTCTCTCCTAAGTCCATTTTTTGTCCGTCGACGATCATTTCATATTCAAAACGGCAGCTTTGAGCGCACTGGCCTCTGTTGGCCGAACGACCGCCAATGGATTCCGACGTAAAACATTGTCCGGAATAAGCGACACACAAGGCCCCGTGAACGAACACTTCGAGTTCGCGGTCGGTTTTTTCCTTGATCGCTTTCATTTCCGGCAGACTCACTTCCCTGCCTAGTACAAATCGTTTGATTTTTAAATCATCTAATAAGGTCATGGCCTCGTGATTGGTCACCGTCATTTGGGTTGAACCATGGATTACCTGCTCCGGCGCCATTTGGCGGATTAGGCGGGCCAGACCTACGTCCTGAACAATCATGGCATCTGGCCTTAAAGGCAGAACTTCTTTTAACAGGTCCACCACATCCGGCAATTCGGATTCGAAGATCACAACGTTAAAAGCGAGATTGACCTTAACGCCATAAAGATGACAGGTCTCGATCATTTCTTTTAATTCAATAACGGAGAAATCAGTCGTGCGTCCACGCGCATTGAAGTGAGGCATGCCCACATAAATTGCATCTGCGCCGTTGTGAATGGCCGCCAGACACATATTCATATTTCCTACAGGTAGGAGAAGTTCACTTTTTTGGTTGTTTGACATAAGCTTAGTATAGTTTAATTCGTTAGGAGACGTTATGAAAAAATCACTATCAAAAATTCTCAGTCTTTTGTTTATTGCTATCCTCGTCAGTTCTTGCGGGATGCAAAGTATTCCAACTGCTGCTAACCAGGTTGAGGCAAGCTGGGCAGAAGTTCAAAACCAATACAAAAGAAGAGCAGATCTTATCCCTAATTTAGTTGAAGTCGTCAAAGGATATGCAAAACACGAGCAGGAAACTCTGACAAAAGTTATTGAGGCCCGCGCGAACGCAACAAAAGTAAACGTAACTGTTGATCAATTAAATGACGAAACGATGAAAAAGTTCCAGCAAGCGCAAGGCAACCTGACTCAGGCCCTTTCCCGACTCATGGTTGTTGCGGAAAAATATCCTGATCTTAAGGCCAATGAAAATTTCCGCGATCTTCAATCTCAACTTGAAGGAACAGAAAACAGAATCACAGTGGCCCGCAACCGCTATATTGAGTCCATTAAAGAATTCAATAACCTCGTCACTGTGCCGCCGACATCATGGTACAATGGCCTGTTTCTTCACATGACAAAGAAACCACAATTTGCCGTGGAAAATTTAGAGCAGGTTCAAAACGCTCCAGCGGTTAAATTTTAATCGTGAAGAATTTTTTAATTGTTTCATTCTTTTTCTTTTTTATTCTTCTGGGCGGAAACGCCCAGGCACAAAAAACATTGGACGTTCCAACGCTCACTGGTCCGGTTGTCGATCAATCGCGATTTCTTTCTGAACAGGCAAGCGCGGCCATTTCCTCGGCGCTTTATAATCTTGAAAAAGAAACCGGCATTCAGTTTCAAGTTCTTATCATCCCCAAGCTCGGCGGAGAATCGATTGAAGGTTATTCCATCAGAGTCGTCGATGTGTGGAAGCTTGGAAAAAAAGGCGATGACCGCGCTGCTTTATTTCTGATTGTTTCAGACGATCACAAAATGCGCATTGAAGTCGGCAGAGGCCTTGAAGGGTCCATCACTGATTTAAAATCAAAACGCATTCTGCAGGAAGTCCGCGCCTTATTTAAAGACGGCGACAATGACAATGGTGTGGCCCTCGGTCTTTCACTCATGGCCAGAACTGCTGGAGTTGAACTGAATTTTGAAGGCGGCGCTGTTCAACCTAGACACGCCCGCAAAACAAGCTCCAGCTTTATCATCTTCGTTTTGATAGCCTTAATTATTTTTCTTCAATACGTGTTTCCCAGCGGCAGAGGCCGGGGTGGACCGTACATCGGAGGAGGATTTGGAGGATTCGGCGGTCGCGGAGGCGGCGGTGGATTTGGCGGCGGTGGCGGCTGGTCCGGAGGCGGTGGTGGCTTTTCCGGCGGCGGAGCTTCAAGTGATTGGTAATTTTTTTGAATTAATAAGTGAGAATAAAGTATGATGATCGTAAGTAAAAAAGACCGGCTCCTGATTAAAAGCTTAATTAACGAAGCTGAAAAAAGAACCAAGAGTGAAATCGTCCCGATGATTGTTCATCACAGCGATATTTACCCGGCCGCTCATTTTCGAGCAGCGATTATTGTCTCTTTTTTATTTTCACTCGCTCTCTATTTCTCGCCTCTTTTCATTATCAATCCTATTTACTTTTTGTGGATTCAGCTGCCGGGATTGTATGTAGGTTATTTTTTAGGTCATGTTCCTGCGATTAAAAGACTTCTTATCACGAAGGAAGAAATTGAATTCGAGGTTTGTCAGAAAGCTTACGAAGCTTTTTTTCACCACAACCTGCATCTTACCGCCAACCACAATGGTGTATTGATTCTTGTCTCAGTTATGGAAAAGAAAATTAAAATCATTACAGACGTCGGCATCAACCGCAAAGTTGAACAGAAAGTCTGGGATGATATCGTTAGTGAATTCACTGAAAAAGTAAAATCAGGAAATCACATCGAAGGGATTAAAGGGGCCATCAAAGCGGCCTCAGATGCGCTGGAATATTATTTTCCGGCCGGTGAAAACGATAAGCCGAATGAATTGAAAAACGATCTGATTGTCGAAGAATAATACCCGACCAAAACCATCCTGATAGTTTTTATTTGTTGTCGTTGTCTTTCTCAGGCAACGACACTATCAGAATGAAAACAATCATTACCACCACTCTGGCCTTTTTCACCTTTTCAACTCTTGCAGCAACTCTTCCGCAGACTAAAACGGAATTCTGTGAACGATTTGCAGGAACGCCACAGGCAAATGAAGTACTTCAGGATCTTTCAACTGATTCAGTAAATCTCATGGCCTTTAAAAATAATGGCGGTCTTTTCAATGGCGGAGTTTGCTGGTGGCACTCACGTTTTCAAAGAAACATCTTTTACCTCGCTGTCTTCAGACCTGATCTTCCCAAACCAAAAACGTCCTCTGAAATGAAACAACTAATCCGTAGAGTTCGCGATGGCGTATCAGTTTTTAACGTTCCGGGGTACCAGAATTTTGAAGAATTCACGAAAGAAAATCAGAAATTCATCCAGGCAGAACTCAATGACTGGCAGATCTACGACGGAGTGGTCTTAGGAGGATGGATGGACGGCCTGAAAGGCGATACAAAAACGGAAGCCCCCCTTTTAGAAAAAATGATGAAAGAGGTGTTTGAATACGTTGCAGTCAAAAAGAAAATTGGGTATCAAAAACTTCAAATCAAGGGAATTACTTCCCACGCCTGGCTCGTTGTAGGGATGAAGAAATCCGACAGCGGTTTTGAAATCGGATATCTCGACAGCAATTCCCCGCGCATGTCTTTAAATTATTCTTACAAATCTGGCGACACGAGTTTCTTTATCAAGGGCTACGGCAACTTTGTTCCTTACCTTGAGTTTAAACGCGAAGAAGAGCGCCTTACCGCCGCTGCACGCACCTACTGCGGGTTAAGGCCTGCCTTTGGTCATAGAGATGCCATGGCCAATTATAAGACCGATTACAAGGCCGATCTTCTGGACGCAAAACGTGCAGGAGTTAACTGAGCACTCCTCTCAAATTTAAAAACTAACCCCGATTCCTAATCATCCGATAAGTTGCTGATGAAATGGATCGTTTTCTTTTTATTATTCAGCCTCGTCTTTCTTTCCGGCCCTCAGCTGGAACGCGAGACTGTTCAGAAAGATCCAAATGGTCAACGCAATCCTGCTGCTGAAAAAAATTGCGCTGACATCATTGCGACTTTTTACAGTAAAGAGCGCAATCATCGTTTTTTAGAGACCCGGATTGCAAGTGCAAAAACTGACCTACACCTCTTTTATAGATCTTTTCCGCCTTTGTTTTACAAAATGGCCGAAGATCTTAAATGGAAAAATCACTTTAAGAAAGTCTCTGAAACGGTCGCTGTTATGGCCGGCGATGCTCATATGGAAAATTTCGGACTCAGATACCACAACGGCGACCTCCGCCTTTCCGTCAACGATTTTGATGATGTAACCAATGGACCTGTTTTTATGGATGTGCTTCGCCTTCTGGGCTCGGCCAATCTCGCAGGGGTTGATGTTGATGAAAAACTGATTGATGATGTTTTAAAAAGCTACCGCAAAGGTCTTAAAGAAAAAGAATGGACGTACTCAAGCAGTGTGGAAGACCTGTTTAAAAAATCTGTAAAGGCCGATGAGCTCGACAAAAAATATATCGATCAAAAAAACGCCAGGTTTCTTGCTAAAAAAACTCCGGCAACAGACATTCAAAAATCCGAGCTGGAAAAATGGGAAAACGTTTTTAAAGACATCGGAGAGATTAAAGACAGTTATCTCTACATCAAACAAAACGGTGGTTCCGCAGGCCTCAAGCGATTTCAGTTTTTGCTGGAAAAAGATGGCAAGCTTACCTGGATCGAGGCCAAAGAATGGAGCAGGCCAAGCTACAATGCAGGCACGGTTGTGACAAACTCAGCAGTCCCATCCGATCTCAAGCGATTCGAGATGATTTCCACTTACGACCAACCAAACGTTCCGTCCCGAATGGCAAAGATCAATGGGACAACATTCTTTATTCGCCAAATTGACGATCGTCAGAAAGGAGTTTCTCTTGCCGATTTAAGTGCTAAAAAAATGGAAGATGTTTTAAACGATGAAGCTTATTCATTAGGTGTTTTTCACAGCACTTTCCTTTCTCATTCCAAAGACTTTGAAAACATCGTTGAACAAAACGTTGAGGCGAGCGATGTAAAAGATTTTGTCTTCGCCTTGACTCAAAAAATAAAAGAAGCTCAACAATCCTTATAGCTTTCATTCAAATTTCCTATTGGTAAAAAAAGCAAATTTCGTATAAACCACCTCCACTTATATCCGCGGAGGATCTATGAAATGGGTTTTATCTCTGGTTTTCTTTTTGACGACGGCCTATGCAGATGAATCTTATCTCACCTGGGATCAACTTCAAAAAAACTTCCTGGAAGTTTCACCTCATTCGAAAATTCTTTCTCATGTTCAATGCTTCTTTGATCAATACAAAGATAAAACATTTAAATTGGAGCCTGTCGAAAATCCGGAATTTTTCAATCGGTGTGAGGCCAATCCAGAAATCACCTTGAACAAAAAACGCGTCTTCGCCATCGTCGATTACACTGTAGACAGCAAGGAACAAAGAATGTTTCTGATCGACAGAGTGACCGGAAAAATATCATCGATGGCAGTTGCTCACGGACGGTATCAGGCCGGATTTTTCAACCGCACACTGGAAGAAAATAAAAACACTGTCAAAGATATCAAGTACTACAGCAACACTGTGAACTCGATGGCCTCAAGCTCCGGATTTTTTATCGGCGGTCAGGACTACGAGGCAAATGATTTTGGCAGAAGCCTGGTCATTCATGGCCTTGAAAAAGGAATCAATGACAATGCCTGTGAACGTGACGTTGTCGTTCACAAACATTTTCTTGTGACCAAAAAGAAAGTGTATATGTCTTCAAGTGGCTGTCTCATGGTGTCTCCCCGACTGATTGATCATGTGATCGATCTGCTGCGTGGAAAAAAAGGCGATGATTTAAAATTAGATAGTGGCGGCGCTCTGATTTTTATCTACGGCCCGCGGGAAGAAAAGTGGAAAGAAGGAACTTGCCCGGGTGCTTTTACACCCGTTCAATAATTTTATAGCGAAAACCTTCGAATTGTTTTGATTCAATTTCCTTCCACTCTCCATCGAGTTCAGGAAAATAAGTGTCAGCTGGACCGGTGTAATCAACCTCAGACAAATAAATTTTCTGAGTGTATGGAAGATAAATTTTAAAAATTTCTTCACCACCAATAACCATGAGCTCGCTTTCATCGCTGTCATCGTATTCTAAAGCGACATCAAACGCCATCATGGGATCGTGAATAACGGTCACACCCTCTACTGCATACGATTCATCGCGGGTGAGAACAATATTTTTTCTATTGGGAAGAGGCTTTCCAATTGACTCAAATGTCTTTCTTCCCATTAAAATCGCTTTTCCGGTCGTGATTTTTTTAAAATTTTTCAAGTCTTCCGGCAAATGCCAGAGAAGTTTGTTGTTATAACCTATTTCACGTTTTGGGCCGATGGCCACTACCATTGAAACTATCATTACACTGCCACCGGGGCCTTAATGTGCGGATGGGGATCATAACCAATGAGTTCAAAATCTGAAAATTTGAAATCAAAAATATCTTTTACATCCGGATTGATCTTCATTTGCGGAAGAGGTCTGAACTCGCGTGCGAGTTGCGTATTGGCCTGATCAATATGGTTTAAATACAAGTGAGCATCACCCATCGTATGAACAAAATCGCCCGGGCGAAGGCCACAAACTTGTGCCATCATCATCGTTAAAAGTGCATAGCTTGCGATATTAAAAGGCACCCCAAGAAAAATATCTGCAGAACGCTGATACAACTGACAAGAGAGCCTGCCGTCGGCCACATAAAATTGAAAAAAGGCATGACATGGCGGAAGCGCCATTTTTTCGATCTCGGCCACGTTCCACGCTGAAACAATCAAGCGGCGCGAGTCAGGATTTTTTTTGATCTGGTTGACGACAGTGGTGATCTGATCAATCGTCTCGCCGTTGGCCCCATGCCACGATCTCCATTGAGAGCCATACACAGGTCCTAAGTTTCCTTCTTCGTCTGCCCATTCATCCCAGATCGAAACGCCATTTTCTTTGAGATATTTAATATTGGTGTCACCTTGAAGAAACCAAAGCAGTTCATGAATGATGGATTTCAAGTGAAGTTTTTTTGTGGTGACTAACGGAAAACCTTCTTCCAGGTTGTAGCGGGCCTGATAACCAAACACTGAAAGCGTTCCCGTTCCTGTGCGGTCTTCTTTTTTCGTTCCGTGCTCAAGCACGTGTTTCATCAGATCATGATACTGTTTCATGTGTCTCTCCGTTTCAAGGTCCTTTTCGCCTTTAGTGTGTGTGTTGTGTGAAGGGCGAAAGATAAGAAAATTTTATGCAACTTATGCAGGAAAGTCTTCCTCTTTCCTGCATAAACGCTCAGGAATCTACGAATTCACGTCTTTTAAAGCTTAGTCATCCAGCAGCGGGGACGCATTCCTGCTAAATCACCGTTTTTGAGAGTGCAAGCGCCAACGTTCGCATCCTTTTGTCCGAGTTCCAGGTCAGCATTCTTATCGCATAAGGCCCCTGCTAAATAAGTATCAAGACGGCATTGAGCTTTGGGATGATCGTTATCAATTCTCCACACTTTCTTTTTGTCAGGAGTAGAAAAGCTCACAGGTTTTTTGTCTTTTGCAAGTTCACTTAAAAATCCCGCGACTTCAAATCCGGCCATGGCCACGCGTTCACACAATTTGATCTCTGAGTGATTTTTGTAAACTTTTTCACAACCAGTTTTCACTTCCAGTGGAAGCGATTTTTCTGCAAGAATTTTTTCATTGTCGTCGTGTTCAAAAATTTTTCTTAAACATTTGGCCGTAGCAAAATAATCAGACTCACCTTCATTGCTTGCCCATTTAGGATCGACTTGAAAGGCCTGTGTTTTTTTGGGTGCTCCTCCAAGGTGATGGCCAAGTTCGTGGCAGACAACTACAGCAAAGGCATCTTCAGTGACGAGCGGATGGCGGGCAAGGCCTCCGAACATGGCGACTGTCCAGGTTGTCCCGCGGGACATATCTCTAGAGGCGTAGGCGTTTACAGTTCCGTCTTCCCAATTGCGTTTCATCTCTAAAGTGGCGCCTTTAGAGGTGATAATCGGAACATAAACACCGGCGACCTTATCAATGACTTGATGAAATTGGGTTTCAGTCAGTCCTCCTCCTGTGAAGGAGACAGGTATATTGAGAGTATTGTCAGGAATAAAACCAGCGTGAGCGCTGGTCAAAGCGCAGAAAAAAAGTGTCGTGATCCATGACTTCATAAAAAACCTCCGGTGTCTTTTTTAGGAAATTCTCACCTTAGAAAATCGCAACGACAACTCTAAATTTTTTACAGTTTCTTCCAGGCTTCCGCAGATTCATGCTAATTAGGATCCATGAAAACAATCTTATTTTTATTTGTTTTGATAGTGGCAGGCCAGACTGCGCAGGGATCAACAACGGGTGCGACGATGAAGCAAATCGCCGGCGACTACGATATTTCCTTTCGGCCGATCGCCAATATGATCGCCCATGTAAAAGAAGACGGTCATCTCGACCTTGAAGTCTTCGCCATGCTTTATCTGAATTGCACTGGCGATGAAGGTTATATCGAAAATAATGTTTTTAGCATTAATCCCAATTGCAATGGTGCTTCTATCAGTTTAAAAATCGATTTGAGCAAAGTTAAAAATTTCAACAAATTTAAAGCTCCGGTTTATTCGAGCATGCTCGGAAGTACTGTCGAGATGGAATTCACCCGCAGATAATTCTTTACAAAAATCAGGCCGCGCTTGAAAATAAGGTCATTCATGAACTTCACTGAAAGGAATCTAGGAAGTAAACAATGGCATCAACAAAAGTCATCACTGGTCTTGAACGTTTAATTTCGGAAAAGGCCCTACAAGATAAAATCAAAGGCAATATCGGTTATCTCTGTCATAGCGCTTCGATTGATTCAGAATTCAATACAGGCGTGAGTCTCCTTCAGAATCTTTTCGGCAAACGGTTGATCAAGCTCTTTGGCCCTCAACACGGATTTGTGACCGATGTTCAGGACAATATGGTGGAGACAACTCACTACGTTCACCCCTTTTTTAAAATTCCTGTTTATTCACTGTATTCAGAAACGAGAACTCCGACTGATGAAATGCTTGAAGGCATCGACACTATGCTTGTCGATCTGCAGGACGTAGGGACTCGTGTTTACACTTATATTTCGACACTTTCTCTTCTCATGGAAAAATGTGTGGGAAGAAATATTAAGATTGTCGTTCTCGACAGACCCAATCCTGTCGCGGGCGAACGCATTGAAGGATGTATTTTACAACCGGACTACAAATCTTTTGTCGGTCGCTACCCTATTCCTCAGCGCCACTCTCTTACAATGGGCGAAGTAGGTCTATACGGACAAAAAGTCCTAAAAACTGATTGTGAACTTGAAGTGATCGAAATGAAAAACTGGAAGAGATCGATGTACTGGAAAGACACCGGACTTCCGTGGGTACTTCCCTCACCGAATTTACCGACGGCCGTGGGCGCTTTAACGTTTGCGGGAACAGTTTTATTTGAAGGGACGAATGTGAGTGAAGGCCGCGGGACAACCCGCGCTCTGGAAGTCGCAGGCTTTCCTGGAATTGAATCCTTCTCCTTCAGAGAAAGAATCATGCAGAAATTCAAAGAAGAAGGTCTGACGGAAGGTTTTAATCTTCGCCCGGTGATTTTCCTTCCGACCTTTCAAAAACATATGGGAAAAAACTGCGGTGGTGTGCATATCCATCCGACAAACTTTCCTCAGTTTGATTCATGGACCGTCTCACAGATGCTTTGCCGCGAATTCAAGCGCGAGCTGGGCGATCAGTTTGAATTTCACAGCAAACCCTATGAATACGAATTTCATAAACTCGCCATTGATTTAATCAACGGCACAGATGAAGTCAGACATTGGGTTAATAGACTTGGATCTCTTTCCGAATTAAAAAAAATCGAGACTCGCGGCTTTGATAAGTTCTTAAGCGAAAGAGAATCGATTCTGATTTACAGATAGGTCTTTTTTATTTCAGCTTATAAGTTCCGGAAATAAACTCGCGGATGATCGCCTGGTCATCCGATTGCGTTTCCAGCTTGGCGGCCTCAACTCCCAGACCATTGATCAGCACTTCATCATTTGCAGAAAGTTGAGATTCATCAATTTTAATTTCTGCCCGAACTTCGCGTAAGGACAAATCTTCAATGAGAATTTTGTCCAGCAATTTTCCTGATTCTGTAAAGGCCGTCAGTGAAAAGGAAAGAATTTTGTGTTCAACAACGCCCAACTCTCCGTTTGGAAGAACCGTTTTTTGAAGAAGGATTTCATTTCCCACAGCGGGAACCAGCGCCACTGCGCCTGCGTTTTCCTGACATTTTAAAAAGCCGATTTCCAGCGAGAGAATGCGGGTCGACTTCTCTTTGCGTTCAGAGAGAATTTTCAAGCGATAAGCACTGTTTCCGGCATCAGCAGAAAGGCTGCAACGGGCATTGGTCCCATCGAAGGTCTTTTTTAATTCTGAGGCGTGCGCGCCCATTGAAAAAAGAACGAGTGCTAGAGTAAGAAATTTCATACTGATCTCCAGAAAAATGTCGTCTGGAAATCAGTATAAAGAAGCTCTGAAAATTTTGTGACGAATTGTAAAAATTACGCTGCGATTTTTCCACCGTACAGATAATCGATATAGCCAGGAACTCTGTGTTCCAGGAGGTCCCAGATGATCCCTTCGTCGAGACCATCGACTTTAGCGGCCTGAATGAGAGTGCGAACGCGGTCATCTAAGAGAATGTAATCAATGTGTGAACGGTATACGGATTCACTTTCGACAATAATTTCTTCGATAGACTCGGAATACTGCTTAATAAGGGTCTGTTTAAAATCGTCTTTCGTCATTCGAACTCCGTCAAACTTGAGGTTCCCCAGCAAAGGCCTTGGGTTTAAAAAATTATAGGTGTAAAGGCCCAAAATTTTCGCCATTTTGTCTTTTCCAGAAATATTAAGCGTTTAAATCGTCGTCAAAAAGTCGACTAAATGACTTTACAATAGGTTCTTTGATGTTACTGTTATTACTATCTTTATTTTTTAAAGCTTGTGTATATGCTTCATTTTACAAAGGAGTGCTAAATGAAATTGAAAGGCTTGCCACACAAATTTTTGGCATGTTTGATGACTTTGATCATCTCGAATTCCCTCTATTCGGCGGAAACCCTTAAGGTTGGTGTCGTCTCTCCTATTACTGGGGCAACTGCAACTTTCGGTCAGGAAAACGTTAATGGCATCAAGCTCGCTTATGAGAAAATCAAAAAAGCAGGTGGAAAGAAATTCGACCTGATTATTGAAGACGATAAATCTGACGCTATCGAATCAACGACAGCGACAAGAAAACTGATCAACATCGATAAAATTTCAGCGATGATCGGCGAGCCGACTTCATCTCTTGCTCTAGCGAGTGCTCCAATTGTTCAGGAAGCAAAAATTCCTTTCATCACTCCAACGGCGACAAATGCTAAAGTGACTCAAGTCGGTGACTATATTTCACGCGCGTGTTTCACTGATGATTTCCAGGGTGTTGTTATGGCGAAATTCGCCGTCAACACACTTAAAAAGAAAAAAGGTCTTGTTCTGATTGAGAACACTTCAGACTACTCTAAAGGTCTTGCAAAATCTTTTACTGATGAGTTCTTAAAGATGGGCGGAAAGATGGCCTCTACAGAAGAGCTGACTTACGCTGCTAAAGATACTGACTTCCAATCTCTTATGAGAAAAGTTAAACGCGCCAATCCTGATTTTATTTTCGTCCCAGGATATTACGTTGAAGTCGGTCTGATCATTAAACAAGCTCGCGCTCTTGGCATCAACGTTCCATTCCTTGGCGGTGACGGTTGGGATTCTCCAAAACTTTTTGAGATCGCTGGCCCTGCAGTGAAAGGTTCATACATCTCTAACCACTTCGCTCCAGATGACAAAGATCCGGTTGTTCAAAACTTCGTAAAAGATTACAAAAAAGTTTACGGTGTAAACCCAGGCGGATTTGCAGCTCTTGGCTACGATGCTCTTGGAATCATGAATGCAGCTATTCAAAAAGCGAAATCAACAAAGCCAGCTGATATCAATGCTGTGCTTGTGGCGACAAAAGACTATCCTGGTGTTACAGGAAAAATTACTTTTGATGCTAACAGAAACCCAAAGAAAGCAGCTGTTGTTCTTGAAGCAAAAGAAAATGGTTTCGTTTTCCACTCAAAGGTTAATCCATAATTCATGAGTCAGAATTTCATTTATTTTCTCTGGGATTGTTTACAGTATTTTATCAATGGAATAGCTCAAGGGTCACTCTACGCAATGGTGGCCCTGGGTTATACCATGGTTTACGGGATCATCCGTCTGGTGAATTTCGCCCACGGTGAATTCCTGATGATAGGTGCGATGTGCGGGTTCTACGCCCTTCGCGCCCACTTGCCTATGCCCGCGGCCATTTTAGTGGCCATGCTTTCTTCGGGAATCATCGCTATTGCCGTTGAACGTCTGGTTTATCGTCCCATCCGAAAATCGGGCCGCATTCCTGCGCTGATCACGGCAATCGGCACTTCTCTTTTTTTTCAATATTTCGGCCAGCTGGTCTTTGGTGCAGATCCAAAAACCATTCCGCCGTTTATAGACGAGAAAATTTACAACTTAGGTGAGATCAATGTTTCAAATGTTCAGATTGCTATTTTCTGTATTACGTTGTTTGTTCTTCTCTTTCTTTTTTGGCTCACTCATTATACGAAAGTGGGCAAGGCCATGCGTGCTGTAAGTTTCAATCTTCCAGCGGCCGAACTCATGGGTATCAACACCAATAAAATTATTTCTTTCACTTTTTTCCTTGGCGCAGCTCTTGCGGGCCTGGGTGGAATGCTCATGGGCTATACCATGTCGGTTGAACCAATGATGGGAATGAACTTAGGGACCAAAGCGTTTGTCGCAGCAGTTGTCGGCGGCATCGGCATCATCCCAGGAGCAGCTCTCGGAGGATTTATTATCGGAATTGCAGAAAACCTCGTCGCGGGACTTTATAAGTCGAGTTTTAGAGACGCCGTTTCCTTTTTTATTCTGATTCTCATTTTACTGGTGAAGCCTTCAGGCATTCTCGGAAAAAATATGAAGGAGAAAGTTTAGGATGGGTTATTATCACGGTATATTACTCCTCGTCGGCATTTTCATCACTCTGACGCTCTCTTTAAATTTGATTAACGGATTCTGCGGCCAGTTTTCTTTAGGCCATGCAGGTTTCTGGGGCGCTGGAGCTTACGCCAGTGCGGTTTACAGCGTTTTCTATGCTCTTCCTTTGCCCGCGCCGGTCAACATGCTCATTGCTATTGCAGTGGGATTTATCGCTGCGGCCATTTGTGGACTCATCATCGGTATTCCTTGTCTGCGCCTTAGAGGTGATTACCTCGCGATCGCCACTTTAGGTTTTGGTGAAATCGTCCGCATCAGCATTATGAATACTGAGATGGTTGGAGGCCCGCGCGGCTTTATTAATATTCCTCACCTGGCCAATATCTGGTGGGTTTTTGCCGTGGCCTTTGTCATTGCTCTGTTCATGTTTAATTTGAAACGTTCGGCGTTTGGACGCGCCATTATCTCCATTCGTGAAGATGAAATCGCTGCAGAAAACATGGGCGTCAATCTCTTTAACAGCAAACTTTTTTCTTTCACCATTGGAGCAGGGATCGCCGGCATTGCTGGTGCTCTCTTTGCCCATACTCAGCAGTTTTTACATCCATCCAATTTTAATTTCATGTGGTCAGTCATTATTCTGGTCATGGTGATTTTAGGCGGTCAAGGATCTGTGACCGGTTCTATTATCGGCGCTGTTATTCTGACCATTGTTCCTGAGGCCCTTCGTTATGCCGGCGGCACTGTCGCTGAATGGCGTATGACTATTTTCCCTGTCCTTCTCATCATTCTTATGATGGCAAAACCGGAAGGGTTATTCGGCGCTCATGAAATTTCTTTCAGAAAAAGGAGTGAAGGATGACACAAAATTATTCACCTCTTTTAAGCCTGGAAAACGTGACGATGAAATTTGGCGGGCTCACTGCCGTCAACGATGTTTGCCTGAAGGTCTTTCCTCATGATCTGGTGGCCGTGATTGGTCCAAATGGTGCGGGAAAGACAACTCTGTTTAATACCATTACCGGTATCTATACTCCCACAACTGGCCGAGTGAAATTCAGCGATCACGATTTAAAAAATACCAAATCAAGCGACATCACGGCCCTTGGAATCGCCAGAACATTTCAGAACATCAGGCTGTTTAAAAACCTGACTGTCCTGGATAATATCAAGCTCGCAAAACACACTCGCATTCATTACGGATTCTGGTCAGGAATTATGCGAACAAAAAGATTCAAGGCGGAAGAAAAAAAAATTGAGGCCGAATGTATTGAGCTTCTAAAACTTTTCGGTCTTGAAACCAAAAAAGATTTTTATGCTAAAAATCTCGCTTACGGACAACAACGCAAACTGGAAATGGCCAGAGCTCTTGCAACTGAGCCCAAACTTCTTTTACTAGATGAACCAGCGGCCGGAATGAATCCGACGGAAACTAAAGAGCTCACCGAACTCATTCACTTAATAAGAGATAAATTTAACATCGCCATCATACTTATCGAACACGATATGAAGCTCGTTATGGAAATAGCCGAAAAAATCTTTGTTCTGGACTACGGCAATCTCATCGCTGAAGGCTCGGCCAAAGAAATTCAAAGCAACAAACGAGTCATTGAAGCCTACCTCGGAGCTGAGGTAAATCTATGACAACCATTTTAGAAATTAAAAATGTCGACGTTCATTACGGGGCCATACACGCCGTAAAAAAAATCAATCTGCAATTAAACAAAGGTGAAATTGTCACCTTACTGGGCTCAAACGGCGCGGGCAAGACGACGACTCTTCATACGATCTCAGGCCTTCTCACTCCATCGGGTGGTGAAATTCTTTTTAACGGTGCTCCTATTCACAAAATGCCGGCGCATAAAATCACCTCGCTTGGTCTTGCTCAGTCTCCTGAAGGCAGACAGGTATTTGCCAACCTGACCATCCGGGAAAATCTTGAGATGGGTGCTTATCTTCGAAATGATAAAAAAGAAATAGAGGCCGATCTTCAGTATGTTTATAGACTTTTCCCAAAGCTCAAAGAACGCGAATCTCAATTGGCGCAGACACTCTCAGGTGGTGAACAGCAAATGCTCGCCATTGCCCGCGCTTATATGTCCAAACCGACACTGCTTTTATTAGATGAGCCTTCTTTAGGAATTGCTCCGATTTTAGTCGCGAGTATTTTTAAGGCCATTAAAGAAATCAATGAGCAAAAAGGAATGACGATTCTTCTGGTTGAACAAAATGCTTACCTGGCCCTTTCTGTTTCCAATCGCGCTTATGTTCTGACTAACGGAGAAATTTCTCTGCAAGGAAGTGCAAAAGAACTTTTGGCAAATGAAGAAATCAAAAAAGCCTACCTAGGGCATTAAGGATTTTCAGAAGACATTTGGCCTTGATTTTGTATAAAGTCTCGTTATGAAATCCCGGTTCAAAAGCGCGTGCTTTTTTTTGCTAATCATTTCAACCACTGTTTTTTCCTCTGAGCAAATCAGCGGATCCTACCGGTACAATTCGCCTCGCCCATTCGACTTTATCACCACGGCACCCAAAAATTACGGCGATTTTGTCGAAAACAGTTTCGAAAAAAATTCTCTCAAAGGTCTTGGAATGATTGCTGGAGCAACCGGCGTTCTCTATCTTTTTGACCAGCAGATTTTGGATGAAACACAGCGCTTTGGACGCAAACTCGGCCTGGAAAATAAAGATCACTCCAAACCGACTCTCACTATCGGTGGTGATGATTTTATGTACGCACCGACCGACATTGGTTCATCTATTTTATTTTTGGGCGATGGCTGGACAACGATCGGCCTTTCCGCCGGTTTTCTCACAAGTGGTCTTATCAATCACAGCGCTAAATCAAAAATGGTCTCCAGTGAACTGATGCAAGGTTTGTTGTTTAGCGGATTTTCTTCGCAGGCCTTAAAACGGATCAGTGGAAGAGAAATTCCTAACGCACGCTCAAAAGATCGCGGTCGTTTTTCTCCCTTTGCCTCGCCCAAAGACTTTAATGACAATAAAGCGCGCTATGACGCTTTTCCTTCTGCGCATATAATGACCGCCATGACGACCCTCACTATATTGGCGGAAAATTATGAAGAGGTCACCTGGATAAGACCGGTGGGATACAGTCTCGTTGCCCTTTTATCTTTTCAACTCATGAACACCGGTGCCCATTGGGCCTCAGATTTTCCCCTGGCGATCGGAATCGGACATATGGCGGGAAAAACAATTGCGCAAAACGGTCGAACACCCGCACCAAATGCAAGCGGTTCCGAAGTCAGTTTTGCCCCGATCTTTTCTCCCTTTGGTGGCTTAAACGGTGCTCAATTCGTGATGACTTTTTAATTTTCAAGCACTCTTAGATGCATTATGATGGAGCTTCTTATTTCCAAAGGAATTTTGCATGACAACAAAGAGAAACTTATCATTGGATGAAGCGATTGCTTTTTTAAAAAAGTACGTGAAATTTTCTGAAGTTAAAAACCAAAAACACATCGACCTGTCACTGAGTCTTGCTGAAGACAGACCTGTGGCGCAAAAAGCTTTGATCGTCACCAGATCAGCAGTAGAAAAAGGTGAACTTACAGAAGATCAATTAAAAGAAAAATTAGGTTTGGATTAAAAGGAAAAACATATGAGCCAGGCACTTAACGACGCTGTTCACTGGGCAGATTTGACGGCAGATAAACTGATCCGTCAGGAAGACAAAGAAACATACACGCTCGCTTCAGGAATCACACCTTCAGGTGTCGTTCACTTCGGAAATTTTCGCGAAGTGATGACAACGGAACTTGTGGCGCGCGGACTTAAAAAACGCGGAAAGAAAGTTCGCTTTATTTTTTCCTGGGACGACTACGATACTTTTAGAAAAGTTCCGGCCAATCTTCCTAAACAAGACGAACTGGCCAAGTTTTTATTTCAGCCGATCGTAGACACTCCGGATCCTTTCGCTGAACACGAATCATACGCTGCTCATCACGAAAAATCATTTGAAGCTCAGCTTAAAAAAATGGGAATCGAGCTCGAGCCTATTTATCAGTCGAAAAAATATCGCGCTGGTGATTACAAAGACGCCATCAAAAAAACTCTTCAGAAAAAACAAGTCATCGCTGACATTCTGAACAAGTGGAGATCAACGCCGTTAGAAGACAACTGGTGGCCGCTTTCTGTGTATTGTGAAAAATGCAACAGAGATAAAACATCAGTCACAAATTACGATGGCGATCACACCATCACTTACGTCTGTGAATTTGAAGAATGTAAAAACCACTCGTCACTTGATCTGAACACAACGTCGAGAGTGAAGCTTCCATGGAGAATGGACTGGCCGATGAGATGGGCCTATGAAAAAGTGGACTTCGAACCAGGCGGAAAAGATCACTCTTCTCAAGGTGGATCTTTCACGACAGCGAAAGACATTGTCGCTCAGGTCTATGACTGGAAAGCGCCGATGTATCTTCAGTACGACTTCGTGTCTATTAAAGGCATGGGCGGAAAAATGTCCTCTTCAAAAGGGAACCTCGTTACAGTTAACGATGTCCTCGATGTTTATGAACCGGAAATGGTTCGCTGGATTTTTGCAAGTTACAAAACAAATATCGACTTCGGTCTTTCTTTCGATCTCGACGTCATCAAAAACTACGAGGACTTCGACCGCATGGAAAGAATGGCGTACGGCCTTGAAGCTGGTAATGAGAAGAAAGTGGCGATGGCAAAGAGAGTTTATGAACTTTCTCAGATCGGCGAGCATCCTGCTGAAATGCCTTTTCAACCGGCGTTCCGTCACCTTTGCAACGTTCTTCAAATCAATGATCTCGACGTCAACCGCGCAAGAAAATTTTACGATGCTGATATCAAGAATGACCGCGACGAAAGACGCTTCAGAGAACGCGCTCAAAGAGCTGCTTACTGGATTGAGAACTCAGCGCCTGAAGAATTTAAATTCTCTTTGAATAAAGAAGCTGTGAAAGTCGACATGACTGAAAAGCAGACTCAGTTTTTAAACAATCTTCACGCTCACTTGAAAAACGAATGGAACAATATCAACGATGATAAGTCTCTTCATGAAAAAATGTATGAGATGATTAATGCGCTTGAACTTGAACCAATGGAAATCTTCACTCTTTTATACAAAAAGCTTATCAGTCTTGAAAAAGGACCTAAGCTTGCGGGCTTTATCCGCACAATCGGCCAGGAAAGAGTACTCAAACTTCTGGTGCCATAAAGATTCCATTCAGCAGCTCACACACTTACTGCGTTAGAAAAAGTCTTACAAAGGGCCCTAAATGGGCCCTTTTTTACATGGTTCAAGAATTCTGAAATTGTCATTAAGAACAGCTGCGAGTTACATGGAAGTAATTGATCATTTTTAAAGGGAGACATAAAAATGAAAAAAGCACTTTTTGCTTTCGTATTGCTTTTGGGAACAGCTACAGCATTCGCTGACTACTGTACTGTCGTCATTCGCGATCACTATGGATATGAATACGATTCTTTTACCCGCACAAGCTACACAGTAGACGCTGCCTGCAGCGATGCTCGATATGAATGTCAGCAAAGACTTTCTGAGCACCAGTCTTATGGACGCTATTACGATGCTCAATGTGTAATCAAAAACACAAGTGTGAGCTATCCGATCCCGCCGATTCCACCGGCCTATCCATACCCTGATTACCCTAACCGCGTTCCTGATTATCCAAATTATCCCAGATATCCAGACTACCCACGCTACCCAGACTATCCACGCTATCCAGATTATCCAAGAGAGCCGCGCTACCCGCGCGAACCAATGCCTCCGCGCTACCCTCGCGATCCATACCCGGCGCCGAGAGATCCGCACGAACCACCAAGACATTATCCAGGGTCTGAACCAAGAAGACCTGGACCAAGATAGAACATAGAAAGTATAAAAACCGATCATCATAAAGGGAGAGAGAATTTATGAAATCACTAATGGCCTTAGCTCTATTTGCTTTCGCGGCCTTTGCTCAGGCCGAAGTATGTACTTCAGTCATCAAAGACAGCAGAGGATATGAGTGGGAAACTTTCACCAGATCATCGTATTCAACACAAGCTGCTTGCGATCAAGCGCAATACGATTGTAATTCAGCCTTGTCTTACGCAAGATCTCAAGGGCGATATTACGATGCTCAGTGTGTTCTTCAATATCCAAATGATCCGTACCCAAATCCATACCCGAATCCATACCCTCCGTACCCAAATCCTTATCCAGATCCAGGACCAGGGCGCAGAGATATTATGTGCCAGACGGACCTTGTGGATTACTACGGTCGAATCGTCAGATCGTTCACAGGAACTGGACCTAATGAACCATCAGCTTGTGCTCAGTCAGACAATTTCTGTAAATCAGAACTGGCAAGACATGATTCATACGGCTCGCGTTGTGTAACCAGAGGTGTAATCAACAGACCAGGTCCAGGACCGGGTCCGATTCCACCAAGAATGAAAACTGAATCGTGTACAGCTAACAGATACGATCCGGCCGGAATGTTTATTCAGTCTTATATGGCCTCGGCAACTGGTCCTTGGGATTCAGATGTCAGAGGTGCAGCTTGCAGACAAGCGTATAATGATTGTTCACGCGATCTTCGCGGAAGACAGACTTGTCAGCTTCGATAGACAAAAAATAAAAATAGAAAGGCCCGAGAAATCGGGCCTTTTTTTTTCAGAATTTTTTAATGAGTGCGAAGGCCCATATAGGAAACAATCAATTCCAGATAAGAAAGTGCCTCATCCAGACCGACAGAATCGTTATTATATAGTGATCCCGAGAGTTCCCCTTTCAGCACTTGCAGTAAAGAAAGTGCCTGCTCTAAATGGCCCTGGGCCTCTTTAGAAATCACTTCGACAAAAGGTTTGATATCAACTGAATCAAGAAGGCCTGTGAGGTCTTCGCCTTTTTTGAACCGTTCCATAAGATCCGGGCGGGTAGAAAGAAGTTCGAAAACAACGGCGTTGACGATACCGTTTTTCAAATCAAGTTCCTGGTCTTTTAGTGAATTGCCGGAATAATCGAGAGTATCGTCGATCAACTGGAAAGCAAGTCCCAGGTGAAGTCCAAAATCGCGGCAGAGTTTTGCCACATTTTCATTTTGTTTAGCATAAAGAGCGGGCGCCACTGTACAGTAACTCATGACGGAAGATGTTTTCTTCATCGCCACTTCGCGGATCAATTCGCGGGTGTAATCGCGGCTTCCGATTAAATCCAGTTGAAGCCACTCGCCTTCCGAAAGATCCTTAATGACAAGAGACATTTCTTTGACAAGATTGAGTTCATTCGTTGAACAAAGATCAACAATGACACTTGAAAGAAGGTAATCTCCGGCAAGTACAGCTTTTTTATTTGAAGCAAGAATATTTATCGATGGACTCCCTCTTCTCATTGTCGCGTTATCGATGACATCGTCGTGGGAAAGAGACGCCGCATGAACAAGCTCTGTAGCTCTGGCAAAAGGCGTGATAGAATCCAGATCGACCTTAAAAAGATTCGCTGTGAGATAAGTCAAAAGCGGTCTCAGGCGTTTTCCCCCCTTAAGAACCGTGCGAACGAGAATTTCATCAATGGCACTATGAGCGTTTACCGAACGAATTTTTAAGTCCAGGTTTTTTGAGCGCTCGAGAATATGGGGTGGAAGTGAATCCAGAAAGTCTTTAATCATTTGGCGAAAAGTTAACAAATACAATCATTTTTGTAAATCCAATTCTTGCTAGGCACACTCTATTTAAGGTAAAAAGAATCACTAAAACGAAGACATTTTATCCCTCTAACCACCTGGTCGAATGCTATGAATAACGCTGACAATACAACGCTCTCTGAGAGAAAAAAGGAATCCTACAAAATCTTTAATGAAATTGCCGGAACCTATGATCTTTTAAACCATACTCTCTCTTTAGGAATTGATATTTACTGGCGCAATAAACTGCTAAAACATCTTCCCATAAAAGAAACCATTAACGCTCTAGACCTCGCGACAGGAACGGGTGATGTGCCGCTCACTTTGATTAAAGATGAACGCATCAAAAAAATTACCGGCCTTGATCTTTCTAAAGGAATGGTCGATATCGGAATTCAAAAAGTAAAAAAGAAAAACCTCGATAAAAAAATCAATCTCATGATCGGCGACGCAGTTAATATTCCCGCGGCAGATAATTCTTTTGATTTAACAACGATCTCTTTTGGAATCAGAAATTTCTCGGACCCTCAAAAGTCTCTGCACGATATTTATCGCGTGCTAAGAAAAGATGGCCGGGTCATGATTATGGAATTTGCCATTCCAAGCAATGCTCTTGTGAGAGCTGTTTACTTTTTTTATTTCCGCCACTTTCTTCCTAAAATCGGAAATATAGTTTCAAAACATAAAGACGCTTATACATATTTAAACAAAACGGTTGAGCAGTTTCCCTATGGAAAAGATTTTTTAAAGCTCATGGAAAATGCGGGCTTTAAAAATCTGGAATGCCGGCCACTCACATTCGGTATCGCCATGTTGTATATCGGGGATAAAATCGACTAATGGACGTTGAGCGTTTTTTTAGGGAAGATTTGCCGAAAATTCAGGCGCTGCTGAAATCAAACTCTGACGCTGCCGGAAGACAACCGCTCTCGTTGAGTCTGGGTTCTGTTGATTTAAGCGATCTGCTTAACTACTCGGCCTGCGAGCGAGTTTTCTTTTTTTCTTCCAAAGATAAAAATTTTTCTTTTCTGGGTCTGGGGCTGGCCATTTCGCTCACCAAAAAAGAAGTGACCGGTTTTTACCAGCAATACCCAAAGTGTTTCTTAACAACAGAACTCACTTTTGAACAAACGCCTTCTGAAGGCACTTATCATCTGCATGAATGGAATTTTGTCTGCAAAGACAATCAATGCACTCTGGTGATGTTCAAAAATGGTGAAACAAGATCTTATTCACCACCAACGTTACTTCTTGATCCAAACACGCCAGTGGAAGAGGAAGATTTCATTCCCCCCTGGGCCTCTTACGAAGAAAATCCCGAGCATGATGAATGGACCCGGATGATAGAAAAAGCAGACGAGCTTTTTAACAACGGCGAGCTTCAAAAAATTGTTTTATCGAGAAGAAAAATTTTTGGATATAACGAAATCCTCGATCCGTTTGCTTTTTTCAGACAGCTAAAAAGAAAGAACCAAAAAAATAAAAGTTTCACTATTTTTCATCAACCTCGCTTCGGTGAAGCTTTTCTCTCTATTACTCCTGAGAAATTATTTTCACTGGAAGAACGCAACTTTGAAAGCATTTCACTGGCGGGCAGTGCGGCCCGGGGAAAAACAGAAAAAGAAGATCAGGAGCTGGAAGAATTTCTTCGCACAGACGATAAACTTGTTCGCGAACATTCGCTGGTAACTGAAGAGCTTTGTGAAAAGCTGGGACCGCTTTCAGAAAAACTGGACATTTCTCCTCTGATCACTATGAAGCTTCCCTATATTCAGCACCGCCAGGCCGATATAAAAGCGACATTAAAACAAAACATCAGTGCTCTTGAATTAATAGAACTTCTCCATCCCACTCCGGCCATCGGCGGCCTGCCATGGAATAAAGCACGGCATTGCCTCAAAGAAATAGAGCCGTTTGATCGCGGAGTTTATGCGGCACCTATCGGAATACTCTCTGCGCATTATTCAGAATTGGCCGTGGGGATCCGTTCGGCCTTCATTCAACCCGACAAAATCACCATTTTCGGCGGGGCCGGCATTGTCAAAGGATCTGTGGCCGAAGAAGAATGGATTGAGACCGGAACAAAAATGAATCCTTTTTTAAAGGTCGTACATAATGAATAAATTGCTTTCAGAAAACATTAATCGCGTATGGGCTTCGCTCATCATCGACGAATTTGTTAAAAATAAAATTTCTCATTTCTATCTTTCACCGGGAATGCGAAACGCTCCCTTGATTGCGGCCCTTTCGCACTTTCAGAAATTTCATCCGGACATGCAGCTCATTCTTTGTATGGATGAACGTGCCGCTGCCTACCGCGCTCTTGGTTACTCAAAAGCGACAGGCAAGCCTTCTGTGTTGGTCTGTACATCGGGAACGGCCATGGCCAATTATATGCCCGCTGTCGTCGAAGCAAAAAAATCAAATCTGCCGTTAATTGTTCTCTCGGCCGACAGACCGCCCGAACTCACTTTTTGCGACGACAACCAGACAATGGATCAGACGAAATTTTACGGACAGTATGTTCAAGGTGAAATGGGCCTTGGGGCCGCCAGCGTGGATATCAGTCCCCTTGCTCTCACCTCGTCCCTTTCAAATCTCATTCATAAATCACTCTACCCTCAAAAAGGACCGGTGCATTTCAATTGTGCTTTTAGAGAGCCTTTGGAAAATTCACTTCAATCATTGCCGGCCGGGTATCTGAAGCTTGCTGAGGATCAGATTAAAAGAGAAGGGCCTTCGACCCGCTATATGAGTTCCAGTACTACACCGGACAGAGCGGACCTTGAAGAGATTGCCGGCATTCTTCGCCACTCTAAAACCGGTTTGCTTGTCATTGGTAGTCTCAATCCTTATGACGACACTGAAGAAGTGAAAAAATTTATCCAGCTTCTGAACTGGCCTGTGTACTTTGATGTTTCCAGTTCACTTAAATACGCTTTTAACTTATCAGACAATGCTCTTCCGACTTTTGATCATCCCGAAGTTCAGGACGCCCTGGTGAAAAATCCACCGGAAACTGTTTTTCATATCGGCGGAAGACTCACATCCAAACATTATTATTCTTTTTTAAAACAGGTTCCTGCTATTAATTTGATGACGCTTAGTCGCAATCTGGAAAAAGAAGATCCAAGCCATCATACAAAGATGCGTATTAATGCTGATATCAATTCAAGTATCCGGGCCTTAAATGAGTTGTTGGGTCCTGGATTGCCGAAGAAAAAAATTCAAATTGAATTTGAGTCCTTCACAAAACAAAAAATGAATCTGATCGATGAAGGTCCTTTGGCCTATCCTTCCATCAGTAAGACAATCATTGATAAAATCAAAAATGAATCCATTCTCTATATCGGCAACAGTACAGTCGTGCGCTCCTTTGATGCTTATTTTTCGCACGAAAACCGAAAAAATCTCACGGTTGCCACCAACAGAGGTGTCAGCGGAATCGAAGGCTTTATTGCTTCAAGCGCAGGCTTTATCGACGGCAAACAAAAAGAAGTTTATTTGATTATCGGTGATGTCGCTTTCATTCACGATTTAAATTCTCTTTATTTTTTAAAGGACATGAAAACACCTTTAAAAATACTTCTCATCAATAATGATGGCGGCGGAATTTTTACGCTTCTTCCGATTCACAAGGAACAAGACGTTCTGAAATATATCACCAGTCCTCACGGACAAACTTTTGAAAAGGCCGCGGCCCTTGCGGGAATTTCCTATTTGCCAGTCAGAAACCGTGAAGAACTCAATTCACGTTTTCAGGATTTGCAGAATTCAAAAGCTCATGCCCTGATGGAAATTTTTATTGATCATGAAACCAATAAGAATGTTTATGACAAATTAAGGACGATTAAACTATGAACGCGGCCAATGCCCAGCCTAATCCCTGGATTCTCGCCACGAGACCCAAAACATTATTTGCTTCGATTGCACCGGTTCTGCTTGGTCTGACACTGGCCTATATTCACCAGAATTCACTCGATCCTCTGGTCGCATTTCTCACTCTCTTCTGCGCTCTCTTGATGCAGGTTGCTTCCAATATTGCCAATGATTATCTCGATTCTTTAAAAGGCGTTGATACCGAAAAAAGATTGGGGCCGACACGAGTTACTCATGCTGGTTTAATTTCTGCCACTCAAATGAGAAATGCACTGATCGGAGTTCTCTTTCTGGCCTTGCTGCTTGGAATTTATCTGATGTTTGTCGGCGGACCGGTTATTATTTTTGTAGGTCTCATTTCTCTTTATTTTGCTTACGGATATACGGGAGGCCCTTTTCCTCTTTCCCATAATGGTTTGGGTGAAGTTGCTGCCTTTGTTTTTTTTGGAATCGTCGCTGTGACCGGTACAGTGTATCTTCAGACGCACGAATTTCATTTGATAGATTTCGTCATGGCGATGGGTCCGGGTTTTATTTCTGCAACCATCCTTGCCGTCAACAACCTTCGGGATATCGAAACTGATCAAGAAACCAACAAACGAACCATTGCCGTGCGCTTTGGAGAAAATTTTCAACGCAGATTATGTCTTGCCTTAATCATCTGCTCATCCCTGCTTCTTATCCTTGTCGCTTTTCTTTATCACTACAACTGGCTTCTTCCTGTTTGTTTTCTTCCTCTTGCTTTCACCGGCAACTGGATTCAGATCCTCAAAAGACCTATCGATAGAAGCCTGAACATGGCCCTTGCAAAGACGGCACAGTATTTATTGGTGTATTGCCTTCTGTCTTCTCTGGCCCTTTTAATGTCCACCGGAAAGTTGCTTTGAAATTAAAGCTGCGTTTTGAAAAAAATGAATTTGCTTACACAACCCCCATCACAGTGGGTTCTTTCAAAATTGCAACCAACCATGCTCTGACTGTTACTATCAATGAGAAGGAAAAGGTTACGCTCACAGCGCTTCCTCATTTTCATCACTATACAATTCAAGAGTGGCAATTTGTTCTTAACGATTTTTTTTCAGATGAACGAAATTTTTCTTTGGAAAATTTTAACAGAAAAAAACCAGCCTTCGGGTTGACGGAGACAACACTTAACGGTGAACTCCTGTACATAGTTGAGGCGGTTTTATTTGCAGCTTTTCAAAACAAGTTTCCGCTTCCAGCTCAGGAGTCAGTTAAAATTAACGGACTTTATAATGCCCGCCTGCCTTTTGATCAGGTTCCGGATTGCGTGAAAATAAAAATTCGTCCTGGTCTTGCTGAAGACACATCGGCCGCCATGAGAGATTGTCTTGCAAAAAACCAAAAGACTCTCTTCAGGCTCGATGGCAACCGCACCTTTGAAAGCGATTCATTGCTTGAATTTTTAAATCAACTGCCACAAAAAAATATCCAGTATATAGAAGAACCTTTTAAAAACTTTTCAGACAGTGTGCTTTTTAAAAAAATGGTTTCAATACCTCTCGCCGTTGATGAAAGTCTTCTGCCAATGGTGAATCATCTGGAAAAAATCGCTCCTGAAGATTACCTCATCGTAAAGCCTTCCCAGATTGGTCTTTCCAAAAGTTTTGAAATTGCAGAGGCCTTTCCGAAAAAAGCAGTGCTTTCTTCAAGTTATGAAACGGCAACCGCCATGAAGGCGCTTTATTCGATTGCTTCTTTGCTGCCTGAGCAATTTCATGGTCTGGATACAATAAAATTCCTACCTAAAAGGTACAGTATCTAGTTTTTATTTCCTCGCCTTTTTAGTTTCCCAAATTAGTTTATAATAGCTCCTATAGAAAAATTCTTTTTCAGGAGTTCTCAATGAAATTTTTAATTCAAGCACTGGCACTTTCATCTCTTGTTCTTTTCACATCTTGCGCTCACCACGGTGCTTGTTATGGTGATAACCAATGTAAAATGAAAGATAAAAGCTGCTGCAATAATCAGTGCGATATGAAGAAAGCTGAGACTAAAGCTGAAACTAAAGAAGAACCAAAAAAATAATAGGCAAAATCGGTTCACTTTTCCCGGATTCATTTTCGTCGTAAAATGAATCCGGGAGTAAAAAATCTATGAAAAAATCGATCAAATCACCATTATTTATTCTTACACTTACAGCGCTCTCGATGACTACCTTGGTGTCATGTTCACACCAGCAGGCGGCCCCGGATCGTTCCATCGCTTCCGAGAAGACGAAAGATTGCTGGAATCACGTTAAAGGCGAATATCAAACTTATTTTGATAACGTTGAAGAATGTATAGAAAAACAAGATCATAAATGATACATAATCCCCCATTAAGACATTACTGGGGGATTCATGAGAAGCTTATGCTTGTTACTCTGCTTACTGCTACCTAATTTTGCCTTTTCACTCGATACTGCTCTCAAAGGCTTTATCGCTCTCGATGCCCTCAATTACGAAAAAATTTCCAATGCTCCAGGTGCTGCCGTCATCGGTATCGGTGTTCTCGATTTAAAAGTATTCGCTGAACAAGACTATTTATCTGCGGCCATCAAACTCGACCTCGACAACTCAAGATTAAGTGAAGCCAACAATATTTTCGAAGAAGCCTACGCAAGCTATCGCGGAATCAAAGGCTGGAGATTTTCTCTTGGAAAAGGAATCATCCGTTTTCAAAACCTTCACTGGGGTGTCATTGAAAACTCTTATCTCGATGGTGGCTCTTTAATCGGAACTGAAAACGGCTGGAGAAAAGTTTCACGCAAAAATTTTATCTCTGCGACTTATGGAAACAGAGGTGTGGGTTTTGCTGATACATTTGCTGTTTTTGGTGACAGTACAGAAGTTAAAACTTACGACAATGGAAGCATTTCCTATGTCACTTCAGGAGGCGCAGGAACAGCGATCTCACCATTAAGAGTGACAGGCTATACCGCCGACAACGTTCCGGCCTTCAACACAAGTAAAGAGCAAGGCTTCGCCAATAAGCTTGAGCTTTACAGAAGCGGCTACTGGACGATGACAGCAGGGCAAATTTACTACAGAAATAAATTCGCACACACGGGTTCATACGCTTTTGATTTCGGCGCTACCCGCGACGCTGATGACTGGGAATTCTGGGTTGACCTTATGTGGGGTAAACAATCAAAAGGACCATTTGAAGCTTACAGTACCTACTTAAAGCAAGAGTACTTCGTTCAGATGGGAACTCAATATCACATCAATACGGACTGGAGCTGGCTGGCCAACGCTGAATTTACTCATGTCAAAGATAAGTATCACAACTTCAGCACGGCCTTTGTTCAGGAAGGACGCTACTACCAGGGCGATTCCAACAGACAATTCGGTCAGACAACTCGAGCACAAAACTACAAGATCGAAACCGGTGCTCAGTACAACCTCTCAAAATCAGCGTTCCTGACAATGGGTGGACTGTACGAAAAGCGTAAAACGACTGCGGATAGCGCCAAGGCCCTGAGCAATTTCCGCTACCCGAACAATAATGCGTATAAACTGGCGACGACCATCTCTTTCTGGTTCTAAGTCCTTGTAAATTTTTCAAAAAATGATCGATGACCCCGAAAAAGTGATAGTTTCACCTAACACTTTTTCGGAGTTCATATGAAGGCTTCTTTGCTTCTAGCTCTTTTGCTTGCAACCCACTCAGTTTCAATGGCAGCGACAGCGCTTCCCTTTCGTTATTCCTTTGAAAATACCGATCTTATTTATGGTGCCGATGATCGCTACGAAGTGAATGAATATGCCAATCCACTTTTCATTGAAAAAGCGAGATCTGTTGCTCTGAAAGTCTCTGCGAGAAAACTTTCTGAAAACCGCGAAGATCCTACTCTGATAAATTTCAATACGAGAAAATTAAAACAAGTTGTTCCACAAATTTGTTCTGATGAACGATTTGTCGATCAAGTAAGCCTGGGCGACTGTTCCGGCTTTTTGATATCGCCGAACAAGCTTATCACTGCCGGCCACTGCATTACGAGTGAACAGGAATGCCTTTCTAATAAATGGGTTTTCGATTTCAAAGCAGACACAAAAGTGATTAAAAAATCCAATGTGTATTCGTGCAAGAAGGTTATCGCGCAAAAATACATTTATAATAAAATTCAGGTCAATGATTTTGCTGTGATTGAATTAGACAGACCTGTCTTCGGCCGTGCTCCGCTTGAGTACCGCAAAAAAGGATTCGTTGATCACGAGACTCCTCTGGTTGTTATCGGACATCCGTTGGGTTTGCCTATGAAAATTACCGATGGTGGCCGCGTTGCCGGTCTTAACAATATCGAGAAAGAAACAACTTTCCGTTCTGTTTTTTTAAGAAGAAATTATTTTACGGCCAATCTGGATACCTTTGCCGGTAACTCGGGCTCACCTGTTCTGAACTATGAAACAGGTAAAGTTGAAGGGATTTTGATTCAAGGGGCGGATGATTTTATTTTTAATCAGGACCGTGGCTGTTCTGAATCACGCCATCTCTCAAACGATGCTCTCAACACCTATGAGAAAGTCATGAGAATCAACCACGTTCCCGGGCTCTGATTAATTATTGTTCAGATAGGTCGCTGCTTCTTTTGCAAAATAAGTCAGGATCATATCTGCGCCGGCGCGCTTGAAGCCCCAGAGCATTTCAATCATTATTTTTTCGCCGTCAACCCAACCGCGCTCAGCTGCAGCTTTCACCATCGCGTACTCTCCGCTGACATTGTAAGCGGCCATAGGAAGAGTGGTATTTTCACGGATTGTTTTAATGACGTCGAGATATGGAAGACCCGGCTTTACCATTAAAATATCTGCGCCTTCACTTTCATCAAGATAAGCTTCGCGAAGAGCTTCTCTCACATTGGCATAATCCATTTGATATGTTTTTTTATCGCCTTTTTTAGGAGCGGAATTCAAAGCGTCTCTGAAAGGGCCGTAAAAAGCTGAAGCGTACTTAGCGGCATAGGACATGATCGCTGTATTGATCAGATTTTCTTCATCAAGAGCGTCGCGGATATAACCAACTCTCCCATCCATCATATCTGACGGGCCTAAAATATCTGATCCCGATTTCGCCTGAACAATTGACATGCGCGCAAGCACTTCAAGAGTCTCATCATTTTTAATTTCACCAGTCTTCGGATCCACAAGACCGTCGTGACCATCACTTGAATAGGGATCGAGAGCAACATCTGTCATGATAAGAAGCTCAGGAACAGCATTCTTCACTTCTTTAATGGCCCGCTGATAAAGCCCGTTCGGGTTATAAGCTTCTTTTGCTTCTGGCGTTTTCAGTTTCTCTTCAATTGCCGGAAATAAAGACACACAAGGAACACCAAGGTCATAAAGTTCCTTGCACTCTTTCACCAGCAGATCAATAGAAAGGCGGTGAATGCCCGGCATAGAATGAATCGGATCTTTAACATTTGATCCTTCGATAACAAACAACGGAGCAATGAGATCATGCGGAGTCAGTTGTGTTTCTCTGATAAGATTTCTGATCGCCTGGCTTTTTCTGTTTCTTCTGGGTCTTGATAAATTTAACATATGATTATTTCCTATTTGTTCATTTGAAGTTTTGCTTTAAAGGCCATGGCGTAAAAAGAAATCTGCTTCATCATTGAAGTTAATCCGTTTGCACGGCTCATAGAAAGATGCTCGCGCAGACCAATATCTTCAAGAAAGGTTGGCTTGGTAACGAGAATTTCATCTGGCGTGGATCCCGAATACACAAAAACGAGAAGGGCCACGATGCCTTTAACGATGGAAGCATCGCTGTCGGCCTCAAAAATAATCTTGTCGCCGTCAAGTCGAGCTCCAAGCCATACCTGCGACTGACAACCTTTCACTTTATTGGCCTCAGTTCTGTAGTCTTCATTCATCGCAGGCATTTGCTTGCCCAGTTCGATAAGATGTTTATAGCGCCCTTCCCACTCGCTGAAACGGGCGAAGTCCTGCTTAATTTTTTCAATGCGATCGTTGATCATAATAATCCACTTTATTGGTTGTTCATTTGCTTGATAGACAAGGGCGACTATAGCATCAGTTTCAAGCTATTTTAAGCCTTCGAATGCACTTATTTGTCACGATAAAGTCATAATTGCCCCGGTTCTTTTCGCGTTATTTAAATATGTTAGAATGGGTTTATGAGCGAAACAGCAAACACCATCATCAAGGGCCGTATTTTAGTCTACAGAGCTTATGACGTAGGCGAAGAAATTGATTTAGAAAAGGCAGAGAAGATTCTGGCCGAAACACCCACCACCAGATCGAAATTCCGCTTAAAGAAAATGAATCGACAGGCGGTTATTGTTTCCAACGATCCACTTGCCATTACACTTGGCCAGTACCAATACACCGACCAGGGACGCGAGTTTTCCTTTGAAATGAGCGCTAAACTTTGGGACTTCGGTTCTCTTTCATTGACGTTTGATTATACCATTCCGGAAGGAACTACTTTTGATGACCTCCGCGTTTTGGGTTCAATGATTCAAGGTTATGAAGAGTTTGAAAACTATGCCCGCAACAAGGCCATGGAAATTGCCAATCAGCTGATGGCCGCGATTGGAAAGCTCAAAGAATTAAAGGAAACGGAAGTAAACGAAGATTATATCCTCTACTTTATCGAGAAATTATCTCGCAATTACGATGATGCGACCAAAATCCTGATGGAAGAAGACATTGCTTCTCTCATTCTGACGGAAGATAAAGGAACATTGGGCGCGTCCATTTACGACCGCGTCTATGAAACGAAACTGCAGTATTATAAGAATGATCTTGCCGTCATCGACTGGAACTCGGCCTTTATTATGGAACCAAGCGGATCGCTGGATATTCCTGACGTCATCGAATTCGCTCTCAACCAGTTGCTGGAAATGCGCTATTACGATGATTTGCTCGATAAAAAACTTCGTGAAATTTATTCTGCGATTGAATTAAAGGATATGAGTATTTTCTCAAGCCGGTACACTGACCTCGCTCTTGAAGCGGGTCAGCGCTATATTGAGATTGCCGAAATTGTGGAATCGGTGGAAAACTCTCTCAAGGTGATCGGGGATTTGTATCACTCGACCGTTTTCAGAATGGCCTCAAAAAAATTCCGTTTCTCCGATTGGCAGGGAAGTATCGACAACAAGCTGGAAAACCTGGCCGAAATCTGCAAGCTTCTTCTGGATCACATCAATCACAGAAAAAGCCATTTGCTGGAACTCACAGTGATTGCGCTCATTTCACTCGAGCTGATCCCGTTGTTCGAACACATTCAGAAACTTTTCAAATAGATTAAAGAACCGGTGTGACTTTTACAGAAATCCCTTTGACGGAGATTTTTGCTTCTTCACCGAGCTTAGCGATAACCTCTTTTTTCGCGAAGGCCTTTTGTCCTGCAGCTTTATAAAAACGCATTTCAATGGCGACTTCACCGGCATTTTTGCCGTGGCGAGGATTAACTTCAATAAGAACATTCTTATTGTTGATCTTTCTTTCCAATTCAGCTGTCTGGTAGAACGGCATCGTCAGGTCAGATTTTAGAAATTTGTTGTGTGATTTAAACTGCATGTTCAGATTAATAATCTGTGGATTCTCAGTGGCTTCAATCTTTGAAGCCGGAGAAATGTTTGCCAATGAATTGAAAGACAACAGTGCAGAAACAACAAGAAACGAAAACTTAATGTTCGTCATTTTTCACCCTCATAGTAAAAAAATTATGCTTGTAAATTTAGTATAAAGACATCGCAAACACGATGGCAAATTCAAACTCTAAAATTTTTCAATTTTTTTTAAAATGTTCTGGAAAGAATTTTTTCAGGGAGTGAAAACTCTTCGCGGTTTTTTGCCCGAGAGAAATCAATTTCAAACGACCTGAGAGCAATTCCCTCCTGATCGAACTTCACTGTGCTTCCGTAAAGAACATCTCCCACAATCGGCATTCCATGACGGAAAAGTTCATAGCGAAGCTGGTGAGATCTTCCCGTCACAGGTGAAAGTTCCCAATGAAAATACCCCAGCTCATTTTTAGAAACAAGCTTGGCATACGTGAGGCTATCTTTGCCGTGAGGAGATTCATAGGCCCTCTTTTTTCCCCGAAGCAATCGACATTTCCACTCAAGAAGAACTCCAACTTGAAACTCTCCTGCATGATCGACAGTTGGTCCCAATGTCAGGGCACTGTATTTTTTAGATACGATTTTGTTTTCAAACCAGGCATTACCCGCCCGGTGAGCAGCAGGTGTCTTGGCATACATGATAAGTCCCTGCACTTCAAAATCCAGCCGGTGCACCGGAAAAAGAGTCATTCCCAGGTCCTTTTCAAGCAATCTGCCCAATACAGGACGAGCATCTTCCTCACCCATACGACCGGGAACCGACAAAATCATCGCGGCCTTGTCGGCCACAACGAAATGTTCATTTTGAAAAACAATCGAATAAAATGACTTTTTATTTTCCACTAAGTCCATAATTTGGAAGTACCCGAGCACTTGGATCGGTCACCTTGCAGTTGTCCCAATTAGAGTTTGGCATCCAGAAATCCACTATGAGCTCTGCCCTTCCAGGATAAAACTCTTCAAAGATTTCACGGTACAACAAGGATTCTTTAGTAAAAGGAGATTTATAAGGATATTTTTTAGAAGCACTCGCCACGTCAGCGTCAGTGTATTTTGATTCAGCAAAGGCCTTAAGTTCATCGACCATACTGTGTCCGACAGCATCGGAGAACGCCGCCTTTTCTCTCCAAAGGATATGATCCGGAAGAAGCTTGTCGTTTTTAAAAGCTTCACGGAGAAGAAATTTTCCCGTGCCAGTCGTATTCATTTTCTTTTCAGGCGGGATCGCCATAACGAAAGAGACAAAGTCTTTATCAGAAAAAGGAACGCGCGCTTCCAGCGAGTGAGCTGAAATCGACCGGTCTGCGCGAAGAACATCATAAAGATAAAGTTCGCGGACTCTTTTTTGCGCCTCTTTTTGAAATTCAGAAGCATTCGGTGCAAAGTCGGTATATTTATAACCAAAAAGCTCGTCGCTGACTTCACCAGTCAGGAGAACTTTGATATTGGTTTTTTCATGAATGTGCTTGCACACGAGATACATTCCTACGCTCGCTCTGATCGTGGTGATATCCCATGTTTCAAGATGCCAGATGACATCTCTTAAAGCTCCCAGCACTTGATCTGTCGTCATCGTCACATTGGTGTGATTGGCACCGATAAAATCCGCAACATCTTTTGCGTATTTTGAATCGATGGCATCGTCGGTCATTCCGATAGAAAAAGTTCTGATCGGTTTGGAGGGACTCAGTCTTTGGGCAATAGCACAGACTAAACTTGAATCGAGTCCGCCGGATAATAAAAAGCCGACTTCCGCATCTGATTGAAGTCTTTTTTCCACACCGGCCACCAGTCTTTTATTGATGCCTTTTAAAATCTCATCATCACTCAATTGATGAAACTCTTTCACTTCCCCCAGATCGAGGTAGGAATGAAAATCTGTTCCATCAAAATAGTGTCCGGGAGGAAAGGGTTTAATTTCTTCACAAAAATCAAGCAGCGCTTTAACTTCAGAAGCAAACCCCATCTTGCCCGATTTCGTCTTTCCATAGAAAAGTGGTCGAATCCCCATCGGATCGCGGGCAGCGAGAAGTTGTTTCTTTTCTGCATCCCAGATGACCAGAGCAAATTCGGCATCGAGAGCATCGACCAGGCCTTTAATTCCTCTCATTTCATACAAGGGAAGAAGAACTTCACAGTCTGAATGAGAAACAAAGTTGTGGTTTACGCATTCATTTTTTAGTTCGGGATAATTATAAATTTCACCGTTACAGACGAGCATATTTTTTTTAACGGAATTAAAAGGCTGGCGGCCGTGATCAGATAAATCCATAATCGCCAGGCGATGAAAACCAATGAGCCCCTGAGGAAAATGCACCAGCTGATGATCATCAGGCCCTCTGTGCGACAATTTGTGAAAGTCTGCCCGGAAATCTTCTGTTTTCGAAGAATCGAAATCACCCGCGATGACGACGAAGCCGCACATGAAACACTCCTTTTTCGAACTGAATTATAATTGGGACAATCGCCCGGTTGAGATGACCTGGACGAGATCAACTAGAAAATTGTATCACGAAGTCTTATTTTTGGGGGAGAAGTTCAAGCTTAAAAAAGTCTGCCGCCCCACGGGTCTTGTGTTCAAACACAACCTGACCCTTTGAGAGCACAAAATAACCACCTAATTGTAAAAAGTCACCTTCAAAAGCACCAACTCCATGACCTTTAAATAAGCCCGCCCAAAATCCACGGACGACAACCTTAGGGCCGAAAAGCTGCAAAAGGGTTCCGCGGGAGAGCCCCAGACTTTGATAAAGAACGCGGGCAGGATCAGAAATATGGAAAACAGGATGATCAAAATAGCGGGAAAAAAATTCATCGGCATGGGCCGGATCGCTCATATGAACGAACACCGGAGTGAGATTTTTTCCTTTAATGGAAGAATCTAATTTAGCGATTTCAGAGACCGTTTCACGGCAAAACGTGCATCCGAAGTGACGGACAAAAATCAAAAGGACATTTTTTTCTTCAGACAAAGCAAGCAATGTCTGGCCCTGGTTGGTACGGACAAATTTAATGAGGTCGTGAAACTTTTTCGGAGCACTTTCTTCGCGGGTGTTCTGATTGTAAGCATCCACCAATATATAACAAAAAATAATAAGACCTATCCAAAGATAAGCACTTAAAAGAAAAAAACCACGCACACCAATCTGGGCGGTAGCGAGTTCCTTAATAAGAAGAAGAAAAAAGAAAAAACGAAAAAGAGATCCGACGGCCAGGATTCCATAGTGGCGTGCTGGTTCCAGAGAAGCAATCAGATAGCCGACTCCGAAGGAGAGAGAAAGAAGCCCCAGAATTTCGATAAACACCGGTCCTTGAGCAGGAGAAATGTCCAGCAATTCCAGCGTATTGTGAGGAAACAATAAAATGGCCAGCCCGAAAGCAAAGTTGCCCAGAGCTATTAATTTTAATAATTTTTCAAATGTGTCTTCGCCTAAAAGTGATTTCATTGAATTATTTTAATCAATAGTCCAGATCTTTGGCAGTACTTTTCCTTTAGACAAAGCTTTTATTTTGAAAGTTTTTTAATTTTCAGGTTGCCACTGGCCGATTTCATCGCCACCAGGACCTGATAATCTTCATTGTCGCCCATTTCATTAAACAAGTCGCCGGTCGCACTTTTATGGGTTGCGCGGATTTTGCAGCTCGAACCCAGAACAACCTCTGCGTCTCCCGTTGCTGTCATCAGGTCAATGTCCGCCCTTTTTGGACAAGACAAATAAGTCAGCGCTATATTTCCCGTGGCCGTTTTACCGCTGACTGATTTCAAGTTTTCTGCCTTAATGTCCACATTGCCGGTTGCCGTTTTAAAATCCATCGCAGCTTCAACGCCGGCCAGTTTTACTTGTCCGCTTCCCGTTGAGACTTCAATTTCACTCAAAACAGAAGGAACATTAACGGTCAGCTTTCCTACACAGTTGGCCTTTTCAAAAAGTCCGCTTTCATGAACGACAGAGAGTTTTAAAACACCCGCGTTTTCTTCCTGCTGGAATTTGCATTTTGAATCAAATTGAATTTTTTCGAATTTAACTGCAATTTTTTTTAATCCTTTCATGCCGAGAACTGTGATCTCCCCTTTGGGATTTTTAATCTCGAGTTTTTTAATTGATGAAGCTTCAAACTCCTTAATGACTGGTTCACTTGAATAAACAAATGGTGAAAAGGAAGTCCAAAGGATGGCAAAAAAAATCGGTCTCAAGGTTTACTCCACTGAAGATAACGGATAATCTTTAAGCGATAGTCTAAATGATCACAAAAGATTTGCCAAAATGAAATCCCACAATTTTTTTCTTTTCTCTCTTTGCTCGGTTATCTGGGGGACCACCTGGCTGGTCATTAAATTCCAGATCGATTCAACGTCGGCGATCGTCGGAGTCTTCTATCGTTTTCTGCTCGCGGGTCTCCTGATGTTTCTGTTCAATGCAGTCATCACCAAAAAATCGATACGCTATCCATTGAAGAATCACCTGTTCTTTTTTCTTCAGGGCCTTTTTAATTTCTGCCTCAATTATATTTTAACTTATATGTCCGAAGAAAAAATAAATTCGGGACTCGTCGCACTCACCTTCACCTCTCTCATCTATTTCAACATGATTGGTTTGAGAGTCTGGTATAAACGCCCGATCTCCAAAAACGTTTTCCTCGGTGGACTCTTAGGAGGCTTCGGTATCTTCTGTTTGTTCTGGAAGGAAATTGCCGGATTCAATTCAGATAATACGGCACTTATAGGTGTGATCATCGGTATTATTGCTACCTTTTTCGCTTCTTGCGGGAATATGTTTGCTTATAAAAACCACAAGGAAAATGTTCCCGTCGTCGTCTTCAATTCCTACGGTATGCTTTACGGCTCACTCAGCAGTCTCGTGATTGGTCTGATTGCCGGTGAAAATTTTGCTTTCCCGATGACAGCTCGTTTTACCATCTCTCTTCTGTATCTCGTCGTCTTTGGAACCATGATCGCCTTTTGGGCCTATCAGACACTCGTTGGAACGATCGGCGCAGATCGCGCAGCTTACAGCAGTATTGTCTCGCCGACCATCGCTGTCGCGTTGTCAGCTGTCTTTGAAAATGTGCAGATTACGGGGCTGTTTTTTGTCGGGATGATTTTTTGTTTGGTTGGGAATTATCTATCTTTGAAAAAAGAGAAATGATGGGAGATGTTGGCCGTTGGATGAAGGACGGTCGACGGTGATGTTTGATGATTGAAGTTTTGAACAACAAACATCATCTTCAACCATCAAACGGCCAACAACCAACGGCCAACATCATCACATTTTTATTTTCTTATTCTCAGGATCAAACATAGGTTTAATCGAAACTTCCGCCGGATAAGTTGTTCCGGCAATTTCAATTTCCCATTTAGCACTTGAAACGTAGTCAGCGTTAATCGGCTCTCCGGCCTCACACATGAACAGACCGACAGCGCCGCCAAGAGTGTGTCCATAAGATCCTGCGCGGACGTAGCCGACAGGGACACCGTTTCGTTTGACGATTTCCGCATGGTAAAGAAGAGCTTCCGGGTTAAGAACTTTCACTTGAAGAAGTCTGCGTTTGAACGCCGGGCCTTCTGCTTTTTGTTTTAAAGCGTGTTC
>DJVH01000001.1 GCA_002440825.1 Bacteriovoracaceae bacterium UBA6261 | reverse complement strand
CACATTGGTGGAGCTCCAAGAAAAGGTGCTTCATGGGCATCTAACGAAGGTCAAGCTGACTACTTCGGAGCTATGAAATGTCTTAGAAGAGTTCTTGAAAAAGAAGACAACGTTGCTTACGTTTCAAAAATGACTGTTGATGAAGCAGCTACAAAAGCTTGTCAGGCAAAATACACTAACGAAGGCGAAATCGCTCTTTGTCAGAGAGTTTCAATGGCAGGTAAATCACTTGGTATGCTTCTTGGCGAACTTGGTGGTAACTCTAACGTAAAATTCGATACTCCTGATAAATCAGTTGTGTCTAGAACTTACGATGCTCACCCTCAAGCACAATGCCGTCTTGATACATACTTCAGCGGTACTCTTTGTGACAAAACTTGGGAACAAGACGTTGATAGAAATGATCCAAAAGTTGGAACATGTATCAAGCGCGATGGTTACACAGTTGGAACTCGTCCTCTTTGCTGGTACAAACCAGGTGCAGGCGAGATCTAATTCTTAAGCACAATAATGTTTAATAAAAAAAGGCCGGAGCAATCCGGCCTTTTTACTTTTAAAGGCCATGTCTATTATTCAAATCGTAGGTAATTTAGCTTTTGTTCTTGTGGCCTGCTCCTTCATGGTCAAAGACATGTTATGGCTTCGGGCCTTGTCTGTGACTGCTTCCCTTTGTTCTATTGTTTATAATGCCAAAATAGCAACAAGCCCTTTGATGGTTCCTATTTCATGGAACTTGTTTTTTATTGCGCTCAATTTTTACCACATGGGCCGCATAATTTACGGCAATCGAAAAATTCGTCTCAATGATAAAGAGCAAGAGCTCTACCATATGTCGTTTCAGACCTTGAACCTTCAGGAGTACGCTAAGCTTCTGGCGCTGGCAAAATGGAAAACATTTAAACCGGGAGAAGTGATCGTCACTGAAAATCAGCCCATGGATGAACTCATGATGATTTATAGCGGTTCAGTTGATATTCTTGTGAAAGAAAGAAAAATGAATGAACTCAAAGACGGGCAATTTATCGGAGAGATGAGTTTTCTCTCTGACAAAAATGCAAGCGCTAAAGTTGTGGCCGCCTTTGATACAGACTTGATCGTCTGGAAGCAAAAAGATTTAAAAGACTTGAAAGCAAAAAATCCAAGTTTAATTTTTTCTCTTCAAAGTGCAATGGCAAGACAGTTGACAGGAATTCTTGCCAGTAAGAATTTAGAAAAACTATGAAAACTTTTATTCTCACTGAAAAACCCTCTGTGGCCCGCGATTTTGCGAGTGCTCTGGCCATGAAAAGTGGCGGTGGCGACGGTTTTATTGAAAATGAAAACTATATTATCTCATGGGCCATCGGTCACTTGCTGACCCCTTATGATCCGGAAGATTACGATAAATCTTTTAAACGCTGGAGTCTGACGACTCTTCCGATTATACCGGTAGAGTGGAAATTCAAGGCCCAACCCAAGACCAAAAAGCAGCTGGATATTATCAAACGTCTTTTAAAAAGAACAGACATCGAAAAGATTATCGTGGCCACCGATGCCGGAAGAGAAGGTGAATTGATTGCGCGTTTGATTTTGAATGAAGCACGCTCAAAAACAAAGGCCTTCCGTTTCTGGACGTCAGCTGCCTTGACCAAAGAAGTTATTCATACAGAATTAAAAAATATTAAACCACTTTATGATTTTGACCGCCTCTTTATTGCAGGCAGAGCAAGACAGCGCGCTGACTGGCTTGTGGGAATGAATCTTTCGAGACTGGCCACAATCAAGTTGGGAGATTTGTTCTCTGTCGGTCGCGTCCAAACTGCAGTTCTGGGTCTTATTGTTGAAAGAAGAAAGGCCATCGATGCTTTTGTTCCGAAAGATTATTTTGAATTAAAAGCTCAATTTCAATTTAAAAAAGGTTCTGTCTCGGCCTATTGGTTTGATCCAAAAAAGAAAGATGAAGAGAAACGTCAGGATAGAAGAGAATTTTTTGATTCGTTGGTGAAAAACCTGGAAAAGAAAACCTGCCTGATCACTGTTTTATCCGAAACAGAAAAAACATCTTATCCGCAGGGATTGTATTCGTTAACTGAGCTTCAACGCCAGGCCAACATGCTCTACGGATTTTCCGCAAGCAAAACGCTTGAGCTAGCTCAGTCACTCTATGAAAAACACAAATGTTTATCTTATCCTCGAACTGATTCAAAGGTTATGGCGACGTCCTCTTTTGATATGGTCAAAGGTCTGGTTTATAAATTCAAGGATCTTTACCCCGAACATTTTGAAAAATTTGCGGCCTTCAAAGTCAGCGTGAAAAACAAAACTGTTTTTGATGATTCCAGACTGACGGATCACCATGGACTTGTTCCGCTGAAGGATTTTTCAGGGGCAGAATCCTCTCCTGAAGGAAAAATTTATCATCTCGTTTTAAAGAGATTTATTTCTAACTTTCTTGAAAATCATCGCTACTTAGAAACGGAAGTTGAGATTGAATGTGAGAAAGAAAAATTTAAAACGCGTGGAAAGAAGATTCTGGAAATGGGGTTTAAAGTTCTTGAAGGAAAAGAAAATGAAGAAATTCTTCCTTCCATTTCTCAAGGAGAGTCAGGACTTTTTGGCAAAGGTGAAGTTGAGTCGAAAAAAACCAGACCACCCGCTGAATACACTGAAGCTTCTCTTCTTTATGACATGACCAATCCGTCACGACTCGTGGAAGAACAGGAACTCAAAAAGATTTTCCGCACGGAGATCGGTCTGGGAACCCAGGCCACACGCGCCCAGATTATTGAAACACTTCTGAAAAGAAATTATATCGAACGCCAGGGAAAAAACCTGTTGGCAACGGCCAAGGGAATTGAACTTGTCGACCGGTTGGCGGCAATGCCCGTGACAAAAACGCTTACCGACGTCTCTCAGACGGCAAAGCTTGAACTGCGTTTGCAAAGCATGGCCGAAGGTGAGGAAGACGATCTCGATTTTATGGATGCCATTGTGAAGTATGTCGAGAATGCAACCAGTGAATGGAAAGGCGTTGTTGTTCCTGAAGGGCAGAAAAGAGAAAAAGTTTACACGGGAAAATACGCCCGTTTTAATAAGAAAAAAGAAGACGGAACGGATGCCGGAGCTTCGGCCGGACCGAAATTAGAATTAGGTCCCTGTCCGCTTTGTCAGGCTGAAATAAAAGATTTTCCCAAGTCTTATAGTTGCTCACGCTGGAAAGAGGGCTGTGGATTTACCATCTGGAAAATTGTGGCGAGAAAAAAACTTTCTGCGCCCACAATCAAATCGCTCATCGTGAATAAAAAAACTGGAGTCATCAAAGGATTTAAATCCAAGGCCGGGAAATCGTTTGAGGCCTGTTTGTTGCTCAATAAGGATGGGAAAGTTGAGTTTGAATTTACACCGAGAAAGTAGATTAATTTATTTTTTAAGTTTCTGAACCTGATCACGCCAACGATGACGTTGTGTCTAGGCAAGCTTTACCGAAGCCCTTAAACAAAAATATCTTGATATTATTGCTTGAGGGAGCAACAGATGACATCCACAACATTAAAAAATTTCTTTAAGGATTTTTCACTTCCTATTTTTTCTGCCGTACTCATTGAATTCCTTTATCTGCCTTCTCTCCGTTCTGCTCAGATGCCTTCGTACTTAACCATTCATTCAATATTTGAAGTTTTCTCTGTCACTCTTTGTTTTATGATTTTTACTTTTCAATGGAGTATAAAAGAAAAACAAACAAAATCTGATTTGCGATTTCTCTCGTGCATGTTTCTCTCTATTGGGCTCTATGATCTTTTTCATATGCTTTCGTACAAGGGAATGCCCACACTGGTAACACCGAGTGGAGTCGAAAAAGCGATTTACTTCTGGCTGGCAGCGCGCGCCGCTCAGACGGTTGTCTTTGTCATGATGGCCATAAAGCCCAGTGTTGAAACGTCGATTGAAAAACTCTATATGAAAATGGGATTTTCGATTGCGATGTTCTGTGCCTTTAGTTGGACAGTTTTATTTCACATGGACGTATTGCCTCGCATGTTTATTGCAGGAAAAGGGCTCACTCCACTTAAAGTGCAACTGGAATATGCTTTCATTGCGCTGAGTTTTATCGCCGGAGTTGTTTTTTACAGAAGAAAGTTAAAAGGAATAGAGAGCGATAGAAATTTGTTTTTGGCCAATTCATCTTTTATGATGGTCGTCGCAGGATTTGCTCTGACTTTATATGATCAACATGATGACATGTTCAATTTTTACGGTCACGTCTTAAAGACCGCAGCTTATGTTTATATCTATCGTGGCATTCTTTCACGCGAACTGATCAGACCTTATGATGAAATTGAAAAATTAAAAAATGAATTGCAGTTAGGTTTAAAGAATTTTCGGGCGCTGGAAACGGAGTATACAAGAGCAAAGAAAATTGCTTCACTAGGAGCGGAAGTAGGGCACATCGCTCACGATCTCAATAATGTCTTAACCGTGATTTCGGTTAATGCTCAATCGCTGGCGCGGGCGCATTCCAACGATGAAGTCACTTTAAGAAAAGTTGATGTCATTAAAAATGCCGTTATGAAAAGTAGTGAGTTTCTTCGAAGTCTTGTTAATTTTTCTAAAAACGTTGAAACTGAAAAAAATGTCATTGATGTGGCGGCTTCTCTGAAAGGCATTCATTCGCTTCTCAATCCTCTGTTGGGAAAAAATATTAAGCTTAATATTGTTTCGGAATCGGGAGCTTCAATCTGGTCAACTCAAACCGATGTCCATCAAATTGTTCTAAACCTGATTGTGAATGCCAGGGATGCCATTGGACACAAAACAGGAACTATAGACATCAGCACTTATAAAAAAGTACTGGGGGAAGATCTGGTCACAGATCATTACCTTATTCCAAAAGGTACTTACTCTGTGATCAAAGTTTCAGATACGGGGGCGGGTATCAGTCAGGAGAATATGAGTAAAATATTTGAGCCATTCTTTACGACGAAAGGCGAGGGGAAAGGATCGGGAATCGGTCTGGCCACAGTGAGAAGCATTGTTTCAAAAAACGGTGGGCATATTATTGTTGAATCAGAATTAAATAAAGGCACATGTTTTAGCATCTATTTAAGTTGTAATTATTGCGTCTATGTATTGCCTCTCGACTTGCAAAATAAGAAGAGTGCGTGATGAAAGAAATAGAAGAGCGAATAGAGGGAAGTTTTCTCTCATCATTTTTTTCAGAGTTTCTAAAAAATAGTGCCCACTTTCCTTTGACCAATCTTTTTCTTGAGGCCTTAACAGAAGATCCTCGAGAGTATTTTCTGGAACCAGATCCGTATACTCTTTTAGGCTGTGCTTTGGTTCAGTCTTTTGTCCTCACAAAACTGAAAAACAAAAATCCCTTTTATCTCTTTCTCGGCAATTTTACCGGCGTATCGATCTATGCTCTGGTTGAAGCGTCACTGGAAGGGGCGAAATTTTTTCAGCAACCACAGCATCATGCGTATTTTTATTTTTCACTTTTCATTGCTCTTTTCCAGTTTTTCCGGGAGAAGAATTTCGCAGGGGGAAGAAGCTTTTTTGAAATAGGGGAAAATGTCATCAGAACATTGATCCCATTGGCGATGTACGCCCTTTTTGAAGCCAAAGGAAAACCTTTTTTAAAAAGTTTGCCCGAATTCTTCACCGATCCTGCTCATATCTTTCTGTCTCTGGTTATCTGTTTGTTGGGGATTCTTATCGGTTTTTCCGAGGCCCAAAACAGCAGGGCGAAGCAATTGCTTCAGGATCTGGCGACCAAGCTTAAAAATTACTCTTCATGGAGTCTGGGGAAACAGGTTTTGAGTGCGGCCGTCTCAGATGAAAGTATTTTTCAAATTAAGAGAGTCAACCGGTCGATCGTGTTTCTGGATATCAGAGGTTTTACAAAGTGGAGCGAGAAAGAGTCTCCTGAAAATGTCGTGGAAATGCTCAATCGATATTATAGGGAAGCGGAGAAAGTCCTAGGCAACTATAAAATTCTGAAAATGAAATATACTGCTGATGAAATTATGATTGTTTTTGAAAACATCAACGAAGCAGCGCTGGCGGCGCTAGAACTACGGGAAAAGCTCAATTCTCATCTGGCCAAGGTCAATCTCACCGTCGGTGGAGGTATTCACTGCGGAGCTGTCGTCGAAGGTCTTATCGGTAGTGAGGATCACAAGATATTCGATGTGATGGGGGATACTGTGAACACGGCCAAAAGACTCTGCGAGAGTGCCAAAGGAAATGAGATTATGATTTCGGCAGATTTTGTAGAGCTATCTGAAGGCCGGGCCTTTGCGACAGCTGGAAGAGAAGTGGTGTTAAAAGGAAAGGAGAAGACCCATATGATCTTCCCCTTGGAAAAGTTTTTCGCTGATTAAATTTTTGTCGATTCAGAGAAGAAGTTAAGCGGTTGACGAACGTCAACTAGACCGCCGCCTTTTGGCTTAGGAAATTCGATCATTCTTAAAATATTGGCCATACAACCAATCCCTTTATCAGAGAATCTTGTCTGTGCCGATTTGATCGTCACTTTAGAAACTTTACCATCACCTTCGATTCTGAAGTTCAGGTCAACAATCCCTTTAATTTTTTCTGATTGTTCCTGAAGTTCTTGCTGGTAGCAGAACTTGAACTGACCAAGATATTCTCCAAGAATTTTTCTTAAAATTTCCGGATCGATTGAACCCAGGACAACAGTATCGGGTTGAACGAACGCTGTATCAATACCTTTTTTATTGGCAAGACCTTTAGTCGTTGTCGATCTGTCGTAGTTACCGACAGCATCTTTTCCCCCAAGACCTGAACCGTCGCCGATACCAGCAGGCGCTCTGTAGTCACCGGTGAGGTTATTGCCTTTGTTGGCAATTCCTGTTCCGCCAGTTAAACCGCGAGAGCCTTCTGTGCCGTTTCCGGCAGCAAGAGACATGGTCGAACTATTCCCCATAAGGGCCTTGAGTCCTTTACCTTTAAACTCGTAGCCCTTGGTGGCAGAATCACCCAAAGAGTTTCCGCCGCCGTTAGGAGTAGATAACGGCCCGGCCTTTGGAGATCCAGCTTTTGATTTCTGAACTTTTTGAGTCTTCGTTTGATTCGGATCCCCAGTCGGACCTTGCTGAGTTGTTGTAACAACTTTTGCACCCGACTCGAGATTGGTTTGTATTTTATCCATCACTTCTTTTGTAATCGCTTTCTGTTTTCTATACGATTCAGGTGGAGTGATGAACTTCATTTTTATCGCGCTCAGTTTTTCCTTCGGCACAACCTTCATGGCCTCGTTAGGAAACTTGAGAGCAAAGAGAACAGCGTGCATGAGAAAACTTCCGACCACCGCATTTCTGAAGAAACGCTTGCTCGATTCATCCTTGTGGAAGCTTCTTCTTGGCAACGTTAATTTTGCTGTTGTTGTCATAAGCTATCCTAAAATTATTGTCTCGATTTTCCTTCTTCAGCAGCGATAGAGAAGTTTTTAGCTCCTGCTACCTTTGCCATATCCATGATCTCGATGGCCTTCCCCAAATTCGCTGAAGTATCTCCCTCCAGGATGACTGAATCTGTTTTTAATTCAGACAGCTGGCTGGCAATACTTCTTTTTACGTCTTCAGGTTTTACTTTCTTTCCATGAACGGCAACCTGGCCGTCTTTAGAAAGAGAGATGACCAGAATTTCCGCTTCTTTCTTTTCATTGGTCAGAGTGGTCTTCGGAAGCTCAATATCCATACCGGATTCAAGGGCCGCAGTTGAAGAAACCATGAAAATAATCAAAAGCACGAGCATGATATCGATAAGCGGAGTCATGTTGATTTCTGCGACGATTGTATCGTCCTCATCACCGCCGTCTTGTTTTACACTCATTGACATATAAGTATCCTCTTAACTTTTTTTATTATTAATTACTTCTTCATTGAGTTGAACTGGTCGGCCATATCGCCAAGACTGTTCTTGAACTCACGGGCAATTTCTGCAATCTGAGTCTGAAGGTAGTTGTAAAGAATGACGGCGAAAACCGCCACGATAATACCACCAGCTGTTGCAATCAATGATTCAGAGATCGTACCGGCAACGACTGCGAACCCTGCTTTACCAGCTGAACCAATCGCTTTAAATGATCCCATGATCCCCCAAACAGTCCCGAAGAGACCTACGAACGGAGCCGAAGAACCAATTGTACCAAGAATCCATAAGTTCTTTTTTAAGTCTGCGTTTGTTTCAGACAATCTTCTATGAAGTCTCTGGTCGTATTCATCTTTTCCCAGCGCTTCGTCAAACACTGCATAGTGTGCTTTTGCAATAACATCAGGACACGTTTTATAGAGAACTTCCATTTCATGAAGCTTTTGCTGAACAATGATCCGGCTTGCTTCTTCGTGGAATTTTTTTGCATCTTTTTTGAATTTGCTCAGGTAAAGAATTTTTTGAATCCCTACAACCCAGATGGCGATTGAAAACACCAACAGTGGGTACATGATAAATCCGCCTTCCTTAAATACTTCGATAAAATTCATAACTACTCCTCTCCAGACAAAGTTAGGCCGTGGCGACCTTTCGGGTTCGCTTTGGACCTCTCAAATTGTTACGTTAGTGACTACTTCTTAGCTTCTATTTCTTTTCTGCTTTGGATTGCTCTTTCAGCTTCTGATCAATTTCTTCGAGCAATATTTTGTTTCTTTTGTCGTATTCGTTTGCATAAAGTCTTTTCCCGATAATTTCTTTAGCTTCAATCAGACGATTTTTCTTCATCAGATTGTAAGCGTAAAGTCCGACGATGTCCGGACGGTTCAGGTAATCTTTTTTGATTCTGTTTATCGCTTTATAAGAATTATCCATTTCATTTTTTCTGTAATAGACAAGTGAAAGCGAGTAGAGCAGATCAATATCATCAGGGTTCTTTGTTTCAAGTTTCTTTAAAATTCCAAGCGCTTTATCATTTTCATTAAATTCAATATAAAGCTGAGCGATATTGAACTCAGGAGTAAAGAAGCCTGGAACCATAGCACGTGCTTTATTGAATGCATCGTAGGCTTCGTTATACCGTCTGAAGTTTAAATGAATGAGTCCGATATTGTTTGAGAGAGTCGCTTCAGCAATCGCTTTAGTTTCAGCTTTGGTCATCGGAAGCGCCTCCACTCCAAGATCGTAGTAAAACATCGCCTTCTGGAAGTTTTTGTTCAAAGAGTAACAAGTTCCAAGTGCATTCCAGTAAAAAGCGTTTGTTTTATTCTTGTGCATTTCCTGCTCAAGAAGTCCCATTCCCTTCGTAAATTTTTTCTGATGGCAGGCAAGAAGAGCTTTTGAAATAAAGTCTTTTTCCTGGCCGTCCATTGTTTCAAGTCTGTTTGTGTTGTATCTCATCAGCGATTCTTCCTTCAAAAGGTCGACGTCTGATGTTTCAATTTTCTTTTCAAAAGTCTGAGTAGAGCAGCCTACCAGTAAAGTTGAAAGAAATAATATTTTTGATTTCATTTTTTTCATTTCACTTTTTCTCTTATTTTCTCTGGCCTTTACTCAAATCAAGTGTGTTTGTGAAGAGAAGAGCAGAGTGGAAATTAAGTGATTCCTGTAAATTTCTCTCTGCGAGTTTTTCTTCACTCATCATTGCTTGGTTGTTTTCGAATTTAGCATGTTTTTGAACTTCGAAAAAATAATTATTTTTCTCCAAATAAGCCGCTTTTTCGCGATCAACTTGTAAGCCTTTAGCGAGCAGTGACTCAGTAATTTGGCGCATGCCCCCTCTGAAGCCCTCTAAGTACTTGTTATCCACACCCTGTGGAGTAAAGCCATTTATAGCGTCTACAAGCGAAAAATAAGGGAGAGCAAGCACTTCACGGATAAGAATAATCTCTTCCGGTAAGGAGTCTTTTGAGAGGCGTACGGCCTCTTTATTCAGCTCCTGGATGATGTTGAAATATTGCTCGATTTCCGAGTTGTATTTATCTTCATCAAATTTTGGAAGAGAAGAGAAGACGAATTTCTGATTGAGAATTTTTTCTCTGAATTCCATGACGTGATCGTACTGATCAAAAAGATTGTTAAGGTTCATCGCAGGCGTTCTTTCATTCATCGCGATGATCATTTTTTTCATGGCCTCTTTGTCTTTGGAAGGTGCTTGCCAGAATTTGAATCTCATATAACGGCCAACCAGGCGAGCGAGCTTGTCGTTGTCTGTGTGAGCTTCAAAATACGCAGTCACTTCCTTCAGTTTGTCGGAAAGAATCAATTGCTCCATGTTGTCGAGCTGGTTTTTTTCCAGGAATCGTTTTTCAAGTTTGCAGTCTTTGTAAGAGTCTTCCAGAGAAAGAAGTTTTTTAGCCTCTGTCTGCTCAATAGCGTTGTTCTGAAGAACCAATTCATAGAATCCGTCTTTTTCCTTGAAGGCCTGGTCGCAGAAACGTTTGCTGATTTTGGCAGCAAGCTCTGTTGAAACTTCAAAATTCTGAAGAAGTCTGTACCCTTTTGCAAGAACCAGCAAGCTCGGTGTGACCTTGATCAGATCTTTGTTATCGTAGATGTCCAGAGATTTTCTTAACCATTTGTATGAGTCTTTTGCTTTGTTCTGATCCTGGTGGAGAGTGGCAATAGCATAGGCCGCTTCTGCCTTAATTCTATTCGGGTATTGCTTGCTCTCATAAATGGATTCGTATCCATTCATGGCCTCTTTCATTTTTCCCAATTTTTCCAATGCCTGATATTTATCAAACAGCAGACCACCCAGGATCGCGATTGAGTTTTCAATGTAGTCTTTAGAATAATTCAAATAGCCTTTTTCAATTCTTCTTACCCAGAACGCCAGTTTATCTGTGTTTTTTTCCTTGATGTAAGTATCGAGGATTTGAGTCAGCATTTCGCGGTGGATTTTCTCATCTTCAGGATAATGTTTCTTGTAGACGAGCAGGATGTTGACCGCTTTTTTCGTCACATGTTGTTCAAAGTATTTGCTGAAAAGTTTTTGATATATGACTTGAGACTTTTCCGATTTCGGGTAGAAAATAACATAGTTTTTGAAAGCAAAGATGGTGTATTCATCTTCTTTTTTCTTTTCAAGTTTTGCCAGTTCAATGGTCGACAGCATCGCTTCGAGCGATTTCTTTGTAGTCTCTCCGCCGTCTTTGTTTATTTTAGAATTCATGACTGAACGGACATAGAATTTTAGAGCTGTTTTAAAATCGTGAGTGGAAAGCGCAGTTTCCCCCTGATAATAGCGGTAAAGATTTTTATTCGGTTTGTCTAAAACCGCAAGGATATCAAAGTAGCGCATGATTTTTTTGTAGTCATCTTTACTATATTTTACTTCTTCTGCGTTTTTATCTTTGACCAGATTGATTTGCATGAAGCCGGCAACTTCTTTAATCTTGTTCATTGCTGCGAAGACATCATCTTTGTCTAATTTATTTTTCTTTGAAAGATCGAGAATGTTGTTAGCGGTCTCAAAGTAGAGATCGTCTTTTTTACTTTCGCGGTAAATATCCAGTTGGGCAAGACGGACTTTCATCTCGTCGTTGGCATTTTTTCTGTTCTTTGTATCTTTTAAAGCAGCTCTCAAGACATCTTCAGTAATAGAAAAGTTGTTTTTGTTCATTGATGAGCTTGCCAGCATCAACAACCATGGAGAAGAGGGATTTGTGTTTCTTTCATAGAACTCGATCCCTTCTTTTGTAGCATCGGCTTGAACAAAGAAAATACCAATGGCCTGGTTAATCTGATCTCTCATTGAAACGTATTTTTTATTTTTTGTAGTTTCAAAAGATTCTTTAATCAGCTCAAGAGCTTTTTTAAAATTTCTTTCTTTCAGATGGCACCAAGAGGCGTTGTAAAGGTGCTTCCCGTACCATTCGTGATCCGGATTTTTTAATACATCGTTGTAGTAGGAGATGGCTTCGTTGTATTTTTTATTGTTGTAATAATATTCCGCCAACGCCATTTTGGCGTTGTACATGGTCTTGTTGTTATCTTTACTGGTTTTAATGGCCATTTTCAGGAATTTCTCGGTGTCTTCAGCAGAACCGAAGTCGCGGGAGTTGATGGCCATAGCGTAGTAAATTTCACTGATTCTTTCATAGTTAGGATATTGAGGAATGAGTGAAAGAGCATATTTCTGTGCTGTTTGATATTGCTCGCGGGAATTTTTAAAGAAAGAATCTTTTCCTTTTGCACCGACCTCTTTTGGATCGGCCTTTAAAAGATTCTGTGTTTCTTTTTCACGGATAAGTTTAATTTTTTCAGAATAAAGTTCAAAGAGACGGTGCTTAAGTTCAGCCCCGGAATATTTATTATTTTTAATGGTCTGAATCTCACGGTTGATGAGATTCATCAATTTGCTCCATCTCTCCTGGTTTTCTTTCTGAATGGCCGCAGGATCTTTTTCTTCAGCATGAATTTGAGTTGTAAGTGCTAAGCAGCTAGTGAGAATGAGCGTCTTGATCATAAGAGTCCTACCTTAAATTTTCTATTTCTCGCTTGTTTTCAAAATCAAAATTATTTTTTTCAAGTAATGAGCGTTTAAAGACTTTTCTTTCGCGCTCATTCACCGTCAAATCCCCGGGAGCGATAATCTGTCCTTTGATTTCCATGCTTCCCAGATCGATGACTTCGTATTCTTTATATTTATAAACTTTTGTTTTGCCCGCAGTTTCCTCAGCAGCAAAAGCATTCATAGTAATCAGAGCAATTATTAGGATGATTATTTTCATGGCATTTATTCCTATTTACTTTCCTGGTCTTTACATTGAGAATTCAAACCAAATGAATAGTCACCAAGCTCATCCGCCCAGAAAGAACCGTTGAAATCAAAAAACATCTGATTTTTCTTACGGGTTACGTTCTGCTCTGAACCTCTGTTTCGGTCAGATTGTGCATTAGACTTAGCATTGTACAATTCATCTCTTTTCTTAGAGAGAAGCTCAAGCTTAAGGTTAAACATTGAGTAGCTATGCTTATGAATTTCGTTGATGAAAGTGAAGATCTCTTTTTTGATATAGTAGTTGATCTTTGCACTTATAAACGAAATTGTCGAATCAAGGTTGCCTTCTAGTTGAGCAGTAAAATCATTTTTATTTTTGAGACGTTTTAAAAGGGCGAGTTCTTCTTTGGCAGCTTTAAGGCTTGCGAGGTCGAGGTTGAACTTTACCTGCTTTCTCGTCTGAGTGATGAGGTTGCGAATGAATGGATTTAAATTTTCTCTTGTCTTTGGATCTGCATAATAAAGATCCAGAAAATAGGTATCTGATTTTTTATTTTGTCCGAGGATATCTTTTAAAGCATCTGCTTTTGGCTGATAAAATTCGTAGAAGTGATCTACAACTTTAAGAGCATCATCCCACAGACAAAGGTTGTAGTATGAGAGCGCCATTAAAACTTCTGCTTCAGGAAAGAAATAGCTTTCAAGAAGGGGAGCTTTGTAAGTAACAGTCAGACCAAGTGATCTGTTGTAATCTTTCAGGTAGTAATGGGCCCAGGCCTTGTCCATAAGAATGTAAGGCCATTTGTAAGAGCGTTTGTCGATCTGTTCATAGGTATCAAGAGCTTCTTCATATTTGTGCTCTTCGATTTTTACACGTGCCGTTCTGATGATGCACGTTTCTTTCAGGTAAGTGTAGTATCGTTTATTGATTTCTTTAGAGAATGAGCTTTCCTGCTGTTCAGCTTTTTTTGCACATTGCTCGTAGAAATTCATGGCCTCGACATTTTTGCGTTGAAGGTTTTTGATCGTTCCTTTAATCAAGTTTGCTTCAATTCCAAATTTGTGAGTGTCCGGGATTTTAGAAAGAACAGTATAGGCCTTTTCATATTGTTCTTTATCGAAAAGTCTTTTTCCCAGAATTAAAGAGATTGAAGGAATGTTGAAACTTTCCAGCCTCTTTTCATCGAGGTTCAATACTGCCATTGTACCGGTTTTTACAACGAGAGTCTCAATGTCAGCTTCAAGTTCAGCATCGATATCATTGTTTTCTTCCAGGTACTGGTTAATGTACGGAATGGCAGAAAAGTAAAACTGGCCGTCGATTAGTTCGTGGGCAATTTTTTTATTTTTCAAATGAGTTTTATCTTTTTTATAAATCTCAAAAGCCGCTTTAGCAGACGCGTGGGCATCGGGACTCATTCCCGCCAGCATCGCCATTAAACATGTCATCAATAAGTACTTCATACAACCTCAACCAAATGATTAAAATGAGAATCCGATAGTAAGAACAGAATCAAGATTGTTTCTGATTTTGTCTTTTTGAACGCCATTGATGACCGGGCCGGGTGCTTTATAGTTATTCATGATCAGACCGAGATTGATGTGAACATTTTTACTGGCGTGAACTGAAAGTTCTGTTTTACCGATGACGGATGTGTAAGATTCATTGCTGAAGCGGTCGGCAGTCACAGTATTGGCAACTGTTGCAGCATTACTTTCAGTGTTTAATTTTCCCAAGCCTAAACCGAATGACCAGTCAAAGTAGAAAATTTTGTTGAACGTGTTCACCTTACCGTAGAAAGGAGACCACTTAGCAAGAACGCCGTAATTGCTTTTGGTTTTTCTGATGAAAGGCATGGCCCCTCTCAGTCTGACTAAGTTTTCAAGGGCCTCATTGTCTTTGTTGCTATAGCTTGTATAAAGGGCCTCAACGGCCCATTCTTCAGTCAGGTAAAATCCGGCGTTTCCATGCATCAGCGATGTGTCCACGAAGTTTGAAGAGAGCCCAAGGCCCACACCAAGGTTGGCGTAGACCGTGTGCTCTTTTTTGTGAACTTTATTCTGAAGAACGTAAACTTTCTTGTCCGGATCCAACCATAAAAAGTCATAGAGGTCTTTTTCAGCGGCCATAACTCTGGGTGCCCCCAGAGTCATGGTCGATAACATTAAAAGTTTTATGGAAAGATTTTTCAGATTCAACTTCATTAAATAGCTCCTAATACAGTCGCTTGAACTTTATAGCGAACTTCAATTTTTGCACCTTCAGCTGGAACAGAGTCAGCGTTGAATTTCAGAGAGTGAGTCGCAACATCAAAAGTAAATCCATTGGTTTTTTCAACGTTGTTGACGAAAACCTGGATTTTGTCCTGGTATGGAGACTGTGCAAGAGCAAAGCGATCCATCAGGTTAACGATACTGCCGCCCATGTTTTGAAGAGATGAAGCAAAGTCACCGTTGATGTCAGCAACAGTACCACCTGTTGATTTAGAAACTGACATATAACGATTACCCACAGATTCCCATTGAGCATTGGCAGGGACTTTTGTTGTCACGATAGAGTAGGCCTTAACCATACCGGCATTCTTTTTTACGGACTGAAGTTTTGCCAGGTATTCTGCGACTTTTTTATCAGACTGGTCTTCTTCGTCAGAAACAAATACGACAGCAAGGAAAGCATCCTGACGTAAGAAACTTGAAGCGTAACGGTCCATGAAAGAAGAAGCACACTTCAAGCCTTGTTCAATACCAGAACCGCTTGTTCCAACTTTTACCCACTTCGTGAAGTTGTTTGTAAAAGCAGTGCGGTTACCAATGGCAGAAGCGTGAGTCAGCTTTCCGCTGTCTCCAACCATTTTACCATTTCTGGTAGATGTCCCGTCTGTTGTTGTGATGGCCATTTTGAAATCGATTTTCTTTGCGAGGAACTGATCAATAAATGAATTGAAGTTCTTTGCCAGGTTGTCCTGGTTATCCGCCATTGATCCAGAGTCATCAATAACCCAAAGAATGTCGACATCACCGTCTCTTGTAGAATCTTGGGTAAAGACTTCAGAACGATCAACCAGATTTATGCAGGCCTGAAGATTACATGGCTGGCTTGCTCCTTGAAGAGCTGAACATTGATAACCGCCACCACTTGCTGGAATAGAAATGTTGTAAACCTGACTTCCGCCTCCGCAAGCTACTGAGCAAGAACCCCATGAGCCGACGCAATCGACTTTCGGAGCAGTCACAATGACCGGAGGATTAACAACCGGATCTGTGACAACAGGGTCTGTGACAACTGGAGGATTTGTCACAACAGGAGGGTTGATCACAGGATCTGTGACAACCGGATCAGTAACCACAGGAGGAGGTGTGACGACAACAACAGGTGGAGGTGTCGTTGTTGTTCCGCCATTTGAACCACCATCAGTAGCAGTAGGATCAGTAACAGTTCCCCCTGTTGCATCCGTTGCAGGTGGCAGACTGCCAATGTCTGTACCAGGGTTTGATCCAGTTTTTACACTTGGATCGAGTAGAGCTGCCTTGTCATAGAATTCGCTTTGCTTACAGGCAGAGAACGCAAGCAAAACTAAAGCGAGCAATAGTGATTGCTTACTTTTTCCGAGAGTCAATAACATGGAAATCCCCATCTACGAAAAAGCAAACTTAATGCTTTATCGATATTTCCGATCTTGGTTGTGAACAAACGTGCAGCTTCTACCAACGGGCAACCACAAAATCAGAAGTAAAAAGATCTTTGGTAATATCTATGCGAACTATATATAGATAATTACTGTTCATTGGGTCTTGCTTGATTATAGCGATTACAAAATCGATTCACAGGGGCTAAAGCTTTTTGGGAAAATATCCGACAAGAATGCTATCTAAATTCATGACTTGCGAGACTTTTTTTTAGAAAAACTCGTGTTAAAATGTTTGTATCGAAAACACCAAAAAGTGCCCACTGTTTTTGCCAGGGACTTTTTTGAGGGGAAAAATATGTGTCTTATTTGTGTTGAGTACAACAAGAAAAGAATGACCAGAGAAGAGCTTAAAAAAGCTTTACCCGAAATGGTGATGTTTGCTAAAAATGAAGAGGAGCGCGCTCACTACAAAAAACTTCAAAGCTTAAATGATTTATCTGAGCTGGATGAAGAAGTAAAAAAACACGCGGACCTTTTTTTGGCCAATGACAACAAAACATCTTTTAAAACTCGCAGATATTAATTTCACCAACCGTTTATATAAAAGTTGTCCGCATCTTTTTGTAAAAGTTAAAAGCTCGCCGATTGTTCATCCCGTGCTTCTGCACACCAATACTGATTTATTGAATCGTCTGGAAATCGATCCCTATGAGATGGAAAAGGCTTCTTTTGTCCGCTTCATAAACGGAGATCTTGAATTTGATGGTTTGTTTTTCGGCTCTTCTTATTATTCCGGTCATCAATTCGGTGTTTATGTTCCGAGACTCGGCGATGGACGGGCAATCATGCTTGCTGAATTGGAAACATCCTACGGAAGTCATTTTGAGCTCCAGTTAAAAGGAGCAGGTCTCACACCCTTTTCACGAATGGGTGATGGGCGTGCCGTTGTCCGCTCGAGCATCAGAGAATATCTCGCCAGCGCCCATTTAAAAGCTTTGGGAATTCCCACCACCGAGGCCCTGGCCATTATCCACGGACAGGACGATGTGTATCGCGAGACCATAGAGAAATCCGCGATAGTCATGAGAGTTGCGGAAAGTTTCATTCGCTTCGGCCATTTTGAATACTATGCACATACAGGTCAAAAGGCAGAGCTTTCAAAGCTCCTTCATTTTGTGATCGACACCTATTTCAGCCAATTTTCCGGACATCAAAATCAGATTCTGCTCTTTTATCAGGAAGTGGTGAAAAGAACGGCCATGCTCTTTGCCCGGTGGCAGGCCGTAGGTTTTTGTCATGGTGTTTTGAATACCGACAATATGTCTATTCTTGGGCTCACTATTGATTACGGCCCCTATGGTTTTATCGATGACTTTGATCTCGATTTCATCTGCAATCACTCCGATCACGAAGGCCGTTACAGCTACGGCAATCAGCCTTCGATCGGGATGTGGAATCTCGAAGCGCTCGGCAGGGCCCTTTCGGGTTTCATCAAAGAGGAAGACTTAAAGCGGACACTCGACTCATATCCACAGCTTTTTCACTTTGAATACCGCAGACTCCTTCGTGAAAAAATGGGTCTTCTTCAGACTCTTGAAAGCGATGAAGAGCTTATGCGCGAAGTTTTAAAAATGCTTTCGCTTACCCGCCTTGATTACACGCAATTTTTCAGAGCGCTTTCACATTATCAAACGTCAAAGCTGCTTCCGTTTGAAATGAGCGATGAGCTGCAAAACTTCATGCTTCAATATGATGAACGTCTGTCTAAAGAGACAAGTTCGGCAGAGGAGCGAAGAGCGAACATGCTGGCGATCAATCCGAAGTTTGTTTTAAGAAACTGGCTGGCCCAACAGGCCATTGACCACTATGAAACGGATCCCGGTCTGCTGGCCAGACTGTTTGATATTCTCTCCAGTCCTTTTGAGGAACACGAGGATATTAGTGATTGGGCGATGCCTGCACCGATTCAATATAAAAATTTATGCGTCAGCTGCAGCAGTTAAAAGGGGAGTCTTTTTATGAATACGCATCACAATGAAAAAGTTCTCGTTTTCGGTTATTCTGACAGCGCCGATCGTTATTCCAACATGGCCTTTCATCTTCTCAAACAATTTGATCACAGGCCGGTGGCCTTTAATCCGCGCAACGATGATCCTGCCAAACTAGACGCTGAGTTTGACACTGTGACTTTATACGTGAATCCGACAGTTCATGAAAAATTTGAACCCGTTTTGGATAAGCTAAAATTCAAAAGAATTATTTTTAATCCGGGAACGGAAGATTCCAGGTTGATTAAAAAGTATCAGGACAAAGGCATCATTGTGGAAGTTGGATGCACACTTGTCATGTTGAGAACGGATCAATATTAAATATGACAATCACATTGGATTTTTTAACCGGCAAAACAACTGATCAACTCGTGCCTTTCATGGAGCATTTTCTTGTTCACCGGGATATGCAGGCAGACATGACAAAGATGTTTGAAGCGGCGAGGGCCGAGGGCATTGTCTTGGCCTTAACCAGTTCATTCCGCTCATTTGAATTGCAACAAAAAATCTGGAATGAAAAAGTGATGGGGCAAAGGCCTGTGCTGGATTCTGATTCAAACCCCATCGATATTAAAACGGTGACCCCCGAAGAACTTTTATTTTTAATCATGCGCTGGTCGGCCATTCCAGGTGGGTCACGCCATCACTGGGGAACGGATTTTGATATCTATGACCTGGCCGCAAAACCTGCGGATTACAAAGTTCAGCTCATACCCGCCGAATATGAACAAGGCGGTTATTTTCATAACGCCGCTCTCTGGCTGGAAGAACGCATGGAAGATTTCGGTTTCTTCAGACCCTATGCTGTGGATCGCGGAGGCATAGCGCCTGAGCCCTGGCACATCAGTTACAAACCATTGAGTGAAAAGTTTTTGCAAAGTTTCACCAAAGAAGCCTTCTTTGATCATCTCGCGCAAAGTTCTTTTTTATTGATCGATGAGGCCCGGGCCAATCAAGATGAGCTTTATCACCGTTTCATTTGTATAGAGTAAACCGAGTCAAATGATCGGCCTTGATTCTTGTTGAACATTCACAGCAAAAGATTTTTAATTGTAAAGATTAGTTTCAATTCATAGGAAAGAGTTATGAACACCAAGGTTTTTTTACTGTCAGCACTTATTCTCACTTCATTGAATGTCTCTGCGGCCAGTACCGCAAAAATGAAGAAAAAATCTCACGCGAAAAAAATGACTCACGATCGCGCATCTGAATTGCCGGTGAGAAAAGAGATGAGCAATATTTCCCGTCACATCCGCGACCTGGGTCTCTATATTGCTTCCGAACAGGAATTTGTGAAGGAAAAAAACAAAGCGGTGATCCAAAAAAACCTTGAAGAGCTCACTGCGCTTTTTAAAAATGTGAAAACTCACCCCTTGATGGAAACACAGGGATTATCTATCAATCAAGCCGTGATGACAGAACAGCTTGAGCAGACAACGGCCCTTTTTAAGAATGACAAAAAACCTCTGGCGCGTGCTAAGTTCAACGCAGCTTTAAACCTCTGTGTTTCATGCCACACTCAATCTCCCGGAACGCAAAGACAGGAGTTCAAACTTTTTGCGGATAAAGACATCAGCAAAATGAAGATCAATGATTTCGAACGCGCAGAACTTTTGTATGTAACACGTGATTTCGAAACGGCCATCACCTTGTATGACAAATTTATCAAGGCCTCCAAAAAAACGGACGATGATGAAAATATTCTACGCGCGCTTGAGCGCCAGTTGATCTATTTTGTTAAAGTAAAAAAGAGTTTTCCGCTGGCGAAAGAACGTTTTGAAAGTTACTTGAAACAAGGCAACCTGAACCCTACCGTCACTCAGGAAGTTTCTGACTGGGTGAAAGTTCTGTCAGGCAAAAGCTTGTGGGAAAATTTTGATGCTCAGACAGTGAAGGAGGAAGACATGGAGAAATTCATGAAAACTTTCATTGCTGACGATGAAGAAGGTCCGATATTTTCTGCGACTAACTCAAGCGAAGTTTATGATTTGAATCTTTCGTCCATTCTTCTCGATTACTACAACGCCCATCCTGATACGAAGCTAGGGGCCAAAATCCTTTACTGGCTTGCCACTCTGGATAAGCGTTTAAATGATGATCTCTTTTTCTCTCTTGGTGATTATTATCTTCTGGCGTGTATGGAGAAATATCCAAAAGACCCTGTCGCCAAAGATTGCTATGAGTCTTATATGGACGATCTGGAAATCAACTACCTCTCAAAAGAAAAAGATTTTCCTCCTAAAATCAAAGAGAGAATCAAGTATCTTCAGAAGCTGATCGATTACAAAGAAGAAGACGAGGAATAATCAATGCACTTAAAGTCGTGGTTCGTTATTTCGCTGGCCGTTGTGTCTTCATCCCTCGCGACAGCGCAGCTTCCAGGTCCTGCCCCAAAGCCTGAAGAAATTGTTGTCGCTAAAACAGTCATGAACAATGTCTACGATTCATTCGTAAAAATTATTCCCTATGTTTATGCCGATAAAAATGCCGCTGATCTCTTTAAAGAAACTGCAAATCAAAAAGAGTTGATCAAAAATCTGACCGAGATCAGCCATGCGTTTCAGGGAGCAAAACACGTCGAGTTTTTTCAGAAGCCTGGCTTTCGGCCAAGTCTGGAAACGATTAATACCCATCTCGACGAAACAATCAATTCTATCAAATCGCAAAATTTTGTTTTCGCTCAAAGCCGTCTGAAAGCAGTGACTGCTCTTTGCGTTTCCTGCCATTCGGCCTTGCCGGAATCGATTTCTCAAAATGCTTTCGGAGACGCTCTCAATAAAGAAAAGCGCGGAAAGTTTGAATCTGATTTTGCTTATGCCAATTATCTTTATCTCGTTCGCCGCTTCAGCGAAGCAGATTTTTATTTTGAACTGACCATTAAATCAGCTCTGGAAAAAGCAGATGCCCATATGATGCCTGAGCATGAGCTTTCAGCAAGCCTTCGCAGGATTCTTTCCATTTATACCAAGATAACGTTTAATCCGGATAAGGCCGAGGCCGTTTTAAAAAAATACGTCGACCACAAAAACATGCCAAAAGCTTTGAAAGGGACGATGGAGGACTGGCTGAAGAATCTTGGTGAATGGAAGAAGTTTGATCCTCGCAAAGTGAAATCAGTCACAAGTTTTGTCGACAAGTACCTGGTCCCGCTGGAGGCCAAACGCGATTTGCTGGCCACTGGTCAAAAAGATGTGACGCTTTTAATCTCTGCCGGAGTTCTGTCCAAATATCTGACGGATCATCCGAGAGGTAAAATGACGCCAGAAATTCTTTATTGGCTCTCTATTGCCGAAAGACGATTGTCCACGTCCTATTTCTTCTCGCTAAGCGATCTTTATTTAAAAGATTGTATTACCCTTTACCCGAAGAGTGCTTGGGCCAAAAAATGTTATCAGGAGTACGAGGACAATATCACTTTTGGGTTTAGCGGCTCAAAAGGCACGGATATTCCTTCCGAGGAAAAGAAAGAACTTGAGCGCTTGAAAAAAGTGCTGAAGTAGAGACCCTGGACTTGAGTATGATTTTTGCTTGGTTTTTAGCTTAGCTTCTTTTATTATCGAAGAATCTTAACTGTTAATTTTGAAAGGATTATCCATGGCAAACGAAACGACAACAACTCCTGTTGCTGCTCAGAACCCATCTACTAACGCTGCTCCTGCTGTTCCAACAGCACCGGCAAACGAAAACGTTCATGGTGCTACGGCATCTGGAACAAGTGTAGAAGCTCCTGCCACAAAAGAAGCACCGGCCGTTTCAAACGAGCACGGGGGAACTTGGAATCCAAAACAACCTGAACCACAAATCATCAATGGGGTGAAGGTTTATCCTACATCATTCATTCCAGCGAAAGCGGAATTGCACTATCCTAAGAAAATGCTTGTTGAAATGAGCCACTGGCACATTGAAGCTGTTCACATTGTAGTGTTTTTTATCGTGCTTATCGCTCTTTTTATCGGACCATGGAAGCGCCCGAACCAACGCTAATTTAAGCGGGAGTTTTAATGGCAATCGATCCTAAAGATAAGTCAAAGGGTATGGATCCTTTGACGATACTCATGCGCGAATCGGATGCCTACACGCATCTGGATCAAATTGAAAAATACGTAGAAGAGTCGGGAGACTTAAGCGCGCTGCCTGTGCAGCCGACTTATCTTGCGCTCAGAAAGCTTCCTTTTGATAAGGTTGCGGAGTATCTTCCTAAATTTTCCAAAGAACAAAGAGAAGTATTTCTGGATATCGATCTCTGGCAAAAAGATGAAATCGATGTCGAGCATTTCACTTACTGGATCAAGGCCTATTCAATGACCGATTCGGATGAAGTGAAGCGCGATTTCGTCACCAGCGAGCAGTTCCTTCTGTATCTCAAAAGCAAATTCAATATCTGGACTTTCGATGCGGAAGATCCCAATTACCCCGATCACGACAATTACTTTCTGACTGACGACAATATGCTGTTGTTTGAATTCGACGATCAGTTTGAATATGTTGATGAAGTCAGATCACTTGTCCGTCAGCTTTACTATGAGTTGGGTGTTGAAAACGCTTATACTTTCTTATTTAAACTCGTCTCAGATTCATTCCTGACTTTGCAGGAAGAAGAATATCAAATCCGCAAAGAGCGCATGCGCGATTACGGTTTTGTAGATTATATGGATGCGCTTGAAGTTGAAAATCCTTTCATCAATATTGATTTTCTTCATCAGTTCATCAAAAAGAAGCGTGCAGCGACAGGAATGCTCGATGATATTTCTAAAAATCAAAACCTGCACAATTCCTCATTAGTGGCCTTCAAAGATCATTTCAAAAAAGTCATTGATGAGCTGTTAAAAATTTCCGATACAAAACGAGCGGATTATCTTCAGTTTAATTTTGTCCGTTTGATCAATGCCCGACTTGAATCAAAAAATGCTTTGAAAAAAGGCTCTGTGGCCATGACCAGAACCGGAGCGCAGACAAAGAATCTGGTGCTTCTTGGTTTTAATTATGTGAAGTCAGAAAAAATCAGAACTGAATTTCTTCCCAATGTTCCGGAAGAAGGCATTTTTACTCTTTTTGATTTTACAGATCTCTATAAGATCGGAAACTCACTCATTAAATTCAATCTGAAAGATCTGAAAAAAGCTTTGCAGCTAAATCAGTTTGAATCAGAAAATGAAAAATTTTTAGGCGACTACTGGCTGGACTTCCTCGACAATACGTTTGATGAGCCGGTGAAGTTTTCTCAAAAAGGAAAGGATTCCGCTCAGGCCATTATTGAAATGGAAGAGTATGAACTCTGGACTTACAAAAGTAGAACTTTGAGAGAGCTTCTTCCGTTTGCCCGCAAGTTTTTTGAGACCTTCGCTACACTGAAAAACGAAGGGCGGTTGCAAGACAGTTATTACCTCAATTACACAGTCGAATCGATTGATTTCGAGGCGCTTCTTCTTTCAAGTTTTGCCAATTTCTTTCTGGGAAGTTTTGACGAGAAGAACGTGAACAAACTGGGGCTTACGATTGATGAGTTTAGAAGCTTTACTTCTAAAACCATTACTTCAGAAGGAAAATTTGTCCTGACTCCGGAGCTTTTTAAAAAGATTCAGAATTTTGCCGAAACTTTCGGACTCTCAAATGTTTTCGATTTCAACAACTATCTGCAAGACCTTTTAAAGGCGCACCTGGAAGGCTACGAAATCGATACAATGGAAGATGCAGACTTCGAGCACGTCGGAGGCCCGATCATTCTCGCCATTACCAAGCACTAGGAAAAATGCGAATTAAAAAACGACGCGAGATTCTTCTGCAAAGTCTAAAAGGTGCCACTAGACTTGATAGTTTCTTGTCCTCCACACTATAAAAATTTAGTTATAATAAATTAAACATCTTTTAGTGGAGGCCAATTGTGAAATGGAATTATCTCGCGCTTTTTATCTTTTATGCGAAAACTTCATTTGCTTATTTGAATCCACCTCAGACAATCTCTTTAATTTCTAAAGAGGCATATGAAATCATTGAGCTTGGAAATTCACTTCCTCAACTTTGTCCCATGAAAGAAAAGGATTTATACGAAAAATGTAAATCTGAAAAAATGAAAAGTAGAGATTTCATCTATACGCTTTATGAATCTCCTGAAGAGAAATCTAAAAAATTGGGAAAAATCAAGCTAACTGTTACTCCCTCCAAAGGTTACAAATCTTACTATATTAATGAAAAGAATATTGAGTCAGCGTTTGAATCCGATGATGGCGGCGAGTATCACGATTATGGACAGTCTTTTGTTTTTACAGTCGCTGATAAAAAAGGGGATTGGATACAATTGCCTAAACGTCCATTCGCTACGGCTGTTTGGATTAATCCAGTAAAGGATATGGGGCCAAATTCCAATATTGTTCCAGCCACAATATATACAACTTCGTATGAATCGGATTCTTACGGAACAATTGTTTTTACAAAATTCCAAGGAGATGAGGTTTCTTTTAGAAAGGAAAACGATGCTGATTTTAATTGCGAAGGCAGTGAAGTTAAAGTTACTCCTGAACAACTTAAAGAAATGACAATTAAAGTTGAGAAATTATATGACAAGGATGGTCACTTGCAGCTTAGTGAAGCTCATCGGGGTGGATGTTAATTAATTACAGGAACCAAACTTATTTTTAGGAAAAATGCGAATTAAAAAACGACGCGAGATTCTTCTGCAAAGGAGAGTCGAGGCGTTTGACTTCCGGAATGAGTTTTTCGGACAAAACTTTTTTGCGATCATTTTGAACTTTGATCAATTTATCTGTTTGAGAAAAATTTAACTTCAGCGGGATTTTTTTCGTTAAAAAACTTTCCAGGCCGGAGAGACGCGCATTTTCCTGTTCCAGAAAATGCTGAAGTTCATACTGTTCGCCGACTTTCTGGTTTTCACTTGAGCGGCGCTCGCGATCTTTGAATTCTTCGGAGCCAACGTAATCTTCAAAGACATCTTCAAAACCTTTCAGGTTGTCGACTACTTCTTTGGTGAGATTGATATTCCCAACTTTTTTACTCATTTTTTCTTTTCCAGCAGTTTAGCATTTAACGTTTCGTAGAAATAGAGCTCTTTGCTGGCATTATACAGCGAGCGCTGTGACTGCGACGTCGTTTTAAAATCGCCCATGATTTTATACAGCTCAAGATTTTTGATCTTATCGACTTTGAGCGAGAGCTTATTAAGCAGTTGCAGCTCTTTATTGCTCGGGCGCTTTACTTTTTTGAAGTAGTGTTCAGGCAGATCCTTAAACGTTCTCACTGTAGGGAAAATGGTTTTTAAGGCCACCGGTGAAACGATATACAGCGGGTAAGGAAAGAGCGGGTGAAGGTTGTGTTCGAGAGTAATTTGCTCGAGATTAAGCACAAGCGCTTCAGCTTCGTCCTTTTTTAATTCCGTCAGATTGATGTAACAAGGAACTTTTCCAATCCTTGAATCAGAGATGATAATCTTCAGTTTTTCCACTGTCAGATCGGAGAGGAGAATTTCTTCAAAAATAGGAATTTTCATAAATTCAGTATAAACTATAAGCAGGACTTACACCAAAAAGGAAAACATGTTCAATCTTCCGTACGTTTCACTGCCTGAACAATTTACTAGGTTACTGGTAAGCAATATTCAGAATTCCACCGGGACCAATACCAACCTGGAAATGTACATCAATGAAAACAGCGAACTCAATGCGCTGGTGAAGAAAGTTTTCCGCGATATTGATCCCGATGGCTTTTTGGGAAAAATTCTTTCGATAGCTGGATGGGCGGGGATCAGAAACAGACTCGCTTCGGTTTATATTGAATACGCCATGACCGGAAAATTTCCTGACACCGCCAATTTAAATCTCGTGACCGATATTGTGAACATTGAAAATAAACTGCGCCATTTTACACCACCCGGATTTTCCCGTGCGTTTCTTCTTGGATTTTATGCCAAGATGAGTTTGATACAGGTGAAAAAGGGAAGTGATTCAATGAACACAAATCCTCTTATCATTCGTGATGAACACATTGAGTTTATGAAATTCTCCAAGGCCAAATCGGCACGCATCGATTGGTTGATGCTGGAGCTGATTCAGTATGATCATTTTCTCGGTACTGAGCGAATGAATACTCTTCTTTCAGGCGGTTCGAGATATGAATCGATGTTTGCTCTCTTGTCTCCAAGCGAGCAGCAGCAGATGATGCAGAATTTTCTTACTTACGGTGCTTCTATAAACGACACTGAAATATTTACGATGGATGTAACTTCACAGGCCTAGGCAGGAACGAATGCAAAACAACGCGATCTGGAACCTCATCAACGACCTCAACAAAAAAAGCGGCATTACCGAAATTCTGATCAATGGACCGAAACATGTTTTTGTGGAAAGAGGTGGACAGTTTATTCAACTCAATGCCAATCTTCCCGCCAATGACATTCATGCCTTCATCACAGAAGTCGCTAACATGAATCAAAAAGTCTGCGATAAAGACAATCCGATTCTCGATGGAAATCTTCCTGACGGCTCACGTATCAATATCATCAATGAACCTTTTGTTCAGGGGAGCCCAGCGATTTCCATCAGAAAATATTTGAAATTCATTTCAAGCTTTGATCAAAATCCTGTCGTATTCGGCCTTGGACCAAAATGGGTTGAACTTCTGCGTGCCATGATCAAGGGACGTTTGAATATTGTCGTTTCAGGGGGAACAGGTGTTGGTAAAACAACATTTCTCAATCTTCTCATCAATGAAATTCCAAAAACTGATCGAGTCATCACCATTGAAGATACGCTCGAGCTTTCAATTAATTTACCAAACGTCGTCAGACTTGAATCGGGAGCAAAGGCGCTGCTGTCTAAAAGTCATCTCTCTACGCGCGACCTTGTGAAGAACACGCTTCGTATGAGACCTGACCGCATCATCATCGGTGAAACAAGAGGCGCAGAGCTTTTTGATTTGCTTCAGGCAATGAATACAGGTCACGAAGGAAGCATGACCTCAGTTCACGCGAATTCCGGAGGAGAATGTCTTTCAAGAATGGAGACGCTGTTTCTTCTGGCAGGTTTTGAAATCCCGTTGGTCGTCGTCAGAAAGCAGATGGCCTCAGCGATCAACTTCATCGTCCAATTAGGCCGCGACAACGAAGGCAATAGAGTCATTCAGGAAATTATCGAAGTGTGTGGCATGGAAGGCCCGACAGTCCTCATGCAGCCTCTTGCTGAACGAATTGATGGAGTTCTGCAATTTAAAGGTCTCGCTCCAAAATCTTTTGATGTCCTTCAGCGCGACGGGGGACTTCCGAACAATTTCTTTGAAAATTTTTAACTCTTAAAAACTACCCCACTTCCGTGGGGTTTTAATTTGTTAGATATTAATTCAAAAATTGATAGAGGAATTTTTCTTTTCTTGTAATTTCAATTGATAGCGTTTTCTTTTTTGCTCTTTTATTTGCTTAAAAGCCTCTCATGAACACAGGCTGCCCAAATCAAGAATGCAAAATTTATCTTCAAAATGTTTTTCAGAAAAAAGACGGACATTATTTTCGAGCTGACGACTCACGCTTCGTACAGCGCTACAAATGTAAGATTTGTGGGAAAAAATATTCTTCTTCAACTCACAAGTTTGAATACCGTCAAAAAAAGCGAAGATTTAATCAGCGGATCAAAGAAGATTATGCCGGTGGAAAATCAATGAATCGCCTAAGCTTAAACCTTGGGCTTCATCCCAAAACGATTCAGCGAAAAATTGAATATCTTGCAAAAAAGGCAAGATATTCAGAGCGGGAACGTCAGAAAATTTTGAAAGAGGAAAAAGCCATTCAGGTACAATTCGATGATCTTATAACAAGTGTTCACACAAAATTGAAACCAGTTTCAGTAAGTGTTGTAATCGCCCCAAAGGAGCGCTTGATTTTAGGTGCGGTGGTTTCAGAAATTCCGGCGTTTGGAAAAATTGCGGAAATTTCGAGGAGAAAGTACGGTAGGAGGAAGAATAAACACACAAAAAATCTCGATTTACTTCTTGAAAATCTCAGGCCTGTCATTGCTCCGAATGCCGAATTTAAGACTGACGAGCATAAAAGGTACCCGGAACTCATTCAAAAGCATTATCCAAAATCAACTCATTTGAAATTTAAGGGAGAGCGCGCAGCAGTCGCTGGTTTTGGTGAACTGAAGTCAAAAAGATTTGACCCGCTTTTTGCTATTAACCAAATTCTTGCCATGTTTCGAGCCAATATCAATCGTCTTTTTCGAAGGTCGTGGAACACGACGAAGAAGGAAAATCATCTCCAAGACCACATTGATATTTTTATAAATTATTTTAATGAAGTACTGCGGAATCAATCGCGAAAAGTAAGAAAGAGAAATAAAGTAAAATTAATCCATTAACCTTAAAGTTAAAATTTGATAGAGAAAAACAAAATCCAGTTTATTTGCAGCCCCACTCAAGTGGGCCAGTTTTTAACTCTTAAGAAAAATCTGAAACCGCTCATTGTCTCGGGTCCAGATAACCCCATCAAAAAGAAAATGGGAGATGAGCGGTACGTACAGCAGTGAAAGCATAAGTAAATTCACGCTATCAAAAAGATCCAGAATGTCCTGATGATTGTAATCAATCAAACCACCGATCATGAAAATCAAAAATAAAAAAACAACGGCGAATTTTTTCATGGAACCTGATGAGTGCGAAGTGACCAGGCGTTTTTCCATCAACCAGAAATAGGGAATGGCATGAGAAACGATCAACACCATATAGCTTTGAAATTCATTCTGGGAAAGAATGAAAGCAAACACGTACACGAGAGCAAAGAAACCCATCGCCAGAAGACCTTTGGTTTGCTTTTTCAAAAGCAAGGTACCATAGATAAAAAGCACACCAAGAATGAACAGACCAAGACCGTAGTTGTAATAAGGAAGAAGAGCTGCAAGATGCTGACTTTGTCCGAGGTTCAACGGCTTGATAATCGCTTCTCCCATCTGATTGGACGGACGCGTTTTCAAATGAAAGAGAAGAAAAGGCGTCAAAGTCAAAAAGTAATAACTGTACTTCACAAAACCCGCCATTTCTTTTTCGCCACGGCGGTAAAGAAAAGTCACGCCAAGACCTTGTCTCATATTGTGAAAGACGGTGAAGTAGAAAATATAAGTGAAGAAATATGATTCGTATAAAAGAGCGACAACCAGATTCATGGCAAAGGCGAGGAGAGTCAGCTGCCAAACGTAAGGTTTTTTTCTCTCGATCGGATCAAAGTATTGCTCGAGCATCGTCGAGTAGACATGGCCGCCATCAAAGAAGTACATCGTGAGCATGGCGACCAGCGAAGAGGTATAAATTTCGGGAAACATAAAAAGAGCAAAGACAACAAAAGTCGGAAGAAATATTTTCAGGAAATCTTCCGTCGGACTTTTAAAAATCAAAACTCTCGAATCGGCCATTCTTAATATTTACCTTCAGATTCAAGGCCATTCATAATGGCGACGCCAGAACTTGTTCCAAGTCTAGTGGCACCTGATTCCATGAAGTCTATAGCGGCCGCGAGATTTCTTACTCCACCGCTTGCTTTAACTTCCATGTGAGCAGGGATATTTGCTTTCATCAACTTCACGTCTGCTATCGTTGCTCCACCGGTTGAAAAACCAGTTGAGGTCTTGACGAATTTTGCACCAGCCTTCGCTGAAAGCTCGCAGGCCTTTATTTTTTCTTCGTCACTTAAAAGGCAAGTTTCAAAGATAACCTTGACGAGATGCTTTCCTGCAGCGTCCACCACGGCCTTGATATCGCTTTCGACAATATCGTATTCACGGTTTTTTAAAGCACCGATATTGATAACCATATCAATTTCAGTCGCGCCGTCGGCAATGGCCTTCTTCGTTTCAAAAACTTTCGTTTCAGTGGCATTAGCGCCCAAAGGAAAGCCGATAACTGTACAGACCTGAACATTAGTACCGTAAAGCAACTTTGCTGCGTACGGGACGTAAAACGGGTTTAAACACACCGAAAAGAAATCGTACGTCACGGCTTCTTCGCAGAGCTTTTTCACCTGATCGCGGGTGGCTTCGGGCTTGAGCAAAGTGTGATCGACTAGACGATTGATTTTGACATTGTTTTCCATATCGTTCCTTTACAATTGGGTCTGGCTTTGAGTTTAATACATTCCTAGTATGATTAAATCCCGTTGGTTTTACCACCCATTATTTATTTTTATTTTCTCACTTCTGGCCCTGGGATCGTCACTGGTGATTTATATCAGGTCTTATCTTCGCGTTCACGCGGCCCTGGAAGAAGTCGTCTTTAAATATCACCTGAACACCAAGAGTTTGCTTGATACAGAAACTTGGGTTTTAGTTCTGATCCTTTCGCTTCTGGTGGCCGTGATTCTCATGGGGCTTCTGATTATTTATATTTACTACCAGAAAATGATTCAGCTCTATCGGCTTCAACAAAACTTCATCAACGGTTTTACGCACGAACTAAAAACACCGATTGCTTCACTCAAACTTTTTCTTGAGACATTCTCAAGACATGATCTCCCGCGCGATGAGCAGCTCAAATACCTGGAGTACATGAAAAGAGATACCCTAAGACTTTCCGACAACGTTAATCGGATTCTGAATCTTGGGCGACTGGAAGACCGAAACTTCAAAGCAGACTTTGTCCGCCAGGACCTCGTTGCTCTCATTGAAAATTTCCTGGAAGATACTCCCCATCTTTTTGAAGAGGGAAAAGTCACATTTCATTCTCATGTGAAGGAAGCGTGGATGCCCATCGATACCGCTCTCTTTGAAATGCTTATGATGAACCTCATCACCAATGCTCTCATTTACAATAAATCAAAAGAAAAACTGGTTGAAATCGAGTTATCGACTGAAGGTAAAAACATAGTCGTTGATTTTCGCGACAACGGAATCGGTCTCGATCGATCTCAGGTAAAAAAGATTTTCAAAAAGTTTTATCAAGTCGGCAAAAGCACCAAAGGATCCGGGCTTGGGCTTTATATTGTTCACAACATTGCCCGTCTTCACAAAGGTGAAATTCAGGCCATCAGCAGAGGACCGGGAGCAGGCAGCGTGTTCCGGTTGACTCTCAAAAATCAAAACGGAACGGTATGATACAGACAATTAATAAAGGAAAAAAAATTTTAGTCATCGACGATGAAAAGCATATCGCAGAAGCGATCAGACTGAATTTAAAAATGCTCGGTCACGAAGTCGCTATCGGTGTCAATGGACTCGAAGGACTCAATTGGTGGAAAGAGTTTTCTCCCGATCTGGTCATCGTCGATCTCATGATGCCGGAAATCGACGGCATTGGTGTCATTACGGAAATCCGCAAGCGGGATTTAAAAATTCCCATTCTGGTGATCTCGGCCAAAGACCAGGTCAAAGAAAAAATCAAGTGCCTGAGCCTCGGTGTTGATGATTATCTTTCAAAACCATTTGATCTCGATGAATTTCTTTTAAGAGTGGACCGTTTGCTGACGAGGGCCATCTGGTCGCAAAGCAATCAAACCGTGGCCGAAAAAACAAGCGGTGAGGTGGACATCGACTCTTTCACGTTTGGAACCAACACGATTGACTTCAAAAACTTAAAAGGCAAAACGGCCAGAGAAACAGTTGATCTGACTTTGCAGGAAAGTAAAATCCTGAAAATATTTATTCTCAACCCGAATATGCCTTTGACTCGCGAAGAAATTTTAGAGAAGGCCCTGGGGTATGACCGTGGAGTCACCACCAGAACCCTCGATAACTTTATCGTCCGCTTCAGAAAATATTTTGAAGAAGATCCGAAAAATCCAAAGCACTTTAAAAGTGTTCGCTCTGTCGGCTATCTTTTTGAACCAAAGTAATTATTGTTTTTCACAAGTCACTGCTTCATGGCCTTTGAGCGGACCGTGAAAGAAACTTAAATGCCCTTTAGACGTTTCGTGAATCACCGGACCGTCATCAACTTGTTTCGGTTGATTGGTTCGAAGTGTAAAATAACCGCCACTTTTATTGTTTCCCACAATGACTACTCCTTTGGCAGGAGCACTGGTTTCTTTCACTTCCAGAAAAAATGCAGAGTAGTAATTCAAGGTTCCATAGTCTTTTGCCTTTAAGATAAAAAGTCGTTGTGAATAAGGGGAATTCTCTCCGAGATACGGACTTACTTCAGTGAGAACAATGGTCTCTCCCGTGCAGGTAAGAGTGGCCGCGCTGTCGGCAAAGGCGTGAGTGCAAAGAGCGAAAAAGGCAGAAATCAAAAGAGCAAATTTCATAAATCCTCCTCGGTAATTTGCTCTGTCACACCATAATTTTCAAGACATAGCATTACGCACATTCACATCAGATACTGCGAACTTCCTAAAAACTAGACAATGACGGGCCGACCTATTACAGTTGTTGCTTCTTTAGAAAATTATGATTTAAGGAGAAACTATGGGCCTTCTTACAGGGAAAAAAGCACTTATTCTCGGTGTCGCAAACGATATGTCGATTGCCTGGGGAATTACAAAAGCTTTTAAAGAACAAGGAGCGAGCGTTGCTCTTACATACTTGAACGAAAATCTTCAAAAAAGAGTTGAACCTCTGGCACAAGAAGTCGGAGCAGATTTTGTCTGTGAAATGGACGTAACAAACGATGCTCATTACGAACAATTAAAAAAAATCGTAGAAGAAAAATGGGGTAAATTCGATATTCTCGTTCACTCTCTGGCGTTTGCTGATAAAACAGATTTGAAAAAGCCTTTTGTTGAAACATCACGCGAAGGCTTCAAAATGGCCTGTGATATTTCGGCCTTCTCTCTTATCGGACTTTGCAATTCACTTAAAGACAATTTAAATGACGATGCTTCGGTCATCGCGATGACTTACCACGGTTCGGTTAAAGTTCTTAAAGGCTATAACGTCATGGGTGTAGCGAAGGCCGCGCTTGAAGCAAGTACTCGTTACCTTGCTGATGATTTAGGACCTCAAAATATCCGCGTGAACTGTATTTCAGCAGGCCCCATCAGAACTCTTGCAGCGTCTGGTGTACCAGGCTTAAAAGACTTCCTTAAAACGATTGAAGAAAAAGCGCCACTTCGCAAGAATGTCACTCAAGATGACGTCGGTGGGACAGCTGTTTACCTTGCCTCAAAACTCTCTCACGGAGTGACGGGACAGGTTCTTTACGTAGACTCAGGTATAAATATTATCGGTGCTTAATAAAAAAGGCCGCGAAAGCGGCCTTTTCTTTTTCTAGTATTTCCAATTTTTGTGAATGTATTCAACTGTCCTGCGAACATTTTCCTCAGGTGTTTGTTGAAGAACACCGTGGCCAAGTCCACAGATCCATTTGTTGAGCGGAAGTCCTGTATCGACAAGCTCGCTCCAGAACTGCTCCAGTTTCTTTTCTAAAATCGGCCAGTCGTAGTGCAGGTAACTTGGATCAATATTCCCCTGGATCATATAATCGCGACCTAGCTCATGCAGAGCTTGCTTCAAAGATACACGCCAGTCGATTCCAAGCACGTCGATATTTTTATCTTCAATTGCATGAAGGTAATTCATGTTTGTGAGTTTTGAATAGTAAACGATGCGTTTATCAGGATAAGCTTTCTTAAATTCAGCAGTGACTTGTCTCAAAACAGGAACGATGAATTCCTTAAAATCCGCGAGCATCAATTCACCAACGGCCGTATCAAACAAGCAAACAGTATCAGCGCCGCCTTCAACCTGAACTTTCATTTCAGTTAAAAGAGCTGGAAGAAGAATGTCGAGAAAACCTTTCCAACGTCCGTCGTAAAAACCTTTTTTGGAAGAAGTTAAATTTCCTGAGTGCGATCCTTCAACAGAGTACGTGTAAAGAGTCCATGGAGCTCCAACGAAACCGAGAAGAGATTTTGTCGCAGGAAGTTCTGCGCGAAGAAGTTTTGTCGCTTCTTTTTGAAAGGCGTAATACGCATTTGATTCCTGAATGAGTTTCAATTTTTTTACATCCGCAGAAGTCTCAAGTTTAAATTCCAGAAGCGGACCTGGATTATAAGTTAATCCCAGTCCCAGCTGCTCGAGAGGAAAGAGAAGATCAGAAAACAAAATCGCCGCATCGAAATTAAAATCGCGAATTGGTCCCATTGTAATTTCGCAGGCAAGTTTTGGATCTTTACACATAGTCATGAAATCAGAATCTTTTTTGATTCCCTGATAGTGAGAGTGATAGCGGCCTGCTTGTCTCATAAACCAGACCGGAACCTGTGTTGTTCCGTCTGCATTTTTTAATCTGTCGTTAAATAATCCCATGATGATTCCTATTTATTAATTGTGAGTTTGTAACCAATACTTCTTATACTTTGGATATCGAGTGAGTGAGACGGATCGCTTTCGCACCATTTGCGAAGTTTCACGATATAATTGTCCACAGTTCTGTTTGAAGGAAATTTATCTTCGCCCCAGATCTTTTCAATAATTTCTTCGCGGGGAACAGCTTCGTTTTGTCTTTTATAGAGCAATTCAAGTATCGCACACTCTTTTTGGGAAAGGGCGAGGATGTGTCCGTCGGCATCTTGAACTTCGTAACGGCGAAACCAGATTTTAAGAGCGCCGTGTGTGATTTCTTCAGGAAGCGTTTCGATGCTCGTTTGTGTTTTTAAGATTCGATCAAGTCTCATGGTCAATTCTTTTAAAGCAAAAGGCTTCGTAATATAATCTTCTGCTCCCAATTCGAACGCGTTGACCTTAGTCGCAGGATCGTTGAGTGCAGAAAGAAAAAGAAGAACAAAATCTTTTCTTTCTTTTCTGAATTGAACCGCGAGATCAAGGCCGTTCGTATCGGGAAGACCTATATCCATCAATACCAGTCCCGGACGGTTGGCCCTGAAAAGCGCCATGGCCTCAACACCATTTTTGGCCCAGGCACATTTGTGCCCAAGTCCAGAAAGATACTCTTCCAGTGTAATGCCTAAATTGGTTTCGTCTTCAACGATTAAAATATTAAGCATTGCTATCCTCTCCGGAAGCAAGTTTAAGCGAGAAGAGAAGATTCTTGTCACCGTGAATGCTGAGTTCACCTTTCATTTTTTCAAGAAGTCTGCTTGAAAGATAAAGTCCAATACCTGAGCCTTTGCTTGAATTGTATTTATAAAAAAGTGTTCCAAGCTTTTGTTTGTCACCAGTAAATTCACCGTGATCATTATAGAGCAGGTGAACCTGCTTTCCATCGTCTTCAATCTTGATGTTCACATTTTTAGAAGCAGTATGATTACGGGTATTTTCAAGCAGATTTTTGATGATGATTTCCAGTGCAAATTCATCCGCAACAACGACCACATTGGGATTATTTGATTCAATCTGGACGTCGAGTTCAATCCCGAGCTTTTTCACAATATTTTTTATGAAAGGAATCAACTTGAGTGTCGTGAGATTTAATTCTCCGCCGCGTTCAATCCGCGACAGTTGCAGAATTTTATCCATCTGTGTTTCAAGCTTGCCCGTATCTTCAATAAGGCGAGCCGAAAGCTTGTTGAGAGAAGCATCGTTTTTGGCGGCCAGAAGTTCATTGATGACTTCACTTTGCAGACGGATGCTTGCCAGAGGCGTTTTCAATTCATGGGTGAGGGAAGCAAAAAAAGCCTGAAGCGCGCGCGTTTTACTCTGGTTGCGCACATATAGAATCAACAAAGTCACAGAAAGCAAAATGAGAAGCAAAAGAAAACTTCCGCCTTCCCAGAAAATCATTTTCGTAATTCTTATGCGTTCAGTGTGGGCCAGAATGTTTTCAAAATTCGAGAGAAGATAGATCCACCAGGAGCCGATGAAAAAAAGCACCAGCGCCCAGACGAGCGAAAGAAAAAAGAGCCATCGCGATGAATCTTCAACCGGGTTTTTGATCTTCATTACTGGATTCTGTGCTCCAGTCTGTGTTCCAGGTCGCGGATCACTTCATCTGTGTGAGCGGCACTGACGAACCCGACTTCGTATGCATTTGGCGCCAGATAAATTCCGCGCTCAAGCATGACTTCAAACAACTTATTAAAGTTTTCAGTGAGGTTTGCCGGTATGTCAGAAAGTTTTTCCACTTTCTCTTTTGGAACAATCCAGAAAAGAGAAGAGTAGTGAACAACTTTGAACATCGCAAATTCACCGTTGTTATAGTGGTGCATCCAGCTTGTTAAAAGCTTCACGATTTTTTCAGTTTGTTTTTCGATGAACGCGTACTTTTCCGGAGTCATCTGTTTCAACGTTGCCAGTCCTCCGACCATTGCCAATGGATTGGCCGAAAGAGTGCCGGCCTGATAAACGCGGCCGACAGGCGCCAGATGTTCCATAATAAATTTCGAAGCGCCGATTGCGCCGACAGGAAGACCACCACCGATAATTTTTCCCAAAGTTACGATGTCTGGTTTGATCCCCGTTTTTTCGGCCATTCCACCGAAGGCCACGCGGAAGCCGGAAATAACTTCATCGAAAATAAGAAGCGCACAGGTCTGATCACAGATCTCGCGAAGAAATTTTAAAAACTCCAGTGGTTGAACCATGAGACCGTTGTTTGCCGGAAGTGGTTCAATGATGATGGCCGCGATTTGATCTTTATGATCTTTAAAACATTGCTTAACACCTTCAACGTCACCGAGTTCAAGAATGAGAGTATCCTGAGCAACTCCGGCCGAAACGCCCGCCGATGAAGCTTCTGCTTCGCCCGCAAGTCCTGAACCAGCTTTAATCAGCATTGAATCAACGTGACCGTGGTAGCAGCCGTTGAACTTAATAATTTTGTTTCTGCCGGTGACTCCGCGGGCAAGTCTTAACGCCGTCATCACAGCTTCTGTTCCAGAATTCACAAATCGCATTTGCTCAACGTGAGGAAGTTTACTTAAAAGGAACTGAACCAGTTCAAGAGAATAGGGCTCACAAGCACCGTAGCTCCATCCATGTTCAAGACCTGTATGAAGAGCTTGCTCTACCACTGGATTTCTGTGTCCCAGAATCAACGGGCCAAAGCTCATGCAGAAATCGACATATTGTTTGTTGTCGACGTCGTAAATATAAGCTCCTTCAGCGCGGTTAAAAAAACGCGGAGTAGAAGTGAGGCCTTTAAAACTTCTCACTGGGGAATGCACTCCGCCTGGAACAAGTTTTTTTGAAAGATCAAAAAGTTCTTTTTGGTTCATGATTGAGTCCAAGTTTTAAATTCTTCCATTGTTGCCACCGGAAGAACGTTAATATTTTTTTCTTTAAAATGTTGATAGGTTTTTCCCAGTCCGCAAACGTGAATGCGCTTGATGATCTGAGGATATTTTGCCACGTAAGCCTGATACTGGAAAAAGCTTGCCCAGAAAAAGACATCGGTCGTATTGATTTTTTCATCAAATTCCGGAGTTGTTTTTTCTTCCAGACGGCGAGTGTAACATTCAATGACTTTGCCCACAGTTGATGTGCCAAGATCATTTGAGAGAACCGCGAGTTCTTCTGATGTATTGACCATTAAGGAAATGGCTTTTCCCGCTCTCAGACGGGCAATTTCATCATCGCCAAGAGAATCTGAAGCACCGTTGACCCAGAAACCTCTGGCCGCAAGATCCTTCATTGTTTTGGCCCCGGCCGCCCAAAGCGAATCCGGTTGCTCTTTCACAACGTGCAGGACGTGTTTGCCGGTGACATAAACATGTTTATGCTTCACTTCAACATCGATCACAATTTTATTGACGAGTTTGTCATCACCTTGAAGGCCATGAAAAACTTTTGGCTTCATGAAAAATTCAGGAAGATCTCTGCCTTCAAGGCGAGTGATGGAGACTGCTTCATCATTTAAAACGCCGCGGTGATTGTGCAGATAAAAGCCATCAATGCTTTTGACATTGATACCGACAGCGAGATGGCATCCGCCTCCGTACTGATTGAAGGCCTTGCGCTCGCGCGACACTTCTTCAACCGTAGTTTTATCTTCCATTTTTTTCAATTTATTCCACAGCTCGCCATTGTCAGTGCGGTTTTGCAGGCATTCAATGCCTAGAGCGCCCTGAGCGGCCGATGAAGGAAAGACCGATTGCGGAAGAATCATAAAAGTCATTCCGGAAAGCAGGGATTCCAGCTGAAGGCGGGACGATTCAGTCAGCGCAAGTCTTTCAATGCCCGGTAGAGCAAGAACGATGGCATCGAATTCATCATTTTTTAATTTTTCAATTCTGGTGTTCACATTTCCGCGAAGAACTTTCGGCGTCACTTTTAAGTGCGCTCCGAGCGGAAGAAAAGGAGCGAGATTTTTTTCAAGGTTGACCATTCGTCTTGGAGACGATGTGCCAATAATAAATTCCTTTCTGTCTTTGAGAAGAGGAATAGTACTTTTTTTGATGAGAAGAATATCATTGGCGAAAGTTCTTTTCGTCACGGCCGCCAGAGTGATTCCATCAGGGCGGACAGAACCTAAATCTTTATAGGAGTGAACAACCAGATCCACACGGCCTGAAAGAAGAGCTTCATCCAGTTCTTTGGTGAAGAAATCTTTTCCGTCGAGCTGCCACAGAGGAGCATTTTGAATCATGTCTCCCTGAGTTTTGATGATTTCCAAAACAAATTCATCGCCGGTTAAGCGTTCGAGTTCGTCTTTGACTTGATTGCATTGAGTAAGAGCAAGGAGGCTTCCTCGCGTTCCAATCTTATATTGGCGTTTAGTTTTTTCAGGCAAGTTGCAACTCCTCCCATACAAATGGGTGACTTAAAGAAAAAGCGTGGCGGCGGTTTTCGCAAAGTTTTACGATGGCCACTTTCGCGCGCGCAATTTTTTCCATTTTCTCGATATTCATCTGAGCACTCTGTCTGAAAATATCTTCCAGACGTAGCACCCCATCCGCTTCCGATAAGTGAGTATTTATCACAGACGGAGAGCCGAGATCAATAAAGAGCTTTGAGTCACGGTCATTTGTAGGGAGGGACTGTTTCCAGGAATGAAAGAAATCTTCATCGAAGAGAATCTCTTCTGTTCCGATGGTATTTACGATTGAATTAAATTTTTTATAAATGGCGTAATCGCGCCAGGCGATGATTTCCAGTCCGTGTTCCATGGCGAGCGTTGCCACTTTTTCCGAGTTTCTCGCTGTAATGAACACGCGGTGTTTTTTCTTTAAAAGCTTCACCAGATCTTCGGCCAGAGAGCCAGAACCAACAATGAGAACATCGCCGTCAGAAAAACGTGAGTGAATAAGCTTTCTGGCAATACCAGCGTAGGTGAGTTGACCGATCTCTGTCAGATAATCTGTACGGATTTTTTTGGAATCCTGGAACAGTTTTTCCATCAGAGTCATTATGTGATTTTTCCTAAACGGCAAAAGAGTATATTGCTGATAAGCTTCTTTGAATTGACCCACAACTTCATATTCCGCCAGAACTTCAGATTTAAGTCCACAAATCGTTTCCAGCAGAAAAATATAGGCCTGCTGTCCATTATACATATCGCGAATATCATTTTGATCTTCGAGATGGTAGAAAGGAAGCTTCCCGAAACCCAGAATAAGAGTGCGTTGGCAGGTCTTAAGAACAAAAACCTCGCCGTTAGAAGGGCGGACTTTTGACTGAGCTTTTAAGTTGATTACGGTTAAGTTATCGATCATATGCGCTGAGTTTAGCGAGTTTTGACCACAGAAGTGTCATAAAAATGTAGAAACCGGTACTTTTTATACAAGAGATTAATCAGGTGAAAAGTTAACGAAAATCAGCTTTTTCTCGAGACTATTCTCTGATATGTTCGCCCTATGAACCTCATTCCCGCTCCTCTAAAGGAAACTTTTTTGGCCTTTGATAAAAAGGTGGATCACTCCATCAGTTTTTTCTTTCGCCATTACGGTAAAAGCAAATTCATGGTCGCCATGAGCAAGAAGGCCCAGTACCTCGGGCTGGAAAAATTGTGGGAGAAAGGCCCAAAGGCCTTTGTTTATTTCTTTCTCTTCTATCTGATCCGCGACGTGATTCTTTATATTCTCCTTCCGATATTCTTTGCCAAACTTACGACACACTAAATTTTCAAGTCTATTTCGCGACAGGCAATGCATTAAGTTTGCGCCACTGAGTGGTTTAGTTTATCTTTTTATGTCACACAAAATTACTGGAGTAGAAGAAAATGGAACTGATGTTTACCGCCCAAGAGATTTTAAACCGCCACCTCGGACTGACTTTTGACGATGTCTTGTTAGTTCCTCGTTACTCGGAAATCTCATCAAGAAAACATCCTAATTTAAAAACGCAAATTACCAAAAATCATACCATCGATCTTCCGGTGATCACGGCAAACATGGATACAATCACCGAAGCCGAAATGGCGTGCGCAATGGCTTCCCTCGGCGGTATCGGCTCACTTCACCGTTTCATGAACGAGCAGGAACAAGTCGACATGGTGAAGTCGATTGAAAAATATTTAAAAGAACACAACCTTAAAACACCTATCGCTGCAAGTATCGGTGTTAAAGAAGAAGGAATGAAGAGAGCGGACGTTCTCGTGAATGCCGGGGTTCAGATCATCACTCTTGATATTGCTCACGGCGATTCCATAATGATGATGGAAACTCTCGATTACTTAAAAAAGAAATATCCTCACGTGGACGTTATTGCAGGAAACGTCGCCACTGCTGACGGTGTCAAACGCATGATCGACAGAGGCGCAGACGCGGTAAAAGTTGGTATCGGTCCTGGATCAATGTGTACAACAAGAATCATCACCGGCCACGGTCTTCCGCAATTGACAGCGATTGCTCTTGCTGTAAGCGTCGCTAAAAAACATAATATTCCGGTTATCGCCGACGGCGGTTTAAAAAACTCGGGCGACATCGTAAAAGCACTGGCCGCTGGAGCAAGCTCTGTTATGGTTGGATCTCTCGTTTCCGGAACTCTTGAAACTCCAGGTGAACTAAAAGGGGGCATGAAGCAGTACCGCGGAATGGCCTCAAAAGCAGCGCAGGTTTCATGGAGAGGGGAAATGCCTCAAGGAATGGCCGCAGAAGGTGAATCGACAATGATTCCTTGTAAAGGAAGTGTCGCAAACGTTATCGAAGAATTGATGGGCGGTCTCCGTTCAGGAATGACTTACCTTGGTGTCGACAATATTCCGGCGATGAGCGAAAACGCCCTGTTCATTCAGATGACTGCTTCTGGAATGAGTGAAAGCAAGCCTCACGGAGTGAGATAATGCCTAAAGTATCCGGCTTCAAATTAGTCACTGAACTTTTCGGCGGAATTCCCCACCTCTTTGAAAACTTCAAAGAAATGGAAGAAATTGTTCTGAGCTATCCAAAGTTGCGCGACCGCGTCGGCAATAAAGAAGAAGAAAAGGAAAAGGCTCTCAAGAATTTAAAAGAAATCAGAGCGGAACTTTCGCTGCCGTTTTTAAAAACATTTGAAAAATTTCTGGATGCTTCGCTTTCCCAACTCTACGACGGAATTAATTTCAACGATCACGGACTTGATTTAAAAGAACTTTCCAAAGAAAAAAACATTGTTCTTGTTCCCAATCATCAGTCCCACGCCGACTATGTGGCGATCAATTACGTATACTTTAAAAAATATCAGTCGCCGCTTTTTGTGGCAGGCGGAAATAACCTCAATATCTTTCCGATCGGACCGTTGTTCAGACGTTCGGGGTGTTTTTTCATCCGCAGAACTTTTGCCAATGATATTCTTTATAAGCTGACTCTCGAAGCTTATCTCTACTATATGCTGATCAAAGGAAATCCCATTGAGTTTTTCTTTGAAGGCGGGCGTTCGCGCACGGGAAAACTTCTTCCCCCGCGCTACGGACTTTATCAGATGCTGATTGAAGCGCATGCAGCTATTCCGGTAGAGCAGAGAAGACCGCTGCAGTTTATTCCGGTTTCTATCGTTCACGAATACGTTCCAGAACAGAAATCGCTCGCCAAAGAACTCGATGGTGCAAAAAAGAAGAAGGAAAGTGCTACTCAGGTTCTGGGGTTGGTTAGACTTCTTTCTTATCAATTTGGAAATGTTCACATCAACCTGGGGAAACCTGTTGATGCTCCTGAGACACTTGAAAGTGGATCAGATTTAAAAACGCAGACGCAAAAACTTGCGTTTGAATGCTTTCTTGAAGTCGGCAAGAACATGCGCGTGACCCCGACGTCGCTTCTCGCGATGATTCTTCTCGATGAAGCGTCTGGAGCGCTGAAGTGGGAAGAAATTCTGACGAAGGCCCGTCATATCGTTGCTTACTGTGAAAAATTCAATGTGCCGATTACAGAATCCATTACCCCTGAACATCTGGAAAAATCACTTGAGCGCTCTATTGATATTTTGATTGGAAACAAAAAAGTTGAAGTCATCGGCAATACCAGCACTCAGCACGTTTTCTATTCTATTAAAGACGATTGCCGTAAAGAAATTCTCTATTTCAAAAACACCATTCTTCATCACTTCCTTGTTCCGTGGATTGTGCATATGGGATGGGTGAATCTTTTCTCAGGACATATTTCGACTGTCGAAGACCTGAAGAAATATTTTATCACTCAAAGAAAACAGCTGACTCATGAATTCTATCTTCCGACAGTGAAGGAAGTTTTCCATCTCACACTTGATATCGTCAGCGATGCTATCGGAAGACCTGTGACGACACTGGAAGAATGTGTGGAACTCTCTCACAAGGAACTTTACCTGATCCTGCAAAAAGTAGGGCTCTTTGCCCGTTCGCTCAATTACCTGCTTGAAGCGTATTATGTTTGCGGTCTGACTTTGAAAGAGTTATCGACTAAAGATTACAAAGAAGGCTTCAAAATGGAGACCTTCCTTAAAAAATACAAAGAAGTCTTTGAGGCCGAAAAGAAACTTCGTCGTATTATTAAATACGCCGAAAGTTATTCTGTTCCGCTTTCTAAATCTTCACTGCAGTTTTTTATTCACTCAAAGCTTGTCGATTCCAATGCGGGCTTTTACACCGTGGCCGATCAGGTAAAACTGGATGAGGCTCTGGCGAAAATCGAATCCGATCTTTCGAGCCAGCTTTCCATCAACCTTTTAAATTAACGTGAACATCCAGCTTAAAAAATTGAAACAAGGCCGTCGCCGTTTTATCAAAACGGCGCCACTTGCCAATCCTTTGGATTGGATGACTGAACTTGCGCAGTTAAAAGAATGGATTGCTCTCTCCACTCAGTTTCAGATTGTCGGACGGAAAACCTTTTTTGAAGTCGTAGGCAACGAGCTGAGCCTGATGGTGGAAGTTGTAGGGGTTCCACGCAATCTTGATCAAAACAGGCTGATTTTGATGGATCTGGAAGCTTTGGAGACATACGTGTATGACTTTAGCGGCGCGGATCTTTTTTCGGTGCAATTTGAATCCGTCCTGGTGACATCGGCAAAAATAAGAAAGGCCCTGGGAGTCGGAGAAAACCGTCTTCACGATGTGACTCATCTCGTGTTTGACGAGGAAAAAATAGCTCTTCATTTTTTCAGGCAAAAAGATTATAGTCAAAATCTGTTATCATAACTTAAGAGTCTAGCGTTATAGACTCAAACACGTGGGGTTAAATATTAAAGACAATCAGAATCAAGGCCAGTACCAGCGCTCTTCTTTTTCTTCCAACAAAAATCAAGGCCCGAGAGTTAACGAACAAATCAGAATTCCTGAATGCCGTCTTCTAGGTGAAGATGGACATGCTTACGGTGTTGTTTCTATGGCCGAGGCGAGAAGAATTGCGGAAGATTTAGGTCTCGATCTTGTTGAAGTCAGCCCGACAGCTCAACCTCCCGTTGTTAAAGTTATCGATTACGGTAAATACAAATATGAGCTTCAGAAAAAGGCCCAGGAAGCTAAGAAAAAGCAGATTGTTATTCAATTGAAGGAAATTCAATTTAAGCCAAATATCGATATCGGTGACTTGAAAACTAAGCTTAACCACTGTCAGAAGTTCATCGACGACGGCGATAAAATTAAGTGTTCAATGCAGTTCCGCGGACGCGAAATGTCATACAGAGACGCCGGAATGGAAAAATTCAAGAGCATTATCGGTCAAATCGTAGAAATGGGAGCCGTCATTGAGTCGGAGCCAAAAATGATGGGGAACCGTATCATCGCCATCGTTGCTTCAACCAAAAAACCGGTGAAAAAAGGCCCTAAACAAGAAGACGACAAGAAAGAAGATTAATTGTGAATACCAAAAGGGCCGCTAAAACGGCCCTTTTTCTTATCTAATATCTGTAAAATAATAAGGAAATCCTTTTACATCCCACGATATTTTTGATAAATATTCCAACTCGAAACTAAATTTTGCGTTATTTAATAATAAACGACGATATATTAAGTCATTTAAATTTTAAGAATTTTGGAGACTCCCATGCCTAAAATGAAGACAAGAAAATCAGCTGCGAAAAGATATAGCGTAACTGGTACAGGTAAAGTGAAAAGAAGCAGATGTGGTCTTAGACATAAACTTGAGCACAAAAGCACAAAAGTAAAAAACAGAGCAGGTGGTCCAGCTCTAGTTCACCAAGCTGAACACGAAAAAGTAAGAAGAATGCTTCCATACGCATTCTAGTACATAGATAGTCTAAAACTAAAAATATAAGACAGAGATTTGGGCCTAAGTGAATTCCTTCCCCCAATGATCGTTACAGGAGTAAAAAATGGCACGCGTAAGAAGAGGATTTAAAGCTAGAAGAAGAAGAAACAAAGTTTTGAAACTTGCTAAAGGTTTCCACTTTGACAGAAGAACAAAATATAAGCACACAGCTGAGACGGTAAAACGCGCTCTTCACTACGCTTACATCGGAAGACGTCTTCTTAAGAGAGATATGAGAAAACTATGGGTAGTCAGAATTGCAGCTGCTGCAAGAACTCTTGATACTTCATACTCAAAATTCATCGGCGCTCTAAAGGCAAACGGTGTTACTCTTAACAGAAAAATGCTTGCTGAAATCGCAGCGACTGACTTCGCTGGTTTCACTGCAATCAAAAATTCTTTGAAGAAATAATTTCATTAGAAATTCGACATAAAAAAGGCTTCCTTCGGGAAGCCTTTTTTTTTATCTAAGCGGCAAGTTTTTATACCATTTTGGTGCTGGCAAGCTGTTCACAGCAGAGGTGTGTTCATACACCATTTTCCCATTGATAAAGTGACGACATTTCCCGTTGCTATTAAGCTCTACAAAACCTTTTACTTCTGTTCCCGGTGCTGCTGAAATTCCATTGGTGGACATGGCCGTAATATTCATATTGTCTACGTAAAGCGCTTTGATTTTTCTTGAATCGAAATCCTGAAGAGCTCGCTGTTTTGTTGCGTAGTTAGGTGCCATGATAGAACTTTGAACTGATTCATGGCAGAGTCCAAGCAAATGGCCCATTTCATGTAATAAAACTGTTGGTACATCGTAATAAAAAGCACCACCGTTGAAATTGAATTGAGAATTAAAATCGCGATAGTTGAAAATGATATCAGCGTGAGTCAGCTCGATATAGGTTCCCAGGAGATTGGGATCGCTTTTGACGATGCCATAAAATTGCGTGATGGCCAGAGCACTTGAACTAACTCCAGAAAACCAGGTGTGGGATTTATAAATGCCAATTTCATTATCGCGGAAACTGCTTAGTGAGCTAAACCCGGTTGTCGCTGTTTGAGGAAAGGGCAAGTTAATTAAAGTTGTAGGGGTTGTGGCCGTGTTCCAGACCTTGGCCATTTGCTCCAATGGATTAAGACCACCAACGATATCGACGTTGGTATAATCTCCTGTAAATTCAGAAGACATTTTCAATGTGACAGGAGTTGAGGGCCATTTCCCGATATAGCATGAATTTCCACTTAAATTCGGGCCTGCAGATGAACTTTGAGTTCCCGACTCCTGTTTTTTACAAGAGAGGAAAGCGAGCAAAAATAACAGAAGAAACGGCAGGTGTCTCATGCCTCCATTATCGGACCGAACAGAAGAAATTTGAGACAGAACGGGAGGGAAAACGAACTGTTTTTCCTCCCGCTTTAATTACTTGGAGTTAGCTTTCTTGTGGTCTGCCAGGAATGCCTCTAAACCTTTCTCAGTTAGAGGGTGCTTGTAGAGCGCTTTGACTACAGAAAGTGGCATTGTTCCCACGTCTGCGCCTAACAGGGCCGCTTCACGTACATGGGCCGCGTGGCGGATAGAGGCCGCTAGAATTTTCGTCGTAAATCCGTAATTGTCATAGATCGCGCGAATTTCTGAAATGAGGTCATTTCCACTGTGACCGATATCGTCCAGGCGGCCGATAAATGGTGAAATATAAGTTGCCCCGGCCTTGGCCGCTAAAAGGGCCTGATTGATTGAAAAACAAAGAGTCACGTTGGTCTTGATGTCTTTACCTGAAAAGTGCTTGCAGGCAGCGATTCCGGCCTCTGTAAGAGGAAGTTTAATCACCACGTTCTTATGAATTTTTGAAAGCTCAGTTCCTTCTTTGATCATGCCTTCAAGATCCGTTGCAATGACTTCTGCCGAAATTGGTCCATCGACGATTTCACAAATTTCTTTGATAACGTCTTCTTGCTTGCGACCGGTTTTAGCGATGAGAGAAGGGTTCGTTGTTACACCATCGATAATACCCAACTGAACTGCTTCTCTAATTTCAGAAATTATGCCTGTATCCAGAAAAAATTCCATTTTTATGCTCCCTAGTTTAGCTTGTGCCAAAAAATCTTTGCCATTTTGCCATCCAAGGGTACTCGCTTCGTTATAATTCAACAAGTTTTTCCTACTGGTTTAGATGAGTTCAAACTTCGGTTATAATTAAATTTATGAAAGTTGGATTGCTCGCTCTATTTTTGGTTTCGGTCACCATGCTGGGAAATGCCCAGGAAGCGACAGCGTCTTCAAATTTGAAGCTTCCCAAAGAAACGCTCAGAATCGACACCGATTCTTTTTATGACACCAAGTTTGATTACGCCCATTTTTCAGGGAGAGTAACGGACAGGGATCAAACGGCATCCATCGTAAAAGTTTCAAGCGAGAACCGAAACGTGAAGTTCTTCCGTGCCGGAGATCTCGTGGAATTCAAAATTCAAAATAATAAAGACAGTGATTACTGTCAGGGATTTGTCAGAAGCATCGAAGACCATTACTTCGTCATGTACGTCAAAGATCTTTTTCCATGCTTTCCCAAAGAAGAGTACTTCAGAAGAGGAACTGCTTTAATTATGCAGTCACAAAAGCTCGCCACAAGAGTGCGCGAAGCTTCTGTTTACCGCGCCAGTCTTTTGAATAAAAAGAAAGATTATATGGTTCAGCTCAATGGAATCAATTCTGATGTCTGGAACTTCGAAGAAAGAAAAATTCAGGTGGCCGCAGAATTCGATCAACGCATTGCTGAGATTGAAAAGCAAAAAACAAAAGCTCTTGATGAACTCCTCACTCAAAAAAATGACCAGATTAAATTGCAAAGAGAGCTGGCCTATCGCCTGGACAATATCGATAAAGAACTCAATTTCTACCGTATAGAAAAAGATGAATTGCTTCTTGATCGCTGGCATCTTGACCACGATCTCGGCTATCCGGTTTATGAAAGACCTGAAGAAATCCGTCCACGCCGCGCAAGCGGTGAAACCGTTGTTGATCCTTAAATCTAAACAGGGAAAAAGTATGAAAATCGCTGTAGTGATGATTTCGCTTTTATTTGTTTCAAATTCTTTTGCTGCTTCTAAAGATGAAGCTTTATTTTGCAAAGGAAAACAATGCTCTGAATTTGAAAATTACATTTCTCAAATAAAAGAAACTTATTTGAAAATGAAATCTCTCAATGAAAATTGCCAAAAAAATGATGGCAGAAGTTGCGCTGATCTCGCGATACTTGTTCACGATTCAGAGGCAACGATTAAACCTGAATTTAAAGAAGAAAATAAAAAATTTTTGAGCAAACTCGGTATTTCAGGCGATGCCGCTTCTTATGATCAAAGGGCCTGTGCTTTAAAAATTCAAAGTTCTTGTAAAAAATAAAAAAAAGGCCCTCTATTCAGAGGGCCTTTTATTTATGCCAAGGTCTAACCTTATTGCTTTTTGTAATTTGTGTAGATGTCTTCCAGAATGTCCTCATTATAGAGGAAATTCGGTGCGTGTTCTAAGTAAAGTTTCAAATCGTAAGAAGGAGCAAGACCAAGCCACTCTTTAATGAGTGAAACGTTTTTCTGCTGTTGAATCCATTTAAAGATACATGCCTGACGAAGAGATTTTGGAGTCAGCGTGATCATAAGTTTATTTCTGTAGTCTTCGAAAATAATTTCGATTCCACGAGCTGATAAACCGCCAGAAATAATTCTGTATGGGTTAGCGTAGAAAAGAAGATTGTCGAATGTAATTTGAGATTTTGCTTTCATTTCTTCAAGAATGACGAGGTAGTCAGCGTAAACTTTTTCGAAAATTCTTGGAAGGGCAACCGTATAAGCATCTCTTTTTGGGTGATGGATAAGAACGCGAGGTTCTTCACCGTTTTTCCCTATAGTGATGTCATTAACTGATAATTCAGAAAGATCAGAAACTTTTAATCCAGCTCCGAAAATGAGAAGGAAAAGAATCTGGTTTCTCTTAGAAAGAAGTTCCTGAATTTTATCTTGTGAATGAGATTCTTCTACCAGGTAAGTCCACAGAGTTTTTACATCGATGAATGGAGTTGGTCTCGGAATATCCAAAAATTTTGGAGACGTCGGAAGTTTTCTCACCGGGTTTCCAGAGACAAGACCTTTTGAAAGAAGGAAATCAAAGAAGATTCTGAGTGCTTGAACACGACGTCTTCTTGAGTTGTCTGAAGAATATTTTTTCTCAAGGTACTGACCGTAGTTCGTCACAAGCGCCTGATCGAAATTTTTCACTTCAACTGAAGCGTATTCACTGTTCAGGTAGTAGTTGAAACAATCTAAATCTGTTTTGTAGTTTTTTAGCGTGTTCTGGCTTTTCCCCTGAGCGCGAAGATTTGCGTAGAACTCTTGCTCGAGAGCGAAAAGTTCCGGACTAGGAGTCGACGTCAGCGTTTTTGCTTCGGAAGATCCCGGTACTGTTGTCCCAGTCACGATCGTAATTGGGGGAGTGTTTTGTGTCGTTGGTGTTGTTTGTGTGAATGTGCTCATATTGTTTATTTTTCCCTCTTTTTAAAATGTTGGGAGACTAATTTCAAAGCTTTAGGAGGCCGATAGTATCCCACTAAGTAAAATAGTACAACCTAAAAAGTCAGCATTGATTTGCTTTACGAGGAGTGCTAAAACCCTCAAACGTTATAACAATTCAATATTAGTGGATCACCCGGTGCAAGAGACGACCTTCAAAACGCCATATTCAGGAAATGGAATCGAAAATTTCGCGTCCATACATCTTTGGCTAGATGCACTCTATGGAGAGGCGTCACAGAAAATCTTATTGCAAAATTTAGATGCACAGGCCTTAACGCAAATAACATCCGTACAAAATTTAGAAAAAAAGATAAACTACAGCTTCAAGAACAAAACTTTTTTAATCACTGCTCTTACTCAGTCGACGTTTTGTTATGAGTTTAAAGAGCTCGCACTGACATCCAATGAAAGAATGGAATTTTTAGGAGACTCCTTAGTCAATTTAATTGTGGCAAAGATTCTTTATAGACAATTTCCAGATCTTTCAGAAGGAAATCTCTCCAAATTGAGAGGGGCCCTGGTGAATGAAAGCTCGCTTGCGAAACTAGCGATAACCATTTCACTTGGAGACAACCTTATCCTTGGAAAAGGTGAGCATAAAAACAGCGGAGAGAAAAAAGATTCGATTCTCGCTGATGCCTTTGAAGCTCTCTGCGCAGCTATTTATTTTGACTGCGGTGAGAAAGCAGACACCGTGGAAAAATCCCTTGTGACGGTGATCAATCGCTACGAGGAAATGACCGCAAAGAAGTTTTTTGCGATGGAAAATCTGGAAAATTTCGACAGCAAAACACAGCTGCAGGAAATCGCAATGGCGATGTTTCAGAAACTTCCTGCATATAAAGCGCAGGAGCTGAACCAGCAATTTAAAGTCGAGTTGTGGATAGGTGAGCGCAAACTCGCAGAAGGCATTGGACCTTCCAAAAAGAAATTAGAAAAAGAATTAGCACGGGTCGTGCTAGATGAAAAACGATACCTGTAACAGGTTTTATAAAGCAAGGAGACGAGAATGTTACTAGAAGACCAACACCCCCACAACAAATCAATTATGGTAGCCGTATTGGGTGCACCAAATGTGGGAAAAAGTTCACTGGTAAATGTTCTATTGGGAACTGATCTATCAGTTGTCACGAACAAGCCGCAAACAACAAGAAACAAATTTCACTGTGTCCTTACAGTTGACCGCACTGAGATTGTTCTCGTCGACACTCCGGGCCTTCATAAGTCGAGCCAGGAATTCAACAAGCGTTTAAATGAGCAGGCAAGAGAAGGAACAGAAGGCGCAGATTTGAACCTTCTTTTGATCGACATCAGCCGTGATGTTCTTACTCAATTCGTAGAATTCAAAGAAAATATTGATCTGGAACTAGGCCCTACCTGGGTTGTATATACCAAGGCCGATAAAGTGGAAAACGCTGAGAAGCTTCCGCTTGCAGAAGTGACAGAAAAAGCGAAAGAAATTCTTCCTTCAATTGAAAAATGGTTTTTGATTTCAAACAAAGAAGGAACAAACATTCACGAACTCACTGGGGCAATCTGCGACCGCGCTGAGCCGGGACCGCACTTGTATCCAAATGGAGATATCTCAAACAAAAATCAACGATTCTTTGTTACTGAATATATTCGTGAGCAGGCCTTCGAACTTTTAAAAGATGAAGTTCCTTACGAAGTGGCCGTCGTGATTGACGAATATAAAGAAGTAAAATCCAAAACAGATCCGGAATCTTTTGAGTCGCACATTTCTGCTTCAATCCTGGTGAACCGTCCTTCGCAAAGAGCGATCGTTATCGGTTCAAGTGGATCGATGATTAAAGAAATCGGTATCCGTTCAAGAAAGAAAATTGAAGTTATGACAGGCGGTCCGGTTCACTTGAACCTGCACGTAAAAGTCTCTCCGAAGTGGTTTAAAAATAACTTCGTTCTTGAGGAAATCGGACTTCCGCGAGCTAAGGATTCAGCACGCGTCTGGCGCAAAAAATAAAAAAGGAAAACACTAACTATGGATCAGAATAATTATAAACGTTCAATGGTCATCTCCCTCATTGGAAGACCTAACGTTGGAAAAAGTACAATTTTTAACCGCCTGATGAAAAAAGCTCACAAGGCGATTACTTATGATAAACCGGGTGTCACCAGAGACCGCCACTATGGAATTGCGACGTTTGCTGAACTTGCCCATGAAGAATCAGCTGACGCAATCATTGTTGATACAGGCGGATTTTATCCTCAGAAGATTGAAGAGAATGTTCCGAAAAAACGCGATCAGATCATGAATAAATTTTTTAATATCATGACGGAGCAGGCGAAAACGGCCATCTCTGAAAGTGATTTGATTCTTTTTGTCGTTGATTCGCGCGAAGGCGTTCTTCCATACGATTCGATGATTGCAGATTACATCAGAAAAGAAAAAAAGCCTTTCTGGGTTCTCGTCAACAAGTACGATACTGAGAAACAAGAAGGCGAAGAACTGGAATTCTACTCTCTGGGAATAGGGGAAGAGGAGCTCTTCAAGCTCTCAGCTGAGCACGGACTCGGACTTCTCGATTTGAAAATCAGACTTCATAAAGAAATTTTAAAATTCGAAAGAAAGCAAAATTCTGAAATGTCTCAGTTGCAAAAAGGTGTAACTCCGAGAGAAAAAGTGGTTGCAAGACTGGCCTTGATTGGAGCACCCAATGCAGGTAAATCGACACTGCTCAACCTTCTTTTAGGTTCACAAAGGGCCCTTGTTTCCGACATTCCGGGAACTACAGTTGATCCGATTGAAGGATTTTTTGATCTTTTCTTTGGAAAACAGGCTTCTGAACTGGATGAAGAAGTGTCCTTTGCTAAAAATGATACTCTTTTATTTCAGCAGTATGAAGAATTCCGCGCAAATAATCCGGATGTTTATCAGTCACTTGCGACTTCTTATAATTTGGAAGAAGAGCAGACGGCCGGAGTTCCAATTTATGATGAAGAAAATTATCTCTCACCAGAAACACCTCTGATTTCTGATGAAGAAGATGAGATCTATGCAGAAGAAAATTTTGACCTGGAAGAAGTTCTTTCAGATGAAGAACTGGAAAAATATGACGAAGAAACGTATGAAAATATTTTCAGTGATGATTTAGAAGATCTTGGTGAAGATGAAGAATCTGAAGAGCTGCCGAATGAGGAAATTGAAGTCATTTCAGAAGAATTCCATCAGGAAGTAGACGCAGCTAAAAAGGAAACCGGTTCGCAGTGGAGATCTATCCACCTTGTCGATACAGCGGGAATCCGTCGTCAAAAATCAGTGGAAGGTTTTATTGAGCAGCAGTCAGTTTACCGCTCACTTCGTTGTATTACTGAAAGTGATATTATTATTTTCATGATTGACGCCTCTGTAGGAATTTCCCACCAGGACCGACGCCTTCTTGATATCGCTTTGGAAAAAGGCAAATCTGTTGTCGTGTGCTTGAACAAAATAGATCTTTTAAAAGACAAGCTTGTTGATGAAAAAGCAAAAAAAGAATGGATCAAAGACCTACGAGAATCTGTTCCATGGCTTTATTACTGTGATCTGATTCCTATTTCAGCAAAATACGGCCGTCACATTGGTCAGCTGAAAGAGGCCATCAAGAAAACCATTCTCATCAGAAACAAAAGTATTGGGACCGGTGTGCTTAACCGTTATGTTTATCAGCTTGTGGAAAATCACCCTGTCGCTATTAAAAATTCAGGCGGTAAACGCTTTAAAGTGAAATACGCTTCGATGTTAAAATCGAACCCACCTACGTTCTTGTTTTTTACCAATCTTTCAAAAGGTATACCTGATAACTATCAGAACTATCTGAAGAACGGTTTGAGAAGAGAATTTGCGTTTGATAATACGCCGATTCACTTGATTTTCAGAACAGGTGAAGATTTGAGCCGAAGACTTGCTAAGAGAATGAAAGAAATTTAACGATGTGAGATGTTGGCCGTTGGGATGTTGGCCGTTTGTTGTTTGTTGGAAAACTTCAAGCGGCATTCTTCCATCATCCAACGACCAACGTTTTTCATCAGATCATCAAAAAATTACCAGTTAAAGATATAAGAAACCATCGTGGAATAAGCATTCCCCCCAAGATTTTCAAATCCATATCCTCCTGCTGTCTTAGGAGCATACTTCTGCGTGTTCTTGTCGGGAAAGTTAACGGTGTGAACGAGGAATTCTAGGCCAATATAGGATTCTTTGATTTCAACCGGGAATTCAAGACCAAAGCCCAGCCCAAAACCTAAACCGCCTCCAGTGTCCTTTGGAAGTTGTGTCTGATCGACGTATTTATTGGTTTCATACCAGTATTCCATTCTCCCGATGAAGTAAGGATTGGAATAGGTGATTGCGGTTCCGAGATTAGCTGTCTCAATATAATAGCGATAGGATAAAAAGACCCTCAACATGTTGACATCGACGAGTCCTGGAGCTGCATCCGTTCCATCTGGATTTTTAGCATTAGGAAATCCCAGAACGGGATCTTTTAAAAACATGGAATGTTTTGAATATTCCAAACCAAGCCCCAGGGCCGTTTGAAAATCTTTGAAGAATGTAAAACTGACTCCGAAAGTCGGAGGCTGATTTTCATAGGCAATTCCGCGGTTTCCATCGAAAGTTGTCAGACCAATGGAGGCGTTAAACGAGAAAAAACGGCCGTAGCGATAAAAGCGCTCGTCTTCCACAACTTTGGCATTTTCAATATCTTCACTGAAATCAGAAAATATATCACCACCAACGTTTAAATCGTCATCATCAGCAGCAAAAATATCGTTGGCCGCGTCTTGCGCGTGAGCTTTATCCGGCAATAAGGCCGGAGCAGCAAGAAGATTGAATAGGAAAAGAGCGGCAAAAATTTTTTTCATAGGTAAAAATGAATCGCAGAAACAACAAAGCTGTTTCCTAGTGTTTCAAAAACAAAATCTTTTTTCTTAAATGCCGAAGCACCGAATTCAAAGCTGAAACCAAGCGATTGCAGTCCTGAGAAATGAAATTCACTTCCTAGGGAAAGATCGAACTGGAATCCGCTGTAGTTTGTGCGGTTTTCTTTGTTTGACAACACTGCCCCCATGCCTGCCACATAAAAATTCAATTGAGGCTCATCAAAGAGATTGCGGTAAACTTTAAGGCCCAGACCATAACCGCCGGAATCAGGGTTGGAAGATATTCCAAACAATCCCCCGAAGGCGAATGAGCGGTTTTTTTGCATTTTGAAGGATAACGCCGGAAAGTCATTTTTGAGCTGATTGCTCATCCCAAGCCCAAGTCTGTTGACTTTGTCGTAAGCAGACGCCCCTTGAGAGAGGGAGAATGTCGAAAATGACAGAAAAATGAGAACAAAGAGAGTTTTCCAACTAAACATACATTTCCTTCCTTGGGATGCATCTAGTTAATGAATCTACAGAACATCTTTTTTTATTGTAATAAACCTCTCTATTTTTGACAACTTAACAAAGGCTTTTTAGAATCTTTTTTGACTAAATTTTTTTAACCCTTTTACCCAGAGTTTGAACATGGCAGACACTACGACTACTCCAAATCGCAATATTAACCAGATCCTTGATGAAGGGGACGTCGGGACTCTAGTCTCGAAAAATAAAAATGCACTTTTGGCGATTGTGATCGCCATCGTTGTGGCCGTTGTTGGATTTGGTGTTTATTCGACTTTTGCGGACAGATCAAAAGCGGAATTAAATACAAAAATTTATGCTTTTGAGACAACGACGTTAAAAAACTTCAATGAGAAAAGTGATCCAAAAGCTTTCGTGGAAAGTCTTCGCTCTCTCAATAAAGAAGTAGGCAACTATGTCGGGCTTGTTCCAGTAGTCATCAAGGCAAGCGATATTCTTATGGACTCGTCTCACCTTAATGAAGCTCTGGAAGTTCTGACAATCGGTCAAAAAGTGGCAAAGAACGATTATGCGGAATATTTTATCCTGAGCCGTCTTGCCGTTGTTTATGAGGACCTGGGACAAAATCAAGCGGCCATCGATACAATTGAAAAAATGAATTCTCAATCAGTGAAAATATTTGAAGGGAAAAACTATCTGGACCTTGGTCGTCTGTATTTAAAAATGGGCAACAAGGAAAAGGCAAAGGCCAGCTTCACATACGTTGTTGAAAAAGCAAAAGATGAAACTGAATTCGTGAGACTTGCAAAACTTTATCTTTCTAAAATGTAGTTCATTTTTTTGCTGGAACAATTATGAAAAAACTTCTCGGCCTTTTGGTTCTCTCTGTCTCATTGGCTTCTTGCTCAGGGCTCAGATCTTATCTTCCTCAGGGAGAAGCTAAAAAAACACGTGCTTTTAATCCGGCATGGATCAAAGTCATGGACCCTTCTTATGAATCGGGAAATCTGCCGATTGCTCTGCAATCACCATTGATTTTTGAAGGCATAGTGTACGCTGGAAATAATGCTGGCTCAATGCAGGCGTTTGAACTTGAAAATGGCAGACTTGTCTGGAGCGAGCAGGACAACAGTACTTACCACGCAGCTCCTGTTCCTTTCAAAGACCAGATTATTTATGGAACTGTTCAGGGGAGAGTGATATCCCGCCACTACACAACCGGAAAAATAAAATACAGTGTTGATCTGGGCGCTTCCGTTGAAACAAAAGGAGTTGTTCACCAGGGACGCATTTTGTTCCAGCTTCGCAATCATCAGGTTTTTTGCCTGGACGTTGAAACCGGAAAAATCCTTTGGGGTTATAAGCGTTCTGTTTCATACCTGACAACATTGCAAAGGGCATCGACTCCCGTAGTGTATAAAGACCGCGTTTTAGTTGGTCTTGCTGATGGAACGCTCGTAGCACTTTCTCTTGATGAAGGTGTTCTTCTCTATGAAGCAAAACTTTCGACAGCTGTGAAATTTGTCGATGTCGACAATGCTCCTTTCATCTTAAATGATAAAGTTTATATCGGGCCCGTAGGCGGACCTATTTCTATGCTTGATCCAAATACAGGCAAGGTTATCAGAAGAGGAGAGTTCACAGCTTCCCGCGCTCCTTTTATCGATGCTACTTATAAAGATGAGCAAATGCTTTTTGGAACACCTAACGGCGAACTTGTTCTTTCTGACAAAAATTTAAATATTCTCAACAAAGTTAAACTAACCCGTGGAGTGATTTCTTCCATGGTTCCTTACAAGCAGGGAATTGCGGTTGCAACAACGTCTGGGGAACTGTTTCACGTCGATCCAAAAACTCTTCAGGTGATGGATAAGTATGAATTAGGGCATGCTTACTCTGCAGTTTTCGGAGATATGGATAGTGCGGTAAGTGGAACTGAGGGGCGCAAAGAAAGCTATCTTTCAGTGCTTTCTTCGCGCAATAGACTTTTTACTTTTCGCTAATAAAATCGAAATATTGACCGGCCCAAGTCACGTTAAGTCTCGTCATGATTTCTCCGACGTATGGGCCGCGCTGTTTATCACCATCAACTGAAGCAATGGCCCTGCCTTGAGTTCGACCTTTGGTTTGTTTTTCCAGTGAAGTCACTAAAGCAAGATTTGAAAACACAGTGGTTTTCAAAAGCGTATTCATGTTTGAAGAATCAGGATCGAATTTATTGTTCTTAATATGAGTGATCAGATTTTCATAAATATAATAATTATCACTCACTCCGTATTCGCAAAGTTCTCTGATTTCATTATAGGTTTTGGAAAGATGAATATCGAGCGCCTTGTGAACCATTTCATTGACAGCAAAGTCGGACACTGTGGTTTTACTTCCACGGATGATATCTATAACTCTCGGAGTTGTTTCTTCTTTCGAAAGAGGAAGAAGAAGTTCCGGATTGCTGGCCACGTACGATTCATCTGAAAATTTAGCTGAGTCGTAAGAGAATTTCTTCCCGCTCACATTCGTCGAATCAGCCACCGGCATTTTTTCACGGTGACGAAGAAGACTTGTGTGGAAGTTAGGACAGATAGAAACGCTCGGGCCGGCAAATTCAGTTGAATATTTTTTCAGTGATTCATACTGAGTATATAGAGTAAGGAAATAGAGTTTTTTATTCGTAGGATTGTTTTCCAATTCTTCTTTTTTTTCAGCAGTCACTGCTGGTTCAACGGAAGCCGGGCCACGGGCGGATTTTTTAGTCGAGGTTTGCGCGAATTTAAAATCATAAGCTTTGATTTCAGGAACAATATTTTTGCCTTCCACTTTCGGAGTGTATCTGGCCATTTTTTGCTGATAACTTTCCGGACCTGCACATGAAGTCGCAAGAAGTGCTGTCGTTGCAAGTGAAGCGATTACTGAAGTGGTAAGAGTTTTCTTTTTCATTTATGGCCCCATCCAAAGCGGGATTTAAACCCGGTGCTTAGATGAGTTATCGGAAAAGAAGGCGGGAAAGATGAGTCAAAAGATAGTTCCGGCAGAGAAGAGAATTCCCTGCCGGATATTTTGGCAACAGTTTGTTACCAGTTCAGTAAGTAAGCAAAAACGAGTGGAGCAACGATAGTGGCATCCGATTCAATGATATATTTTGGAGTATTTCTGTCCAGTTTTCCCCAGGTAATTTTTTCGTTTGGAACAGCTCCTGAGTATGAACCATAAGATGTCGTTGAATCAGAAATCTGACAGAAGTAGCCCCATAGTGGAGTTCTGCGGTCAAGGTCCTGCTCAAGCATTGGAACAACACAGATAGGGAAGTCGCCGGCAATACCACCACCGATCTGGAAGAAGCCAATCGATGTGTTTGCAGAAGTTTCAGTGTACCACTGGGCCAGTCTCATCATAGTCTGGATTCCAGAATTTACGGTATGGACATTTTTCACGCGGCCTTCAATAACTGCGGCCGTGTACATATTTCCATTTGTCGAATCTTCCCAACCTGGAGTGTAGATGGGAAGGTTTTTTTCCATCGCTGCAATCATCCACGAGTCTTTCGGGTCGATTTGATATTCTTTTTTGAATTCAGGATTTTTTAAAAGTTGCCAGAAATAATAGTGAGGAGGATGACTCTCTCCTGCCTTGTCTGCTTTTTGCCATTCAAGATTTAAGAGTCCTTCGATTTTTCTCATCGCTTCGTCTTCAGGGATACATGTATCTGTAACGCGATTAAGACCTTTTTCAAGAAGTTTTTCTTCTTCGTCGGCCGTCAACGCTCTCCAGTCTGGAATGCGGTGGTAGTGGTTGTGTGCTACCAGATTATAAATATCTTCTTCAAGGTTAGCTCCAGTACAACAAATAGCATGGATTTTTCCCTGACGGATCATTTCCGCAAGTGATTTACCAAGTTCAGCAGTAGACATAGCTCCTGCCATTGTTAAAAACATTTTTCCACCTTTAGCAAGGTGAGTTTCCCATCCTTTAGCAGCATCAACCAGCGAAGCCGAGTTGAAGTGTTTATAGTGAGTGAGCATAAATTCTGATACAGGTCCGCGTTTCATATTTAATTCCTCTTGATAAAAAAATCAGGTTTTCAAGTAAGTATAAGACTTAAGACATTCTTCGTAGAAATCAACTAGACGAACACCTTCGCGCGGGTTGATTTTTCCTGAGGCAATCTGACGGTCGATATTTTTCTTCATAGTGTATGCCATGGCTTCCGGGTTGTACTGCATGGCCGCCAGAACGCTTTCAGCGCTCGAGCCTTTGATAACTTCTTCGATGTAAAAATCAGTCGGATCCTCATCATCACAGAACACGTGAACTTCATTCAGACGTCCGAATAAGTTATGAAGATCACCCATTACGTCCTGGTAAGCTCCAGTGAGGAAGAGTCCAATATAGTAGTCTTCATTTGGAGTCAGTTCGTGAAGGGGAAGAAGATTCTTTGTTTCTTCGATATCAATGAACTTATTAATTTTTCCATCAGAATCACAAGTGATGTCGACAAGTGTGCCGTTGTTGTGAGGTTTAATGTTCAGTTTGGTAATAGGAACGATCGGCAATAGCTGACCGATGGCCCATAGATCCGGTGCTGATTGAAAAATGGAAAAGTTGCACAGGTATTGAGGCGCGATTCCCTGATTGATATCGTAGAGATTGTCAGGAATAAATTCCATATCAGGCAATAGCTGTGAAATCTTTTTTGTGATTTTCCAAAAAAGTGTTTCCAGAGTCGCGCGCTCTTCAAGCTTGAGAATCCCAAGACGGAAAGCATTCAGACATTCTTTTTTAAAGTCCAGGGCGTCGTTATAAACTTCCTGCGCGTTTTCAATATTGATTGTTTCAAGAAGATCGCGCATGTTTGAGACGAGGCTGTGCTCTCCCGGAATTTTCTTTGTATCGTAATCAGTAAATGAGGTTTCGATTTTATCAATGACGTTTGTGATCACGCATGAGTGTCTCGCTGTGATAGCGCGACCCGATTCCGAAACAATGTTTGGATGTTTTATTTTTTCAGCATCACAGATTTCTTTTAAGATGTAGACAATGTCTGAAGCGTAATCGTTCAGCTTGTAGTTCATCGAAGAATCACTTGTCGATTGAGAGCCGTCGTAGTCAACACCGAGACCACCACCAACATCAAAGTACTCAAGAGGGGCGCCCAGTTGAGAAAGTTTGGTAAAGATTCGTGCACCTTCTCTGACAACTTCCTTGATCGTTCTGATGTCTGTGACCTGGGAACCAACGTGGAAGTGAAAAAGCTTCAGAGAATTCAATGAGCCTTCGTCTTTCAAAATTTGAACAGCAGTCAGCATTTCAGCAATCGTCAAACCAAATTTTGCTTTCTCGCCACCTGACTCGGCCCATTTGCCTGAGCCTTTAACAGTAATTTTCGCACGAAGTCCGATCAACGGCTCAATGTTCATTTCTCTTGAGAGTTTTAAAATTTTATGAAGTTCAGTGAATTTCTCAATAACGACGATACATTTTCTTCCTAATTTATTCCCAAGAAGAGCGAGGCGAAGGTAGTCTTCGTCTTTGTAGCCGTTCAGAACTGTCAAGGCATTGAGGTTATCGTTGAAAGCAAGAACCGAAAGCAGTTCTGGCTTTGAGCCGGCCTCTAGACCGTAATCGTAAGGAGCGCCAGCATCGACAATCTCTTCAACAACTTCTCTCATCTGGTTTACTTTAATCGGATAAACGCCAGTGTATTTTCCCTGGTAGCCGGCTTCCTGAATGACGTTTCTGAAAGTTTCGTTCAGAACTTTTACTTGTGAACGAAGAATATCGTGGAAACGGATAACCATCGGGAAGGGAATATTCTGCGCTTTCATCTCTTCGATGACTTCGGCTATATCGATGCGAGGTCCTTTTTCATCCTGATTGGGAAGAACGCAAAGGTGGCCCTCATCGTTTATATCAAAATAGCCATCACCCCAACGACTGATGTGATAAGTCGCATCAGCTTCTTCTTTCGACCAAGGGATGTTTTCGATAATTTTATCCATTTTTTTTTGACCCTCATACACGCCGCAGTTACGACGGAAAATAGCTTTACTAAAACCGTTAAAATTAAGCGCAAAATATAACTTCTTTCGGGCAAGGGAGCAATTTAAAATGATAAAAAATCGAGGGAGGCGACAACCGGATAATGGTCAGAAGGAAGAGCGTAACGCTGATAAGATTCCTGAGGATAGGGAAGAGGCGATCCGTGGGAATCACGGAAAAGATAAATACCTGATTCTTCTTTTTTGACCAGTCCCTGTAGTTCTTTTGGAAGAAAAATATAGTCCAGCTGATAGGATTCCCTGATGTTTTCTCTGCCAAAATAAAAAAAGGACTGACGGCGTTCATCGGGTTCATTAATAACTTCAAGCACGTCCAACAGGTCCGTCTGGGAGTAAAGATCGTCGAATTCAGGCTCCTGACGCCCTTTCTGGGCATTCCCGTTCATGTCTCCGGAGACAATCACCGGAACCTTGAAGTTAAATTCTGCTCTCAAGCGATTGTAGGTTTTGACCAGGGCCTTGAGCTCGGCCTTACGTCTTTCTTTGCCATTGAAATCAAATCCGTCCCGGTCCCATTTCGATTTCAGGTGAACCAAAAGAAGAATGCAAACGACTTCGCCATTTTTCTTGAGACGCAATTCGCTGATGTCCCGTGAAAATCTATGCGGTTGAATTTTTAATTCGTCCAGCATGAGTTTGCTATTTTCTTCGATTTCATGAGCGTAATTAAATTCAATTGAATCATCAGCATGTCCGAGGTGTTCAATGTCAAAGGGCAGATCTTTTTTAATCAGATAGCCCATTTCAATTCCGCGATTGGAGTTGCCTTTTTTTAAAGCGCAACGATAGTCGGAATTACAATATTTACTATTGAACAGATCCAGACTTTCGAGACCGCCGACTTCACAAAGCATAGAGACGTCTGCATTGATTTCTTTTAAAGTTCGGGCGATCCAGGCCACCTTATCTTCAGGTTTTTTAAAAGCATCTCCCTGAGAGTTCAGCAGGAAAAAATTTTCAACGTTAAACAGGCAGAGTTTCAATTGCAACTCCAGCCAAGAAGGAGAGTTTTATAGGCTTTGTCGTTTTTATCCCAGATTTCCTTACAGAACTGGCCTGTATAAAAATTCGGGCTTGGGGCCATACGCAAAAACTGAGTCACCATTTCTCTTGGGCATGTGACTTCTTTTGGATTATTGGGAGAAGTTTCGTTTTTAACTATTTTAATTCTGCCTTCTTTGTCAATCAAGAGACCGTAGAACATGCCTTCTTCCTCGCGAAGAAAATAGAGACTGCCATCTCTCATGAAAAGAGGGGCATCACCTCGGGGAACAACAATAGGATAAGGTTCTTTTCCATTTTCTTTCAAAAGGGCGCGGGAAAAAATAAGAGTCGGGATTTCTTTTAACTCATTTGCATTTAAGTTTTTGCGAAACACTTCCATGATGTAATACTTGCTTGCAGGATTCTTATGCTGCTTGCAAGGCGAATCCCACATGAGAATATTGGGAAGCAGGCTGGCCTCTTCCATTGCCCAGCCGGACACTGGAACGCCGAATTCAGACTGAATAAAAGCATTTATTTTTAGTTCGTTGATCCTTCCTTTCGAAAATTCCTTTAACTGATCCAGCCATTTTTTTCGGTTGGCGCCGGTTTCTTTTTTACAATAAGAATTTTCCGGACAGCCTTCAAAATCTATCTTGGAATACTCGAGTGCATGAACAGTCGAGATGAAAAAGAATAGGGGAAGGAGTAACTTCATTTTCATTTTTTCTTTTTCTTCATGGCCTCAATACGGGCGCGTCCTTCTTCAAAACGTCGTTTCTCTTCATCTGATTCAGGAATCAATCTTCTTACGTCTATTGGTTTTCCGATGTCATCAAGCGCGACAAAAACAAGATAAGCTGTCGTGGTGTGGCGGGTAATTCCCGTAAACGGATTTTCTGCTAAAACCTTGACCCCAACGAGCATAGAAGTTTTCCCGACATAATTTAAGCTCGCTTTAATCAATACGTGATCGCCGATTTTTATTGGTGCCTTGAAATTGATCCCGTCTACGTGAACAGTCACGACTGGTCGATTGGAATGTCTTTCAGTCACCATCGCCGCTGCCATATCGATCCACGACATCACTACACCCCCGAAAATTGAATTTTGGGGATTCGTATGGTTTGGCATAACCAGATAACGCATTTCTACAGCACTCTCACTGACAGTTTTGGCCATATTTTGATTGTTTGGCATGGAGTCCTCTTTTTAAAAAAACAGATGAAAATGATTTAAGATCTAAGGAAAGTATAAATCTTTTTTAAAAAAAGAGATAGCACAAGAGCAAGAAAGAGAACGACGGCGAGGGTGGCCCCCGACGGCAATCCATAAGCGTTGGCGATGAGAATTCCAAGTACTGCAAAGACTGTTGAAAAAATGACACTCACGATGAACGCCTGACGGACATTTGTGCTGAATTTAAGTGCAAAGAATCCGGGAACCAGCAGAAGTGTTTCAATCAGAATTGTTCCTGCAAGTTTGATACTGGTCACAATTAAAAGTGCAAGCAAAATAAAAAATAGATAATGGTATAAACGGGCCTTAATGCCCGAAGTGATGGCCCCTTCTTCATCGTAAGTCAGGAACAACCATTTTTTAAACGGAATGATGATCAGCGGAGCCGTGACAATAAGAAGTCCTGCTGACAGCAGCAAATCTTCCTTAGTGAGAAGTAGAATATTTCCGAATAAAAAACTAAGCAGATCAGTTTTATTTTTCGCAAAAAGAGAATGAATAATAATCCCCAGGGCCATCGTCGCAGTATAAAAAATACCGATCATCGAATCCGAAGGAAGCTTTTGTCGAAAGGTAGAAGTGGCCAGGAAAAGAGTGCAGACGATTGTGATGGCCAATGTCGTTGCAAAAATCGAAAGCGATTGCTCGGCTGAAAAAAGACTAAGAGCAATGGCAAGGCCAAGCAGAGTGGAATGAGAAATGGCCGAACCCATGAAGGCATTTTTGCGCGCAATGATCAGTGGTGAAATAAGTCCGCAGGTCATCGATAAAGCCAGCGTTCCCAGTAAAGCATAAAGCAAAAAGTCATACTGTAAAAAATCTTTCAAGGATTGAAAAAAAATCATCATTTTTTTCTCCTTAAAAAAGAATGCGGCTCATTTGAAGTCCCCTGATGAGCATGATCATGGTCGCAAAAATGATGATCGTGAGAATGACTGCTTTGAAGGTCTTTTTCATGGATCAAAAGATGTTCAAATTCACAGTGATAAACATCTTCAAGTATATTTTTGGTAAGCAGATCTGTGTGGTCGTGCCAGTGAAAATTTCTGTTGAGGCAAAGGATTTTATGACAGTGGCGAATAATCTGATTAATATTGTGATCGACAATCATAACTGCCGTTTTGTCACGCTGCTTGATTTTCTCAATGATGGAAAGAAGCTGATCCTGGCCGCTGCTGTCGAGTCCCTTGGTTGGCTCATCTAATAAAAGAAGTTTTGGATGATTGACTAGTGCGCGCGCGAGAAGAACTCGTTGCTTTTCCCCACCAGACAAGCTGGAAATTAATGATTCTTTTTTATGAAGAATGCCTACAAGCTCCAGAAGCTCATCCATTTCTTTTTCGGTGATATTTTTATAAATGGCCTTGGCAAACCCCATGTACTCGCTGACTTTGACAGGAAGGATTGAGTTGAGCTCACTGTGTTGGGGAACATAGGAAAAGCTATGATAAGGATAGTGACGCTTGTCTGCTTTTTGTTCATCAAAAAAGATTGATCCGGACTGAGGCGAGAGAAGACCCACGACTATTTTCATTAAAGTCGTTTTACCACCGCCATTCGGTCCGAGCACTCCCAGACTCTCACCTTCGTGCAGATCAAAAGAAACATCTTTCAGCGTTGGAGTAATTCCATCATAGCTGAATGATATTTTTTCTGCTCTCAGTACGGACTTGCTCATCTACTAATCCCTTTGGTAGTCCCTTTGGTAGTCCCTTCAGCAGTCCCTTCAGTTTTTAATTTCTGAGTGAGTTCTTTTAAAACAGAAAAAGAGGTGCTTGAGCTGGAGTTGGCCGTGTCGAGTTTGATGACGAGATCAACATTGCGGATTTTATTTAAAACATTGCTCGGGACATAGATTCCGCTTTCAACAATCCAGATGGCCTTTGGAGCTTCGAGAGCTTTGTACATTTTTTTAATGGCATCGGTTCCCACTTCCTCGTGATGACCAGAACCTTTGATGGCAACTATCACGTGAGATGGATCAAGCGAAACCAGAAGTGGCAGGAGAGCATCGTGAGTCAGAATGAGTGGCGCCTTTGTCTTTTTTAATTGTTTGGAGAGCTCTTCTTCAACAGTGACAGCGTCGCAACCTTTGAAAGAAACTTTTTCTCCAGTCTTAGTTAACTCAGCAGTCAGTTTTTCTTTAAAGGCGCAATAGACTTTTGGATATAACCAGAAATGAGAAAGAGTTTCGGCACTGGCCTTTGGATACATATCGAGATGCTTTTTCTCAAAAGGAAGGGAGAGGGTTATGAGTGCTGAATTTTTCGACCGCTGGAAATTTATTTTTTTAATCCAGGGATTGAGCTCGGCCGGACCTGTGATCAAAAAAGGAGCTGAAAGAAGAGATTTGATTTCGGCCGTACTTGGTTCGTATTCATGCGGATCACCTGTCATGTTGATTAGCACTTGGGTATTGAGATTAGCGATATGATTTTCAGCGGCGATTGTTGAAACCAGTTTGCAGAGTTCAGGATGAGAACACGAAACAGTACCCGCGAAAACAGAAGGGCATAGTAAGACTAAAAATAAAGTTAATTTTAAAGCTGCGATGATTTTCATTAAGGCCTAACCTATCATAAAAAGCATCGCAGTGAAAATGGATTACTTGCAGTAGTAGTGGTGATTCCATCTGTAGCCGCTGTCAAACGGGATCTTGCCTACAGTAGGATCGTCTGATTGGAAGTCCAGAACCGAGTCTACAATGCTTTCCGGGAAAGAGTCTTCCAGATTTCCTGTCGTGCCGGATTGAACTGTATATGAGCCCGAAAACGGCTCTGGCGGGAATTTCCCGAAGGCCGCCCCTGTTACAAATTTACCTGAGCTACAGTAAGACACGCCTAAGGCCTCGAGGCGGTCATAAGTTGCGCGACGGAACTTAGGTTCACCGGTGTAAGCATTGAAATCAACTTCTGCGTCTGTTCCCTTAACAACCAGCCCTACGGCCGGACCACCTGGAAGATCAGTTCCTACACCTTCGCTGGATACGAATTTATTGAAATAGACATTCAGATCAGTGCCTGGTGGTAGCTTACAAATTGAAGATTTTCCGTCTTTGCTTGTCACCGCATAACCTGAACAACATTTTGCTGATGAACCCGATTTTCCAAGTGGAGTACAGCAAGTGAAGTCTTTTGAAGAGAAGACCGCACCGTGATCAAGCTGATTCTGGAATGTGAACCGGTATGCACCTGTATCATCTTTAATACCGTAGTTGGTGGCTTCAGTAGTGCTTCCCGAGCTGTCAGCATTGTATTTTGCTTGAGGGCTTAACGGTGAAGTGTACGCGACGGAGTTTGCCTTAAAATCTGCTCTGTTTGTTATTGTTGACAAGAAAATGCCTGGCACGAGGGTGTCGTGATTATCATTGCAGTACAATGGTTCATAAGTAATTTGCGGAATCCCGGTTAACTCAAGTCTGGCGAGCTTGCTCAGATAGTACAGAGAGTTCCCCGGCTCAGTAACTTTCGTGCCGTTATTTTTTTCAATAGGAACGAAATCGATAATGATGCCCGCATATTTCCAGTCAAAACCAGCTGTTTCTGTATCAGCGCGAACGTTCATGACCGGACGGTTTCCTGTTTTTGAATCGCGACCAATACACCAGCCTTCGCCAGTGGCAATCGTTCCCATGCTGCTATCGACAGGGAAGTTTGTCCCTCCAGTGAAGGCAAAAACTTTATTACAATTCACAAGACTTCCATCATTGGCCGCCGTGATGTCTCTTACTTCAGGTAGTCTTGGAGTATCAAAGAAATATTTAATATAAACTTTTTTGATGAAAGTAGAGTTGACAACAGAACCATCGTATCCAACATATGCCGGTAAATACATCTCTACGCCGTAATCAAAACCTTTATCGACAAAGAAGTTATAGGCTTTGTTTGTCCGCTGATCGACGTCGTAAGGAACAGGAGAGAAGTAATACGGAATCGGCTGATAAGGAACATCAGAATTCAGGAATTGATACCAAGGAGTTGAGCCATCAATTGGATCGGCCGTTGGTGATGTATCAATACGGGCCTGGTTGACAGCAGGATAGGCCAGATAGGGATCGTAAGCTGCCTTGCTCGCAGGGTTATAAGATTTTGGCGGTTGAATCGAAAAGCCATTTGTTTCCTGATAAGGGATCTGCATACAGCCGCCGATATCAGGCGATTTACAAAATTGATCGTATTCTCTTTGATAAGTTGTCTGCCACACTTTATCTGCCGTGAAATTGGTGTAACTTGAATTGGCCAATGGTGATCTGAAATTCAGACATCTGAAGTTATTGGCATCAATGCTCAGGCGATTGCGGATCGTCCAGTTGTGAGTTCCATCGGCAAATTTTCTGATCCATCCGCCGCCGCAGCAAGTGAGCGAGCCGGTTTCGTTGATGACTTTCCATTGGTTTGG
>DJVH01000002.1 GCA_002440825.1 Bacteriovoracaceae bacterium UBA6261 | reverse complement strand
CGCCGATTGACCTGACCCCACTTCAAATCTTTCCAGCACACAAACTTTTCGTCCTTCCTGCTGCAAAAGATAAGCGGTTGTAAGACCCGCAAGACCGGCCCCGACAATACAAACATCCGTCTGCGTATCCCGCAGGAGATGATCAAAAGCGGGCATCTGAACTGTTTGCATCCAACTCGAAATACTTTCACCGTTATGTAATGAGATCATGCCCGGTCCCTCCTGAGGTCCCAAGAAGAATGCCTAAAAGCGAAAAAAAAGAAAAATAGATAAAAAGTATGCGTTAAATAGGGAACAGCTCTTGTCTTAATGCAGTCGGCATCTCATAATTTTTACCATGAAATGGCCCATACTTTTTTTATTTTGTTTTCTCTTTTTAACGTCTGCTTTTGCTGATGTCTTACAAGAGGAAATTCCACCGCACTACAAAGTTTATCCACGAACACCCATCGTCGATTACCAGGGCGACATTTTAGATTTTTATTCAGTGAAAAATCTCTACGGCGAATTTTCAAACTTCGCTCTGTTTCCCATCGTTATCAACAATACTGTCTGGCCGACCAGCGAACATTATTATCAGGCGCAAAAATTTCTGGATCCTGTTCTTCAGGAACAAGTTCGTTTGCAACCGACTCCGTATCTCGCCGCTCAAATGGGACGCAATCCTGATTTGCCGATGAGAGAGGATTGGGATGATGTCAGAGACGGAGTGATGATGGTTGCGCTTCAGGCGAAATTTTCTCAATACAAAGTTTTGCAGGAACTTCTTCTTTCGACAAAGAACTCTCATCTTTATGAGCACACCAAAAATGACTGCTATTGGGCCGATTGCGGTGACCGCACAGGGAAAAACCGCCTTGGTGAAGAGCTCATGGAAATCCGTCATCAATTAGAGACTACTGTTCATGAATGAAGTGGTCACTCAGGCGAAACCTCCTACGCGTTTCAAGAAATTTTTCCGTTATTTTCTCACTCTCGCTGTCGGTTTTTTTGCTCTAAGCCTCAGTATGGTCGTGATCTATCGATTTGCCCCGGTTCCTTACACTCCGCTGATGTTCTGGAAAAGCACACTTTCAGTTTTCTCTGAAGACTGGGTGGGAATCGACAAAAAATGGGTTCCTATCGAAGAGATTTCAAGCAACATGAAGCGCGCAGTTATCCGCGCTGAAGACGCTAAATTTTATATTCACAATGGGTTTGATTACGAGGCCATTCAGGCCGCGATCAAATACAATAAGACGCACAAGAAACAAAAAGGCGCGAGTACTATTTCCCAACAAACCGCTAAGAACGTTTTCCTCTGGCCGTCCAGATCCTGGATCAGAAAGGGAATGGAAGCCTACTTCACTGTGCTGATTGAATTCATGTGGCCTAAAGAACGCATCATGGAAGTGTATCTGAATGTGATTGAACTTGGCCCTGGTGTTTACGGTGTAGAGGCCGCAGCCAAAAAATATTTTCACAAAAAAGCTAAAAGCTTAAACAACCGCGAAGCCTCACTAATGGCCGCCGTTCTTCCCAATCCGATTAAATTTAAAATCAATAAACCAAGTGCCTACGTTCTTCGCCGGCAGCGAAAGATTATGGGCGGTGGAGCTGTCATTGCTCAGGCTAAACCGGAAGTGAAAGCGCAGGAGACTAAGGAATTTTTTGATATTAAGTTTGACGATGACGAGGATACGGCGGAAAAAGAAAACCCGCAGGCAACTCCATCGGAATCACCTGCGGGCGAAGTTTCGAATTAATTATTTAATCGTTCTAGCAAGCTCAAGCGCACGCTTTAAATCAATGCGGCCGCCACTCACCATTTTATTTTTAAACGAATCAACTTTTGAGACTGAGTTGATCATGACAGCTTTAAGCTGCTTGTAAGTAAGCTCAGGGTAATGTGAAAGAACTTCAGCTGCAACACCAACAGTTGTCGGCGTGGCCATAGATGTTCCCGACATTGATTCATACTTGTTGCCTGGAACTGTCGAGAAAATACTCGAGCCCGGAGCTGCAACGTCCACTGTGTTTTTTCCGTAGTTAGAAAAATAACTCATTCCACCGCTGCTTGAAGTAGAAGCAATGATCAGAAGGTTTTCGTTGTCAAAACTTGCCGGATAAGTCGGAGTGCGGTCGTTGTCGCTTGAATCATTTCCGGCGGCGGCAATAACTAAGACACCGTAGTTGTCAGCGATGTATTGAAGTGTATCAGGAATTAAACGCTTGCCTTCATTTTTAGATTTTCCGAATGAACAGTTGATAAGTTTCGCACCGTTTTTAGCAGCGTAGATGAAAGCTTCAGCGACATCGACATCAGTTTCATCGCCATTGTTCGGCACAGTTCTGATTCCCATGATCTGAACATTAGAAGCGATTCCGGCGATACCGGTTCCGTTGTTTTGTTTGGCGCCGATTGTTCCGCTCACGTGGGTTCCGTGAGAGTGCGTGTCCATATTATTCATCGTCGCTTTTCCATTGGCATCGCGGACGAGTGTATTGATTCCGTAAATATCGTCGATGTATCCGTTGTTGTCGTCATCGATGCCGTTGCCTGGGATTTCACCTGGATTTTTCCATGCGACAGCTTTTAAATCTTCGTGGTTGTAATCAATCCCTGTATCGACGACTGCGACAATCACCGGCGAAGTATTGGTTGTTCCGTATTCTTTGTAAGCAGCATTTACAGAGACACCATTTTGAGAAGCATCGTTAAAAGACCAGATGCGATTTACCATCGGATCGTTGAATTGGGTTTCAGTTCCCATTGGAGAAACGACAGTCGAAGATTTATCCGGCATCGGAAGTTCTCTTCTTTCCGAGCGGTGATTTCTTTCTGTGTAAAGAACAGCAGAAGATTTTGCGAGGCTTGCTTCAATAGAAGAAATATTTTTCCCGCGAAGAACGTAAACATTTCCAAAAAGATTCTGGACTTTTACACCTTCATAAGAGGGAAGTGTTTTGCCCGGTTTTAATTTCACAATAAGTTCGCCAGGATTTTCACCGGCAAAAGTTAAAGAAAGAGAGAACAGCAGGGAAGTGGCGAGGAAAAGTTTCATTACATTCATCCTTGAAAATAATTGATCGCAATCTCTTTATTCTAAAAGCACGCCTGCAAAGAACCCAATCGAAATCCCGACATGTTTGTCTTTGTTAGTCGCCTCAATTGCTCAGCTATAAAACGCAAAAATGAAGCGCGAGTGGTCTTGATATAGGACTTTTGATCTTCGTAGAATCACAAAAACTCAAAGTTTACGGTCAGGATGACCGAGTTATTAGCTCGAGCAATCTTCTAAAGCTTGCTCCTTAAATGACGATAACCAATTCATGAAGAATATAAGCTTAATCCTGCTTTCCCTATTGGCGTTTTCAACAACAGTAAACGCTCAATCCTTTTTTAAAAGTGCAACTATCGGCGACGATGAATTGAACTACAGCGAGCCCTGGTACTCCTCCAAGAGGAGTGATGAAGATAATTTCAAACGTCTCATTAAAGGACTGGAGAAAATTCCCACAGGAAAAAAGGTGATTGAAAAGGCCACGGAGAAAGCGTCTCAAAGGGGACTGACTTTATACGACGTCATCACAACGGGTGATGGCTCGCTTACGGATACAACTCTCGTGCGCCGTTTTTCTGCGAGCAATCCCAGCGACGTCATGTACGAAACAAAATCTAAAGTTTATTTAAACCGCCATCTGAAAACTCTGGATGCAATGCTTGATTTTGCCCATGAGCTTACCCATTTTACTTACCGCGAAGCTTTCAACCCGTACGACCACCATTTCGCTCTGAAAGATTTTATCAAAGGAACTGTGGAGGGGCGCGGCGGAGAAGTCGACGCTTATTTAGTTGAGTGCCGGGTTTTGTTTGAACTGTTTCCGGGCGAGGGCTCGAGCCGTTCAAGCTGCATGAAAGTGTACGACAAAAAAATGGGCTCAGTTTCCAAAGAGCTTGGCGTGCGCGAATTCTACAAAGTAGGGAACCATTACAGCGATTTTAAGAAGGATATTGAGCGATTCTCTCTGACTGAAAAGGACATGCCTGAAACCACCAGCGCCGAAGCGTATTTTATTTCTTCTGCATATGGTCTTCCATACCCGGTTGCGGCCGTAAAAGAGTATTCCAACATCATGGACCGCGTTTGCAAGAACGACCAGAACCGACTGACGTTGATGCAAAATAAAATTGCTCGAGCTCCGGCCAGCGATACCGGCAGTCGTGAAGCTTACAAAACAATGTTCGAAGATTTCAAAATCCGTTGTGAGAAATTTACTCCCGACAGAGTGGTCTCCAATTAGGTAGCAAGCCGTCAAAATAAAAACTCTTTCAAGCAGAACAGTCGTGCAATCTTCATTGACGATAGCGTGTTGTCTGTCGTAAATTTAAGTACTAATCGTGAGTATTTTTTTGATTATTATATTAGGTGCGAAATTAAGGAGCACAGATGCAAGACAGCGTCGTTTTAATGAAAGTAGATGATTTTTTAAACTGGGGACGTAAAAACTCTCTGTGGCCGATGACTTTTGGTCTCGCTTGTTGCGCGATTGAAATGATGGCAACAGGGGCGGCGAAGTACGACCTTGAGCGCTTTGGTTGTGGGGCCTTCATGGCGACTCCAAGACGCGCGGATTTAATGATTGTTGCCGGAACAGTTACTCTGAAAATGGCAACGAGAATTAAAACTCTATACGAACAAATGCCTGAGCCTCGCTACGTTCTCTCAATGGGATCGTGTGCGAATAAAGGTGGTCCATACTGGCAACACGGCTATCACGTTTTAAAAGGCGTTGATGAAGTCGTTCCTGTCGACGTTTACGTTCCAGGTTGCCCTCCACGTCCGGAAGCTTTAATTGAAGGGATCATGACTCTTCAAAAGAAAATCGCAAACGAGCGCCTTTTAAGAGATAAGTGGGTAAAGCATGCATAATCAAGTTGTAGAATTTTTAAATAAAGCAGTTCCAGGCGCAAACGCGATCGTGAACGAACTCGTTGCAAACGTCGGTGATAAATCAGTCACTGTTGATTCAGCAAAAATCAAAGAAGTTTGTGAAGCCCTTAAAACATCACCTGAGTTTCAGATGAATGTTCTTCAAGCCGTTTCTGCTGTTGATTACGCTGACAGAATCGAAGTGAATTATATTCTCGCGAGCTTCATTCAAAACACAGAACTTATTCTGAAGGCCAAACTTCCTCGTGGAGATAAAAACAATCTTCCGAAGATCAATTCAGTTGTTTCAGTCTGGAATGCAGCAAACTTCCAGGAAAGAGAAGCTTACGACATGATGGGAATTGAATTCGTCGGTCACCCTGATCTTAGAAGAATTCTTTGTCCATACGACTGGGATGGTTTCCCTCTTCGCAAAGATTATGTTGTTCAGGAAAAATACCTCGATATGGTGGTTGATCCTCCTGGAAAAAATAATACTGATGATCAGATGTTTGGAAAGCGCCTTAAACAACAAATGGACAATCCAAAGCTAGTCTCTGCAAGCTGGAGAGACAGCTCAGAAGGTGAATCTGAAGAAGCAAAGGACGGAGAATAAGATGTCAGTACCTACTACAGATAACGAAAACAAAATCATTCTTGGCGACACTGAAGTCATGAAGTCAGATCTTCTGACTCTGAATATGGGACCTCAGCACCCTGCGACTCACGGGGTTCTTCGCGTCGAAATTAAAACAGACTCTGAAATCGTTGTTGAAGCGATTCCACATCTTGGTTACCTCCACAGATGTTTTGAAAAGCACGCGGAAAATCTTGATTACCGCGGGATCATTCCTTTCGTCGATCGTCTCGATTACCTCGCAGCGATGGACCAGGAATTAACTTACTCACTGACAATTGAAAAAATGCTGGGAACAGAAGTTCCGGTGAGAGCACAGTACATCCGTATTATCTGCGCTGAACTTCAGCGTATTGCTTCTCACTTATTGTTCTTTGGAACATACGCGATTGACCTTGGAGCCTTTACTCCATTCCTATACGCCTTCCAGGACAGAGAAGAAATCCTTCGTTTATTCGAAGAAGCTTCTGGAGCCAGAATGCTTTACAACTACGTCTGGATCGGTGGTGTCTGGAATGACTGGACTGATGATCAGTTAAGAAGAGCGAGAACATTTGTTGATCGCTTTGAAGATGATCTGAAAAAATACCACGCGCTTGTTGGTGAAAACAAAATCTTCATCGGAAGAACAGCAAACGTAGGTATTGTTACAAAAGAACAAGCTTACGATTACGGAGCTACAGGACCTGTTCTTCGCGGTTCAGGGATCAACTGGGATCTTCGTAAAATGCGTCCATACGCTGGTTATGAAAAATATGACTTCGACGTCATGGTGGGAACTGGAGAAAAGGGAACACTTGGTGACTGTTGGGATCGATACTACGTTCGCGTTCGCGAAATGTGGGAATCTTGTAAAATCGTTCGTCAGGCCCTTGAAGGGATTGAAGAAGGACCGGTCATGGGCAAAGTGCCTAAGATCATCAAGGTTCCAGCTGGTGAAATCTACATGAGAACGGAATGTCCACGTGGAGAACTTGGATTCCATTTAGTTTCTGACGGCGGAAAAACTCCGTACAGATTAAAATGTAAATCGTCATGCTTCACTCACGTTTCTATGCTTCCAGTAATGGCCCCAGGACAAATGGTGGCGGACTTCGTAGCTAGTATCGGAAGTATCGACATCGTTCTTGGTGAAGTAGACCGTTAATTTAAAAAATTTATAAGGGAATATATAAATGGAAACAATCCACCTTAAAAAGCAAATGGAAGAACAACTGACAATCGGTCAGTGGTTCAGAAACGTTTACGACGGCGTTAAAACAACTTTGATCGGGATGGGAATCACTTTCAAATACGTTTGGGGAAAACCAGTCGTTACGATCGAATACCCTGAAGTCAGAGAAGAGCTTCCAGCGAACTCCCGCTCACGTCTTTATAATGATGTTGAAAACTGTATTTCATGTCTTCAATGTTCAGTGGCTTGCCCTGTAGATTGTATCTATGTCGCTGCTGTCAAAAGACCATCAGACGCTCCAAAAATCAAAACAAAAGACGGTACACCAATTCGTCTTGACCTGAAACAATACACGATCGATACAGCGCTTTGCTGCTACTGCGGTCTTTGTACAACTGTTTGTCCGACAGAGTGTTTAACTCACACTCAGGATTACGAGTACGCTTCGTACACACTGGCAGCAATGAAGTATGATTACCTCGCTCCTGAAATCCGCGCTTGGCGAACACGAATCGTAAAATAATTTTTTAAAAACAAAGAACCCCTCCGAAAGAGGGGTTTTTTTTTGGTTGTGAAAATGTACAAAGAAGTTTTTCTCTATTTCATCAGACTTGGCAGCCTTGGTTTTGGAGGCCCGCTTGCGCTTATTGGATCCATGCAGAGGGATCTGGTGGAAAACCGCAAATGGATGTCGCTGGAAGATTTTACGGCGTCTTTTTCTTTGATCAAAGCGATGCCCGGGCCTGTGGCCTTTCAGACGGCGGTTTTTTTAGGTCGCCAGCGCGCGGGATTCTGGGGAGGTTTTCTTGCAGGCTTCGGAGTTGTTTTTCCTGCTTTCCTGATGATGATTGCGTTCTCTGCTTTTTTCTCTTCTATCTCTGAACTTGCTTTCACCAAAGCTCTGATGCTTGGAATGCAAGTGGCTGCCCTTGGAGTTATTCTTGGGTCACTCAAGGGACTTATTAAAAATAATATGAAAGATTTTTTCTTTTGGGTTCTGGTTTTTATCGCCGGGTCCATCAATTTTAAAAATCCGGGTCTCGAGCCAGTTGTTATCATCGGCTTTGGAATCATGATGATCTTTCTTCGCAAAGTGAACAATCGAAAATTTCTTTTCTCACTGGCACCAATGTTGTTCTTCACTGAAGATGTAAAAAATCTTGCCGTAGTCACTTTTAAGGCCGGAGCTCTTGTTTTTGGAACCGGTCTTGCGATTGTTCCGATGCTTCAGCACGATGTTGTTGTAAAGTATCACTGGCTTTCACAAAATGAATTTCTCGATGCTCTCGCTTTCGGTCAGATGACTCCTGGACCTGTTGTGGTCACCGCTACCTATATAGGTCACAAGCTCGCCGGATTTCCTGGTGCAGTAGTAGGAACAGTTTGTATTTTCTCTGCTGCTTTTTTTCATATGAGCACCTGGTTTCCACACGTAGTTGGAAAACTTCGCGGTAAAAAATGGATTAATGATTTTGTTTTCGGTGCTGTTGCGGCTGTCGTGGGTCCGATTATTGTGACAGTTTTAAAAATGGGTCTTGGCATTCAGATGACGATTCCTCTTATCATACTTATGCTTTTAACTTTTATTATCACACTTAGAAATTCACTGCCGCTTTGGCTGTTGATTCCACTTGGCGGAATCATCAATTTTATGGCCGTCACCATTTTCTAAAAAGTTGATGTCAATTTATTATTAAGTCGTCTTTTTGACTTATAATTCATTTTTTATTTTTTTAACTTTTGTTAAGATATTCTTTTCTGCTTAGAAATGAGGTCTTTATGAATATTTTATCTTCAAGGAAAGGTTTTACTCTTGTTGAAATTATAATTGCTGTGGGCATACTCAGCGGACTGTCGCTTGGATTTATGCAGTTATTTAAAAATGCGAATAAGGGACAAGGAGAAGTTACATCTCAGGCCGACTTTATTGAAATAAAGCGAGACATAACTTCTGTTCTTCAAAGCGATGCAGATTGCACTGCGAGTTTAAAGGGAGTGACTTTTAATGGTGCGACAATTCGAAATAACCCTCGCTCGGGTCTTGAAATCTGGACATCAAACAGTTCAGGAACTCGTAGCCGTAAATTGTATTTTGAAACTAAGAAATCCGGAAAAATAACAATCAATGAAATATCTTTTACGATGCCGGATTATCTGGCGGGAACAAACTGGGCAGCTGGTAATGATCAAAGTTTTAAATCGCAGCTAAAAATAAAAAGTACAAAAATAAATTTTGGAACATCAAAACCGATGGTTGATTTAAATTTTTTGGTTAATTTAACCTTTGATACTGACGCGTCCGGTGTAAGCACAATCAAATCTTGTAGCCTGAATAATCCTAATGCGAATTCTGTTCAACATATGGCCACTTTTTTTACTCCTGGAACTTATAGTGTGAATATTCCCGATAATAAGGGCGTGCTTATTGAAATATGGGGCGCCGGAGGTGGAGGCGGTGGCGGAGCTGGCGCAAATGCTTCCAGAGGTGGAGGTGGTGGTGGCGGTGGGGCCAGTGGTGCACATTTTAAAATTTTAAAGACGGGNNGGAGGAGTTGCTAGCAGCAATGGTGGGAACGGTGTCGCTGGAGGAAATTCAATTTTTGGCCCTTCGTTAATCGTTGCCACAGGTGGACGAGGTGGTTATGCAGGAAACTGGCAATCCAATGGTTATTCATCCGGTGGTGTTGGCGGTCTTTCAACTTCAATTGGTATTGATGGTTCAACATCATCGCATTGGATGTTGTATATGGGAGAAGATGGGCAATGGGGATCTTCCACCACTGGAGGAGCGGGTGGCTCCGGCGGAAGTGGTACACCTGGCGGAAGAGGCGCGTTGGATAGAGGGCCGGGTTATATGACTGATGGTTCAACTGGACATCCAGGACATCTGGGAGAAGGTGGCGGCGGTGGCGGCGGAGGTTTTGCCAACGGGAGAGGAGCTGCAGGAGGTACAGGCGGACATGGTGGAATTGTTTTAATTTGGTAACTGAAAACGCCCCACTTGAATTGAAGTGGGGCGGATATTTTAATCGAGGTAGCCGCGCTTCTGTTGATCTTTTTCAATGGATCTGAAAAGTGCGCCGAAATTTCCTTCACCGAATGAAAGGTGATTCTTTCTTTGAATGATTTCAATAAAAATCGGGCCTACGACATTCTTGGTGAAAATCTGAAGAAGGTAGCCGTGTTCGTCGCCGTCGATGAGAATATTGTGCTTTTGAAGAACTTTGTGATCTTCAGTGACATTGGGAACGCGGTTGAAAACTTCGTCGTAGTATTCCTGATCCATTTCCAGCGTCTGGATATTGGTTGAACGAAGAGCATCGAGACTTTTCACGATATCACTTGTGAGAAAAGCGATGTGCTGAATGCCCGGTCCTTTGTATTCTTCGAGGTATTCATTGATCTGTGATTTTTTATCTGTTCCTTCATTGATTGGAATACAGAATGTTCCGCAGGGAGATTTCAAAGCGTAGGAGACGAGACCTGTCTTTGCGCCTTTGATATCGAAATAGCGGACTTCGGTGAAGCCGAAAATATTTTTGTAGAAATTCGCCCACGTTTCCATCGTTCCTTTTTCAACGTTGTTGGTGAGGTGATCGATGACCTGGAAACCTTTGTCTGGAACCATTTCAGGATTTTCCAGTTTCACAAAGCCCAGGCTTTCGTAGAAAGAAGGATTGGTATAACTGTCGACGAAATACACAAGAGAATCGCCGATACCGTAGATGGCAGGAATATCTTTGCCGTTGATCTGGTATTCGCCTTTGGCGGAACGGGCTCCGCGCGAGACTGCGACTTCATGGGCCTTTGCTGCGTTTTCTACTCTCAAGGCCATGCTTGAAATGGATGGGCCGTGAATTTTCATGAATTCACTTGAGTGACCGTTTTTATGTTTGTTCACAAAAAAGTGAATGTCGTTTTGTTTGAAATAATCTGTTTCATTATTTTTAGTGCTCATGATTTTAGAGAAGCCAAAATCTTTGAACAGTTGATTTAATTTTGCGGGTTCATTGGAGCAGAATTCGACGAATTCGATCCCTTTCAGTCCTGCGGGGTTGTTTGTCATGGTCTTCACCTCACGTTAAAAATGCCTGGTCCTATTCTAGGTAAACTCCCGGGGTTTAACAAATATTATGTCAAAAAACGATGTCGACGCTTGAGGCAATGACTATTTTTTAAGGACATTGAGCTTGATGAGCTCAGCTGCAAAGATTTCGGCGGATTTCATAGAGCCCATTCTTGAAACATGAACGTCATCGCGCCAGAGAGGTTTCGTTTTTGGCATTTTCTTTTCAAATTCAATCAAAGGGATCTGATATTTTTTTGACAGTGCTTCAATGGCGGCGTTCATTTCGTTTAAGGCATCGACGTAATGATTGAGGTGCAGGTATTGCTTCTCGATGGGATCGAGGCTGTAGGCATAGGTAGAAACGACGAAAGGAATGTTTCTGACTTTGCACATGCCGTACATCGAGAGGATGTTTTCTTCGAAAAATTTGGGAGTATTTTTTTTCAGCAGATCTTTGTAGAAATCCGGTGAGTAGTCTTTAAATGTGTCTGAGGTGTGGCCGAGATAAGTATCGGCGGAAATATAGTTGTCGAAGAATAAGTATTTCTGGAGATAGCCAAGTTTGTATGTGATGAGGCGAAGAGCGTAGCTTTGCGACCACCAGGGGAAGTATTCACCATTCCATCTTTTCAGGCGTCCGCGATTATCGGCGTGGAAGAGATTCTCCGGAACATAGCGGTTGTGAACGTCGTTGATGGCTTCGTAATGGACAACCAGATCTGGTTCGAGTTCAAAAATTTTGAATTGAAGATTAATCAGGTTTTCAGCGGAACTGTAAGCGACGACGCCTGCGTTGATGGCCTCGACGTTGGTGTAGCCTGATTGTCGCAGGATTTTTCCAGTGAGAGAAGGAATGGCATAGTCGGGGAATTGCGTGCGGGTTGTATAAATGGCCGAGCCGCCCAGGAAGACAATGCGGAATGTTCCTTTGGGTTTTGGTTTGATGATTTCATTTCCTCTGAATCCGTCAGAGTTGTGTCTGTTGGTGAGTTTTCCTTCTTCTTTAACTTCGTAGAAGGGGCGATTGACGTAATTCAGGTAGGGATGAGCTGAGATTTTAGTTTCGTTGCGGTCAATGATTTTGAGATCGGCGTGGCCGTAGACATTGAATTTGCCCATGCCGTAATTGATCCAGATCATGCTGAGAAATTCGATGAGGAAACAAGCGAGGAGAGTTCCGAATAAGACAGCGATGAGTTTGTATTTTTTTTCTTTGTGAGTATCTGAAGACATTCAATGATTCAAACATATTGGAGGAGTGCTGTCAAAAAGGGGAGAGTTCTAGTCATGGTTTTGGGGATGTTTAAAAGAGGTTTTATTTTATGGAGGAGGATCATGGATTTCGGGAGGGGCAGGAATTAATGGCGGCCTGTGGTTTAAGTTGGTCGGTTGATTTGAAAGGAGATCGCGTTTTGTCGGGAGCTTAAGTCGTATCAAGAAAAATTGACCATAAAGGCTTTTAGGGTAACTGTAATCTAACCGTTAATAGTTTAGCAATTTCATCAAGCCAGGGTTGATATGTTTAGACTGAATTTTTTAACGGTTCTGTTTTTCGTTGTGTGTATGCAGACATCTTTTGCAGCAAATCCTAACAGAGAATTTAATGTTGATAAAATTGAAGTTCCTGAAGGCGGGATTGTTACCTTTGATGCGAGTAATATCAGACCTGCTAAGAAATTTCTTTTTAATTTTGGTGATGGAAATTCGCTGACTACAGTCAATTCGGTAGTCAGTTATCAATATCGCTCAGCTGGAGTTTTTAAAGCGAGTCTTACTTATCAAATAAATGCCAATGATAAGAATCCCAATTATAAAGAAGCGGGAAGTGTTTCTATCACGGTAAAGAGTTCGACTCCGAAGCCCAATCAACCACCGGTCGCCAGATTATCTTGTTCCACTTCAAATCTTTTGGTTAATTGTAATGCACTAGCAAGTACTGATCCTGAAAATCAGCCGCTCATTTTTAATTTTGATTACGCTGACGGTTTTTCAGAAAACAATACTACAGGGATTTCCAGTCATGCCTATCAAGCTCCTGGCCTATACACTGTCCGTTTAAACGTTTTTGACAGCGCCGGGGCCAGTGGAGAGGCTACCACTCAGGTTCAAGCGGTAAAACCGCCTAATAAGCTTCCTACACTTGCTCTCAATTGTTCTTCCTCTCAGATAAATACGCTTGTCTGCGATGCCATTGGTTCGGCGGACGCGGACGGTACCATCGTCAGTTATACTTTTGCATGGGATGATTCGACTTCGGATGCAAAAGCGGAATTGTAGGGTGTAACAAAAGTCCTTCCATATCTTAAATCCGAGCACATTACTCTGACTCCTTTTAACCAAGGAGTTTTTAGATGTTTCGAAATGAAAAACCGAGGCCATTTCGGTATCCAGAAGAGTTCAAAAAAAGACACGTCAAAGAGTTTATTGAATCGAAATTACCTGTCAGTCAGTACATGAAAGGCAAGCCATTCGCCATGGTTACTTTCTTGCGTTGGGTTCGCACTTATCACAAAGAACCACGTCCCCATCTCAATCCGAAATACTTTTCACTTGAAACTAGAATGAAGCTTGTTGATGAATATTTAAAAAGCAACATGCCTAAATCTACATTCGGAAAAATATGGGGGATCAGCTCCACCACATTAGTTCGTTGGATCAGAGCTTACGAGGAATATGGTGCAAAAGGATTAGAGATTGGGAAGCTGAATGAGTCACGAAGTAAATTTGAATCACATCCTCGTGGCCGCAAAAAAGTCTCTGAAAAAATAACCGAAGCTGTGCTTGAAAAGAAAAAGAATTTTCCGGAGTTTGGATTAAAGAAACTGCACAACAGTTTAATACGCTTTCAGGCCGTCAAAGTTGCTCCAGGAACAATTAAAAGAATTTTAAAAGAAGAACAACTCTACACTCCACCTCAACCACAAAAAACAAAAAGAAAGCCTGCTCAAATGAGGAGATTTGAAAGAGCGAATCCAATGCAGCTTTGGCAGTCCGACATCACAAGTTATTTGATAGGTCGTGAAAACGCTCGAGCATATCTTGTAGTTTTTATGGATGATCACAGTCGCTATATTGTTTCGTGGTCACTTGCCTATAAACAGACTGGTGAATTTGTGATGAACACTCTTCACGATGGAATTACAAAATTTGGAAAGCCTCACGAAGTGCTAACTGATCAAGGACGGCAATACTTCAGCTGGAGAGGAAGATCCGAGTTCCAAAGATTACTCATCAGGCAAGGCATACGACATGTTGTGGCCCGCAGTCATCATCCTCAGACATTAGGAAAATGTGAACGTTTTTGGAAAACAGTTGGAGTTGAATTTTGGGATCGAGCTCGACCACAAAGTTTAGATGAAGCAAAAGAAAAGTTCGCGCACTTCGTGAACCACTATAATCACTTCCGACCCCATCAAGGTTTAAAAGGAATGATTCCAGCGGATCGATTTTTTGGAGTTGAAAGTGAAGTCAAAAACGCAATTGAAGAAACGATGTCTGAAAATGAACTTCGACTTGCAATTGATGAAAGACCATTGAGACCAGTTTTTCTTTTTGGTCAGATTGGTGATCAGAAAGTCTCGCTTCATGGTGAAAAAGGAAAGCTCATTTTCCAATCACAACAAGGACAAACACAGGAGATAAATTACAATGAATTTGGACACGAACAAGCAAAAAGAAATGGAACAAACTCAAGAGATGAAAGAGAATATATTGGTACCCACAATAGTCAAGAAGAAGAGAGGGAGGAAGACGACTCCTATTACGCCGAGGACGGCGATATCGATTCGTTCTCTATGGATGAGCGCGAGTATGGAGGACAAGATCAAGGCGAGAGAGACAGCTCTTTTGATTATGGATTATTGGATGGGGAGACAGACGAAAGCGCAGATAGCGAACACACTTGGGATTCCGACGGTGAGGATTTGGCAGATGAGCCAGATGGCCCTTTCGGGAATGTGTGCGGCGATGCTGATTCAACCGAAGGCGAAGAAGATGATTATAGAGAATCCAGAAGACGATCCGAAGATGTTGAAGAAGAAGATTATGGAATTGGAGAAGATTATCGAGACTCAATCGAGGCTGATCGACATTCTTCGTTCGATGCCGGGATGTACTCAAGTCGGCGTGACACAGATGAGGAAACAAGAAGAACGCGAGAAGCGTTTGAAAGAGAAAGAAGAATACGAAAAACATTTTCCAAAGAAACCATCGAACAGGAAGATCGAGACGAAGAATGGGAAAACGAAACAGCGAGGACGTCCGAAAGTCCGTGGGACTTCTTCTGGCGCAAAAAGGAGTAATGGATCCGCGAACGACAGCGAAGCAATTAAAAGTGTCGGAGAGGACTCTTAGAACTTGGAAAAAATGTGCTAAGGAAGGCACTTTTAAGAAAGTTGGAAGACCTAAAAAGTTCAAGCTAGAAGAGAAGCTGAGAATGTTGAAAAAGGTATTAAAAGAATATGAATTGCAAGGACGTCCCGGGTGGAGACCGGTTGCGTTCGCGCTTAAGGGGCAAGTTCCTACCAGGTTCGTTCAGGAAGCCTTGAGTAAAATTAAATTGAAAGAACGAAGACAAATGTTGAATCGAAAATATAAGCGAATGAGTTCAGTGAAAGTGAATTATGCCAATGTGATCTGGACACAGGATGGAACGCATTTGGGAAGATATGGGTATAGTAAAGAAGTGCAGGCTCAAGTCATAAAAGATCGCTGCACACTTAAAATGAAAAGCATTAAAGTTGGGCCAGCAGCGACCAGTGAAGATGTGATTGATCAGTTGAAAAATAATTGTGCAAATGAGCTTCCACTTGTGTGGATGACTGATAATGGTTCCTGCTACACCTCAAAAGAAGTTATGCATTTTTTAGATGAGATGAAAGTGATTCATTTAAAGAATTTTCCACGCACACCCGAACATAATGGAGCTTGTGAAAGAGCTATCAGAGAACTGAAAACTGTATCAAGATTAGGTAAAGGCAGTTTTCTGCTCAATGAAAATGAAGCTGAGCTTAGGATAAAAAAGGCCGCTGATACTTTAGACAACTTTAGAAGGCATGGTTCTTTAGGTTTTATGACCAGCAAGGAACGAGAAAAACGTTCCATAAAGTCGGACCTGGGCCTTATGAGAGATGAGCTGTATAATAGATATAAAACAGAGCTGAAGAAGATTGAAATGTGTGTGCATGGGAAAAGAAAACGTCATGCTGAACGAGAAATGATCTTCTGCTTGCTCGAAGAATATGGACTGATAACAAGAGCAACCGGAGTTAGATTAGTTGAACGGAAAAGTGAGGAAGTTTTTTTGTGAACACTACACCATTGATCAGACTAGAAGTTTGAAGGCCATAAAAAATGATATAGTCGAGGTCGAGCTGAGATTATTTTCTAGACATATAATCGAAACTGTCAAAAACAATTCTTTTTTTGGATCGCTTGTCAGTGAGGCTTATGCGGGCGTTTTTCCTGATGACATTCCTTTCATTAAGGCAGACATTAAGGGGATAAAACAGCAGAAAAAATTCGCAATCACTAAAACAGGGTTGTTTGATAGTTATTCACTTGTAAGACAAATAGATGTTGAAACAGACAAGGTTTACTATTCACCAGGCGTAGAACCGAGTAAAGATTTTTCATTAGATTTTTTAAGTATTGGGATTTATCCAACTTATCGCGAAGAGGGATCGAACAATGTGAAAATAACTTCTAACGATTTGTTTGTCGCTCTAAAATTTTCTGGTGATATTGGAACAATTCAATCGGCTGAGTTGGAAATTAATGATGGAATAAATGACAGTGCTAGAATTCCTTCATTAGATATGCCGGTTGCTCGAGGGACTTCTGCCCCCGAATTAGCAATTATCCATTTTAATGTTACCGATGAACTATCATTTAAAAAATTTAATAAAGATTCAAAATATTTAAATGTTAAAGTTCTGCTTACTCTGTTCAATGGAGAAAAGAAAATCTTTAACATTTCAAAAAATTCTAACCCAATAAAACCCCTGGTTTCGTCAACTCAATACTTAGAAAGCTTCAGTATGAATGATTTTAGATTTGGAATTAGAGATAAGTGGCTTGGAGGAGATGATTGGGTACAGCCTGGAGATTTAACATATCTTGATGAAGTTCTAAGGAAATTAGCTTATGATTTCCTTGTAACATATAACGATTTTTCAAAGATGAATGGTGGCGAACATCCGGAACATTCAACTCACGGAACAGGAAATATTTTCGATGCAAGAATAGATGGCTTTTATAGAGGGCGAACCTCTAGCATCGATGAGCGAAGTATAGCTAAGAGACTAATTAATATTTTGAATTACAAAGACTTTGAGCAAAAAGTTGAAAAAATATTCGCTACTTACACAAGTTCGGGTCAATTCGAAGATGAAATTTCGAATGCTTGTCTTCCTGATGGTCGAATGGGGAATGATGTTATAAAATATTTCAAAGGCCACACAGATCATTTCCATGTTGAATATAACATCAACAAAGAAATAAAGGCGCAAAGTATAGCTCCTAATCATATAAAATCTTTTAAAGGGAGCACCTATGGTATGCTTAGATTTAAAGCGATACCTGATGAAATTTTAAAAATTAAAAACCTAGAACAGATTAATGAAATGGATTTGAAAAATTATCCTTTTCTGAGTGCTAGTGATGGTATTTTTGTCCTTGGCCGTGCTCAGAAAAATGATGAAAAAATAAGTGCGGGTGATTGGATTAGGTTAGTTAGCGATCCGAATGATTCAAGTCTTTTTTTATTTTATAAGAATGGAGTCGAAATTGTTCCAGTGGATGATATCAAAAATTCAAATTTAGAATTTAAAATTTTATCGACAAGGAAACCTTCCAAAGGTTGTTATCAAACTTCAATTCAATCAGCTGATATCTCACCATATTTATCATTTGTATCAACGGATGGCGCTGAGGATGTGGACGATATTAATTTTTTTAATATTACTAAGGAATTTTCTCTCGGGGATACTTTTAGCATTAACGTTAAATTAAACTATGCTAAAAACAGTGATTATATCCTTGAAACGAATTCATATTCACTCTATAACGAAATATTTAATCAAACATTTGCAGGAAAGGAAGGAGTAGGAAATTTTAGAATGACTTGGCTACCTTCACCAATGGGAATAAATTCTCCAGGTGGGCATTCTTACTATTCGTTACAAGTGTACGTATTCGATATTAATTCGGAAAAAGATTTTGGGATAACTAAATTAATTAAGTTAAAAAACAAATTGCCTCAATTGGAAAATGGATATGCATACTGTATGAATTTAAACGATGAAAATGGCAAGCCTAAACCAGCCACTTGGACTAGCGTTTCTTTTAACATTACAGATTATCACACAGAACCTCCACAAGTAATAAAGCATGATAATAATTATTATTCCTTTCAAAAAGAGCACATTGATCAAATGACATATCCATTTCAAATACGGATTGATGAACCAACTACTGATATTAAGTTTTCATTTAAAGATGCATTTGGAGAAACTACAAAAGAATATTTAATTTCTAATCCTTGCAAATCTGATCAAATTTATAATGAAACTAATAGCAAAATACCGCTCAAGGTGATTATTAATGAATAAAATTTTAATTTTTTTGATTGTTACTTTATTCTGGACAGCAATGGCGAATGATAATTTTCCTAGTCAGTCACAAACGAATTTGAAGATCTTTGAGACTGGAATTAACGTAGAATTTTTAACTAGCGAATTATCAATTTTTGATAATGTTGAACTGCGAGGTAATGCTGTTTTTGTTGTTAGTAAAAATCAAATCACGGATGCAAGAAATGGGAAAAGTATAATTTATAAATTTGATAAAAACGTTAATAAGAACAAAGACGTTAAATTAATTCATTTTTTAAAATTTGATAGGGATAGTATATATCTGGCTGTTGACGTTTTTGATGGAAAGCTTGCTAGAGTCACTCAAGACAATATTCAATTATATTTTAAATTGTCAAAATTGAACTTCGTTAATAACGAATGGCCAAAAGAGTCCTTATGGAAGGAGTATATTTACACAAAAGATGCTTTTCCCAAAATAAGAAAAATAAAAGATGACAAAAAATTGCAGAAGAAAATTAATGAAATTCGATCTTGTATTGACTCGAAAAATATTCAGTGCTTTATCAATCAGTTAATAGATAAACATAGAAACGGTGTTCTGGATGATTTAGCTAGCCGATCTAAACATTTATTTCAAAAAGATTGTGAAGAAGAGGTGAATAGAAGCGAGACTGATGCACCTTGGAATGCTTTTAAAAAAATTATTAGTTTCAATCCAGATCTTGTGAGCATGCAGTATCGTGAAAAAAACTTTGATGAAAATCCGGATATTGAAATTAACTTTACTGGCCCATGTATCTGTAATGTTTGTGAAGATATTTCCAGTCATTTTATAAAAAATGAATATGGCGAATGGGACTTTTATCTTTATCATATTTACAGAACGCCATAAAAATACTTCAAAAGCAAATAAAAAAGTTCCAAGCTGTCTTCAAACTGCCATTGCAACTTTCTTATTATAGAAGACTTCAAAAGGTGTGACCTGACCCCAAAAAACTGGACTATTCAAAATCTCACACTCTGTTAAACTTTAACATGTTTGGGAGAAATTAAATGAAAAAATCTAAGTTCAGTGAAGAAAAAATCGTCGCCATTTTAAAAGAAGCACAGTCTGGAACAACCAACGTTCAAGAAGTTTGTCGCAAACATGGAATCAGCGGCAATACTTTTTATCTTTGGAAAAAGAAATACAATGGTGTTGAAGTTGCTGAACTAAAAAAAATGAAAGAGCTCGAAGCAGAAAATGCAAAGCTTAAAAGACTTGTGGCCAATCTCTCTCTCGATGTCTTGATGTTGAAGGATGTTGTTTCAAAAAAGTGGTAGGCCCAAAACAAAAACGAGCAATCGTTGATTATCTACGAGACAGTTACAGGACGAGCTGCTCTAGGGCCTGCAGAGTTCTTGATTTACAGAAAGCCAGCTTCTACTACAAGAAGGTTGTTGACGACGGTGAAATCAAGCTTAGAGAGCGTTTAAAAGAGCTTGCTGATAAACACCCTGGATTCGGCTTAAGAACTTTACATGAGATCGCAAAACGAGAGGAACTCGTTGTGAATCACAAACGAACAGAAAGAATTTATAAAGAAGAAAAACTTTCTCTTCGTCTGAAAAAGAAAAATAAAAGAGCTAGGCATTTGAGAGTTGCTCAAGTTCCTCCCGATGCTCCTCTTAAAACTTGGTCGATGGATTTTGTAAAAAAGTTCCAACACACTTTTCGGGGAGCTTTGCGTTTTTCAAGATGGAAAAATTATATATTGAAAGTGAGTCCTATAATTTAATTTTGTACAATTGTTTTCTATAGCTGCTCATCTAACAAGGAGCAACTATGTCGAGAAAACCAATAGAGCGTTCTAACGAAAATTATTATCACATCACTGCAAGATCAAATAATCGAGAGTTCTTTTATCTTCCGACTCTAAATGTTTGGGACATCATGGCCGAAAGACTGGCCAAACTACAAAATCTTCATTGAATTAAAATCGCTGCATTTGTATTGATGAATAACCATTTTCATTTGCTCGTTTTAACCCCACATGAAGATATTGATCGGATTATGTATTTCTTCATGAAAGAGGTTGCTATTGATATTCAAAAGTGTACCGGGCGAATTAATAAAATTTTTGGTGGAAGATACAAAGGCTCGATGATCAATAGCTATAGTTATCTGGTTAATGTCTACAAGTAAATTTACCGAAATCCAGTTGAAATTGGTATTGCGGATCTCGCTGAGGTTTAGAAAATATAATTCCTAAGCATGCCTTTGATGATTATGAAAATCTCAACGAACTAATGTGGATAAACCACAAGTTTGAAAAAGAAGAAGCCCACAGTATGAGTAGCGGCCTTCAGAAATCTGTTTTTGCCTATGAGAAAGATCGCAATAGTCACCGGCCAATCGAGCCTATTGTACGCCAACCTAAAAAGAAAACCCAGGATGAATTATGGAATGAACTTCTTGGATTTGAAGAGAGAAACCTATATTTGACCTATGTTGATTCATAGTCCAGTTAACAAGATTGTATTAAGATGAATAATAAGTTTGAGATTTGGTTTGTATGTTACAATCAAAGAATGAGTTTTGGAATGCGTCCCGAAAAGTGTGTCGGAACCTTTGTTAACCTTTGTTCTGTTCTACGCCACCAACAGATACAGAATCAAGATTATTAGCATTCAAGGATTTGTAAAATGCGTATTAGAAAAGAGTTGCTTTTATCATTGTTTGTAGGTGTTTTTTGTTCTTGTAGCAAGTATGAAAAAATAATGGAGCCAGCATTAAAAGCAAAATTGGCAGACGTTAATTCAACCCCAGTTTTTGATGGGGAAACTGAACCTAAAATCCCTAATAATTTTGAAAATAACCAATCAATTCTAGGGATTGATTCTAATAAAAATGGAATTAGGGATGATATCGATATTTGGATTAATCGAATAGGGCTAGACTATAATGAGAGGATGGCCATGAGGCAATATGCAAGGGCAAAGCAATTTTGGCTCAAGATTTGTTCAAACAAATTAATTAATGATGTTATGAAAGCAGAAGATAATTTAGCCAATTCTAGCACATGTTTAAATGCGCTCAGCGATTATCAGCATAAGAAAAATCGTTACACAGAAAAGCTGTTAGACGAGTTGACTCTAAATATAGGAAAAAGAGACTGTGGAGATTTTTACAAAAAAAATAGTAGCGTTGTAACTATAGTTAACGGAGGCGACCCGCATTTAAATTGTTCATTTAAAATTGAAAATCTTGACCATGTAATAAAGTCGTATAATCAATGGGATCGTATTAGATGAAAATCTAAACTTTAATATTTTTATTTTTACTTACTGTTAAAGTTAGCTTGTTCGATGAACGGTCTCAATGTGTTTTATATTAATGGTGTTAAAGTTGAGTAATCGGATAATTTTTCTTCAGCAGTAAAAGTCAACAACAGTTACTCTTGATATTCAAAAGTGCACTGGACGAATTAATAAATTTTTTTCTTTTCCATTTTATAAAAGCCAAAAAAAAGGCCCTGTTCCCAGGGCCCAAGATTTGTCTAAATTTCAATATGCAAAGTAGGCTGACCTGGCTCAGCTTTCACGTTGTAAGGCTCTCCGTTCTTCGTAAATTCGACTGCTCCCGGATTCCCGACATCCATTCGTATTTCGTTTCCTTCAAGCTCCAGAGTTTTTCCTCTTCGCAGATAGATCTTATTTTTCTTTTCACCATTCACTCGATAAACGAGGAAGGCCGTTGCTTTTTTAGCTGTTACCGCTAATTTGGTTGGCGATGTTGCTGGTGCTGTTGCTGTTGTTGCTGTTGTTGCTGCTGCCGCTGGCTGCACTGGCGTCGCTGTAGTCACGACATTTGTTGCTGCTATTGCTGTTGTTGCTGTTGTTGCTGCTGCCGCTGGCTGCACTGGCGTCGCTGTGGTCACGACATTTGTTGCTGCTATCGCTGTCGCGGCCGGAGGTGTGACGGTTGTCACTACTGGTGCCGCTGTCTTTGCGATTGGCTGGGCTGCTTGCTGGACTACTGGCGGAACATTTGGCTGAACTGCAGGCTGAGTTGCAGGAGTGCTTTGGACTTGAGACTGCACTTCAGTTGAAGCTTGCATCTTCGGCTCAGCGATGACTTTTTTTCCATCGATCATATCGTTGTTCATCATCGTCTTACCGACCGGAACAGCTTCGCCCGGCACTGTCGTCTGCACTGTGTAGCCCAAACCTTCCGGCGGAGCTAAATCAGTCACAGCATCAGGCTGAATTAACTTTTTTGCTTCTATAAAATTCATCTTTGTATGAATGATAGCTGGCTCTGCCTTTTTTGTATTCAATCTCAGGTTGCCGATAAACGATCCACCAATTGCGATGGCCGCAACCGATGCGACGAGAAGTTTTTGATTCACTTTGATTTTTGAGCGATCAAAAAATTTGAAATCAAACGGCAGCTTCTTAATCTCATTCCCGGGAGTCAAAAACTCCAGCGCATCTTCGATCGCCGTTTCTGCTATCCTGTTATCGTTCAGATAATTGAGCGCAAGCTCGACGTTAACATCGAGTTCGTTGCAAATCGATTTGATGAATCCTTTGAGATAAACAGCATTAGGCAGTTCCATGAAATTATTTTGTTCCAGGTTCACCAGCTGCTGAATTCTGATTTTTGTTTTCATCGAAAGTTCTTCGAGTGAAACAAGTTTCTGTTCTCTATGATAGCGAAGAAATTCACCAAGAGTTTCGAGGTGAGCTTCTATATCGAGATCAAGTTTATTGTCGTTTAAAACATCCATGTTGTTCATTTTTACATCCTGTAAAAGTTAACGAAACGTGGGTGGGTGAAACAACAATATAGAAAAAATCGATGAGAGTCACAGTCCGCTGTGACAAAAGAAAAAATGAATGGCGAAGGAAAAAATTTTAGTCGTGTTTGCGAACGACAAGCTTCTTTCCATTTTCAAAAAGCTTGCGCATCGTGGCCCACCATTCATTGAACAATCCGTTGCTCTCGTAAACTTTGTTGACCACTACAGTATCAGCAAAGATGTCATGCAATGTCTGCGATTTGCGTGTAAAGAGCGCCATGAAGAAACCCAGTCCGAGCATGAGTCCTGACAGCCACGATGAAAAATAGCGGATATAAGCGTCTTTTAAACTCAGCTGTTCGCCGTTTGATCTCTCAACAGAGACCTCTGCCAGGTATTTTCCCGGCGTCGCTCTGACAGCAGAAGCTTCGAAAATAGGCTTGTAGAAAAAGTGCAGAATGAGGGCCACCGGAGCAAAACGGGCAAGTATTGTACTCAAAGTAAAAATAATCACACCATCAATCAGGGCCGCCGCAGCTCTTCTCCAGAAACTTGCGTAACTTGCGCTGGTATTATTTTCTTCTACAAACTGATCCTGCATGACTTTCTCCAATTAGTCTTTGGGCATTTATTCTTTGGCCGATTATGCTTTGGCCAATTAAGCCTTAGAAAGCGTGATAAACGTAACACTTAAAAAAGCAAAAACAATTCCAATGAATTTCATCATATTGATTGTAACACCTTCTACCAGCAAATCCCAGATCACAGATGTGATCATTTGCGCAGCAATGAGTCCCACAGTCACTTTCACCGCCCCTAATTTAGCAATGGAATAAGGAATGCCGGCAATGATCGCAAAGCCCAGCATCGGCGGGAAAATAAACCACCATTTGTAAGTCGTAAGCGGCGCTTTAATCTGATAAAACTCAGGCAAGAGATGTGAATACGCTTTGGCAAACAAATAAAAAAAGAGACAGATAATTGTCGAGCCAATATTGGTGATGAGCGACGCCTGCGCCACGCCGATATGAGTGGCGATGACACGGTTGATGGCCCCTTGTAAAATCCCGAAACAGCCGATGAAAAGAGGCAACGCTATAGTCCAGTTCATTTATTCTTTATCCTTTGTGTTTAAATTCGATCAGAAAACCTTTCAGGTAATCTCCTTCATGAAAGCCCTTGAGCGGCAGACAATCGTCAGAGAGTTTAAACCGTTTTCCAATAATTAATTGATTATTAAATTCTGAAGCAGCAATAATCTGCTTCAGCTTCTCCTCAAATTTATTCCAGCTGATTTGATGAGTGTTCAAAAACGCAAACAGGGTTCCGTTTTTTGCCAGCACTTTCAGCATGAGAGGAAGAAGTTTTTCATAAGATTTCAAAGCAGAACTCGTCGAACTTCCATCTGAGGAAGCACTCGGAGGATCGCACACTATCGTTTCAAACAATGTACCTTCTGCCGCCAGTTTCTCCAGCGCTTTTTCACTCGGCATGCACATCGAAGTGTGATTTTCTTTTTTGATTTCAGGATTGAGCGCCAGGTTTTCATCCAGCCATCCAAGATACTTTGAAGAGAGATCCACCGAAACCACTTTAGTCATTCCGTGCTTCAATCCAAAAAGCGAAAACGCTCCGGTGTAGCTGTAGAGATTGAGCATTGATTGTGATTTTTGCAGATACGGCACCATTTGTTTTCTGATGGCACACATGTCCGTATAAATACCGAAATCGTAATGCTCATTGATTCTGATTTGATAATTGAGTCCGTATTCATTCAGAATAAATTCTGCATTTTTACTTCCGTTCACCGAACGAATCGCTTTGGCCTGATTGAAATTTCTTTCCTGAATCCAGATTTCTTCCACTGAAACCAGCGATTGTACAATGGCCAGCAATTCTTTTTCGATTTTTTTCCAGAAGAGAGCGTAGTACTGAATGAGCAGCTGATTTTTTAATTTGAGTATTAAAAGCCCCGGAAGAAAATCGCTTTCGCCATTGACCAGGTAAAAATTCTCGCGCTCTGTGGGAATGACCGAATCAAGTCTGCGCGCAAACGCATTTTTCAATCGCTCTTCCAGCTGGGTGCGGAAGTTGATGTCTTTTTTCCAGTCTTCCGGATTCAAACTCCAAAGACGGGCCTTGACATTTTTATGGTCGGGATCATGGATTAAAAGAGCAATCTCCTGGCGGTTTTTCTCATCCACACCAACCAGAAAAAAATCGTCCTTTGGAAAACGCTTGGTATAAGTGTCTTCAGTAATCCAGGGATGGCCAAGCTTTAAGTATTTGCACGAGGCCGGGTGCAAATTCACTCTTTTGATAGGTTTTTGAGACATCATCGTAAATTTTCTTTCATCATTTCTTCTGGGCTTAGCGGACGAAGTTGGTGAAGTTCATCGATGCTGTCTTCAAGAAGTCTTAAAAGGGCATTGGTAATTTTGAAGGGATCTTCAAATTCCATAATATTAAATTCGCGCAGTCTCTTTTTAAACTCATCGCTCACCGGCGCATAAGGGTTGAGCTCATTGCAGATGTCGCCAAGTTTTTTTATGCGCGCTTCAAGTCTTACAACTGTCTCGTCTACAGGATTTACCCCTGCAGGAGAGACGCTGGCTTTTTGATGGTCGCGTTCAAGAGATTTGTTTTGCATAGGCCTATAATTTCAAATGTGAAAAATCTAGTCAACTAACATCTTCGCTTAAAAGGCGCGACATTTGCTTTGTTCTCCTCTCTACGAGGTGATTTCTATGAATACTCTTTATTTTAGTGCTTTTTCCTATGGACTTATTGTGTTTGCTTATTTCCGTTTACCCGACAGCTTTTGGGAAAAAACGCTGAACTATGCTCATGAATATTCTGAAAAAGTGAAAGTTCAAAAAGAAAAATGGCCGGTCGTAGGCGAGCTCAACCGCGGCGAAAAACTGCTCCTGTTTCTCCAGGAAGCAGAATCGCGCATCGCCCTCGGTATTAAAATACTCCCGGATCAGATACCCGGGTTCAAATTCTATACCGCTTTATTAGAACAGCTCTTTGAAAATTACCGCCGCATGGGCACACCCATAAAAAAAATTCTTCCCGATTTACGAAGAGCGATTGCCTCAGACATCAAATTCGAAAAGAGAATCCAGGGCGAAATGATCGGTGCTGTTCTGCAATTTTTGGTGATCGGCATGACCACCTGGAGTTTCGTTTTTCTCTCCGCCATGCTGGTCGATATTCCCGTCTCAAAAGTGATTTTATTTTTTATGCTTCTACTGCAATTATCCGGAGCTTCTCTCTTTTTCACACTTCTTCTTCGCCTGAAACGCCGGACTTTCCGCGATCCTTCCGGCGCTTTGACCGAGTTGTATCTTTTCACCACGCTCATGAGTGTCGGTCTTTCACTCAACGATGTTTTAAAGCGCTCCAGTATTCTCGAAGGCTCTTTAATGAATTCACCTAAACTGAATTCTTTTGCCGTACGGACAAAAAGCCTGATCGGGCGGATGAAAGAAACCGGCCTGTCGCCCAAAGAAGAGGCGCAGGAGATTCTCGACGGACTTTGGCATTTTCAAGGGGAGATTTTTGAAAAATTTACTAAAAAAGTTCAGCTTTTAAAGTTTTGTATTCTCGCGTTTTTCTTTCTGCCTGCGTACTTTCTGTACCTCGTCTCGATTTTTCAGTTTTTCATGGAACAATAGCGCTTTTTTAGGTACTTTAGATGGAGTTTTAACGCCCAACATTTTGTAAGGAAAAATCTCATGGCCTACGTGAATGACAAGCAAATTATTTATTCAATGAACAAAGTAGGGAAAGTCTACAAACAGAAATATGTTTTGAAAGACATCCGCCTTTCTTATTACTACGGAGCCAAGATCGGTGTTCTCGGTCTAAACGGCGCCGGTAAATCAACTCTTTTAAAAATCATGGCCGGTCTCGACAACGACCACCTGGGCGAAACAACTCTCGCTAAAGGCTACACTGTCGGCTACCTCGAGCAGGATCCACAACTCGATCCTGAAAAAACAGTTCGCGAAATCGTTCAGGAAGGCGCTCAACACGTCGTCGATCTTCTTCGCGAATTCGATGAAGTGAACGCAAAATTCGGCGAAGAAATGTCTGATGCTGAAATGGACAAGCTTTATGCAAAACAAGCTGATCTTCAAGACAAGCTCGACGCTTGCAATGCCTGGGATCTCGATTCGCGTTTAGATCTTGCAATGTCCTCTCTCAACTGTCCTCCTGCTGATCAAAAATGTGGAGTGCTTTCAGGTGGTGAAAAACGCCGTGTGGCCCTTTGTCGTCTTCTTCTTCAGGAACCAGATATTCTTTTACTAGATGAGCCTACCAACCACTTGGATGCTGAAACGGTCTGGTGGTTAGAGCGTCACTTGCAAGCGTACAAGGGAACAGTTATCGCCGTTACCCACGATAGATACTTCCTCGATAACGTTGCCGGCTGGATTCTTGAACTCGACCGCGGACAAGGGATTCCATACGAAGGAAATTATTCCGGATGGCTTGAGCAAAAAGCGAAGCGCCTAGCTCAGGAAGAAAAAGCAGAATCGAAAAGACAAAAATCTATGAAAGAAGAGTTGGAGTGGATCCGTGCTGCTCCGAAAGCGCGTCAGGCAAAATCAAAAGCGCGTATTGCTGAATACGAAAAACGTCAGCAGGTGCAGTCTGAAGCGAGAAACGAAACCAACGAACTTTTCATTCCACCAGGACCTCGTCTGGGGAATGTCGTTATCCAATTCAACGATGTTTCAAAAGCGTACGGCGACCGCCTGCTTTATGAACACTTAAACTTCGAACTTCCTCCGGGGGGCATCGTCGGTATCATCGGTCCAAACGGTGCCGGTAAAACGACGCTCTTCAGAATGATTGTCGGAAAAGAGCAACCGACATCAGGCTCAATCAGAATCGGTGACACTGTGAAGCTCGCTTATGTTGACCAGGACAGAACTCTCGATCCGGAAATGTCTGTTATGCAGGCCATCTCAGGCGGCCTTGATCTTTTAAAACTGGGAGGCCGCGAAGTTAACGCCCGCGCTTACATCTCGCGTTTCAACTTCTCTGGTGAAGACCAAAATAAAAAAATCAAAGAACTTTCCGGTGGTGAAAAGAACCGCGTGCATTTGGCAGCAATGTTGAAAGAGGAAGGAAACGTGTTGCTTCTGGATGAGCCGACCAACGACCTCGACGTGAACACACTTCGCGCTCTGGAAGAAGCTTTGATGGAATATGCCGGCTGTGCCGTCGTTATTTCCCACGACCGTTTCTTCCTGGACAGAATTGCAACACACATGATCGCCTTCGAAGAAGATCAGGTTGTCTTCTACGCAGGTAACTTCTCTGACTACGAAGAGGATAAAAAACGCAGACTTGGCGATAAGGCCCTTATCCCAAGCAAAACGCATCATAAAAAACTAACCAGGTAAAACGGAGGACCACAATGGAAAGCAAATGGATCGTTTCAAAGTTTGGCGGCAGTTCAGTAAAAGACGCAAGTGCGATGCTGAGATGTTCACAAATCGTAGAAGCGAATCCATTGATTAAAATTGTGGTCATCTCTGCGACCCAAAACACCACAAACCAGCTCGAGTTTGTGGCAAAAGCGGCCATGAATGGTGATGAAGAAACGCTGGCCACTGTGACCAGTGAACTCATCAATAAACACATTCACATCGCGAAAGAATTATTTACAAGTCCCAAAGAAATGCTGGCCCTGGAAGAACTCTGCGGAGAACTAAAAGCGCTGGGTGATATCATTTTAAAAGAGCGTGAACTCGCTCCAAAAACCATGGATCAGCTTTACAGTATCGGCGAACGCATGTCTTCGCTGCTTGTCGCTGATCTTCTTCGCCTTCGCATTCCCAATAAAAAAGTTCTTTTGCTGGATGCCAGAAAAGTGATCAAGACCAATTCTGATTTTCAAAAAGCAGAACCGCAAATTGATCTCATTGCCGAACATACCAAAAGCGAAATTCTTCCCTGGCTTTATGACGACACTATTTTTGTCACTCAAGGGTTTATTGGAGAAGATCTTCAAGGAAACACGACAACTCTGGGAAGAGAGGGAAGCGATTATTCAGCGGCCCTTTTTGGTGAAGCGATCAACGCCAAGCTGGTTCAAATCTGGACAGATGTCGCCGGTGTAGCAAGCACTGATCCCCGCATCGTTCCAGCAGCAGAATTTATCAAAACACTTTCTTATGATGAAGCAACGGCGCTGGCGACTTTGGGAGCAAAAGTTTTGTTTCCAACAACTCTTGCACCGACCAAAAGAAAAAATATTCCGGTCTTCGTAGGATCAAGTCTGAATCCATCTGCCGGTGGTACAATGATCACCAGCAATCAGGATGCAAGCTTCAGTCTGAAAGGTGTGAGCCTGATGAGCAAGCAAGACACATTGCTTGTTTCCTTTGTCGGCACTCATCTCGATCAAAAGGCGAATCTCGCTGAACTTTTAAAAGCAGATCTCGGCGACAGTTGCTATGAATTTTCAGATCAGACTGCCGTTTCAATCAGTTTCAAAATCACAGGCCATAAAGAAGATAAAAATGTTTATCTCAAAAAGGCCCATGATGTTCTTTTGAAAATCAATCACGGTTAAGCGATAAAAACAGTTTCATAAAAAATATTTTCCTGCTCGGATCCTAAGATCCGGGCAATTTCCTTTATTTTTTTATTTTCCATGTGAACGACATAATCAATGTTTCGACAGGCAAGCTTGGTAATCAGGCCAAAATCAATTTCCTTATTTTCAGAATAAAGCGAAAAGAGCAGCGCAATTCTTGAAACGGCATCGACACAGGAATTGGCGTGAATAGTGCTCATCAACCCTTTGTGACCTGTATTCATGGCCAGCATAAAGGGCACAACTTCCGTGGATCGCATTTCACCGACGATTAACCGGTCAGGACTCATTCGAAGCGCGTAAGCGCAATAATCCTTTAACGATTTTTTCTGCATGTCCTGCTGGGAAAGAAGCGACGTTTGATTTGAAGAGGTCGGCAGAATTTCATGCGTGTCTTCCAGGATAATAATATGCTCGCTCTGATCTGTTTCTTTCAGGAGTGCGCGGATGAATGTGGTTTTTCCTGATCCTGTACTTCCGGAAACCAGAATATTCTTTTTTTCCTGCACTAGTGAGCGAACTAAAGATTCTTCATCACCCAGATTGAAAAGAGAAAGAGTTGGTTCATCCGATTTCATCAGGCGTAGAAAAATTTTGCTCATTCTGCTGGCAGAAGTTGAATAATGAATAAGAGTCACTCTGAAATCAAAACCATTCATCTTGAGCGAAAAGGAAGCGAAGGGATCAGCATAATTCCAGGAAATATTATTTCTCAAAGCTAGGATTTCCAGACTCAGCTGATAATCCTCTACAGATAAATCGTCGATGCTTCTGTCTTCCCGGGCATCGGGATAAATCAGTTGCGCTTTTTTGTTTGAATGAAAAATGATTTCGTTCATTTCAGAATCGACGGCCAGAGAATAAATAAATCCAAGAGTATTGATTTTTAAAAACCACTCCTGCAAGAACTGAACATCGGGTGATCCTGTTTGAACCATCCCGAGCTCTTCGTAAGTTGCCTGCAAAACTTCCTTGAAAGTGAGATTCAGGTTTTTTGCCGAAAGTTTTCTGAACTGCACTTTAAAAAGAGTGAGGATATCATCGCGGTAAGTTTCAAAAAGATTGTTATTCATGTTCTTCGACCTCAATTATGCCGGTGATTGTTTTATAATTGCTTTGATTGCTTTTGGACTTGAACAGTTCTCCCAATAACGGAATGGCATTGAGAAAAGGCAGTTTGTCTGTCGATTTCCCTTCGGTTTTCAGCGAGAGCTGAAAAATTTTCACCGGTTTTTTCAAATCAATCACAACCGAAGACTTTTCTTTGTTGCCGCCGATGCTGGTCATGCCCGAGCTGTCGGTAGAAGGTTGGGTGAGTTCAGTTTCATAGTTGATTTTTAATTTATCTCCGAGGTTTTCCAGAGCGACGTGAACTTTGAGTCCGGCAAATTTCCAGTCGGTACTTGCGACATTGTTGCTGTTCACATTCTTGAAAGGAATGTCTGCGCCGATTTGAATATCTGCCGGTGACAGCGGACGGATCAAGGCCTGCGGTTCGGCCAGAGTATTCATCCGCACATTTTTCTGAGCGAGCAGCACCTGATTTTTCTGGATGATTTTCTCCAGTGGAATATGCATAAATTCAGCGAGGCTTCCGCTCATTTGCTCCAGACCCAGCCGCAGATCTTCACCATCCATCTGTTCGAGTTGAATCAATTTTAATTTCAACTGATAATTTTTTCTGAACTGCTGATTGTTCTTTTGCACAAGAGTGACTTTGTATTTTTCTGAGAGATACTTTTTCAGAGTTTCACCCGGGGCTTCGTTTTCAGGATAGCTGCAAGTGATGTCTGAAAACTCCACAGAACAGCGGATGCTTTCTTTGTATTCGTCAAAAAAAGCAGAATAAACTTCTGCGATGATTTTAGAAGAAAGTGTAGGTTCGAGAGTGACTTCATCCAGAACCGCTTCTTTGTTCAGGTCCTGCATTTTTTTGTAATCCAGATATTGTTTAATCGTTTTAATTTTTCCGAACACGCGGATGTGGGGAATCAGGATTTCAGAATCAAGTCCAAGAGATGTGGCGAGTTCGGCCAGATGAAGAAATTTGGCCTCCTGATTTTTGGAAATAACAAAAATATCCCAGGCTTCGCTTTCATTTTGATCTTTTTGCCAGACCAGCACTTCAGCGTGACCTAACTGGGCCCCGCGAATCATCATTTTTTTGGTTTTTTCATTAAACTGATACTTCAGGACCTCGCGGTTACCGACTGAAAAGCGCGTGAGTCCCGGAAGAGAGATTTCCGTGGATTGTCCGCGGGCGAGAATCAGATTATGGCGAGTCACTTCCGCTTTCAGGGGAAAAGGAGCTAAAATGGCGCAAGCCAACATAAAGTTTCCCGCGAGGATCGGTAAAAACGTTTTGACACATAGGCTTTTGCTAGGTAAAAAAGAGGGCTTAAAGTTCATAAAACGCGATTTGTTGGATCTATATCTGAATAGGAGTTGTCGAATGGTTTCTAGAACATGTGTTACAAATAATAAAAGAGCAAATAAGAAGAAAAATGCAGGCGCGAAGAGAAAGGCAGCAAATAAAAACAAAGGGACAACACCTAAGTTTGCTATCCACGCAGCACCAGCTTCAAAATAAGTTTTAAGTTTATCGAATTGATAAAGGCCGTCCGGTGTTGAAATCGGACGGCTTTTTTGTTTTAAGCTATTCATTGCTCCCTCCTTTCTTCTCTTCTCTTTGTCCGTTCATAAAAATCCCGAAAGAATTTTTCACCACATATTCGTTCATTTTCATTACCTGAAGATCGCCAGAGGCCAAAAGGCAGAGATGAACAATGGCCTCACTGTTTTTTTCGCAGCTTGAATTGGTGATGCGGAGACGGATTAATTTTTCGGGGAATTGAAACTTTCCCATCAGGATTTTTTTAACCATGAGCCCTGATTCAAGTCCGGCCTGGCTTTCAACCAGAACGACATCACGGGCACTCACTTCTTTATTGGTAAGGAGTATCAGGGCAGCCAGGCATACGTTAAAACACCATTTCATACTTCGAGATCCTTTTTGTGACCGCCTTTCCCGGACGGTTTTGTTTAACTTCCGGGATAGCTAACATAGGATCGAGAAGATCTTCGCTTAGTTTCAATACCTCTTCTTCCGGTATTTCAATTTTGAAACGGGTCGTGCCCAGTTCTTCGCCATTTTTAGGGTGTACTTCTTCATGCAGGTACGCTTTTTGGATCAAAATCTTTTTATTTTTGCTCATCAGAGTGACCGGGGTCTCGCTTGCCAGGGGGCTTGTTTCCGCCAGAACTGTCAGAGGGGCAATAATCATCTTGTGATGAGGATGCAAAAGCTTCTGCGGGGATCTGGCGACGTTTTCAGAAGGGGAATCCGCAAAGAGCGACCAGGAGGAGAGGGCCACGAGACAATTGGTTAGAAGCACAGCTGTAAAAAATTTCAGTTTTTCTTTTTTCTTGTTAAGGTCGTTTTTCTTCAATTCTTCAAATATGGTTCCAGTCATAACTAAACTCCGTTTGTAATTTTTCATGCTTTTTTTTGTATGTTTTATGGATGTGTAAAAAACCCGCGGCGATTACGATGAGGATGGCGCTCCAGAGAAGCATTTCAAAAAAGGCATGCCCCCGGCGGGAATTTCTTCTGAGTTCATTTTTAAATCCGGAAAAAAGGCGTTTTTCATCTGAAACGTTGTTTTGAGACAAAATGAATTCTTTTTTCTTATGGCCTTTGGAATTTTGTATATAGTGTTGGTCCATTGCATTTGCCTCACTTGAGTCGTTTCATCGATATTGGTTTCCAGCGCTCCGGTGGACGAAGTCAGGAAGGGAAGATTTTTAAGATAGGACAGCGAATCTGTTGAACCGCAGCGGTTATTCTTCGCAAATTGCTTTAAGTAATAGTAGTGCCTGATATTTCTTGAGTAGGTTAATGCTTTGAAGGCCACTTCTCCGGACACTCCATTGACGATTGTATTTCTTGCTGCAAAGGCCGCCCGCAAGGCCAGGTTGAACTTGGCCATTTCCTTTATGTAGTCTTTGCTTTTTTCATTGAGAAAACGAAAGCAGAGATAGGAATCTTTGCGGTAGACGGCTTCTTTGTATTCGATACTCATTTTGTTGACGTAAAAATAAAGCATCGCCGAAATAATCAGAACCAGGCAGAGGGCGACAAAGGTAATGTTTCCTTTTTGATTGTTGTGAAGAGCTTGGGTCTTCTCGATAAATGTTTTTTGAATTTTTCCCAGCTTTCTATCCGATTCATAAAAAAGCCCGGTCGTTTTCACGACCGAGAGAACTGTGATGGACAAGGCAAGGAGGTAGGTAAGAATATCCATAAAACGGCCGCTTTTATTTTCTTAATTCAATATTTTCGGAAATTTCTTCTTTCATGTTTTCGACTCGTTTTTTAACAACTCCACCGAAGCCTTTCACAGCAGTAATACAGACGATGCCCACCAGGCTGGTGACAATGACGTACTCCATGACTCCCTGGCCCCTCTGGTTTTTCAGTGTTTTTTTCAAAAATGATGGTTTCTTCAAATTCATAGGAACTCCTCTTTTTGTTGAACGAAAGAAGGCTTTGCAGGCGCGTTGCCAAAGAAAAAAACCAAAAAAAGATTAGTTGAGAGAAAAGAGTGGTTTTATCTTTGGACCGCAGTCAAAAAGTTGTTTGCAGAAAGTGCAAAGCGCCAGTAAAATTGTGGGTATGGATTCAAAAACAAAATTATATGTCTTTGCAAAAAAAGAAGTGGCGCTGATTTTCATTTTCATGATTCTGATTGCGATAACGTCATTTGTGATGGGCGTGAAGATCGGAAAGAACTATTCGCTGGAAATGGCGGGCATCACGAAAGAAGATCAGAAAAAAGTTGTCGAACTTCTTTCCAAGAAAGAGGAAGAACTCGAAGGCATTAAAAAGAATGCGGAATCACACACTGTTGAATCCAGCGATATCGAACATAAACTTCAGGAAAAAATTTCGGCCGAGTTTGGCGGAGATGCTCCAGCGGACGCTCATGGTGAAGCTCCGGCCACAGCTCCGGCAGGTCACGGGCCAATGTCAACTGAACCAGCAAAAGCAGGACACGGCGGCGGACAATCCAAAGACGGTCTTTCAGGAAAATTTACGATTCAATTAGGAAGTCACCGCACATTAAAAGAAGCGGAAGATTTCGCAGAAGGATTCAAAGCAAGAGGCTATGATCCCATCATTAACCAGATCGATATTAAAGGCAAAGGAACTTGGTATAGAGTAAGCCTTGGCGCTTTCGGAACAAATGAAGAAGCGCGCGCCTATATAGCGAAGGAAAAAACGCTCTTTATCGGTCAGGACTATACCATTGTGAAAATGCCATGAGTTCATTTACCGGTTTGTTCAATCTCTACGCTCTCGTTATGGCGGGAGGAAAGGGAACACGTTTCTGGCCCGAGTCTACTGAAAAAAAACCAAAGCAATACCTCACGCTTATCAGCTCCAAAACTCTTTTAGAAGAGACTTATGAACGTTTTGAAAATTTTATCGCCAAAGATCATCGTTATGTCGTCACAGTTAAAGAGCAGGAAGAGCTTTGTAAAAGAAGTTCAGTAGGCCGTATTGCAGGCGACGGAATGATTTTTGAACCTTCCGGAAGAAATACCGGACCTTGTATTCTGGTGTCGCTGGCGACGCTGCTGGCACGCGGTCTGACTGAAAAAGATGTTCTTGCCATTGTTCCGAGTGATCACGTCATTCTCAATCACAAAGGGTTTCAGAATACGATTAAGAAAGCTGCATTCTACGCGCACAACAAACAGAATATCGTAACAATCGGAATCACTCCGCATTTTCCCCATACCGGGTTTGGCTATATTGAAAAAGGGGAGATGGTTGAAGGCGAAGCCTTTAAAGTTTCGCGTTTTAAAGAGAAGCCGCATTTTGAACTCGCCAAGGAATACGTAGCGAGCGGAAAATATCTCTGGAATGCCGGAATGTTTGTCGCACCGATTGGTGTTCTTCTTGAAGAATTCAAAAAACATGCTCCGAAGATGTTTGAACATTTCGAAGAGCTGAAAAAAGCAGTCGGCAACGACGCTGAAATGAAAAAAGTGTACGAACGCATTCCTTCCGATTCAATCGACTATGCGATCATGGAAAAATCAACCCGCGTGTCGGTTGTTCCCGCTAACTTTGACTGGAATGACATGGGGTCGTGGGACGCGCTTTCTTCAGTTGTCGAAGAAACACACGGAAATACAGTTGTAAAAGCGGAAGGGTCTTTCTTCTTGAATTCGGCCGACAACGTTGTCTTTACTCCGAATCGTTTTGTGTCTCTGATCAATATGGATAAGCATATCGTCGTCGCTAATGATAAAGTTGTGCTGGTGGCGCCTGTGAAAGATGCTCAGGAAATCAAAAAAGTCGTCGAGCATCTCAAAAAAGAAAGGCCGGATCTTATCTGATCCGGCCCGGTTTCATTATTAATAATTTTTAGTCCACATATGATAATTGCTGAAGAACTCATTGGCCTTAGAAAGCATTTCTGCTTTTGAAGGATGAGACTCCATCGTTTTTAAACCGACAATCGCTTTAGCGAGATTGTTGTGTTTGTGATTTTCACAATGGTGTTTGAACTGATCTTTCGCCACTCCAGGCCCCATGATGAAAAGTTCTTTTGAACCATTCAATTCATTGGCAATTTCATGAAAAAATTTATCAGGAATATTATTTTTGTCGTGTTCGTTGCCATGAGATTTTAATTTTTTTTCTTCGATACCATCCACAGTGAATGTGTAAATATAAGCGTTTTGGTGATCGAGCCAGAGAGCATTGAATGACATAATCTTCTCCTTTGTGTCGTAAGAGTTCTATCTGAGTAAAGGGTAAATTAAGATCAGGGACAAAAATACGACCTAAATCAGCTTTTTCTCTGTTTATTTATAGATCTCTATAAATTTCTTTGAAGATCCATTAGAATTAGCTAATGAAGAAGTCTTTTTTTCTAAAAGCGTCACTAGCAGCGATGGTCATCCTTGTTTTGCTTTTCTACAAAGTTCTCCTTCCTTTTTACAATGATTATCTATGGAATTCCCGCGCCTATGTCATCGACTGCACCGTTTATGATACAAAACTAAATGTGCTCAAGGAAGTGCCCGGCAGCCTCTGTGTGTTTTTGCCAAATGGAAATGTCGTTCGTTTTTTGAGTGAGTCCTATTTCGATCAAGCGGGAAAAAATGAAGTCGAAATGATTGATGCCAATGACCAGCTCCTTTGGCGCATTCCACTTGCGCTCCATCACACAATGAAAACAGATCGCAAGGGCGAAAGAGTTTACGCTTTTTCGTCCGAAATAAGAATGCATGAAGGAATGAAAACTAAATTTGATGTTCTCGTTTCCATCGATCTTTCCAATGGCAAAATTCTTCACAAATGGAGGCTTGCTGACATCCAGGCAGAGCTGGAAAAAAAAATAGGCAATGCGCTTCCTGCGGGCGAAAGTCTTCCTTACGGTGAAAAGGGAGAAGCGACTCTGGAAGTGTCTCACTTTAATTCTATTAATCTCGTCCCGGAAAATTACAGCAAAGAATATGAAATCGTCGTTAATACCGGGCGTGGACTCGTTCTTTTTTTTGATC
>DJVH01000036.1 GCA_002440825.1 Bacteriovoracaceae bacterium UBA6261 | reverse complement strand
GCTTTTATTAAATCCATGCGCGGATCAGATCCACAGGCCGCGATCCATTGGCTCGCCGTCATGATCGATGGTGGAGAAGATCCGGTTTTTATCGCTCGAAGACTCGTGATTTTTGCCAGTGAAGATGTGGGAAACGCCGATCCTACAGCGCTTACACTGGCCACAAGTGCTCTCACGGCCATCTCCCAGATTGGAATGCCTGAAGCGAGAATTATTCTTGCCCAAGCGACAACTTATCTCGCTTCGACTTATAAATCGAATGCAAGTTATATGGCGATCAACGCAGCTCTTGAATACGTGAAGTCGCAGGCGACGATCGATACGCCAGACCACTTGAAAAATTATCCGCCGCCTGGAGCGAAAAAATATCTTTACCCTCATTCCTATGAAGGCCACTTCATAAAACAAAATTACACGAAAAACCCTATTCCAAAATTCTACGAACCAACTTCCGAAGGAAAAGAAGAAGGTTTAAAGAAACGTCTTGAGAAACTTTGGACCTGAATCGGGGTCATTAAGCTCCTGCCATGAATTCCTAATTTAAAATTAACTGACACCTAATAAAAAACATTAGTCATTCTTATAGAAAATCCCCTATCCTTTTGGCGAACTTCTTCAAACGTTCGCACAACCCAAGGATGATAATGAAAAAATTGATTTTTGCTTTCGTGCTCGCACTTCCCCTACTTACACTCGCGGCACAACCTGGCTTTAACCGTTACTACCCGGACGATATGCAGGAATTGATTGCTAAAAGAGAATTGAAAAATGCTGATTTGAAATTCATGCTTTTTACTCTTCTCGACTCTCCTCACACTCGCATTGAAGGAAAAAATGACGTCCTTGGATGTGAACCGAAAAAAGGAAAATGTATTTCTCACACGGCCGTAGGTTACGGTCCTGCCAGAAAATATCTTTATACACAATTACATGTTCAAAAAGATTCCCGTGGATCTTTCCTGAAAGAAGTTTACTGCAACAGAGAAGTTTTAACTCCAATCAACGAAACTCAAATCAACTGCGAGCACACATGGCCGCAATCTAAGTTCACAAGAGCTTTCAACAATGAACTTCAAAAATCAGACATGCACCACCTGTTCCCGACAGATTCACGAGCGAACTCGACTCGCGGAAACTTTGATTTCGCTGAAGTTGTTTCAAACGAAAACTTAAAAAACTGCGACGCCAGCAAATCGGGTGCTTCAGTTGTTTCTGGTGGACACACTTTCTTCGAGCCACCTGCAGAGCATAAAGGAAATGTCGCTCGCGCTCTTTTCTACTTCTCTGTGCGCTATAAAATGGCGATCACAAATGAACAACAGGCGTTCTTGAAAAAATGGAACGAACAAGATCCAGTAGATGACGCAGAAATGACAAGAAATAACGAGATTGAAAAGCTTCAGGGCGACCGCAATCCGTTTATTGATTTTCCGGAACTCGCAAACGATATCTCTAAATTTTAAGCAGCATAGCAAACATTCTTACAGAAAAAAGTAAGTATTTTATTAGCTTCAACTAATGTTTTCTATTGGCCAAACCTAATCACACTTATTATCTTCCCTTTGTCCGAACAACATTCACAAAGGGAAGACTTTTGAAAATTACAATCGCACTTTTCGTTCTGTTAATTTCATCTGCATTTGCAGGTAATCCACTTGTTCTGAACTACTACCCACAAAATCTTGCGACTCAACTGCAGTCACATGTTCTAAAAAACGACATGCTGAAAGCTGAGCTTAACAAGCTGACTTCTACTAACCAGGTTGTTCTTGGTTACGACGGCGCAAGAAAAATTCTTTTTGGAAAACTTTTCTTAAAGAATGATGGCAACGGCTACTATATCAACGACGTTTACTGCCAGAAAAAATTCGGCGCTTCTGCCGGAGTTGCTCCTGGAAGAATTCCTGAAGGAACAAAAATCAATTGCGAACACACTTGGCCTCAATCAAAGTTCACAGGCTCTTATCCAAACGAAATGCAGAAATCAGACCTGCACCACCTTTTCCCGACTGACTCTCGCGCAAACTCTATCCGTGGCAATGACAACTTCACAGAAGTTTCAGCTGACAACGGAGAACTTGCAGAAACAAATTGCGAAATTTCAAAATTTGGTTCTCCTGTTTCTGGCGGAAATGACGGTTTCGAACCACCGCTAGCTCAGAAAGGAAACACAGCTCGCGCCATTTTCTACTTCTCTGTTCGTTACAAAATCTCTATTCCAAGAAATGAAGAAGAAGTTCTTCGCCGTTGGAATGATCTTGATCCGGTTGATCAGGAAGAAATCGACAGAAACAACGCGATTCAGGCAGTGCAAGGAAACAGAAATCCTTTCATCGACTACCCGACGCTTGTGAACGACATTCAAAAATTCTAATTTTTTAAAAGCCTTGAAGGCCCGCTTTATGCGGGCCTTTTTTTTTGTATTCAAGCCAATCTCCCTCACATTATAATGCTTTCATGCAAACCATTCCTGTATCAGTACTCATTATTGCTCAAAATGCCGAGGCGACGTTAAAGCGCTGTCTGGACTCTTTAAGAGACTATGAAGAGATCATTATCATTGATGGTGGCTCGAAAGATCAGACCGAGTCTATCGCGCGCTCTTACCCCA
>DJVH01000095.1:126919-138519 GCA_002440825.1 Bacteriovoracaceae bacterium UBA6261 | reverse complement strand
AATCTGTTGTCACCAGCGCCGAAGGTCTTGTCGGTTACGTTTACCGTCTGACGGATCACTTTGCTGATGTCATTACCATTCTTGACGCCAATAACCGCGTCGACGGTGTTGTTGAAAGACTTCGTTCGCACGGTATCGTTGAAGGTTACAGCCGCGGCCGCTGTATCATGAAATACGTCAACAGAACTGAACCTATTATTTTGAACGACCTTGTTCTTACAGCAGGTCTCGGGAACGTTTATCCAAAAGGTCTCAAAATCGGTTATATCTCGCGCATTGAGCGCGAATCTTACGGTATCACTCAGCACGTAGAAATTACTCCACTGGTAAACTTCTCTAAACTCGAAGAAGTTCTCGTTCTCGTTTTTGAACAGGAAGAGCATAAGCAACTCGAGTGGAAAGCTCTGGAAGAGCAGTTAAATAACAATGAGGTTAAACGATGAAAACAAACTTAAAAGACATCGTCTTTCCTTTGATCAAAACGCTCATTTTGCTTTTTGTTCTGGAAATTATCACAACAGCTATTTTTCCTATGATCGGACTTTTGAATTTCCGAGTTCCGTTTAACATCCTTCTGGTGTTGTTTTTGGGACTCAGACTTGAGACTCCATATCTAGCGATTCTCATTATGATCGTTCAATACTTCCACTCATTCTTCTCGGTTGAAGGATGGGAAATGGGAACTGTTACAGGAATTGTGATTTGTATTGTCGTTTCGTACGTCAGAGAAATGATTCACTTTTCATCTTGGGGAATGACCATTTTGATTACGCAGTTGTTTCAATTGTTGTGGTTCTTTGTACAGTCAATTCTTATTTATATTCAGTTGGGCAACCTCGACTATATTTTTGATAAAGGATGGCGATTCCTGCCTCAGTCAGTGATTATCGCTCTTCTTTCACCGATCTTTTTCTTTATCTTAAACAAGATCTGGAATATCGATGATCGCGGCATGCTAGGAGATAAGATCTAATGTTTGGTGAAGACGACCTCGTCAAATCCCACCAGGAACGAGCAGATATTATTCTCAATATCATCGTTGTCTGTTTCGCCGTTCTTCTGGCGAGACTCTGGTATTTGCAGATTTATCACGGGAAAATGTTTTTTAATTACTCTCTGGAAAACCGCCTGAGAAAAGACGTTGTGCGCGCGCCGAGAGGAATGATTTTCTCCCGTAATAACGTTCTTCTTACTCATAACGTTCCTCGTTTTGATGCCGTCATTACTCCTCAATATCTTGAAGGTGATGATGAGACGATTCCTTACCTGGCAAAAATTCTTGAAATGCCACCGGAATCGATTATAAAAACGCTGAAAAAATTCCAGGGCCAGGCAAAATATATTCCGGTTATCGTGAAGAAAAATATTTCACGTCGTGAAGTGGCCATTATCGAAACGGAATCATCTAAATTGCCGGGCGTTTCGGTTGAAACTTTTATTTCCCGCGAATATACAGATAAAGATACCGGCGCTCATTTACTTGGTTATATTTCTGAAATTTCGCAGGAAAAACTACCAAGGCTTCGCGAACGCGATAAGTACGATTACAAGCTCGGCGATTTTATCGGTCAGTCGGGAATTGAACAACAATATGACCTCGATATTCGCGGCGTTGATGGCTATCAGTTCATGGAAGTTGATGCCAGAGGACGAGCGAGAAGACACGTTACGAGTGATGATCTTTATTCAGGAATTGATAATAAACCTGCTGAACCTGGTAAGAATATTCGTCTGACAATTGACCGCGACGTTCAGCTTGCTGCTTACAATGCGATGGAAGGAAAAGACGGAGCTGCGATTGCCATTGATATCGATACCGGTGAAGTCATTGCGATGGTGTCACGTCCAGCTTTCGATCCGGCAAACTTCTCAACTGGTTTGACATCAAACTATTGGGGCCAGCTGGTCATGGATGAAAAACGTCCTCTTAGAGACCGTGTTATTCAGGAACACTATAACCCGGGCTCAACTTTTAAACCTCTGACTGCGATTGCTGCTCTTGAAGAAGGCATCGTAGATGAAAACACCAAAGTCGTTTGTACAGGTGGTTTCAGAATGGGGGGCCGTGTATTCCACTGCTGGAAAAAAGAAGGTCACGGCGTCGTTGATGTTGTCAGAGCAGTCCGTGAATCATGCGACGTTTACTTCTATTCGATCGCCATGAAAATGGATATCGACATCCTTTATAAATACGCCACTCTTTTCGGAATGGGGCAGCGTTCAGGGATTATTCTTCCTCGTGAAACGAGCGGTTTGATTCCGAATAAAGAATGGAAAAAGAAAAGAACAGGTGTCGAATGGCAGAAAGGGGAGACTCTTTCATGTGTTATCGGTCAGTCATTTGTTGAAATCACTCCGCTTCAACTCGCAATGTTTTATGCAACCATGGCGAACGAAGGAAAGTTGTGGAAGCCTCACGTAGTGAAAGAAGTTTTCTCAAATCAGGGGCAAGTTTTAAAAAGAGTTGAGCCTGAACTGATTCACCAGTTTAAAATTTCCAGAAAGACGATGGACATTATTAAACAGGGTCTTTACGACGTAGTTAACGCCCAGGGGGGAACAGCTACATCACTTAAAGGATCAGGACTTCAGATGGCCGCCAAAACCGGGACTGCTCAGGTTATCGGTATGTCTGCGGATAAAATTTTCAGCAAGTGTGAAAACCAGGAATACAAATTCAGAAACAACGGTCTCTTTGCAGCGTACGCCCCTGCCGGTAATCCTAAAATTGCAGTTGGTGTAGTGGTTGAGCACGGATGTCACGGTGGTTCTGCCGCTGGTCCGGTTGCAAAACAAATGATCGCTGCTTACTTGAACAAATACTATCCTCAGTATCAGAAGAAAATCGTAGCGCAGGAAACAGCGAAAATGACCTGGCCGGAAATTCTTGAAGACAATCGCGTGAATCCAATTCCTATGGTTCCGGAGCTAAATCCACTGGATTATTTTGATGAAACCGGAAAACAGGTGCGCCCATATCTTCTTGAAAAAAATCCTGGCAAAGCTTTAGGTCCTATTGATTAAGTTGAATAGGTAATTAGGAAAAAAAATGTTTAACTTCAGAGAAGAACTTAAAAGATACGACTATTCCTTTTTCGGAATTTGTACCGCGATTTTCATCATCGGTATTTTAAATCTCTATTCTGCCACTCACTCTCAGGGAGTAGGTCCGGAAGAAGGTTTATACAAAACACAGCTTGTCTGGTTTTTCCTCTCATGGCTTATTGGAATTGTTGTCAGCTTCATTCAGCCCAAAAACTTTTTTCGCTTAGCTTATCCCGGATATATTATTATCCTTGTTCTTCTCGCCATGGTTCTCGTTGTCGGTCACTCCGCATTGGGTGGACAGCGCTGGATTGGATTTGGACCGGTAAAATTTCAGCCTTCTGAAGTCACAAAGATAGCCATGGTTCTTGTTCTTTCGCGCTGGTATTCCAAAGCCTCTCCAGAGCAGGAAATTGGTTTCAGAGAACTCATTGTTCCTTTTGTCATGACATTCATTCCGGCCATCATGATTATCATTCAGCCCGATCTTGGAACAGGGATGCTGGTGTTAATTGTTTTCTTCATCATTACATTTTACAGAAAGTTAAAATGGAAAACGATCGGGATCATCGCCATTATCGGGATTATCGGCGCTACTGTTGTTTACAATTTTGGTCTTCGCGAATATCAAAAGAAACGTATCACGACCTTCATTGATCCAGAGTTTGATGCCAAGGGATCAGGTTATAACGCCATTCAATCAAAAATCGCGATCGGTTCAGGTCAGTTTTTTGGAAAAGGATTCAGACGTTCTTCACAGGGAGCTTTGAACTATCTTCCGGAAAACCATACGGACTTTATTTTTGCGATCTTCAATGAAGAACATGGTTTTGTAGGTTCTGTTTTCCTCATTGCTCTTTATATTGCTCTTTTCTACCGGCTTCTGTGGCTTGCTTCAAACGTGAATAAAATTTTCGATTCCTGTGTTGTCGTAGGAGTGCTCGGCATCTTCTTCGCTCACACCATGATCAATATGAGTATGGTGTCCGGTTTAATGCCGATTGTAGGGGTTCCTCTTCCACTGATGTCTTACGGAGGATCAAACCTTCTGACCTTCGGAATATGTTGTGGAATCGTGACTTCGATATCCAATGCCCGAAATCTTTTTTAATCTTTCTTACAATTGCTCACATTGACGATTTGAGGGCCTTGGTACGACTTTGAGACTTGACGGCAAGAATCTCTTCATGGGACACTGGTTTAGTCTTACATAAGGACTATGAAGGTCCGGGAGTGTTTTCATGAAGAAAGTATCCAGTATCGGCTCTCTCGTAAAAAAAATCTACCGCACATATTCGGCTGAGTTGCTCACCTTATTACAGGTGAGAGGCTTCACTGATTTGCGCCCGTCTTTTCTCGAAGTTCTTCTGTTCATTTGTGAACACGAAGGAGCGACGATTAAAGAAATTGGCTCCGGTTGCGGCCTTAAAAAACAAACCATGACCTCTCATTTAAACGAACTTGAAAAGCGCGGCTACATCGAGCGCCGAATGAATGCGAACGACAAGCGCGAACAAAATATTTTTCTTACTGAATACGGTCTAAAATTCAAATTAAATCTTTTTGAATGCATCAACGAAATTGAGAAGAAATACACCAACCTCATCGGTGATCTCGAGCTCAACAGAGTTGAACTGATTCTTAAAAATTTTCACTCAAAACTTCTTGTTCAGCCAGGCCTCTTTGAACATTTAGCGGATTAGTCTCATGAATAAAATTCTTTGCGTTGTTTTGATTCTTTCTTCAACTTCATTGTGGGCAAGAAGTGAAAGCGATAATCTCAAAATCACTCCCATTATCGGTTTCGAAAGAGTGCAGCGATTTACTCCGTCTCCCCATATGAAGACGAGAGGGATTTTCGGTGTTGGTGCCGTTTATAAATTACCAGTGGGCGCAGTGGAAGCAGAGTACACGCACGGGCAAGATACATCTAACGACGTGACAAACAACACCAGCTACAAAGAATCTGATGATAAAGTAAAATTGGGATTGAGAGGAACTGCCTCTTTAGGATCATTTCTGTCCACCTATCTTCGCGGTGGTGCTCAGGCAAAAAAATCAGAAACAACGGCAACGACTGCATCGGGTACTTCGACAAAAACTTCTGTAACGAAAGTAAATCCTTACGTTGGAACAGGGCTTGGTTTTCATCTTTTGCAATTTTTGACTTTGAATGCTGATGTCACAGCAGTGTATGTGCCAACGTCAACACCAGGCCTTTCTGATTATGAAATTCAGCCAAGCCTGGGTCTGTCGATTCGTTTTTAGACTTCTGGAGTCGGCTCTTCTTCTTTTTTTGGTTCAACTGCTTTGCCGGGCCAGAATTCATAGCCACCGGAAACATTATTGATATTAAAGAAACCTTTTTTGACGAGCGTCTCGCACGCTTGAATAGAACGGAGTCCATTTTCAGAAATGACCATCACAGGCACCGTCTTGGATGGAACTTCCACAAAACGAACATTTAATTCTTCAAGAGGAATATGAACAGCGCCTTCGAGACGTGTTCCCGTCCACGATTTCGATGTCACATCGAGAACGATAAAATCAATATTGGGATTGCTGTAAACAGAGAAAGCTTTTTGAGGAGAGAGATCGTTATAAGGACGCCCCATCAAAATCATATTGTCGTCGATCTCTTCGCCGTTTTTCACGCGAACAAGGTGATTTCTTTGAAGCATGATCGAGAAATCCAGTTTCTCATCCATGCGGGCAATATTTTTTTCGATGTTGCTTAGGCGGGAATTGATAAACTCCAGCATTTGAAAAATTTTTAAATCCATTCCCTGACTCCTTCCTAGAATCGCAGTTTCAGTCTTACTTATTGTAAAACGAGAGTTGATTCAGGAGGAGTCCGGGCAAAATAGGTCGATACCGGAGTGAAAAGCTCGGTCGCGTTTAGCGGATCAATTCACTGATTTTTTTCTTTTGAATCTCACTTAACAGATCGTACTCACAGTGAAGTCTGTTAACCGCATGAGATTTAGAAAACTTCGTAAACAAATCCGTCGCTTCATTTATGTTGAACATGACTTTTTCAGGATTATTGAAAAGCTTGCGGACAACTTTCATCGGAAACTTTCCGTGCGTTGCCGATTCATCCACATAATATTTTGAGAGACGGCCGCTTGAACTTGAGCGGATGAATTCGATTTTTTCCGCTTCAAGATAATCCTGAATAGTCTGCAGAACTTTTTCCTGATCTTCGTTAAAAGACTCGAAAATTTTCTGAGGAACCTGATTTTTGATAATCGCTTCAGCGTATTTGTTTTTTGAACGGCGAAGAATTTTCATCAAGTGTTGATCGTCGTGTTCAATATACTCTTCAATGCTCGCTGGAATCACGTATTCATTCGGCGATGTTTTGAAATACTTATAAAGCAATTGCTCAAGACAGACCGCGCGGTAATGGAAATAAACCATGATGAACATATGATAACGAGAGAGAAGGAAATCATCGAAAGTCACAACGGCGCGCTCATTGATGCCGAGATAAGCTGTATTGTTTTCAACACAAACTTCCAGGTTGTCCAACAGCCAGTCGAGATCGTATGACCCATAACTGACTCCGCAGAAATAAGAGTCGCGAAGCAGGTAATCCATGCGGTCGCAGTCGAGTTCTGAAGAAACCAGTTGGTGAAGGATTGGAAAATAATTTACACCTTCAATCGTAAAATAAGACGGATCAGACGTATGGCCGGTGATTAAGTCAGCGATATATTTTTTCTGAACACCAAAAGATTTTTCAACAAGATTAAACGATTCAGCAAATTTCGAATCGACAATCGCCTTGATTGTGTAGTCTTCGTGAGTCGCCTGACGATCGCGAGATAAATCTTTTTTAGAAAGAAAATCTTTCGGTATATTCAACTCGGAAAGCTTAGGCATTACGGTTTCAGTAGAGTGGGAGAGTGGAGCGTGACCGACATCGTGAAGAAGACACGCAAGCTTGAATGTTTCTTTAAGACGTCTGAAATTCTTGTCTCCCAGGCGAGCTTTGAACAAACGATCAAAAGCTTGAGAAGCGATATTCATAACTCCAATGGAATGAATGAATCGCGTATGAGTTGCCCCAGGGAAGACGTATTCTGAAAATCCAAGTTGTTTGATGTTTCTTAAGCGTTGAAAAAAATCATCTCGAATAATAGGTATTTCTTCATCCAGGATATGGATAGAGCCGTGAACGGGATCGCGAATTTCCATGAATACTCTCTTTAAAAATTAAACTGTCTTTTCCAGCTTGCTTTCGTTTGCTCTCAACCAGTCCATGATGTCGGCTGATTCGTGCATCGGATCTCCATCGATGAAAAGACAAGGAACAGTTTTTCTGCCAGTGATGGCAATCAGCTTCTGCATATTATTTGTATCGTCGTAAATGTCTTTGTAATTCACTTTGATTTTTAACTCATCAATGACTCTTAAAACGCGCTGGCAGTAAGGACATGAATCGAAATAATATAAATCAAGATGATGTTTCATAAGTTTCTCTAATAAAAAAAGGGCTTCATTGCTGAAGCCCTTCGGATTTTATTTTTGTGATTTAGTAATCGTCGTCGTCGTCGTAACCTTCGTCTTCGCCGCTCTTACGGTTACCCATAGCATATTGCTCGTCTTCATCGTCCGGATTGGTTTCTAGATCGACATCTTCAGGCTTGTCGAAAGCATCGTTATAACCCCATCCATAAGAATAAGAACCTTCTGTTTTAAGTTCATCATCATCTTCAGGATCAAATTCTTCAGCGCCGAATCTGGGATCTCTGCCTTCGTCTCCTTCTTCGTCTTCGAAGTCTTCGTCACCCATAGCTTCGTCAACTGTTTCAGCATCGTCATCCTCTTCAAGAAGATCTACTTCAAGATCGAAATCTTCATCTTCGTCTTCATCGACAAGAGTCGGAACTTTTGTTTTTGCTTTTACAGGAGCTGCAACGTGTTCGCTTTTATATTTTTTGATGGCCTCTTCTCTTGAAAGAGGACCCGATTTTTTTGGAGTTTCTTTTTTTGCAGGAGCTTTAGCTGCTTTTGCTGGAGCTGCTTTTTTTGCAGGAGCTTTAGCTGCTTTTGCTGGAGCTGCTTTTTTTGCAGGAGCTTTAGCTGCTTTTGCAGGAGCCGCTTTTTTAGCAGGGGCTGCTTTTTTAGCAGGAGCTGCTTTTTTAGCAGGAGCCGCTTTCTTAGCAGGAGCCGCTTTCTTAGCAGGAGCCGCTTTCTTCACATTTTTTTGGGCAGGAACTGCTTTTTTTACAGGAGCTTTTTTTGCTGTTTTCTTCGCCACTTTAATACCCTCTTTAGACTAGAACTTTGAAATCTGCTGGGGAAGAGTATATAGGGAAAAGTCGACTTTTTTCAAGGTTAAAAATCGAGGTAATACTGATTATTGATCCCTGTAGAAACGTCGTATTTAAGGTGATTGATGATTTCCGGGTTTTCTCCAACCAGGTCATCCGGAGCTTTCGTCTGGCTCTCGCGTAGCGCAGGTTCTTGAAGATAATCGCGACGCCCACCTGTCGAGTTGTTTTGCATAGGCGGACTGTCGATAACCTTGGCCATCTGGAAGAATTTTGTGGAATAAAAATTTCGCTTTGTTGAATAAGAGTCGCCCGACCCAAGGTTTAGCTTGAGAGGGTGTTCGGAAATGGCCTTACTGTCAGCAGAAACACCTTGTCGCGGCGAGGGAAAATAAGCCGTCATGAGCTTTTCTGGATCGAGACCAAGACCAGGTCTGGTCGGCTCATTATAGTAATAACTTATGTAATATAAGCTGCGATCGGCTCCGCCTTCATTTCGGGAGTGAGCATCAATATAATCGACCATCATTTTTTGCAAAGGAACGATACCGCATCCTGTGTAAGAAGCTTTGAAGAAATGATTGAACTTCGAGGCCATGTCCAGGTGACAGCTTGGATCCGTTTCAGGAACGGCAGGGAGAAATCCCGGGTCTTCATTCGTTCCTGCGGGAAGTCCTGCATTAATATGAATGGTTTTTGCGGCTTCGATAAAACTTTGCGAGCTTTGAGCAGGAGTTGCAGCAATATTGTTCCCTACTTCAAGCAAAGCCTTAAGGAAGGTGTTAATAGCGTCACTGTTCATGTCCATGTAGGAGGCGACAACCGATGCAACGGCGTTATTTGTTTTATAGAGCAGATTGGGGCCAACTAACGGAGCAAAGAGAGCGTAGGTTGTTCCCACATTCAAAACGTCCTGCAGCTTCTGAACAATTGGAATGGCGTTATTGTTTTCAGGCATTGCTCTGAAGTCTGGAACAAGATAATTGATGGCATCGTATTTTGTGGCCCTGCGAGCTCGAATGATGGAACGAAGAACTTCATCACCACTCATTGTCGTCCCTGGGGCCGGGCTACCTAAGCTTCGCTTCAATGCTTTTAACTGAGGAGAGTGGTAAAGACCAAGATTGGGACCACTTAAGGCGCTGCTTGGACAAGAATTCAGCGGATCGCCTCCAAAGTTAATCATGCTTGCGCTGGATTTGATGACTTGAACTGTTGCACCCGAACTGTTTCTTTGAGCAAAGAGATCACTTTCATCATCAAAGTCGTAAATCATATTGGGAATGCCAAAGTAAACTTGTGTTCCTGTGCCTGGAACTCCACCAACTGTGATGTTTTGATTGTTCGTCCAGAAATTTCTTCCCGGAGGAATAGGCATCCCCGGTTTAAATGTATTATCAATTCCAGGAATATCCAGCCCGCTCACGTACGAACTGCTGCGGGTGTTAACGTCTTGTCTCGCTCTGACTTCAATATCATCTTTGTAAGCAAAAAGTTTTGGACCGATACGTCCGCCGAATGGTTTAGCCGCTGCATACGCTGTGAGTTTTATTCCATCGCTGTTGAGTATCGGAAAGAAGAGCCCGATAAATTTGCCTTCGCCTTTGACCGCATAATAAGTCAGCACTTTGGGATTTTTGTTGAAACCTAAAATATAGCCAGGAACTGGTAAAGCCGTTTTGGAAACACCACAAGTCGCTTCTGAAGCAACTCCTCCCAGAGAAACGTTATTGTTGGCCGTATCAACAAAAGTAGAAAACATCGTTGCGAGATTGACCGGCATCAATTGCAGATCGAGGTATTGTTTTTCAGTGACTTTTCCTGAACCGGCCGGATAGTTTGCATCAGCGGGAATCAAGAAAGAAGAAACAGTTTCGTTCCCTCTGTCTTTTGCATTAAATTTTTGGGGAGGAAGTTCTGTCAGACTGAACGTAGCGGCCAGTTCATCTGTCACCTTACTGCAGTCAACGCCACTGACTTTCTCTCCGGAAATACAATCTTTATAAACGCCACCGCCGAGATTTCGATAAGCAGACCAGAAAGCTTTCAGTGGTCTTTCGTTCAGACCAATTTCTCTTCCGGCACCAGCTTGAAGGTTACCTATATTTGCTCTGGTGATATCAGCTTCAGCGGGACGATTCACAATCATTTCCAGATTGCGGATTCTCATTGCGAGCTCGAGAGCTTCAGGCCACGCGCCTGGGCGATTGGTGACGACCAGTGGAGCTTCAGGCATATCTCCGATACCAGATCCGTAAGCCCAGGTCAGCGCCGTAAGAAAATTAGCCTTACTTCTTCTCGAACAGTCCTTCCCTTTTTCTTCAACGAGTTTTGTAACGAAAGCTTCGTGAATTTCTGCGATCCCTGCAACAGCAACGGCAGGGAAACGGGGGATACCGGGTAGAGCAAACATCGGACAGATATTTGTCTTTGAATTGTTGTGAATACAAATCGACGGAACATTGTATTTATCAAACGGAGTAAATCCTGAAATCGGCGGAGTCGGCAAGCGGTAATCGACAGCACTTTTTCCAGCGATACAAGTTTCTTTCAGGTTGTAAGGCATCTGACCGAGCTGACCTAGAACATAGTATTTAAACATCCATTCTTTATACGTGTTTCGAAGTTCCCAATTGGCATAGGCAATATTGGTGAGCTGTCTCGCCTGAACAGCAGCGCCGGAAAAAGCAGCTGCATCGACAGAATTCTGCAGATTGATCTTCGCTTTCACAAACATTCCGATGTTGATGATGAAAGCAAGCATGCTCATCACTAGTATCAAAGTGATTCCCATGAAGATCGATAATTGGCCGCGGTTTCCTTTAATCACTAGAAAAATTTTCCTAAAAAAACATAGAGGTGTCTCAATGCTACCGAAGGAAAAAATTGTGGTCAAACAATTCATTGAAATCTGGTCCTACAATCAAGAAGGGTGGTCCTACGGTTTTGGTACGTTACTTGAAATTGATCAAAGTAGTTCTAGAGAGTCGAGTCTAGATTAGCGGAACGTTCGTTGTATCTCGGCAGTCCCATCACTACCACCCTCAAAGTGTTAAGAGCACACCAGACTGAACTTCTTACCACCAGGGACCGCGGGGTTCCTGGCTCGCCTNNTTTTCCTTCTCAAAAAGCGTGGCGGAAATAGGGTAGAATGAAGCGTGGAGATCTTGTGAAAATGAAACCGTTAGAAACCAGAGTCTATAAAGTAAAAAATAAAAACCGCGTGTTCTTTTGCCCGCTTTGCCGGACTGAGCGCGGGATCACCATTTCACC
>DJVH01000095.1:0-126904 GCA_002440825.1 Bacteriovoracaceae bacterium UBA6261 | reverse complement strand
TTTTTTGTTTTCTTCGTTGTCTGGGGAGTCTTTGAACTGGCCGTCCGTTCTGATTACAAAAAACAGGTGCCTTGTCCTCATTGCGGCTTCGATGCGACCTGGTATAAAAAAGATGTGAAGGTTGCCCGTCAACTGGTTAAGGATTTTTGGGCGCAGAAACAGACAGTTACTCCGCAAAATTCACAGCCTGCGGCGAAGCAATCCTAAATAATTTCCCGGTGTAAGCCACTGCCAGAAAATATCTCTTTTGCTCATCCAATTTTAAGTTTAAAGTTGCAACATTAGACAAAATTAATCAGGTAACAGTAAGTTTGAAACGTTGTACTTGCTGTAATCCACAACACTATTAGGAGTTCGAGATGAGCGTAAACAAAGTCATCATCCTAGGCAGACTAGGGCAAGATCCAGAGTTGAAGTACACACCAGGCGGAATGGCCGTTTGTAACTTCACAGTAGCAACAAGTGAATCATGGGCAGACAAAGCAGGTCAGAAACAAGAAAGAACTGAATGGCACAGAGTTGTCGTTTGGGGAAAACTTGCTGAGCTTTGTAACCAATACCTAACGAAAGGAAGACAAGCTTTCATCGAAGGCTCACTTCAAACTCGTTCATGGGATGATAAGCAAGGACAGAAACGTTATACGACAGAAATCGTAGCGAAAACTGTTCAGTTCATCGGTGGAACAGCGAACGCTGGCGCTGAAAGAACTCAAGCTCCAGGAGCAGGGGCACCGTCTTACGATTCAAGCATGGTGAATCAAGACTACGACATTTCTACAGATACAAATTTTACTGCGGACGATATTCCGTTTTAGCAGATAAAAAAGAGGGCCGCTTTTGCGGCCCTTTTTTTTTGCTCAATTATGAGTGTCTTTTCTTCTTGTGGTGTTTTTTCTTCGCTTTTGAAACGTGTTTCTTAGCATGTTTTTTTGTCTTCTTCATCTTAGCTGGTTTTTCTCCCGCCATTGAAGTTTCACCAGCTGCTGGTGTTCCCATTGTGTCCTGAGCAGGTGTCGTCGCTGCAGGTGCCGGTTGTGTTGTCGTCGTCGTTGTTGTCCCAGTTTGAGCAAAAGCTGAAAACGAAAGCATAAGTGCGAAAGTCATTAGCAATTTCATTAAACCCTCCCTATTGGTCTAAATGCTTAAGATAAAAAAGATTATCAGAATAAAATTTTTTTGTCGGCTTTTTTAAATAAAATGCTCAACTTTTAAAAATTAATCCCGACTAGGTTGGTAACACACACAACGGGGATTTTATGAAAAAGGTGATCTTTTTACTCGGACTTTCACTCGCATTTACATTGCAGGCCGAGACAATCGAGAGAACACCCATGCAAGATTACAAACCCGTTGCAAACATGGACTTTGCTTTTGAATTAAAAACATCACGCTATTCCAAAATCATTTTAGATTGCCAGAGTTTTGTTACGGGCATGACTTTTTATCAGAATAAAAAAGTTATCCGCAGCATTTATCTTGATGCTTACGGCGATTGCCAGGACATGCATAGTTTTTTACAGCAGTCTCATAATGACAAGAAACCAGTTTGTCTTGAAATCGAAACAGAAAACAATACGCTTACCGTTTCAAATGAGGCGGAAGACTATTGCCAATAATCTCCAGAAGAACGGAATTTTTTTGCATCTCTTCGAATAAATCAGGCTGATCATTGTCAGACAACACTTCATTAATCGATTCAAAAATTTTGTATTGAACTTCTGAGGAGTCTTCCATTTTTGAATGGAGTTCAGAACGAAGTTCGTTAATCACATCAGTGTAATCAGTGTTGCGTGCAACGTTTGGATCGCCGTGAAGAAAGGGAACTACGCCTTCACCAAAAAAGTTGAGATTTCTTTTTACGTTCATTGGGATAATGGAATGATTCATCCCCACTGAATCAATGCTTACGAGAAGGTCAATGGCGCGAAAACCATTCTTTACATTATTGAGAGTGTTGGCGATTTCAACGGCCGTATCTCCGCCGAAACTGTGACCGACAAGAACAACAGGCTGATCAGGAGCGTGCTTTTTGATTTCATCCATGATGCGGTCTTGTTCATTCCAGGAAAATCTTTTTGCTCCCGGGAAATTGTCCGCCATATCTTTGATTCCATCGCCATTGCTGATACCAAAAGCAGAGAAGCCTTCAATGAAAATGACTGCAGGTTTTTTGATAAAACTCAACTTTGAAGAATGATTATCGGAAATTTTCTCTTCAAGCTTTTTGACGTCTTTTGATTCTTTAGGAACGACAATCGGTAGCACCGGTGCTTTTGCAATGGCCGTGGCCACAGATTTAGCCGTCGATTCTATCGTGCTTTTCCCATCAGTGGGAGAGTTCTCAGGGATAGGCTCTTTTTCATTGAGCGCTTTTGCTTTGTCAGAAATATCGGGGGACGGCTGTTCTTTTAATTCTTTAGCCGCAGGATGAAGTGCATGGCCTTTTGAGCCTTTTGGTTGAAAAGGCTTCAGGTCTTTTAAATTTTCATTGGACACTGGTTTTTGCACTGTCTTCATAACGTTTATTATAGAAGCCGACAGCGCAACTCAAAAGAGAGGGAAAAAAAGGTTCCCAGGAGACCAAAGTTTCTCCTGGAACTGGAACCTAAGTCAGAAGGTCAAATAATTTTGATTTGGATTCAGAATTTTTTTTTAGAACAATACCGGTTCCACGAGGAGATTCGATCATAAATTCCTCTTTAGGCAACTTGTTTCTAAGGTTGGTTAAGTGAGTATTTACGGTGCGGTCGAGAACATTGTCTGAATTCCAAGCCTTTTTCACCATAGATTCGCGGGAAATCTTTTCCGGAAAATTTTTAACTAGGGCGGCAAGAATTTTAAATTCGATTGGAGTCAGATTTAAATTGCGTGAGCTATGGAAAGCTTCAAGCGTTTCAAGATTGAGACTGAGAGATCCCAGAGCAAGATGTCTCTCTTCCCCGGTTCTTTTTGAAAAAAGATTAATTTTATTTTCAATGCGCAGTTTGATTTCTTCATCACTAAGCGTTCTGTAAATGATATCGCAGGCGGCAGAAGAAAGGGCCTTATAGCGAATGGCTTGCAATTCATCAGATGTGTACATCAGAACGGGAATAGAAGAAAAACGCGATTCATTGATTTCTTTCAAAACCTGAAATCCGTCTCTGTCCGGCATGTGAATGTCGAGTAGAATGACATCAAATTTCTGGGCTTCCAGAAGATTGAAAATGGTCAACGGATCATTAGAGACTGTAATCTCAAAAAATTCCGAAAATTTTTCTTCAAAAATGTTGAGGTTCGTTACATTGTCATCGACATAAAGTATGTGTTTCATAATTTAATAGCTTAAACATTTGTATAAAAATGTGAAGAGGAATTCTTCATTATTAAGAAATCTTGTCATAAATCGACTAAGAATGTTTTTATTCATCGATTTTAAAGTCTTTAAGCAGATTTCCCAGCGCCGTTTTTTTAGAAGAATCAGCAGGATGGTGATTTTTTTCCAACGGTGCAGAAGACGAAGGCTCTTCCATGTAATGCTTGAATGACGGCAATTCGTTTTTATAAACAATGCGATCGAGATGTTTAATAAAGTTAGACCAATGTCCTGTCGTGGGATCAGATTTCTTCACCTGCTCAAACGAGCTCATTTTTGAATCCATTAAGTCAATTAAGTGAACGAGATACGCTTCACTTGTGTGAGGAATTTTTGGTGATCCGTATTCGTATTCGCCGTGGTGAGCGAGGAGAATATGCTTCAGATGCATCTTCACCTGATAAGGGAAGCTTTTCATTCTTCCACTGAAATGATCAATAATCTCGAGACCTTTTACCAGATGGCCGATGAGTTTTCCTTCTTCGGTGTAATCGACAACCGGTCCTTCAGTGAGTTCATAAATCTTGCAGAGATCGTGTAACACACAGCCGGCGACCACATATGACGTGTTTACTTTGTAATGCTTAGATAATGTGACGGCCAGTGTAGTGCAGGAAAGAATGTGTTCCAGCAGACCTGACTGATAGGCGTGATGGATGGTTTTCCCGGCTTGCCAGATTTTTAAACGACGGGCGATTTCAAAATCACTCAGAATCAAAAGCAGCAGATCGCGGATATAGACTTCATCCAGAGCCTTTATGATTTCCGTCAGCTCATTGAACATTTTTTCAGGAGCTGACGATGCTTTTTGAATATAATCTTCTGGAAGAAACTGGCCCTGGTCCAGCTTGCTCATTTCAGAAATAATCAACTGAATGCGGTTTTGAAACTGATTTACTTTCCCATTGACGATGACGACGTCGCCACTGGAAATGCGCGAGAGCGCAAGCTCTGCTCCTTGCCATTTACGCGCTTCAATTTCGCCTGTGCTGTCTGCCAAAATAACATTCAGATAGCTCTTTCCGTCTTTGCCGACTGCTGCTCCAATGTATTTGACCAGAAAGGGCGAAAGAACGTCATCTTTAGCATTGAGTTGCGAAACAAACTGCGTTTTATTCAAGAGAAACTCCTCGGATTTAAGCTATTCAATTCTTCGCCAATATGGCATATTAAGGCAATTAAAAAACGAACAATTTCTAACGTAATAGAGTTTTGCCTTGGAGGCTTCAATGACTAAAGTAAAAGTCGGTATCAACGGTATGGGAAGAATCGGACGCACAGTTCTTCGCGAGTATTTTAATCGTAGCGAAAAAGAGATGGAAATCGTCGCTGTAAACAACCCTGGCAATCCGAAAGAATACGTTCACCTTTTGAAATACGATTCAGTTCACGGACCTTTTCAAGGAGAAGTGAAGTTTGAAGGTGATACACTTGTCATTAACGGCAAGGCGATTAAGTTTTATAATCAAAAAGACCCTTCCGAGATTCCTTGGGGCGATCTTGGTGTTCAGGTCGTTATCGACGCTACTGGAAAATTCAAAGATAAAGAAGGTCTTGGCAAACACATGCACGGGACAGTGAAGAAAGTTATTATGTGTGCTCCAGGTAAAGGCCTTGACGCTACATTCGTTATGGGTGTTAACAACAATATCTACGACTCTTCAAAACATCACATTATGTCGAACGCAAGCTGTACAACTAACTGTCTGGCTCCGATCGTAAAAGTACTCAATGAAAAATTCGGCATCGAAAACGGATTCATGACAACTGTTCACTCTTACACATCAGATCAGATGCTTCTGGATGGTTCTCACTCTGATCCAAGAAGAGCAAGAGCGGCGGCGATGTCAATCATCCCGACAACAACTGGTGCAGCGAAAACTGTCGGTGAAATCATTCCTGAACTCAAAGGCAAACTGGACGGATATTCATTCCGCGTTCCAACTCCAAACGTTTCTCTTACTGACTTTGTAGCAACTCTCAAAAAACCTGCGACGAAAGAAGAGATCAATGCAGCTTTAAAAGAAGCTTCTGAAACATCACTAAAAGGTATTTTACGTTTTGAAACTGAAGAACTAGTTTCAGTGGATTACATGGGAATGAGACATTCTTCATGTGTTGATGCTTCTCTTACAAATGTTATCGGCAACAGCATTAAAGTTGTTTCATGGTACGACAACGAAGCAGGCTTCTCTAACAGAGTTCTCGATCTCGTAAACTATATTGCAAGCAAAGGACTTTAATCGATGGCCTTAAAATACATCACTGACGAAAGTTTCGCAGCACTGGCAAAAGATAAACGCGTACTCGCGCGCTTTGATTTCAACGTGCCAATGGATAAGAACGATCCGACGAAAATTTCGGACACGACGAGAGTGGATGAAGCCGTTGAGACGATCAATGCTATTTTAGCTCACAAACCGAAGAAGCTTATTCTGATGAGCCACTTTGGAAGACCAAAAGGCACAGTGGATCCTAAGTATTCTCTTGAGCCAGTGGCAAAGTATCTTGCAGAAAAATTAGGTCAGGAAGTTCTTCTGACTGAAACAGCTCTCGACAGAGGAATCAAAACTCTTCTGGGTTTGAATGAAGCAAAAATTATTCTTCTTCAAAATTTACGCTACCACGCTGAAGAAGAAGCCAACGACAGAGACTTCGCAAGAACTCTCGCTTCTTACGGTGATGTATTTGTCTTCGACGCTTTCGGCGCTGCCCACAGAAAGCACGCGTCTACTTATGAGATCAATGCCTTCTTCAAAAACAAAGCTTTCGGCGGTTTGCTGCTTAAGCGTGAAGTCGAAGCCCTTGATAAAGTCTGCCACAATCCAACGAAGCCATTCGTCGCCATTGTAGGAGGAGCAAAAGTTTCTGATAAAATCAAAATCATCGAAAGTCTTTTGATCAACGTTGATAAGCTTCTTATCGGCGGAGCTATGGCCTATCCATTTTTAAAAGCACAGGGACACACTGTTGGAAATTCTCTTTGCTCGGATGAAGATGTTTCACTCGCCAAAAGAATTCTTGGTATGCCGTCTAGAAACAAAATCGTTCTGCCAAGCGATCACATCGTGTCTGCTGAATTCGGTGGAACTCCGGAAGACGTTGGACAAACAAATATCCCGGATGGAAAAATCGGTTTGGACATTGGTCCTTCGACTCTACAAAACTACGCTGACTATATTCGTACTGCGAAGACAGTTCTTTGGAACGGGCCGATGGGCTTATTTGAAAATTCAAATTATGCCAAAGGAACACTGGGGATCGCCAAGGCCATGGCTTCACTTGAGTCACAAGCTTTCACTCTTGTCGGTGGAGGAGATTCAGTGAGTGCCGTAAAATTGTCGGGACTTTCTTCAAAGATGTCTCATATTTCCACAGGTGGCGGTGCTTCGCTTGAGTATATTGAAAACGGTACTCTTCCAGGCATTCAGGCCTTGAAATTCGGAATTGATTAAGCAGATTGTTTTTTCCTTATTATTTTTAATCCTCGCTGGCAGCACAAATACTGCGGCCAGCAGGCTCTTGCAGATTGACTGCCTTCTTCTGGATTTCACCGGAAAACTTTACAAAAAAATGCCAGGTGGACTTTGTCTGTTTCAAAAAGATGGAACCACCATTTACGCTTCTTATCGGGCCAAACGCCTGGTGAAGGTGAAATCAAATGGCCTCAAGCTTTGGGAAACAAGTGTTGGCGTTCACCATGAAATGTCTCTTACTAAAGACAACAGAATTTTGCTGTTGTCCGAAAGTATCCGCGATTTCCGCGGCGATAAAAATGCCCGTTTCGATGCCTTTAAAATCTATAACCAGAAGGGGGAAGAACTGGCCAGCTGGGATACGTTCGAACACTTTGAAGAAATCCTCCGGATTCTAAAAGATGCGGGCAAAGAATTTCCACCCAGGATTGATGTAAAATCCAATCCGTTCGGTGCTTTTGTTGAATACACTCATGCCAATTCTTTTAAAGAAATTCCTGAAAATGATCTCTATCCCCAGGTGTCCTACCTGAAGCCTGGAAATTATATTCTTGCCATGAATTGCCTGGGTCTCTTTCTTTTTCTGGACCACGAGCTGAAAACGATTGTTGGTGTTCACCATTATCAGAATTTTTTGTCGTGTAATACCCATGATGCACAGGTGATGAAAAATGGTCATATTCTCCATCTCTTGAATTACGATACAAGAGTGGGAGATGGAATGACCCTGGTAGAAATTGATCCGGTATCGGGAAACCGCGTCTGGGAATACAAAAACACTCTGAGCGACAAGGTTAACAGCAATTATCAGGGAAGCGTGCAGCTTCTTCCTAATGGCAATATGCTTTACATTGATAACGGACAAATTGATAATAAAACGCCGGTTGAAATTTCACGTGCAGGGCTTGTCGCTCATGCGCTTGAACGAAGTACGCTTTATGAATTGATCGGCTTTAAGCCTTATCGGGCAAGAATAAGTGAAGATTTTCAATCTCACATAAAGAACAGCTGGTAAAAAGCTGAGGAGAGCAGTGATGAAAACGAGACCTGTGCATATTGTTGGCAATTGGAAAATGAATATGACTTTGCATGAGATCAGCAATTTCTTCATCGAAATGTCGAAGATGAAATTTGAACTCAAGTGTAAAGCCTGGGTTGCTCCTCAAGCGCTTCATATTCCCATTTTAAAGGAAATCGCTTTCACAACTGGCTCAATTCAAATCGGAGCACAGAATTGTTCAGAACATGATTCAGGCGCGTACACAGGTGAGATTTCTCCAGTGGCCCTCGCTGATATCGGTGCGGAATTTGTCATTATCGGGCACTCAGAAAGAAGAACTCTTTATAAAGAAGGCAATGAGCTTCTCAATAAAAAAGTTTTGAACGCTCTCAAGCATAATTTAAAAGTTATTTACTGTGTCGGAGAAACACTGGAAGAGCGCGAGCAAAATAAAACCTTTGCCGTCTTAGAAGAGCAGATTCGTGAAGGATTGAAAAATCTTCCGGCGGAGAAAGCTTCGCAACTTCTGGTGGCCTACGAACCTGTCTGGGCGATTGGTACCGGCAAAGTGGCCACTGCTGAGCAGGCTGAAGAAGCCCACGCCTTTATCCGTTCGAAATTAGTGCATGCAGCGAACGACACCGTTATTTTGTACGGCGGATCTGTTAAGCCGGACAACATCGACTCGTTGCTAGCAAAAGAAAATATAGACGGGGCTTTAGTGGGAGGCGCGAGCCTTAAGGCCTCAGATTTTCGGGCCCTTTGCTCGAGTGGCAGTATTGCTAGATAAGGCGAACTCTGTTATTTATTTGAGATCGAATTTTTTTTAAGGAAAACGAAATGACTACAGCCCTCATGGTACTTCAAGCGATCACATCCGTTCTACTCATTATCACGGTTCTTCTTCAGTTCGGTAAAGGAGCAGAGGCGGGATTAATGACAGCAGCTGGATCAGAATCAATCATGTCGAGCTCAACTCGCGGTAACATCATGACAAAGATTACTGCTATTCTTGCAATTATCTTCCTTGGAAATTCAATTCTTCTCGCTCGTCTTCAAGATTCAAAGTTTGAAAAATCTCTTTTAGATTCTGAAAAGCCTGTTTCTCGTCCGCTTAACTCGGATGCACAACAAGCTCCGGCAGCACCTGCCAATACAGCGGCTCCTGCTAATCAGGCAGCACCAGCAACAACAACTCCGGCGACAACACCTGCGCCGACAACCACGAAGTAATTAACGTGATGGATTCAGCTACGGAAAGTTTAATCCAAAAAGAGTTCTCCTCATTAAGTTCAATATACTTTAATGCGGCCTATTTTGGTCCAAGTCCACTGCGCGCCAAAGAAACAATTATGGCAGCGATGAATCGCGAACTCGATCCATCGTTTTACGCTTACGACGACTGGATGAGTATTTCTGAAAAACTTCGCGTGAAGTTTGCAAATCTTTTAGGTGTAAGCCCTGATACCATTACTCATTCAACTTCTTCTTCAGATGTCGTGAATATTGTCGCTAACGGATTTATTTTTAATCCAGGTGATAGAGTCGCGGCCGTGAATAAAGATTATCCATCCAACGTTCTTCCGTGGATGCTTGCTGAAAGACATGGCAAATTTAAATTTGATAAGCTGGATCTTGGCAACCAGGTCATTCCGACAGCGGAATGGCTGGAAAAAACACTTCATCCCCAAACCAGAATTTTTAATATTTCTCACGTGGCTTTTGATACCGGAAAAAAAATCGACCTTTTGAGCATCGGTAAATTCCTTAAATCGAGAAATATTTTTTTCGTTGTAGACGGTACTCAATCATTGGGTGGCCTGGAAATTACTCCGGAAGAATTGTCTTATATTGATGTTCTCACAGTTTCTTCATACAAATGGATGCTGGGTCCATACGGACATGCGTTTGCTTATTTCTCCCAAAAAGCTCAGGACAGTATTTATCACTTGAACGCGAACTGGATTTTAAGTCCGAATTCAAAACAAGTTTATAATCTTCTTGATTACACGACAGAAACTTTGCCTGGTGCCCGTCAGTACGATCGCGGTCAGGCCGCAAATCTTCTTTGTTCAGGCTGTCTCGAAGGAAGTTTAAGTTTCCTTGCTGAAATGGGATTGGCGAATATCAGAAAACACAATCAGGAAGTGCGCGATTTTTTCCTCGCAAACTACCCGAAGCAAAAATACAATCTCGTCACTCCGCTTGAACATATGGCAAACATCGTATGCTTAAAATCCGTTTCAGGAGACAGCATTGCTCTTGAAGCTGAACTTAAAAAACGCAATGTTGATGTTTCTGTACGCCAGGGGAATGTGCGTTTGTCTTTCCACATTTTTAATACAAAAGCTCAAGTGGAAGAACTGATCAAAGCTTTAGATTCATAATCATTCAGGCAATTTTGAAAGAGCAAGAATGTCGTCTAAGAAGAAGGCGCTTAACTCCATTCGTCCACCCAGAGCACTTTTTTTATAAATGAGGCTGGCCTGTTGCCTTACTGTGTTTTCCGCTGAACCTCTGATGTCGGCTATTTCTTTCATCGAGAGACCTTTAATTAAAAGCAAGGCAATTTCTTTTTCACTGCGAGTGAAATTCCATTTATTAAATTGTTGATCAATGTGAACAAGAAATTCATTGGATAAATGGGATACTTGTTTTTGAAATTCTTCCCTTTCTACTTTTAGTGTTTCATTAAGACGGTCAAGTTCCTGAACCCTGTTTTGATAAGAGACAATTTCGCGACCTTGCCAGCGAATAATACGAAACTGATAAAAGGCTCCGATAATTGAAAAAAGAGCCAGCGCAATTTCGTGAATCAAGTGCGAAAGCTTCAGGCCGTCAATTATGTCGTTATAAATATCAATACCTGCAAAAAGACTAATTCCTGCAAGAATAATAAAGGTAACTATCTTAATTCTGTTCTCTAGGACATTTGTCATACGGCTGCTTCAAACATTTGGTTTCACTAAAACTCACACACATGTGCGATCGAGATTTTCATCCTTTCAGCTATTATTGCTGAGTGGAGAATAAATGTCAGTGCAGAATTTAAATTCAAAAAAATTAAATGTGGGAATAGTCGGCGCAGGTCCCGCGGGATCACTTATGGCCTATTTGCTCGCCAGGCTTGGCCATCATGTTTACCTGATAGAGCGCAGGCATCAGACAGATAGAAAGGTCTGTGGAGAGTATCTATGCCCAAAAGGCGTAGAGCTTCTTGAGCAAATGAATTTATTTCAACAAGTCGGATCAATCTTCGAGCCTCTGCACGGAATGGTTCTGGTGTCTCCGCTCGATGTTTCTATACCGGCCTATTTTCCCACGCCTTCAGGAAGTGAACGTGGCTTGTCGGTTAATCGTCAGCTGTTTGATCAAAAACTTCTGGATCTTGCCCTGGAAAACGGAGTCGACTACTTAAATGATACGACCGTTACAAAAGTCTTTCAGGCACCAGAAGGGGATTGGACTGTTGAGACAGACAGTGGATCATTCAGGTTTAATGTATTGATTGCAGCTGACGGGCGACAATCTAAAATCGGGCATCAGCTAGGGCATATTAAAGAGATCAATACCAAAAGGGCGGCCCTTCACTGTTATCTTCCGCGCAAAACAGCGCGTGGAAACAGAATGGGTGAAATGCATATTTTTGCCAACGAAAGCTACTGCGGATTAGATCCCATATCTGATGATGAAGTTAATTTTTCAATTGTCTGCAATTCGGAAAGATTGAAAAAAGAAAAACCGATTCACATTATCAATGAGGCCATCAGGAATTCAAAACGATTGAACGCTATGTTTGATCCTGCGGATGAAAAAACAGAAATTCGTATCGTTACTTGTTTGAAAAATCACAATGATTTTGTGGCAGGAAATAATCTTGCCTATATCGGCGATGCTGCCGGCTTTATTGATCCTTTAACCGGAGAAGGAATTTACAATGCTCTTTTATCGAGCAAGATCCTCGCCGATTGTCTCTCGCATGAGCCGGATGTGGCAGGAGCTCTCTCTCTTTATAAAAAAACCAAAAGAAAATTGAGTTTTCAAAAAACTCTTTTGAATCATTTTTTCCAGTTTCTTATCAGAAGAACTACTTTAGTGAATCTCACTGCATCGTTTTTGCAAAAGTCCCAAAGCAGGGCAAATCATTTTATAGGAATTATAGGCGACATTCATTCTCCAGCTAAAGGATTATGGAAAATGCTTTTTAACTTTGAAGGTAATCAATGAGCGCAATCCATTCTGTCACTACTAATTTCCCAAAGCTTTATGTTTCACAGGAAGAAATAACCAAAGAGATCTGTGGTATCTGGCCTGACAAGCAAAAGCACGTCGAGCAATTCCAGAAATCTTCTCAGGTCACCGGAAGGCATTTATCAATCCCGCTGGAAGAATATAAAAACCTGGGGGATATCGGAGACCGCAGCCGCAAATGGCTTGAAGTGGCCCTTGAATTACAGGAAAAAAATATCAATGATCTTCTTATTCAGGCAGAGCTTCATCCCAAAGATATTAATCTCATTGTCACTACTACGGTCACCGGGCTTGCGATTCCAACTCTTGAAGCGCGTTTAATGAATAAAATCGGATTCTCACAAAATACCAAGCGCCTTCCTATTTTTGGTCTTGGTTGTCTGGGAGGAATTGCCGGTATAAACAGGGTCGCTGATTATTTAAAAGGCCATCCGAAAGAGGCAGCTCTTCTGTTGGCAACAGAATTGTGTACACTCACATTTCAATTCAACGATAAGAGCGTGGCCAATCTTGTAGGGACAAGTCTGTTTGCTGATGGTTCAGCTGCTGTCCTGATGGTGGGTGAAGAACATCCTCTTTATAAAAAATCTCAGTTTAAAGTTTTGAACGGCAGCAGTTTCTTTTACGGAGACACCGAAAGAATTATGGGATGGGATATTGTTTCCTCTGGATTCCAGATTGTGCTTTCCGGTGACGTTCCGAAAATTGTTGTGGAAGAAGTTGCGCCTAATCTAAAAGATTTTCTCTCAATCAATAAAATGGCCGCAAGTGATATCAGTTTCATGGTTTCTCACCCCGGCGGTCCCAAAGTGCTGGAGAAATTAAGCGAAGTTTCCGGCAAGCCTGCTGAAGAATTCAGACACAGCTGGCAGAGTCTTCGTGACAAAGGAAATATGTCTTCCGTCTCAGTTCTGCACGTGCTCCAAAAAACAATTGCTGACAATAAAGCCGCAAATGAAATGGGGCTTATGCTTGCAATGGGGCCGGCCTTTTGTTCTGAAATGACTTTGATTCAAAAGTTGTAGGGAAAAATGGATAAGCATACATTCGTTTTAAACGGGATTATTTTGTTTTATATCATTCAAAGAATTGCAGAGCTCATCATCAGCAATGAAAATGAAAAATGGCTTGTGCGCGAAAATGAAGCGCAGGAAGTGGATCCCTATGAAACAAAAAGAATGAGGATTTTCCACACTCTCTGGTTTATCAGTCTGATCGTTGAATCAAACCTGAAAAAAGAATTTCAAACTCCCGCCATTTCACTAGGTCTTTATTTAATTCTGATTGTGGGAATGTTGATTCGTTTTCACACAATGGAAAAACTGAAGAAATTCTGGACGGTAAAAGTTCTTGCGATGAAAAATCATATCATCGCAAACACCGGACTTTATCAGTATTACCGGCATCCCAACTACGCCGTTGTTGTTGTTGAACTGATATGCCTGCCACTATTGTTTAAAGCCTATTTCACAATGATTTTATTTTCACTCATCAACTTATATATCCTTTCAAAAAGAATTGAACTCGAGGAGAACACTCTTATGAAGCAATCGAATTACCGGGATCTCTTTTATGGTAAAAAACTGGCCATCGTGGCCATTTTGATTTTAGGAGGGGTGAACTCCTTTGCAGAAGATCTTCATTTAAATTATAAAACGTACGGTGAGGCTAAGAAATCTGCTTCCTATATCAAGTTTCAGAGTGAAAGTACCAAGCTTGGATTACTGACTACTTCCTTTGACGGATTCGTTAAAAATATCAAGCTACACTACGTTCTGGATGGAAATGCTATAAAAAATCTGGAAGCCGTTCTCGCTGGGGACAGTCTGGATACCGACGTGAATGCACGCAATGAAAAACTTTATAAAGAGATTCTCGATATCGAGAAATTTCCTTCTATTCTGGTCTCTGTGGCCGGACCGGTTCAGTTAAAAGAAGGCGACCAGTCAGTTGAAATGATTTTTCAAATAAAAGACAAGAAGATCACAAAGCACGTCGCGTTTTCTCTCACCAAAAACGACAAGCATTTCCTGATCAAAGGGCACACTGCTCTTGGGGTAAAAGAGATGGGTCTTCCGGATCCAAGTATTGCCATCGCGAAAGTGCGTGATGAATTTGATTTCGACTTCGCGTTTATTTTGTAGATTCGTAATTTTCTTTGTGCTTGCTGGAATTGTATAGCAATGTCGGCAGCACATAGAGATCTACAATCGTCCCTAAACCGAGAATAATGGCCAGAATTCCTCCGAATTGGCGGATAGGAATGAAGCTGTTGTAAACAAACATCCCAAAGCATGAACACAGAAGCAGGCCTGAGCCGATAACAGGTGAGAGCACTCCTCTGTTGTATTCATCAAAATTCTTAAATCTGATTTTTTTTGCGTAAATGATGTGAAAGCTTGAGTCGCCAACAAGTCCGAGTGAGATAGAAAATGTCATGACTGTTGCAATGTTGATGGTGAAGCCCAGGAAATAAATAACTCCGAAGGTAAGGGCCACCGGTAGCAGACTCACAAACATGAATATTAAATTCGTTTTGAGCGATTTCAGGAAAAAGGCAGAAAAGATAAATATAACCAGCGCACTTGAAAGAAAGCTTTCAGTAAGAACTGAAATCATGGCACTTTGAGAAACCATAAGGTTGTGATGAATGCCATTGATCCGATATTTTATCTTCTTTGAATTCAGAAAATTTTCAACAGTATTCAAATCCAGAAGGTACTCTCGCACATTGAGAGGTTCGCCCAGCACGGTTATTCTGTACTTTGCTTCAACCGGATAACTTTCCTGCAAAGAGAGCGGAAGCTGGCTTCTTAAAAGCAAGTAAGCGTTGATATCGGCGGGCACTTCATTATTCTTGGAATATTCAAGGTTCACCTTTTTAATTAAAGAATTGTTTGCAAGAAACCGGTAGGGTTGTGAGTATTTTAACGTCGACAATTCTTGTTCAAGGTCCGACATCATTGGAATGTCGGGCGAAGAAAAGTCATGTCCAAGATCCACAACAATTTCCATGATCGGCATTCCTGAAACCGTACGGGTATTTTCAACAATGCGTTCTCTGATTTTTTTATCTTTAGGAAAATAAAGAGTGGCATCTGTGACCACATTCAGTCGCGTTGGTACGAGAAGAATACTAAGTACTCCAAGTAAGGCCAGCAGGGCAACTGCGCTTTTTGAGAATGAAATATTGAAAATATTCTTTAAAAACAACAGTTGTTTTTTTTCCTGTCTAACATGTGAAGCAATAGGTTTTTCCCATAAGTAATACCAGGCAAGTATATAGAGTGTGCAAGCCAGAACAAGTTGGGCAGCAACCAGTCCGAATTGACGGATGACCCGAATTTCCGCCCAGCCGAGACTGAGAAATCCAATATAAGTCGTAAAGGTCATCAGAAAAAGCGGAGCCCATTTGTACTTAAAAAAGGTTTTTAGAGTTTTTAATTCCACCAGAGAAAAATACAGGTGAAAGGATAAGGAAAGACAAACAGTGAAAACGACCAGTGGAATAATGGATGTCACCATGTTCATCTGACCGTACATCAATTTTAGAACAGTAAGTGAGAATCCCGCAGAAAATAAACATGGCAGATAGACTATCAGAGCATTTTTGAACTGACCGATAAAAAGAATGGCGATGATCAGCCCCAAAGAAAACATCATTGGGAAAAGTTGTTCCTGGATAGCGAGAGAATATTTATCCAGAAGATAATTCGTATAAGGAATTCCGGCAAAAGAGGTCGATGAATCACTCCAATAAGGAGTACTTTCAAGATGCTTAAGAATTTTTTTCTGAACCTGATCTTTATCACTCATAACCAGAGCACTTAAAAAAGTATCTGTTTCAAACTTTATGAGATCGTCTTCAGCTGAATTTTGGGCAATCCCTTTTTTGGCGCGCGCAGGATTTTTAATGACTTCACATTCGTCGGTGCAAAGATCTTCTATTGCTTTTAGTTGCCGATAAAATTCTTCTTTATCTGTGGTCGTTTTTTTTATGACGAGAGACTGCTTTTCAGCAACATCCTTCTGGAAAAGGTTGTATTGAGCTAAAGATTTTTCAGTCAGGAAGATGGTTTCTGGATTGCGCTGAGGAAGATCTTTGGCAAAGATCAAAGCAAAAACGCCAAGCAGGGCGAGCGCCAAAACTGCCGTTTTTTTCCAGGTTGTCATTCATTCGCTCCTTATACTTTTTCTTTTCTGAAGGTGAGGGGAGATTCTTTAGTGTGTGTTCTGAAAAAGCGTGAAAAATAATTCGGATCTTCAAAGCCGAGTTCAAATCCAATTTCAGATACACTTAAATCAGAATAGGCGAGATACCTTTTGGCCTCAAGTAAAATTCTTTCCTGAATCAAATGACTCGGTGATTTTCCAATGGCCCTGGTGATGGCCATCGTCAGGTTCTTGGCGTTTGTTCCCATTTGTTTTGCATAGAAATTAACGGCGTGTTCGTTCTTGTAAAATTGTTCTATAAGTTTCTTCAGCTCTTCAACTTGATGAAGCTTCGGCTTGGATTTTGTTTCAACGACGCTCATCTTCAGATCTACATTGCGCCCGAGAAAGATTAAAACCGCTTCAAGAATATTTTTATTGGCAATTTCATATTGCGTTTTTTTCGCATTGAACTCATTCAGCATAAGATCCGCCAAATTTAGCATCGTTTGAAATTCTTTATCCGTTTTTAGACTCAGACAATCCGGCATGATTTCAATAAAGGCTGAAATATCCAGCCCAAGGGCTTCGCGGCTGAATTCTATAACGATTCCTTTTATATCTTTACTCAGGTTCCAGGAGTGGACCTGCGCTGGTTTCATAAAAAAGAATTTTCCTTTAGAAACAGTGTAGCGGGAGAAATCAATTTCATGCCAGCCTTTACCGGCTGTGACTAATATTAGTTGATAGAAATCGTGTTTATGAGGAAAGGGGACGCGCGGCTGAATACGATGTTCCAGCTTTTCTACACGAATTCCTCCATGAGAGATTTCCCGTGTACCCAAAGAATTGATTTGATATAGACGTTTCATGTTCATTCATTGAGCATAATACTTTTGTGGCAATTGTGCTAATTTAAGTGAATTGCGACTCATCCAAAATCTGGATTTCCCGTCTATTATCTGAGAATATGAGAGACTAAGTTAAGGAGGCATTATGTTCAAGGCAGCATTAATTATGCTAGTGAGTGGAATCATTTATTCTGCTTCGGCCAAAGATTTTGTCATTGTTAGAGAACATTCAAAAATATCTTTCGATATTGATTATATGACTATGACTAAAGTTGATGGGAAATTTAAAACTTTTTACGGCGATTTTAAATTTGATGAAGCCAAGAAAGAAATTTCCGCAGTCAATGTGGACGTAGTGGCCAAGAGTATTGATACGGGCGATGAAAAACGCGATTTTCATTTGCGCGGCCAGGAGTTTTTTCTTGTCGAAAGCAATCCCACTGTCAATTTTAAAAGCACGGGGAAGGTTCAGCTGAAAGCTGACAATTCATTTACTCTGCCTGGAACTATAACCATAAGAGGAATGGCGAAGCCTTTTGTTCTGGAAGGAATTTATAAAGGAAAAATGAAAGATGCCTGGGGAAAAGACAGCTACTTTTTTGGGCTGAAAGGAACTCTCAACAGAAAAGACTTTAAAATGACCTGGAATAAGCTTCTCGACAGCGGCGGCTATCTGATTGGCGATTTGGTCGGTGTAAACATTTTGATTCAAGCGCAAGGGCAGGGCGAAGTGACGGCATTTTCAACTCATATGATTCCAAGTACGAAAGGGATTATAGAGAGAGATCTTTTGAAGAAAGGAAAGATTAAAAAACTAACGACATCAACGGATCCGCGCGACCACGAGAAAAAAGAGCAGCCGTAGAGCAGCCTTTGGACTAACCAACTTTCTTTTTAATTTTACCGAAACCAACGGGCTTCTCTTTATCGGCGAAGCCTTCAATCTTATAGGACGGCTTGGGAGCCCGGAAAGGAAGAACGTTTTGCGGTTGACATGGATCGAAGTCTTCAGGCAATTCGCGATTGATTTTTCCATTGAGAACAAGCTGTTTCACACTCGTCGTAAAGAGTGTGAACAATTCAGGGTCGAGTTTTCGTCCCACGCTTTTGGCCATGACTGCAATCGCATCTTCTGTCGGAAGAACTTCATGATAAGAACGTTTCGTTGTTAAAGCATCAAAGAAATCGGCAATCGCCGTGATTCTTGCCAATAAGTGAATGTCTATCCCGGAAAGTTTTTGGGGATAACCAGTGCCATTGAAATTCTCATGATGTTCGTGAACAATGCGTTTGATAATATCAAAATCAACGCCTTCACAATCGCAGCTGTTTTCATCCAGAAGATGAAAGCCATAGTCGGGATGTTTTTTTATGACATCAAATTCTTCTTCCGTGAGTTTATCAGGATTATTAATGATGTCAGTGGGAATTTTAATTTTACCGATGTCATGAAGAAGTCCGCCGAGTCCGGCCATGATAACTTCTTCTTTGGGAGCATTCGGCTTGAGAGCAGTATAGAGAGCAATACAATACATCGATACATTGATTGAATGATCATAAGTATAAAAATCGTGAAACGATAAACTAGCAATCAGACTTTGCAGTTTGGAAACGTCGTAGTCTTTAATGACATCGACCATCGATTCCACAGTTGTTTTACAGCCCAGGATCGTTTCAGAAAGAATTTCAGTCGTAAATTCTTTATCTGGCTCAAACAGTTTATCGAGATAGTGAATGGCAGAGTCTTTGATGATCTCTGTTTTTTGTTCATCTGAAACCGTATGACAGTGAATAAGACTTTTTAAATATTCTTCACGCTGCAATTCGTGCACATAGAGTTGAAAATATTTTTTCTTAAAAAGCTTGAGATCTTCTAGTGTGAGAGTTTCATTCTTTGGATAAATGCGAACATATTTTTCTTTGCTCTCATTAGCAGACGAGTTGACGTAAAGATCGTACGGGATAGTGCGATTCACGACAATCAAGTCGAAGGAGACTGAGAAAAAGTTGTTACCCATTTTGGTCATAGCTTTTTATCGGCATTTTCGTGAGCCTAATTAATATTAAACTCAAGCTTTTTACTCTAATAAGTGTATCTTAACATAGTTCACGATCGATATGGTCAATGCCTCGATAGACCGCTACAATATGGCCTATGAAAACAGATCCAATTTTAGCTAAGCACCCAAAATTAGACCCCTATATTGCCCTCAGGTTTCCTGATTTCCGCTTCTTTGTCACAGTTAAAATTTTGATGACGATGGCACTCCAATTTCAGTCAGTCATTGTCGGGTGGCATATCTATTCGATAACTCATGACCCGCTTTCCCTGGGGCTCATCGGGCTGGTTGAGATCATTCCCAATTTTTCAGTAACTTTATTTGCGGGCCATTTCGCAGACTTATACGATCGTAAGAAAATCGTCTTTTCTTGTTTGATGGTTCTCTTCCTGTGCAGCCTCGGGCTTTTTTATACTTCGGCATTTATTAACATCCAGAAACAAGTCTTCTTTCTTTACTGCATCATTGCAGTCAGTGGTTTTGCACGAGGAATTGTTTCGCCTTCGATGTTTTCTATCCTGACAGAGTGTGTGCCTAAGGAACATTATGTGAACTCAACCTCGTGGCATTCGACCCTCTGGCAGATCGCTTTCATGCTTGGAGCTGGAGGAAGTGGTTTTCTTTTCAGTGCTATTTCGTATCACACTTATCTTGTCATCACTGTTTTTATGGCCCTTGCAATGGCAGCTTTTTATTTTATTTCTCCCAAGCCTCACTTGATGAAAGGTGATGAAAAGGCGCCGATGCTGGAGTCGATTAAATCAGGAGTGAAGTTCGTTTTCAGTAGTCAGATTTTTCTTGGAGCTATTTCACTCGATCTTTTCGCCGTTTTATTCGGCGGAGCTGTCGCGCTCCTTCCGATTTACGCCAATGATATTTTAAAAGTAGGACCTCAAGGTTTGGGATTTTTGAAAGCGGCTCCAAGTCTTGGATCTTTCATCATGGCCGCTATTGTGGTTCACTGGCCGCCGGTGAAAGACACGGGAAAAAAGCTTCTTGCAGCTGTTTTCGGTTTCGGGATCTGCATGATCATCTTCGGCATTTCCAAAAATTATTATCTTTCTCTTTTTATTCTCGCACTTTCAGGTGCTTTCGATAACATCTCTGTGGTCGTCAGAGGAACAATTATGCAGTCGCTGGTTCCTCCTGACATGAAAGGCAAAGTGTATTCGGTGAATTCCATCTTTATTGGTTCAAGCAATGAGATCGGCGCTTTTGAATCTGGTCTTGCTGCGAAGCTTATGGGAGTCGTTCCTTCCGTCGTTTTTGGTGGCACTATGACACTCATCGTGGTTCTTTTTACAGCCTTGAAGGCGCCAAAACTTAAAAACTTAAACTTTTTAGATAAAGATCACGCAAATCTTTGACTCAATATTTTTCCCTGTTATAGTCACCCGTCGATATTGAATCTCAATAGAGAATAGGGGACTTTCAATGAAAAATATCTCAGTTTTAGCACTTACGTTGGCACTCGCCGTTTCGTGTGCACCTAAGAATCAATCAGGTAAAACAGGATTCATTCTTAGCGATTACTTCAGCATGCGCCAGCAGACACCTACAACCTATGTAGGATTGGTTCAGCTTCAACTTCCGGCCCTCCTTGCCAATGCAAAGATGGAAAACGGTAAAGCTGTTATTGATGAAGAAATGAAGAAGGCAGTTCTTCTTGAACAAGAAGATGTGATCTCAAGACTTCAGGCTTTATCTCCGGACATCAGAGTCATTGCTTCATACAAACTCGTATTGAACGCTGTTGCTTTTGTTGCTCCTTCTGAGCTTGCAGATCAAATTTCAAAAATCGAAGGCGTAAGCCGCGTGATTGAAAATACAAATTTCGACAGACCTAAAGTTTCTTCTGTTGAGAAAAAACTTTCTGAGCTTGGCGGAGTTCTGGCGAACACCGATTTAAATGCTCACAACACAGTGACATTTATTGGCGCAGATAAAGTTCACAAAGCAGGTATTTCCGGACAAGGCATGAGAGTCGGGATTATCGATACAGGTATCGATTACACTCACTTAATGCTCGGTGGTTCCGGCAAAAAAGAAGTTTACGAATCTGTTGATCCAACAGCAGACGCACCAAAGGAACTTTTCCCTAATGATAAAGTTGTTGGCGGCGTAGACTTCGTAGGAACTGAATACTCTTCAGGTTCATCTGATATTGAAAAAACAATTCCTAAAAGAGATGCCAACCCTCTTGATGAAGGTGGACACGGCTCTCACGTAGCAGGAACTGTTTCTGGTATCGGCGACGGCAAAAAATCCTATTCAGGTGTTGCTCCTGATGCAAAACTTTACGCCTTAAAAGTTTTCGGTAAAGAAGGTTCGACTTCTGATATCGCAGTTATTCAGGCGCTGGAATTTGCAGCTGACCCAAGCGAGAATTTAGATCCACAGGATCGTCTTGATGTCGTTAACCTCTCCCTTGGCGGCGGTTACGGTAAACCTAAAATTCTTTACACTGAAGCTGTAAAAAACCTGACCAGAGCAGGTACTGTTGTTGTCGCTTCAGCTGGTAACTCTGGAGATAATCCATACATCGTTGGTGCACCTTCAACTGCTGATGATGCCATCTCTGTTGCAGCAGGTATCGACGATATGCCGCAAAACATCGCTATCCCTGCTGTGGAATTGAAAATGGCAGGAAAAGAACAACTTCTTGAATCCATCGAAGGGACAATCGGTACTCCAGCTGCTGAAAGTAAAGTAAGCGGGTCTCTGGTTTATATCGGAAACGGAGCTGATCCTATCGCTGAAGATATTCAGGTTGCAGTTAAAGGGCACATTGCTCTTATCGATCGCGGTGCTATTTCTTTCGTAGATAAACTAGCTGTTGCAGTAAAACTTGGTGCAACAGGTGTTGTCGTTGCCAATAATCAGGAGGGAAATCCGATCCAGATGGGTGGTGACAAGCATTTTGATATTCCTGCGATCATGGTCAACAAAGCTGTTGGTCTCGAGATCAAAGAAGCTCTTAAAGCTGGAACAGCAGTAGAATTCAATTTCTCTCCAGGCAAAATTATTACTCGTGATGATTTAATTGATACAATTACAGACTTCTCTTCACGTGGTCCGCGTTCAATCGACTCTCTGATTAAACCAGAGATTGCTGGACCAGGAGCGAACGTCATTTCAGCTGCAATGGGTTCTGGTTCTGAGAGTGTTCAATTCTCAGGAACATCAATGTCTGGTCCACACATTGCCGGTGTTATGACTCTTCTAAGACAAGCTTTCCCGACTCTGTCAGTGGCTGAACTTAAAGCGAAAGTTTTAAACAGCTCTAAAATTATGATGAAAGGAAATGTTCACGTTCCAGTTTCACTTCAAGGTGCTGGTCGCGTTCAGGTTGAGCAAGCTTTCAAATCGAAAGCGCTTGCAATGCCTGCGACTCTTTCTCTTGGTGAAGTTTCTGTTTCAAACAACAAAACTGTAGCGAAAACAGTGACAGTGAAAAACACTTCTGACAAAGATATGATTTTCACAACAAGATCACTTGCAGGTAAAAATGTTAAAGTGAGCCTTCCTGGTTCATTTAAAGTAAAAGCAAACAGCTCTGTAAAAATCACTGTAAGCTTCACTCTTCTAAGAGCAACTGAAGAAAAATCGAGCATTGAAACTGACGGTTTCGTTATCATGAGATCACAAGACGGTGCTGAAAACATAAATCTTCCGTTCCTTGCTGTTGTTAACAAAGTTACGGACATCATAGCGAGTGATTTTGTCACTATGACAAATTCTGAAGTGGATAAACTTGGCGCTCAGGTCAACCTGAAGCTGACAAATAAAGGTGCTAATGATGGAGACGCTCTTGTGTTCAACCTTCTTGGTACAGACGAAAGAAAAGTCATTGCTCCACCAATGAATCTTTCTAAAGGAAACACATGTGACCTTGAAGCAGCCGGTATCCGCATTGTGGATAAGGAAGTGGAAGGCGCAATGAAAAAAGTTCTTCAGGTAGGCGTGAAACTTTTTGATTCGTTAACTATGTGGCAGCCGTGTGACATTTCTCTTCAGATCGACTCTGATGCTGATGGTGTTGCTGACCTTGAGCTTCTTGGAATTAAAGCAAACTACATCTCTGGTATTACAGCAGATGTTTTCGCTTCAATCCTTCTTGATGCAAATATGGCCCGCGAACTAAGAAAGAATTTCGAACTTGATCCAACCACCAAAGAAGACTACAAAGAAGCTCTTCTTGATGCAGGTGAAATGAAGTTTTACGATCACTCTGATGTCGCAGTGATTGAAACAGACATCACAAAAATTGCTACTGATAAAAAAGGAAACATCGGAATTAAGCTTGCGGTGACAAACCTTGAAGCGGACGCAGATGATGACTTCCTTGCTAACCATGGCGAGAAATGGCAAAAAATCAATATTGCTGAAAATGCTTTTGCTTTCTACGATATGCCTGAAGCTGTCACGGTTAAGGCGAATGACCAGGAAACTCTTGCGCTTAAGCGCGGAGCTGGATCTTCAAGATTGCTTGTTCTTTACCCGAACAATGCAACAGCAGTGAACACTCAAACAAAGGATAAGCAATCGCAAATTCTTGTTGAGAAATTCCAGAAGTAATTCTGATAAAAAGTTGAAATAAGAAAGGGCCATGCAAATGGCCCTTTTTTTTATTCGTTTTTTCTATGGAAGAACATAGCATTTTTATCTTATTCATTTAATTTTTTTCAATGCAAAATCCCGCCTTCTTCTGAACTCCAATACAAAGAGGGCCTCATGAAAAAAACATTGTCACTTTTTATCGCCACAATCATGATTTTAAATCCACTTGCTCTTAGCTTTGCCGATACAGGAGAGCGAATCATTGAAGCAAGGGATTTTAATTTCGAATACAATGATCAAATGTTCAAGATATCCCATATTCTCCGAGTGACTGAAGGAAATTTGATTTCGACGTCAGAAGCTCTTCCTCGCTCGACCGAAGAGGCTCACGAGCTCTTTGAAGAAGCTTGTGCTCCAAGATCTCTTACAAGAGATATGAATAAAAAACTCACAGTCAGTTATCAGGGACTTTATAAGATCAGTTCATTTGAATGTGAACGAGCTCTGGAAAACGATGAAACAGGAACTGTTCAGTTTGTTGTCACGACTGACAGAGAAGACAAACTCAAAGACCTGCAGATTAACGAGCTCCGGTCTCAGGCAAAAGCAGAGTCCATTGATCCTCATAAGCTGACAATGAAAGATGCTGCGGAAGTTGCCGTAGCCGTGGCCGCCTCAACTCTGGTATCGGGACTGCTTGCAAAACAAATCTATGCCGGAGAACAGGATAAGTTTCTGCATGCAACGGCGGGGAGTTTAATTGCAGCTGCAGCTACTTTATTTTCTTATTACGGATTAAAGGTCAGTAAAAATCAAGCAGCGCTGATAGGGTTTGCAACTGCTGTAGCCGTGGCCTTATTAAAAGAGTATGCCTACGATGCCCGCCATACGGAAGCCCATACAGTAGATATTCGCGATGCCGAAGCGACCGCCCTTGGGGGAGGAGTGGGTACTTTTTTTATTCGCCTGCAATTTCGATGGTAATTTAAAAGGTATTTCGTGATCGGGCCAAAAGCAACTATGGTTTGAAAGCGTGGAAGCCTTGAAGAGTATTTCTCCAAAGCTTCCACTTATTAATTAAGCGTTTTTGAAATGGTTGTTGTAATCTTCGATACCAGCTTGGACAACTTTGTAGGCCTCTTCAGCACCGTAGACAGTTTCAATCTGCATTTTAATAGGTTCACCTGGAATTGTTTTGTATGAAAGGAAATAATGTCTCATACGATCAATAATCACTGGTGAAATTTGAGAAATATCATTTACACCTTTGTAGAATGGATCGCCGTTAAGAACAGCAATGATTTTATCATCAACTTCACCAGAATCGATCAAGCGGATACCGCCGATAACTCTTACGTCCATGATGATATCTGCACGGTGAATAGGAAGTTCTGAAAGAACGCAAATATCATGCGGATCACCGTCGCCATTAGTCGCCATCTTTGAGAATGCAGCTGTTTTTTCTGCTGAGTATGTTTGTGGAATAAGTCCGTAAAGAACCGGTGGCAGAGAAGAGAATTTTTGTGGTCTATCAACCATCACAAATCCTGTTTCTTTATCGATTTCATATTTAATCACGTCATTCGCGATAATTTCGATATATGCTTTGACTACCTTAGGAGCTTCAGCGCCTACGTTGATTCCGTGCCATGGGTGAGGACGGCTAACCATAAAATTCTTTTTAGACATTGGGTACCTCATCTTAAAAATTGTGCGTCAAATATATCATGTTATACTTAGAAAATCCATGGAAAGCGAATTTAACAAACAGTTCAAAAGACAGTTTCATCGTCAACTCATCCGAATTAAGGCCAGTTTCGTCATTGTTCCTTTGGCAATAATGTCCTTGTCACTGGGGAAATGGCGCGGACGGTGGAAAGAATGGATGGCGCCAGAGCTTAAGCGCGAAGTTCTTAGCAAAAGCACATTGAATTTCGAAGAACAAAAAAAGTTGTTTTTGGAATTTGATTACAGGGTTTGCAGGGCCATCGTGACTTGTGGAGATGCCACTCGAACCGGAAATCCCGTGGAGATTCAAAATACCTGCAAGACAGGGCTAAAGGAGTTAAAGGCCATTGTCATTCCAGGGGAGCTCCCTGCCGCTGTAAAGAAAAATATGGAACTCTATCTTCAATCGTCTATTAATGGAAACAAATTGATGATGGATGCCTGGGAAATTAAAGCTGATAAAATCAAAGGTGCCAGCTTGATATCCACGATCAAAAATTGGGAAATTGATACCTGTTCCTATAAAAGTATTCCTCAGAAAATGCGCAGGCTTTATCTCCTAAACGGATCTGCTTCACGCTCAATCCTTACGTGCAAAGAGATTGAACAAATGCATTCAGCTAACGTAGAATAAAATGCATTAATTCCAGCGTGAGAAATACAATGAATAAATTTACTGCGATCTTTTTTCTTCTTTTCGCATCCCCTTTGCATGCAGAAGACATTTTCCCTAAAGGTTTTTCAAAACACCAGATCAATCTGGGGATTTCGGGATTTAATATTAAAGAGGAAACGCTTCTTTCAAGAGGAGCGGCGACCTTCATTGAAGGAGATTTTCTTTACGGCGTAGATGCAGATCTCCAGTTGCGCCTGACTCCGGTCGCAAGCTTTATCAGCGGGCAGCAAACGTCGCGAGATCCTCTCAGTCCACTGACGAATTCAATTTATTTAAAAGAAGCTTCTGTGGAAAAAAAATTGGGGTACGACCTTTCCCTTAAGGCGGGGGTGCTTTATCAAAAAGAATTTCTTCCCGCAATAGCAGGTTATACGAAAGCTTTTCCGGGAATTGGATTTCTGCTTCCTTTCAGATTTCAAAATCATCTTTTTGAAATTCGTGCGCAGGGAGCAGTGCCGGCGAGTTCAGGATTGGCGACAACATCTTCCGAATTGGAATCCAGTGCTTCTCTTTATTCTGGAACGGCTTTTTTTAAATCAAACTGGACGAGCACATTTTCAACATCTCTAAGTATATCGCATTTTGGTTTTGATAAACTATCTTCCTCAGCGGCTACCGAGTCGATCAATAGAGGAAACACTGTTGCCAGCCCGACCGCAGGTTCAAAAGTTTTTGTCTATAAATATGAAGGAAATGAAATCACTCTCGGTTCTGAATACAAGGGAGAAACTGCCGTTTTTGGTTTTCTTGCCAGCTTCATCAAGAACGATTCTGCTCCCAAGAAACAAAATCAAGGCTATTTTTTCTCCTTGAGCCCGGGGCTTGTTCTCGCTTCTAAAAACATTCTTCGTCCAATTGTTGAACATTACCATGTTGAAGCCGACGCCATGGTGGCAGCTTATTCAGATACAACTTATGGAAGAACGAACAGAGATGGTTATCGCTATGGGATTGCTTACGACAGCAACCGCTACAGAGTAAGTTTTGTTTATGCTGACTCAAAACTGATTCAGACCAATCCATTCCAAAGCGCAGACAAAACGTATTTCGTGAATCTCAATATTGATAATATTTTCTAGAATTTTTCCAACCTGTTTAAGATTTAGACGGCCTCATTCCGGCCGTCTAAAATTTAGTCATACCTGAAATAAATACCGACGGAAATTAAAGAGATAAGTCCAGGGCATAAGTTTTGCTTATGAACAGATAAAACTTTTATTTTCGCGGGAAATTGAAATGTTATCACAGCCAAAATCTGTTTACTCTCAATTATTTTTTCTTCTGATCGCCGCTTTTTTGAATGCGTGTTCAAACAAAGTCGAGAATGCTGATGCGGGAAAGATTGCTACTTTTTATGTCGACAGCATTGAAGGGTCCAGTGAAATTTCTAAAGTCGATGCCGTTTATTCTTTACCAAAAGAGCGCATCTATAATTTCAAAGCTTGCCTTAAAGACATTATGCAATCTAAGGCTATTCTGGGTCAGTCTTTTAAAATTTCCGGTGGCGATGAAGAGCAAATTGTCGAATCAGATGAGCAAGGATGTTTGAACTGGAATGAGTCCGTTGAATTTAATTTTCTCGCACAATCAAATTATATCAAAATCACACGCACAATCGCAGCCAATGGACTTCATAAAGGTGCAGCAGATGTACAATTTGCTATTAATCCATGGGCCCATGGCGATGAAGCGGGAACAGTTGTTGATCCCAAGAAAAAAGCTATAGCAGCTCTTTCAGCTGAAAAAGAAGGATCATCTGCATTTCTTGCAGAGACTTCACGCTCTCCATTATGGGCCATTGCTCCTCGCGTTTCTGTTGTCGAGCAGGAGTTCTCTGCCGGCGGCGTGAAAATGCTTTTAAAGTATCAAACGAAGCTCTCACTGGTCTTGAAAAATTCTGCTCAACAAAATGTTCAGTATCCCATCAACACCGGCGCTTTTGATGTAGAGATGATTCTTTATAATTCAGTCATGGAAAACGGCAAAGAAACACTTATTCCGATTGCATCAGCGGCAGAAAACAGCGTCGCTTTTACTCAGGATACACTCATTGCTGAGTTTCCTTTCACGCTTAATACTCTGCCTAATAAAGGTCAGATCTTTTTAGGTGTAAAGGTAAGCGCTTCTTCAAATGATATCGGTCTGGATCCTTTTGAAGGTGTTTATATGATTTCCAATAATCCTTCAGTCAAGGTTGATGGAATTCCAGTGCCAGCTAAAGGTAAAACGTTTGCGGATTTAAAAGTTCAGTTCTCTGGTTCAACTCAGGATGCGAAAAAAAATAAAGTTAAACCTGGTCTGGAAATTGAGAAACTAGATATCAGATTTTTTAAAATCGGATCAGAAACGACAACAGACAGACAAGTCTATTTCAATATCAAAGCCTGTGTGAAAAGCAATATCGATAAGCGACCGATCAGGGATGAAGAGTTTACTGTGCAGACAATCTCGGGAAAAGCTCCTGTTGCTATAAAATCAAACCAGGAAGGGTGTATCAGCTGGGATGATTCCATCTGGCATAAAGTTTTTGCAAAAGAGAGATTCATTAAAAAATCTGTTTCAATTGCTCACAAAGGGTTCAATCTTAGTAAAAAGATTGAAGTCGTGATTAATCCCTGGGATGAAGGATCGAATTTCGGCCGCGATCAGCGCTTTGTAGAAGATTTCAATTCAATCAATATCAATCCATCTTCTGAAAATGCAAAGATCATGATTGATAATTATAATTTCTCAGTCGTGAATTATAAGTACGAAATTAATAAGAACCTTGACCTGACTATAGTGAAAAATGGAATTCTTGCCCTGAGTGCAAAAGTCGTCAATCATTCCTCTCTTTCTTACGGACGCGGTGGTTATGAGCCATTAAGAGATGGAAATTATCTTTTGAAATGGTCAGTTGTCACGCTGGATGAAAATGACAAAGCTGATTCAGTGATCAGTAAAGGTGAAAAGAAAGTCACAACTTTTGGTGGGGATTTAAAAACTGACGTAAGTTTTAAAGTTTCTGCTTTCGAAAAGCTCAATACACGCTCAAGACTTGTTGTTGCTCTTTATACAATCAAAGAATCGAAAAATAAAAATGCCAGAGTGGAAATTGATAAAAACAGCGGTCTGGAAGCAACTCCTTATGTCGGCACAATTGTTTTAAACCGGGATGAAGACGGCCAGAAAATGCTGAGAGCTGAAGACAATCTGGGACTTGGTAAAGGTGATCTCTTTGACCGGTTGGCAACACTAGGAAACGGGCTTTCCAATTCATCAGCGGCGATGGATAAAGTTCTTCGCTCACAGAATTTACAGAAAATTAATCTTGCGAGTGAAAAAGAGTCTCTGTTTATCAGAGACGGTCTGGCCAATCCGCTTAAGTACTTCACGTTGACAAAAAAACCAGCTTACTATCATGAAGCAGAACAGAAGCCCGCGGTTTCATCAGCAGTGCTTGCTCATTTTGCCAAGACCGGTAAATTAAACACAGATCTCGCAGTGCAGATGTGTTCGTTCTGGTTCAATGATTACTTCAGACGACTTTCAGTGACAAATAAAACTGTCGCACTTGATGAAATGACCACTCAACGCCTGGTTCAATCATGTGTAATGTCAGTGAGAAAAGATCCATCCCGTTTCTTCAAAACGGACAAAAAACTTGTTGTGAAAAAAGTCGGTGCCATTAAATACGCCTCGGGTACAACGACAAATTTCAGCGTTGGGAACTCTTTTAGCGTAGCAAAAGCAGAGTCGAATTCAAAAACTCAAACATGGTCATGGACAAACTCAGTAGGTTTGTCATTTGAGTTGTTTGATATCTTCAAAATCAATTCGACAGGAAGTTATGCCATCGCTTCAGCTCACTCGAAATCAGATACAACAAGCAGTACTGCGGTGGTGAACGCTTCAACTTACATGTTCATGCAAACGAGCACCTTTAATGTGGAACTCACAAGCTATGAAGAGTGTTCAGCAGTCAGATTATCGCCTGAATTATTTGCAGGTCCCCGATCTGCTTTTAATTTCGTTTTCAACAATTCGATGAAAGCTCAGGAAATAGCTAAAGTGGCTACATCTGGATTTTTCATCTGTACTGGTGTGGATAACAATACGCCGGTTGTGAAAAAAGAAAATTACTATCTGGTCTCTCAGGACATGGGTTCAAAAGGCGGAGAACAGGACAGTTACTCGAGAGAAAACCAACAGCTCTTTATGAATTTCAGAGGGCAGAGAGATCTGAATAATTTCCTTTCTATCATTCAAGGTTCAGTGAAAGGTCCAGCTTCTTCCGGATCATTGGAAAATGCCTCAAGCACGAATGTGACAGGAGCTGCAAAAACGCTTGGTAATCTTCCAACATGGCCAGGTGTTTACTCAGATGGCGAATAATTATTTGAAGTGAAATAGATCAACGCTGTTTTTATAAGCCTGTTTTAAAACTGTCTCGAGAGAAACATTTTTCACTTCAGCTATTTTCTCGGCAACAAAGGGAAGATAATAAGGAGCATTCTCCACGCCTCTATAAGGATCTGGTGTGAGAAAAGGTGAATCAGTTTCCAGCAGAATTCTTTCTACTGGAGTTATTCTCAAAGCATCGCGGACATTTTCGGCATTTTTAAATGTGATAATTCCGTTAAAGCCCAGGTAGAAACCTTCATCCAATGCAAACTGAGCAAGTTCAAGCCCGGAAGTAAAACTATGGACAACCCCTTTTCGTTTCAGGAGAGGACTGAAATTTTTTAAAATAGCTTTGGTGTCTTCATCTGCATCGCGGGTGTGAATCACGACAGGCAAATCAAAATCAATGGCAATCTGAAGTTGTTCTTCAAAGGCTTTTATCTGTTCGTCTCTTGGAGACTTCGAATAATAATAGTCGAGTCCGATTTCACCAACAGCGACGATTTTTTCCTTTTTCTCAGTGAGATTTTTGACTACATGTTTTTTTACGTCTTCATTCCATTCTTTCCCATCGTGTGGATGCAACCCTTGCGTGCAATAAATTTGCGGAAAAGTTTCAGCAATGGAAATAACTTCATCAAGGTTTTCAGGCGATGTCGAAATAGTAACCATCTTTTCGATATTGTGCGTTTTTGTTTTATCGACAATTTCTTCACGCGACATTGCCTTCAACATGTCCAGGTGGAAATGCGTTTCGATAATAGGAATTTCAGGAATAGGGATGTCGCGTTTTTTTTTGCTCATGATTATGACTATACATCAAATTAAGTATTGAGTGTAAAATTCAAAATAACTGAACCGCATAAAATAAATCCCAGCCCAATGACTTGCACAAGATTAAACCGCTCAAAAAAACAGTAGTGATCAAGTGCCAGCGACCCGATAATTCCCACGGCCGACCACAAAGCATAGACAGTTCCTAACGGAAGATTTTTGACGACGAGGGAAAGGAGATAAGTGGCCACGGCATAGCCAGCAACCACGCCCAGGCTTGGAAGAAGTTTTTGAAATCCATTTGAATGCTTCATCGCAAAGGTTCCGAAAATTTCAGCGGCCACTGCGAAAAAAAGATAAACCCAGTTCATGGTTGACAAGCTTAATCCGTTCTGGTTTGATACGTCAAACTTTAATATTGTTATTTAAACAACAAGTTATTTGCCCAATGAAAAATCATCAAATGAACCCAGAGAGCACTACTGATCGCCGCGACTTTATCAAACTTTCGGCCTTTTCATTTTTCTCTTTAGGAGTTCCTAAGCACTCAGAAAAAATTTTAAACGCTGTCGCCGGGAAATCATTGATCCCTCTTAATATCGGACCTATTCAAAGAATAAAAAATTCAGAATTTCAAAGTCTTGATTTCAACGGAGATAACATCAACAGACCTCACGATATTCTTTGGAATATTGATGGCTATCTCGCTAAAAAAGGAGGCATTCCCGCACCTGTGGAACAAAGAAAAGTCGTAATCGTCGGTGGGGGAATGTCAGGACTGATCAGTGCGTGGAAATTGCGACAATTGAATCCAGTTCTTCTCGAGCAGGATGATTTTCTTGGGGGAAATTCAAAAGGTGAAATTTTAAATAATTCTCTTTTCTCAATCGGTGCAGCCTATATCACTGTCCCTGACAGTGGTTCAGAAATCGAAAAGTTTTTAAAAGAGCTCAATCTGCTGGATGAATTAAAGCAAGAGAGTGCTGAAGAAGTAAAAGTTTCTTTTCAAAAAAAGCTCATGTCAGATTTCTGGAAAGGAGCTAGTGACCCGACACGCGCACAAGAATTTATCCGCGTAGATGAAGAATTGAAACGAATTTACAATGAATCGTTTCCAGATATTCCCTGGTCAAAAGACTCTGCCCTTTCACTGGATGAATTTAAAAAACTGGATTCAATGAATTTTGAAAAGTGGCTTGCACTTACTTTCGGCGAAGTGCATCCGCACATTCTCGAATATTTTCAGTTGTATTGCTGGTCTTCGTTTAATGCATCCATTGATGAAGTGTCCGCTGTTCAGGCCTTGAATTTCCTTGCGGCAGAAGTCGCTGGAGTTCTCGCGCTTCCGGGAGGAAATGCTGCCATCACACAAAGAATTTATGAAAAACTTTTAAAAATTTTAAGCGCCGATTCATTGCGTGCCGGAGCCATGGTTTTAAGAGTTGAAGCAAAAAAAGAAAAAGAGGTGTGGGTTACCTACGAAAATTCTCAGGGAGAAATTAAAACAATTAGAGCAGAAAATTGTATTGTGGCTTCTCCTAAATTTGTGGCCAAGCATATCGTCCATGATCTGCCGGCGGAGCAGTCTGCGCTTTTTGATAAAATCAGCTACAGAGCCTATATCGTTGCCAATGCTCTCTTTGAAGGAAATTTTCAATCTCCTGCCTACGATGTCTACTGTCTTGATGGAGCGAAACCAAATTCACCAACTCCAATGAACGTTCCTAAAAGAGCGTTCAGTGATGTTTGTTTTGGAACCTGGGCCGCCGGCGATCAAACTCAAAATGGAGTGCTTACTATTTATAAAGCTCTTCCTTATGATGGAGCTCGACAGTTTTTATTCAGTCCGATGGCCCATGAGAAGCATAAAAATCTTATTCTCAAAGATCTGCCGGAATTTGCCAAAACAGCAGGTGTAGATCTGTCTAAAATGAAAGGTCTGCGTATGACTCGTTGGGGGCATTCTATTCCAGTGGCACAAGTGAACCTACTGGCAAGCGTACAGCTTGAAAAAATGAATCGCCCTCTGAAAAACAGCATTTTCTTTGCCAACCAGGACAATTGGGCCAATCCGGCTTTCGAATGTGCACACGATGTTGCTCATGAAGCAGCCCTTGCAATAGGCGTCGCTTTCGCTCGGAAATAAAATTTTAATTTCAACATTCTTTTTCCGATAAGAATGCTTATGAAATACCTTTTTATTTTATTGCTGTTCACGTTTATTTCTCAATGTCTTGCCTACCAACTTCCTTCTGAATGCGAGGAAAGCCATTTATCAAAAGATTGCTCTACTTGTTCAGTCGGAGGCGCCTATAGACCCCATGAAGGAACGGTCAAAAAATTTTCTAATTCGCTCAATGTCCTTTCGTCTTTTTCATTTCTTGAAAGCGAAGTTGAAAAACTTGCCAAAGTTAACAATGCATTGAAGAAAAATCTTGTTCCTCTGTTTCGCACTTTGAGAGACGGTGACAAGGAACCTTCCTACAAAGAGTCGCGTGCCAAAATAGCAGAGATCAAAACTGATTTTGACAAGCTCACTGTGCTTTCCCGGGAAAGCCTTCGATTGCAGAAGAAATTTGATATCTGTATTACCAATTGTTCTGCAGCAAGACGGCTTGAGATTTCAGATGAGCTAAGCCGCGTGCAAAAAATGAAAGCTGCGCTTTTTATGGCCCAACCGATCCTGGGAAATAAAGTTTTTGAAGAAAGAATGAGCGAAATGGATGAAAAAATGATTTCAGAGGAATCGCTTTTCTCCAATGACGTTTTTGAAAAAGATCTCAAAGAGGCTTTGTTTGCAAACCTCAACAAGCTCGATCAGAGAGATACGGAGTTTTTTCGTTTCCAAAATGATGGCAAAAAACCATACCGGCCGGAAGCTCACCAGCTTTATGTGAAAGAATATATCGAGGAAGCATCCACACGCTTTCCAGGTATCATGGAAGATCTTGTAAAAAGCTCTTATTATGAAGGTGCTTATTCAAACCCCGCAACAAAAGGATCAGCCTGTCTTTTTGCCCGTCAATTTAAAGATTACAGCGACAGAAAAGAATACAAAGAAATGGCCGTCGATGCCGGACTTTTTGTTTTACCTTTGATGACCGGACCAATCGGCAGAGGAGGAGCTCTCGGCATTGAACTTATGTTTGGCGAACGTCTGGCCCTTTGGGGATTGCGCGCAGGAGAAGCCAGAAAAACTCTCAATGCTGCGTCTCTGGTTTTTCAAGCTGGAACAGTCGCTTCAGACCTGGACAGACTCAAAGCACTCGCAGAAGAATGCAAATCCAGTGAAGTCCGTTTTCTCAACAGAAGCAATGAAGATCAATTGCAGGAATTCCGTAATTGTCAGAAAAAACTTTCTGACAAAATTTTTATGACGGAGTTAAGTCTCGTCTCCGCTGCAACCACAAGTCTTTCTGCTTCGGCGTTGAAATTTCTCGGTCAGATTCCTAAAGCCAGACAGCCTGTCGGGGCTGTTCTTAAGCAGGAAGTGAAAACGACTGATGAAATTGCACGCAAAATTCATATTGATGGATTAAAGCTGGAAAAGAATCAAATTGGAGTTGAGTTTAAAACTCCGGATTCGGGAATTTTTTCAGTCATGGATCTCAATGCTGTTTCTCGTTCATCAGATGCAGCTGTTAAAAAAATTCCGGAAGAGTACTGGCGTTATGTCGACAACATTTACAATGAACGATTGAACCTGACTCCAGCAGAGGTTGAAGGTTTTATTAAATCCAGCGTTGAGATGAGCCCGCGGACAAAATTAATTCTCAATACGGTGAAGTCGCCTCTAGAAGGTGAGATGAAGATAAACGGTGGAGTAGGGATTGTGGAAGCTTTTAAAAAAGGTGACTTACTTCCGTTGGAAAAAGCAACTGGTGTTCGTCTTGAGAGAAAACCCCACGAGAAAATCGTAGAGATCGTGCGTCTCACAGTGGGAAAAGATGTCGAAGCCGAGAAGATGTCGAAGGCACTCGTAGGAAATGCAGTGAGTTTGATTACTCAGGATAAATCCATTTCACGCGTCTTTATTTTTACTTCTAAAATTCATGCGCGACTCTACAAAAGAATGGGAATACCTGCGGACAAAATTAAAGAGATTGATAAGAGGGATGTTTTGATTGAAATGACCCGCTCAGAACTAGAGCGGGTCATGAAAGAAAAATCATTTCTGGAGAAGGCCGGAGCTTATTTTCCAGCTCGTCTTACAATCTCATCCATGATGGCAAACATCTGGTCTGGTGGAAGAACGCCTTCAATTTTAACTCCATTGATGAGATAGCTTGGAGTTGAGCGAACATTAAACGGATCAGCAGCTCTGATGAGTTCAACAACTTTTTCTTTTGTTTTCGGATCAGCTACACAGGCTTCAAGTTTATGATCTTTTATGTATTGATCAACAAAACCTGCCTCGAATTTTTCCTGATTCGCGAAGATTTCATCGTGAGCCTTTGCAAATTCTTCTTTAGGCATACAGCTTGCGGCGAAGGCAGCTTTACACGCGTACTGGTGCAGCGGTCTTTCCATGCTTGGATTACAGCTGTTGTCGAGCGGGTAGAAGAAGTATTGAATATCAATTTTTCCTTCGTAGCGGGCAGCCACTAAAGGAATGACTTGCGACAAGGCTTTACATGCAGGACATTCGAAATCTGAAAAAATCACCATTTTAATCGGAGCATTGGCCGCTGTTGCAATCTTAAACTCAGAAGCCACTTTTGGACTGCCAAGGTCAGGAAGAGAATAGAATTGTTTAATCAAATCACCTGCCACTTCACTTTGCGCCTTTGATTTACTGTCAATATTCATTTTTACAAGCGCACTGAGAGCGATAACGATAACCGCGAAGGCCGCAAGGTAGCCCAGAGCAGGCTTCCATGTATGACTTTTTCGAAAGAACAAAAGAAAAGCCAGACCTGAAACAATGTAATAAAGCGTACAGAATGGACAAAGACCTTTCAGTACAAGAAGTGAAAATAAGAAAAGAACAACACAGCCTGCGAAATTGACTGCAAGAGTAAAAAACATTGTTCGCTCATAATCTTCATTTTTAATGATGAGGCCAACCATCATCAGTGCACCGATAATTGCACCAAAAACTGAAATGGGTATACCTGCAATATTTCCAGCTACCGATAAAGTCGTTTTATCACAGTTAAAGAAGCTGTTAACGTTGCAAAGTGATTTGCTTTCGAGACCTGTGGGAAATCTAAGGTCAAAATAATGTTGAGTCAGATAGAGAGAGAATCCAACCATCAAGGCTCCTAAGATGAGCACGATGATTGTCGTGTTGATTTTTTTGTCCTGATAGACTGACGAATGATACATTTTAAACTCCGTTAGGGGATATACATATTCCAGTTGCGTTCTGCAGTTTTATTACGTCGGTAACTGAAGAGTTGTGACTCTTCAAAAGTACAAAGTTCAGAAATTTCTATTTTAATGCCCGGAAAGAACTTTTGCAGCTGAAGATTGACGACTGTGTTCATATCAAAGAAAAGTTTTCCGTCTCTTTGTATGAAAGATTGAGGGAGTGCCGGAAAATTCTGTTTAAAATCCGGCTGGACTTCGTAGTGCCGGACGCTGATATGTGGGCCTACGAAAGCATAAAAGGGTTTTAGCGCAGCGATTTTTTCATGACCGAGGATCTCGTTGTGAAGACCTCTCCATCCAGCGTGAACAAATGCGTGACCTTGTTCCCCTAAAATGACCACCGGAAGACAATCCGCCGTGAGAATGGCCATTGGGGTTTTACTTACACCAACCATTCCATCTCCTTCGAGATCAGAGCAATTTGTTTCATCGTGAACAATATCGGAATGAGTTTGCCGTACGCGAATAAAAGCAAACGAAGGACGAGATTGATAAGTGCAAAACTTACCTCTCGGAAGTTGTTTTTCAAAAACACAATTGGCTTCTGCCATGAATTACACCGGCGTTACTAGTTTCCTTGATAGCTCGAGGACGTCTTGAAATAGTTTAGGCGGTGGAACTTCAAAACGCAATTTTTCGCCAGTCATCGGGTGAACAAGACCCAGAACTTTTGCATGGAGAAATGGATAAGGATAATCACCGATCAGTTCTTTTAGCGGAGCACCCAATTTCATGAATTGTTCATTAGGTGAGCCATAAGTTGAATCGCAGATAATTGGCATCTTCAGAAGGTCTGAAGTATGAACGCGGATTTGATGTGTACGTCCGGTTTCAAGCGTAAATTCCATATGAAGATGTCTGTCGAACATTTCGAGAATTTTGTAATGAGTTGTGGCTTTTTTGCCGCGAGAAGAACTGGCCTTCATTTTGAGGCGATTATGTGGATCGCGGCCGATCATACTTTCCAGTGTTCCGTAGGTCTGGCAGCGGCCTCTCATCACCAGGGCTTCATATCTTCTCTCAATGTCATGAGTTGAGAACAAAAGAACGAGTCCTTCATGGCAAGCTTGAGTTTTGGCAATAACCATGACTCCGCTTGTCCCTTTGTCCAGGCGGTGAACAATGCCGGGACGCTTTTCATTGCCTACACCTTTGATGTCTTTGCAATGGTATAAAATAGCGTTAACGAGAGTTCCCGTGTAGTTCCCTGGTGCTGGATGGGTAACCAGTCCTGCAGGCTTATTCACGAAAACAAGATGCTCATCTTCGTAAAGAATCTCAAGCGGGATATTTTCCGGCTCTGCCGATGAAGGCAGCGGAGGAGGAACAAGAATTTCAACGATAGTGCCTGCCGGAGGCATTCTTTTTAATTCGAGTTTGGGCTGTACGGGAGAGTCTTCGCTGACAACGATCTGATCTTCAAGAAAAAGATTTTTTAAAAACGTGCGTGAGTGACCGCCGCCTTTTTCAGCAAGATATTGATCAAACCGTTTGTAAGCCGCGCGATCTTCTTCAGTGATCGTAAGTTTGACGGAATCACTGTCGAGATCAGCGGAGTTTATTTCAGAAATGTCGTTCACGATTGTCCCGTTTTAAAAGTTAAGTGCTTAAGGCTTTAACTTCTTCATGCGGGCAACATAAGAATTGGCCACGACTTCTGGCTTGAGCTTTAAACATTTTGCGTACTGGAATACAAATCCGCGTACGTAAACAGAAGCCGGCAGCTTGTCGTAGTCTTCACTCTCGATGGCCTGAAGGTAAAGTCTTGAGACCTTAGTCATATCACTTAAACGTTCAAGGTCAACACTTTTGTATTCGCGGATTTTTCGAAGAAAGTCGCCTGTAAATTCAGTCGCGTCTTCGATTTCTTTCTCGAATTCAGCATTGAGTACATAGTCCAGAGCAAATCTTTTTTGAGTCACAAGTTTTGTGACGTTGGTAGTTGTGTTGGATAAAGTCTGTTCTTGTTTAGGAGACAAACCGCTCGTTTGAGCCGTGTTGGCATTTGTCCCAAGAGTAAATTCATCGCGAAGCATGGAGCTGACGGAAGAAGACGGCGAGCTGGATGGAAAGATTTCGGTTCTTTCAGTTCGAACTTCGTTTCTTATCTCGCTTCGCTGTGGAACTCTGTCGGCAAGCGCATTGTAGTTCATTGTATTGAAGTCACGGTTAATACCGCGGGCTTCATCGTATCTTTTTCTTTTAGTAGGATCAGAAAGAATTGAGTAAGCTTCTTCAACCATCTCAAGAACGTTTCTGCATTCTTCAGGGCTCATGAGAGAATAAAGCGCAAGAGAGTCAGAAGAATAAGCTGATTTTGCTCTCTGGTAGCTGTGATAAATTTCTTCAGATCTAGCAGTCGAAGGAATTTCTAAAACTTCGTAGTAATTTTTTAAATCGCTCATAAAACTCTTTTCTTCTCTCGTTTAATTAATATTTAACAGGCGATGAATAATTCTATCGAAGTTATTCACAAGAGTTGAATTTGGAAATTCCATCAGGAGCGGCTTTCTCTTTTTTACCGATTGCCACACAGTCGCATCGTAATCGAGATAGCCAACGTAATCGAGATTGATTCCAAAATACTTCTTGCTGATTAACTTCATGGAGAAACCAATATCAATATCGGCTTGTGTGCGAACTTGATTAATGATTAATCGCGGGTGAAGTTTATTAATTTCAGAGCGAAGTTTCTGACCGACTACCGGATTAATTTCGATTACTCGGTTAATCAGATCAGCAGGAGTTGAGTTCTGAGAAATTTTCGCGTTCATCGCTTGATCAATTAGTGGACCAATCTCTAAAAGCTCTTCGGCCATTTTTAATTTACGGTGATAAACGGATTTAATAAAACGGTATGAGTTTTCAATAGATGTCGGTTCAGGAAGAGTCGTGATGATTCCCTGATCCGCAGAAATAAAAAAGTCGATTGTGTTGAAAGTTGTTCCGGCACCAAGATCCAGTAAAACATAATCAACCGGAAGTTCCCCAAGTTGATTTAAAAGTTTTGCTTTATGCATTTGTTTTAGGTTGGCGATCCCAAGATCATCCTGAGCACCAGAAATAATATACAAATTATTGATCGCCGTTGGAGTCAAAAGTTCGTTAAGGCTCCTGACTTTTTTCGACAAATAATCAGAAAGAGTTTTTTCGGGAATAGGAACCCCAAGACAGGTATGGAGATTCGCTCCCCCTAAGTCCAGGTCGATGGCAGCAACTTTGTGACCCATGAGTGCTAAACAAATAGCGAGGTTCGCCGTAACGAGGGATTTTCCAACGCCCCCTTTGCCGCCACCAATGGCCCATATTTGCTGTCGTCTCTGAGCTCCCAAATGTGATTGAAAATCACCACTTAAACCACTATTTGGGCCAGCTTGATCGTTTAAAATAGACACAAGATTCCATCCTTTGCCAAAAGCTTCGATCCATAATCTTAGCAGATGTTTTAAAATATTATAGGAAGAAAAATCTAGGAATGTAACGGAAAAAATACCAAAGTCCTTGGAACCACTAAAGTTGTAAATAATGCAGAGAGATTTACAGAAATCCCGGAAGTCTGTAAGCTAATTCACAAATTAGATACTTGTAAAAAATAGGTGACCATCTCACTTGGTCGACCTGGAATCTTAGGAGCCTTCTAATGGGACAAGCCCTTTTATCGCAAGTCAGAGTATCGTCGCCGTTTCGTCTACGTACTGATTTGCACCTAGCTCGGAAGCTATGGCACATGGCCACGGGCCTTATCGGACTTGCTGCTTACTACAAATCTCATCTGACAATTGAATCTGTTGCAGCTATTTTACTTATCGTTTCTGCCAGCGCCTTTCTCGTCGAATACTTTCGTCTGAGAAATGAAAAAATGAACCAACTGGTCATGTTTATCTTGAAGCCAGTTATGCGTGAATCAGAAAAAAACTCTGTGAGCGGACTTCCGTTCTATGCTTTAGGAGTTTCTTTGTCGCTTTTCTTCTTTCCAGAGCGAATTGCGATTCTTTCGGTTCTCTTTTTGATCTTTGCTGATCCAATTGCTTCATTCTGCGGAATTCTTTACGGACGCGATAAAATCCTTCCGAACAAATCTCTTCAGGGCACGATTGCAGCTTTTTCGGTTTGCTATATCGTGACTCTTGTTTATGGATTGATTCACGCAAGCCCAAGCATGAGCCTTTTGATGTTTGCGATTGTAGCGGGAGTGATTGGAGCGATTTCAGAACTCTGCTCTCAATTCGTTGACGATAACCTTTGCATTCCAGTGATCTCAGGATTGGGACTTTTCCTCCTGAACATGGTTATCACAGTTTTCTAAGAAGCCGTTTTATACTGATCTATTTCGAGGCGTTCAAAATTTTTGATCGCCTCGCACATTTCCATATCTTCCGATTCCGGGGTTTCCCCCACAAGCAGCGCATTCATCATCCGGACCCGATCTAAAAGCGAAGTGCTTTCCAGAAAAATTTGTTTTAACTCGACATCTTTAATCACCAGCATACACAAATTGTTGATCAGCTTGGCCGGAGAACTGATGTCCTTCATGAAACGATCTCTCTCAACTTTAGAATGAACATGGCGAGTGAGCCATCGCTCTAAAACGAGATGCAGACGCTCCAGCGGCGAGTCCCGCAAGGTCTGGTTTTTTTCTTCGTGGTCGTGATAATCGCCGACGAGATAAAGCGGATACGGTTCCTGCTGAACGAGATTCTCCAGCTTCACCCGCATGATTCCTTGAACAATGACACTCAAACTGCCATCGCTGTTGGTATCAATCATGAGTATTTTTCCGAGAGTGGCGACCCCTTTTGAGCGCGCATGGGGATAATACAGGACGAGTTCAGCATTTTGCTCAAAGCATTTTAAAAGCATTTTTTGAGACGTTTCATCATTCACAGAAAGAGGAATCATCGTCTGCGGATAGAAAATATTGTTAAATAAATAAAGGGCCGGAACAGGTTTTTTCATAGCTCTATTTTAAAGGGAAAAGCGAATCGATGGGGAAGGACAGGTAGAGCCTTGAAAGTTCGAACGGAGCCTGAGAGAATACTGCCAACTCTATAAGGAATTTAGCGTTTGTATGATTAAGGTACATAAACCATCAATAGTCCGTAAAATCTGGGGCGGAAAAAAACTGCAGAACTGGAAACATCTTTCTACGAAAGAGTCAGGGGCAGAATCAATGGTTCCTGTCGGAGAGACGCTGGAAATTTTCGAAGAGTCTTTGCCGTATCTCGCGAAATTGATCGATACTTCTGATGAACTTTCTATTCAAGTTCATCCCGGCGATGAGTACGCACGCCTGCATGAGAATTCTTCGGGCAAAACAGAGTGTTGGATTATTCTCGAATCAGATCCCGGCGCCGGCATTTTTCTCGGTCTGAAAGAAGGAATAGAGCGAAAAACTCTTGAACAAGCTTTAAAAGAAAAGCGACCGGTCAATGAATTGCTGAATTTCTATGAAGTAAAACCAGGTGATTTTTTCTTTGTTCCCGCCGGAAGCATTCACGCCATTGGAAAAAATATTACCCTGGCTGAAGTCCAGCAAAACTCCGGCATTACTTACCGCGTGTGGGATTGGAACCGGGTTGATGAAAAAGGCCAGCCCCGTGACCTGCATGTAGAAAAATCTCTGGACGTCATTAATTTTGCTCCCGAAAAAAACCGATTGGATTTTTTCCAGCATAAAAAAAATCTCTTCCATCGCCATGGGCGCTCAGATATTTGTTCACATCGTGACTTTGAACTTTCACTTTTAAATCAAAATTCCAATGAAAAATACTTTTCATCCATTGCGCTCAAACGTCCTTGTTCCATCTTGAACTTGAATGGGAAAATTGCCGTTAATGGAATTCCTGTTTCACCTTACGAAGCCGTGACAATTGAAAATGAATCTTCGCTTGCAGTTGAAGCGCTCGAAGAAGGTTCATGCCTTCTCATTTTTTAATTTATAAAAGGCCCTGACTTTATAGGGGATTAAAGACAAGGCCTGTACGATGGCCTGATGAGGGGGGAACTCATCAGCTCAGAATTCTTTTTATTTTTGTTCGCAAGAAATCGGATACGTCACTTCATGACCAGATTTTGCTTTGATAATGATATAGTCATCAACATCTGAAAAATGGGCTGCGTCTGCAATGTGAATCGTGTGTTTTTGGTTTTCAAATTCAACGACTTTTGTCAGACCTTTATCATTTGTTCTGTTTCTCGAAACAACTGAAGCTAATTCTCTGTGTGCCGTTGTATCGAACTCATTAAAGAACGTGACTTTTGCATCTTTAATTTCAAAAATTTTATTTGATCTTGGTGTATGACAGAGAATGCTTGCCTGAGCATTTACAGTAATCATAGCAAGAATGAAGATAAATAATGTTTTCATAATGAACTCTCTTTTTTAAAGACTCTTGTGGATTGTAAGAGCAAGGAGAGTGCCAGAATCAAGGGCCGGGAAAAGACAAGCTAACGAAGGGTTAGAAGCATCAGATCCTGCTCTGGCCGTTAGTCTTTTAACCCCTGTCAAAAGTTTAGACAGATTTTGACTGAAGAGAGGCTAAATTTTACTCGCATTTGTGAATGGTCTTTTTAACAGCTTTTTTGTCTGGACTGGTGAAAGTAGCCTGGACGTCATACCCATTCAATTTAGCGGCATCTGAAACGCTATAAAGGCCGGTCTTATAAAGACCAGCATTGATCTTATCGGCCAATCCCTGAGCGCTTCCGACAAAGCAAAGTTCTGTTTCTTTAAAGCCACACAAATTGATTTGCGATGAATGGTTGTGCCCGCAAAGGAATTCAACATCCTGGTTAGGAAGTGTCACCTTTATGCACGTATCATCAGCGAAAAGGGAAATGGAAGTGAACAAAGAGAAAAAGTAAAAAGCCGTTTTCATAGAAGCTCCTTATTTTCACGAAGGAGCTTCTGATTACGACTTGGAATAAGTCTTTGTCAAAAATTATTTACGGAAGAACTTCAAAAGCCAAAAATTGCGTGCGCTGATTTTTTTTAAAATTATTGTCGCTCACAAGAATGATTGTTTCATGGCCATTAGAGAGCGTGGGGCCAAAACAAATCCCTTCAATATTATCGAGATTTTGAAAGTTAGAACTCATCTGATTCTTAAATTCTTCAAGATCTGCGATCATTTCTTTATCTACACGTTTAAGTTCCTTTAAAGTTTTATTAAGAGAATCCACTTTGGAAACATCGGCTGTTTTATCAGTCACCGTGTTATAAAAAAGTCTGATCACAGCTTTTTTTGCGAGCGGAAGATAACTTCTTTCAATTGAGTAAAAATGATTTTCATCAACGGCCAATATATCAGAAAGACCGGTTTCGCCGACAGTAAGACCGGCCACTTTGATACTTGGAACCTTTTCAAGTTTATAAGCGACCTGCTTGACCGGCTTTAAATCTTTATACTGAATTAAACGCAGTGTACTTTCATATGAGGGAGTCGAAGTTCTGTCGTCTTGAAAAAGTGCTTCTTCTGCACCCACCCAGAAAGACTTCCCATCTTTTGCCGCCGAAAGGGCTTCAAAGACGAGATTGTCTCTGGGACCGTATTTGACAGAATCTTTTTTCGACAAGAATTGCTCCGGTACTTCCAGGTTTGCTTTGTAATCGCCATTTCGCGAAAACTGGATAATTTCCGGATCAATTGAAGGCTCTTTATTAAGCCATCCTTCAGAGCTAATAATCACATCATCTCCCCACAATGTAATACCTTCGAAATCGGCCATACCTTTTTTAAATGGTTTGCCATCCTTCGCTTTGAGAGTAATCACATTGGCCGGAGTCACTTTAAAATTCTTTTCATCAAGTTTTAAATCAAATTCATAAAATCGGGCGTCATTGATCACGCTTCTGTCATCACTGATAGCAAGAAGAACATTTTTTTTCTGATCGAAGGCAAGTCCGGAGAGACCGCCAATCTCCGTCTCCTTGAATTTTTCACCAGTACTTATATTTTGATCGCCAATGAACTTCAGTTTTGGAGCGGCAATAGCATTTGCCGACAATAAAACCAAGGCTGAAATGATTGTATTTATAGCGAGTTTTTTCGCTGACATTTTCACATTATCTCCTTGTGAAAGATTTGAATCTGAAGCTAAAATATTAATCTAAAATGCCTCTGTAAACCAAGAGATTTCTATGAAAATATTGTCGATCATTTTTCTTGTAACAAACATGCAATTTTCGTTTGCAGATGATTTGAGCAACCGACTTAAAAGCGTCATCAAGAAACATCATTTCAATGAACAAAGTCTGGGTCTTTATGTCGAAGATGATGGGAAGGAAATTTTCAATGTGAATGCTGCACGATCCATGGTGCCGGCTTCTTTGACAAAAATTGTAACCGGCGCGGCTGTCTTAAATGTTTTTCCTATGAATAAAAAATTTGAAACTAAACTGCTGGCAAAAAAAGATATTCAAAGCGGATTATTAAAAGGCGATCTCTGCCTTAAAGGAGGCGGAGATCCATCCTTTGTTTCTGAAAAAATGTGGTATCTCGTCAATGAATTGAAAAGAACAGGACTTAATGTTGTTGATGGAGATCTTCGAGTTGATTCAACACGGTTCGATGACGAACTTTTTGACAGCGGAAGAGAATCGGTAAGAGTGGACCGCGCTTTTGATGCTCCTGTTTCTGCATCATCTTTTAACTGGAATAGCGTGAATATTTTTATCCGTCCTGGTGAAACAGGATCCTCGGCAAAAGTTTTTCTCGATCCGGAAAATGACTATCTTGAACTTGAAAATAAAACAAAGACTGTTGGCAAAAGCGGAGTGAAATCCATTGAAGCTTCCCGAGTGAAGGCCGGAGATCACGATAAGATTATTGTGAGTGGTTCAATTTCCGCCGATGGACAGGAAGTAGTCATTTACAAAAGTATTTCAAATCCCAATTTATGGATTGGAATGCATCTGAAAGAATTTTTAAAGCAAAGAGGAATTACTTTAAAAGGGAAAGTCAAAGCTGAATCCTGTGAACCGGAGTCTGCCGTTCTCGCTGTTTCGCCTTCAAAAAATCTCAATGAAATTCTTTCCGATATGCTGAAATTTTCAAACAACTTTGTCGCAGAGATGCTGGCAAAAAATCTGGCCGCTGAAAATTCTCAAAATCCGGCCAAGATGAAGGACGGAATTGAAGAAATTAAAAAATATCTCGATGGAATCGGTTTCAGCAGAAAGGACTATGTTCTGGAAAATGTCTCCGGATTAACACGAGACAATCGTTTCACGGCAAAGCAACTGGCGCTCGTTTTAAATACGATTAAAAATGATTTTCTCATTTTTCCTGAATTTCTCTCAGGGCTTCCGATTGCCGGAGTTGATGGCACTCTGAAAAACCGGATGAAAAAAGGGGAGCAATCCATGGTTCGCGCCAAAACAGGTTATCTCGATGGCGTTGTGGGTCTTGCCGGTTACATTGGAAGAAAAAATAATTCTCCTCTAGTTTTTGTTTTCATGTATAACGGAGAATATCAGCAAGGACTTGCGGCGCGACCGATGTTTGATGAGCTGATTAATCAATTAAAATAAAATGGAGTGAACTCATGTCACTGGCCCATAAAAGAACGCAGACATTAACCAGAGATGAGTTGCAGAAATGCCTTGCTGTTGCCCGCGGCGACAGCCCTGCAGACGTGCTGATAAAAAATGTGAAAATACTCGATCTCGTCAATGGAGAGGTCGTTGATTCGGCAATTGTTCTCTCGGGAAAAACCATCGCAGGAATCGGTCTTGAATACAGCGATGCCCAGGCTTTAAAAATTGTAGATGCCAAAGGGCTGACAGCCGTCCCTGGATTTATCGACGGACATCTTCACATTGAATCTTCAATGATGAACCCTTTTGAATTTGAAAGAATGACTTTGCCGTTGGGAACGACCACTGCTATCTGTGACCCGCATGAAATTACCAATGTTATGGGAGATACAGGTTATTCATGGTTTCTTCGTTCATCAGAGCTTCTGCATCAGAATTTATTTGTTCAGACTTCATCATGTGTACCGGCCCTGCCAGGGTTTGAAAGCAATGGTGGAGAATTTAAACTCAGCGAGATGAAAAAATATAAAGCGCATCCAAATGTGCTTGGTCTAGCTGAAATGATGAATTTTCCAGGCGTCATCAATGGAGATGCCAATGTGCTGGATAAAATTGAGGAATACTCAGACCTGAATCTTGACGGCCACTGCCCGATGTTGAGAGGAAAAGCGCTCAATGCTTATATTGCCGCCGGTGTTCAGAACTGCCATGAAACTGTTTCTGCAGAGGAAGGAAAAGAAAAACTGCAGAAAGGAATGTCTCTCATTATTCGCGAGGGATCAGTTGCAAAAAATTTAAAGACACTTGCTCCAATTGTCACTGAATTCAATTCACCTCAATGCTTTCTTTGTACTGACGACAGAAATCCATACGAAATACTAAAAGAAGGACACATCAATTTTCTAATTAAGAAAATGATTAATGACCTGAACATGCCGGTTCATATGGCCTATCGACTTTCCTCATTCTCGGCAGCTAAACACTTTGGTCTTAAAAAACTAGGATTGATTGCACCAGGGAAACAGGCAGATATTGTTTTGTTGAAAGACCTTAAGTCTGTGGACATTGCCGATGTTTATATCGCCGGTGTGAGAGTGAGTGAGCTCAATTTAAAAGAATCGCTCAATGAGAAATTGCAAAAATCAGCACCACCGCTGCAAAATACGATTAAACGTTCTCCGCTCTTGGAAAAGGATTTTAATTACAATTTAAAACCTGGTGCCTATAACGTCATTGAAATCGTCAAAGATGAAATCATTACAAAACATTTAAAAGCAGTGTTTAATGGTGAATCATTCGATCACGATGATGTTTTATATATGGTGAACATTGAGCGCTATGGAAATAATCTTCCGCCAGCTCTTGGACTCGTCAAAGGAATTGGTCTGAAAAGAGGGGCCATTGCCGCGAGTGTCGCCCATGATTCACACAATCTGATGGTTGTCGGTAAAACAATTCCTGAGATTGTTGTAGCCGCCAATGCGTTGATTCAATCAGGCGGAGGCTTGTGTGTTGTCGAAGGCAAAGAGGTAAAGGCCCTGCTTGAGCTTCCGCTTGCAGGCCTTCTCAGTTTAAAGACCGGTGAAGAAATTTTCGAAGACATAAAAAAATTAAAAACAGAATATCACAAACTGGGAATTACTCTTGAAGAACCATTTATCCAAATGGCCTTTCTCGCCCTTCCAGTCATTCCTCAATTGAAATTAACTGACCGCGGACTTTTTGATGTGAGTACATTTTCTTACATCGGCCTGGAAGCTTGATGAGCGAGTCTTCATGGTTTGTTTACATTATTCAAACTGTTAAAAATCGTTTATACACCGGTATTACAACTGATGTGGAAAGGCGTTTTCAGGAGCATAAGGGGGATTTACCCCGCGGCGCTAAGTTTTTTAGAAGTGATAAACCTGAAAAAGTTGTGTATCTTGAAGCTTGTCAAACAAGAAGTGATGCATTGATCAGAGAGGCGCAAATTAAACGTCTCTCCAGAGTGCAAAAAGAAAACTTTATCAAGGCACATCAAAATGGTTAGTACAAAGTTTACAGAAGAAGGAAAGAGCAAAGCTGGCACCTGGCAGGAAGCACTCGAGCTTCTGAAAAAAGGTAATGAAGATTTCGCCACTGGAAATACGACACACCCTGAGCGAGGACGTGAAACTTTATTTGCTCAATACTTAAAGCAGTACCCGTTTGCTGGAATTTTGGGTTGCGCTGATTCCCGCGTTGTTCCTGAACTTGTGTTCGATGTTGGGATCGGCGATCTGTTCACATGTCGTATTGCCGGAACTGTTCTTTCGGATGCAGTTATCGGGTCAATGGAATTCGCTGTAGAAGTTTTAGGAGTTCCACTTCTTATTGTTATGGGACATGAAAACTGTGGAGCTTTTCGTGCTTGCATGAATCCGGAAAATATCCCGAGCGTAAAAGGAATTTCATGGCAAATCATACCGGTTATTGAAGCTTGCCGAAAACTTCCAGGTGATCTTCTTTATAATTCAATCGTGACCAATGCACGAAAAGTGGCAACACAATTGAGCACGAGCGGCCCCATCATTCATCAGCGGATTCAATCAGGTGATTTGAAAATTCTGGCGGCTTACCACTCTCTTTCAACTGGTATCGTAACTTTCTTCGATCCGCTCTAGTTAATGAAGCAAATCGAAAAGCTTTTAGAACAAAAAATTGCAAGCGTTCTGGGAACGCTCGATCCTGCCCACGATCTTCTTCACGTGAAAAGAGTTGTTGCAACAGCAAAAAAATTAGCATTGGAAGAAAAAGCGGATCTGGATGTCGTTGTACCAGCAGCATGGCTGCACGATCTGGTCAATCTTCCCAAGGATCACCCCGAAAGAAAATCAGCCTCTACTATGGCCTCTAAAGAGGCGATATTTTTTCTCAAATCCATTCACTTTCCTGCGGACAAATTTGAGGCCATTGCCCATGCTATTGCGGCTCACAGTTTTAGTAGTGGAATTGTTCCTGAAACATTGGAAGCAAAAATCGTTCAGGATGCAGACCGGCTGGACGGCTTGGGGGCCATAGGACTTGCCCGTTTATTTTCCATTTCCACACAACTCAAAAGACCTTTTTATCATTCTGCCGATCCATTCGCTGTTCAACGCGAATGGGACGATCAAGACAATGCTATTGACCACATTTTTATAAAATTAAAAAAAGTAGTGGAGTTGATGAATACAACATCAGCAAAAGCAGAAGCAGAAAGACGATTCATCATCATTGAAAATTTTTTGAATGATTTAAAAAAAGAAATTTAAGCAAGTCTTGTCATGCCACGTGCATTCATAGATTAAACAACTGTTAAACATTTAAGTTAACCTTATATTAGTCTTCCTTATAAAGAAAAATTAAGGTGGAACACACTATAAACAAATGTTAATCAATAAGTTTTGTGGTTATCCTGACAGAATGGAGTTGATTGAAAAACGACTTAATACATTCGTTGAAAAAGGACGTTGTGGAGTAGTTGCTACATTAGCTTCTTTGGTTTCAGTTTTATTCGGACTCTGGGCCAATAAGAACCACATTCAGTTGTTTCATGAGTTTGGATTCAGATCACATCCTATGCACCCTCTATTGGGATTCGCGCTTTTCTTTTCAAGTTTCAGTCTTTTGATTCGTTATTGTCAAAATCGCTTAAGGAAAGTGATAGGAGAATTTCTTGTTGATTTTCTTCTCAAGCTCCCTTTAATTTCTTTTATAGTGGGAGCATGGACATTAATTCAGCTTATCTCTGGAAAAATTCTTTGGTTTGAATCTGGATTCTGGAAAATTCAGACATATGATCCAGTGAGATTTTTCATGCCATCACCTGAAGCCTCCATTTGTCTGATCTTGAGTTCATTTTCAGTTTTAGCGCTCGATTTGAAATCTGAAAAAATCCGCAAAATATCAGAAACCCTTACGTTGATTTTTTTTGGCTTAACACTGCTGTCGCTCGTTCAATTGATTTCAGGTTTTGATACGGCCTTAACTTCTTATCTTCCTATTCAAGCTATTGGGATGGCCTTGATGACGGCGTTTGCCTTTCTCTTTTTGAGTATTGGCTTGTTTTGTTATCAACCCCGCATAGGATATCTTTCCCTTTTTTTTAAAAATTCGTTAGGTGCAGATCTGGCAAGAAAATTGGTTCTAAAAGTGCTTTTTGTTCCTATTCTGATCGAATTCATTATTGGAATTCTGGTTGGTCTTGGATTCATTCAACCTATATTCAGACAAATTCTTGCAAACACTCTCATCTTCTGTTTTTTTATATTCTCAGCCTGGGAATCCGCCCGCCACGTAGATAAAGTTGATAGCGAAAGACGAGAGCTTGAAAATGAGTTAAAGGAGAGCGAAGAGAAATACAGAACTCTTATTGAACTTGCACCAGAAAGTATTTTTGTTGCTGATCTTGACGGACAGTACATCGCTGTCAATGATTCAGCCGCTCAATTAGTAAAAACTTCCAAAGAAAAAATCATTGGAAAAACGATTATTGATCTCATCCCATCAGAAGACGTTCCCCGGTTGAACGAAACTAAAGCTTATCTCAGTGAACATCCAAGTCATAAAACTGATGAATGGCGGCTGAAGCAGGGAGATGGAAACTTTGTCGATGTTGAAGTAAGTGCAAAAATCTTATCTCACAACAGATGGATTGCCTTTGTCAGAAGCATTGAAGAGCGCAAGAAGGCAGAGGCCACAATCAAAGAAGCCGAAGCCCGTTACCGCGTTCTGGTTGAATCCATCACTGAAGGAATTCTTCTGGTAGACAGAAGCGGCACGATCCGGCTTGTGAATAAAAAAGCGATGGAGTTTTACGGCTACACAGAAGAAGAGTTATTGACCATTAAAATAGAAAAGCTCATTCCGGATATTTTCCAGAACTACCATCCCCAAGACAATCTGGAATATACCAGTATCCGAAAAGATGGCTCTAAATTTTTATCTGAAGTGACAATGAATTATATTCCCAACCTCAACAATGAGCAGATGATCAGTCTTGTTATTCGCGACATATCGGACGAAAAAATAAATGAAGAGCACATGCGCTTTTCCTCCATCATTGGCTACGAGCTCACGCTGGAATTGGATATGAAAAAACGATTGAGAAAAGCCGCAATGCTTATCACTCAAAGTAAAGCGGATTGGTGCTCAGTTTTTATTATCAATGGTGGGGGGAAGCTTGAGGCTTTTTACGCCTATGCAAATGATTCGGAAAATAATTTCAAGCTTCAGTCCTGGTATTCTGATGACCATAGAATTGAACCTAATCAGATCCTTCAAAAAATCATCGATGAAAAAAAGCCCAAACTTTTTAACTGGAATAAATTGGAAAAGATGAAGGGCCAGGTTCTTTGCAATTCGCTCGCTGAAATTTTAGATTCGCACTCAGTCGCTCATTTTCCACTTTCCGCGAGAGGAAGAGCTTTTGGTATCATTACTCTTGTAAAAATAAATTCGGATTTCACGGCTAAAGAATTTTCTCTGGCGCGTGCGTCCGCAGAGAGAATCGCTTTATCAGTGGATAATGCATACTTGTATCAGCAGGCACAAAAAGCTTCTGCTACGAGAGAAGAGTTGATCGCTATTGTCTCGCATGATTTGCGTACACCTTTAACGACAATCAATCTTGGCATTCAGAAACTTTCAAGACTGACAAATAAACCTATTGATAAGGATGAATTCATTGAACAAATCAAGAGTACCACTCATAAAATGAATGCATCCGTAAAACGCAGTTCTGAATTGATTTCTGATCTTTTGACCTTTGCTAAAATTGAATCGGGAACTTTTACTGTTGAAAAAAATAATGAATACGCCTCATTGTTGATCAACGAAACGATCGAAAACCATTCTTTGCTTTCTCAGGAAAAAGGAATTCAGTTAATCAGTGCAGTGAACCCCGATTTAAAAGTCCAGGCCGATCATTCTAAGCTGATCCAGGTTTTATCCAATTTAACTGGCAATGCCTTAAAATTTACTCCAACCGGAGGCTCTGTAAAATTGAGTGCTGAAACCTGTCAGAATGGATTTGCACTTTTTAAAATAGAGGACTCTGGAGTTGGAATCGAAGAAGAGCAGTTGAATAAAATCTTTGATCGCTATTGGCAGCCGGAGCAGTCACATTCTCAGGGCGCAGGACTTGGGCTTTCCATTGTGAAAGGTATTGTTGAAGCCCATGGGGGAAGAATTTGGGTGGAAAGCGAAGTTGGAGTAGGAACGACTTTTCTGTTCACCATACCTGAGTCCGTCAGTTTAGTTACAGATCTTCCTCATCTTCAAAACTAATCTCATAGTCAGAATTTTCTTCCCACGAATCACAAAACTCTGCAGGAATCATTGGATCGACTTTATCGCCGTAGCCGTAAGGACAGTTGATACAGCCGCTGGTGCAACAGTGCCCACGTTTTAAAAGATAGGATTTGGTGAAGACCAGATTGCCTTCATCATTGATGGTGTAATCGATTTCGGGAATAAGATTTGTTGTCATGTATCCTGAAAATAAAAACGGCTCCCGAAGGAGCCGTCTTTTATGTGAAAAAGAATGGTAATTATTCTCTTCTTCCGCCGCCGAATCCGCCGCGTCCGCCACGGTCTCCACCGCGACCACCACCGAATCCACCGCCACGGTTTCCACCGCCGCCGAATCCACCACGAGATTCTCTCTCAGGTTGTGGCTTAGCTTCAGAAACTCTTAGAGAGCGACCTTCGAATTCTTGACCGTCTAATTGAGAAACTGCAGTTTGTGCTCCGTCATCTGATTCCATTTCAACAAAGCCGAAGCCTTTGCTTCTTCCAGTTTCGCGATCAATGATGATTTTCACTGATGCAACAGAACCAGCAGAAGAGAAATGATCTTTTAGCGATTCTTCTTTAGCAGAGTAAGGAAGATTGCCAACGTACAACTTAGTAGCCATAAAAAAAACTCCAAAAAAAGGTCAAAAGTGGGTAACAGCTTAGGACCAAGTAACTATTAGACCTCAGGTATAACACAGGTAGATGTCACTTCCAAATATAAAATTACATAAATATTGTGACATCTCTTTGCGTTAAAAAGACTCATCCGCTACACTAAAAGAAAGCAAAAATGAGGGTAAATCATGGAAAAGGTTTGGCTTAAGCACTATCAGGCGGGGGTACCTGCAAATATTGAAGATCAAATGGAAAATTACCATTCGATCCCCCAAATTCTGGAAGAAAGCTTTAAGCAATATTCACAGTTGCCGGCCTACCACTGTATGGGGAAGACGCTAACCTATCAAGAGATTGATCGCTTGAGCCTGAAGTTTGCCAGCTATCTCCAAAATCATTTGAAATTAAAAAAAGGCGACCGCGTGGCCTTGATGATGCCAAACATTCTTCAATATCCGGTTGCTCTGTTTGGAATTCTTCGCGCTGGCATGGTGGCTGTCAATGTAAACCCACTTTATACACCAAGAGAGTTGGAGCACCAGTTAAAAGACAGCGGCACTGCGGCCATTGTGATCTTTGAAAATGCCTGTCACACGCTTGAACATGTCCTTTCAAAAACAGAAGTGAAACACGTTCTCATCACTTCAATTGGTGACATGCTTGGCTTTCCAAAATCATTGATCGTGAATTTCGTCATTCGAAAAGTGAAGAAAATGGTTCCGGCTTACAATATTCCTTCAGCCTTGAATTTTGTAGATGAACTTGCCAAAGGAGACGAAACGAAATTCGTTAAGCCTCAGCTGACAAAAGAAGATATCGCTTTTCTTCAATACACGGGTGGTACGACGGGCGTTGCTAAAGGCGCTATTCTCACTCACAAAAATATTATCGCCAACATTACACAGGCGCGCGCCTGGATTTCTCCACTGATTCAAAAAGGGCAGGAGATTATCATCACTCCATTGCCGCTTTACCATATCTTCTCTTTGACAGCGAACTGCTTTGTCTTCGGTTCAATCGGAGGCTTGAATATTCTTATTACCAACCCGCGCGATCTTCCTGGCTTCATTAAAGAATTGAAGAAGTGGAAGTTTACGGCCTTTACCGGAGTCAACACTCTCTTCAATGGTCTGTTGAATAACCCGGAATTCAAAACGGTGGATTTCTCTTCATTGAGATTAACTTTGGGCGGAGGAATGGCCGTACAGAAAGCAGTCGCTGAAAAATGGAAAGCCGTTACAGGAAAAGCGCTGATTGAAGCTTACGGTTTAACTGAAACTTCTCCAGCCGCTTGTATCAACCCGATGGACTTGAAAGAGTACAATGGCTTTATCGGACTGCCGATTTCTTCAACTGATATTGTGATTAAAGACGATCAGGAGAATACACTGCCAATCGGAGGCACTGGTGAAATCTGTATTAAAGGTCCTCAAGTTATGCCGGGATACTGGAAACGCGATGACGAAACTGCAAAGGTCATGACTGCTGACGGTTATTTTAAAACCGGTGATATTGGGATCATGAATGAAGATGGTTTTATTAAAATCGTCGACCGCAAAAAAGATATGATTCTCGTTTCTGGTTTTAACGTCTATCCAAATGAAATCGAAGATGTCGTGTCTCAACATCCAAAAGTTTTTGAAGTGGCTGCGATCGGAGTACCGGATGAGAAAACGACTGAAGCCATTAAGCTTTTTATTGTGAAGAAAGATCCTTCGCTGACAGCAGATGAGATCATTCATTTCTGTCGTGAAAATTTAACAAACTACAAAATTCCCCGTCACATTGAATTCAGAACGGAATTGCCTAAAACCAATGTCGGAAAAATTTTGCGCAAAGATTTGAGAGGGCAGTAGTTATTTGGTCAATTCTTCCAGGCTCACTTCGATGACCTGAGAATGACCTTCATGTTTTTCAGTTTCAACTTTTTCTGTATTTTCTAATTGTTGTTGGTGGGCCTGGTCTTCCGGGCCTATTTCAACAGCTGTCGAATGATCCATTTCTTCAGTTGTGCTCTTCTTTCCAAACCAAAAGTAGCGTTCAGCACCCAATCCGGCCACCGCGATCGTTCCGCCACCAATAGCTGCCTGCTTAGGTGTAATACTGGTGATCTTTGCATACATGCGCTTAAAGATTCCCACTTTTTCCTGATCAGTTCCTGCTTTTCGGTTTTTAAAATAATCAGAAACGATAGTCTTTAATCGATTGAGAGGATCCTTGATTTTGTTATAAAGAACGTCGAGCTTCGAAGCGGCCAATAATTCCCGAATAAAGACCTTATCCTGAATTTTATAAACTCCGAAGGTCACTGGATTAAATTCACTCTGTTTCAAGAGAGCAGTGAGCTCATCCATTTCCTTCGTAAGAGCTGACCCTTCAAAACCATTTTTTGAAGCGTACTCCATCTCTCTCTGAAGAATCGTGAGCATATCCTGAAGCATCGCTTGTCTCATGATACGGTCTTTGATCTTTCCGTTTTTGAAAAGTGTGCCGTCGAGGTCTTTCATTTCCTGCTTTAATTTTTTGATTGTATGAGCAAGATTTTTATCTTCTTTGCGGAGAGTGATGATTTCACTTTTTAGCTGCCCGGCACGCTTAATAGTCAACTGGATATCTCTTGGCTCATTGTCCAGTTTTAATTTTTTCAGTAGTTTCACATTGTATTGAAGTGAGATTCTTTCTTCAATCAACTGGTCCATATCAACATTATAATTCTTATAAGCTTTGAGCCATTCAGTGACGGCGACGAAAGCTTTTGTTGTTTCTTCATCATCAGCAGGAACTTGATTGAAAGCAATTTTTTCTAAATTCTCAGCGTACCGTTTCGCCATTGGTACAATTTCTTCTTCACTGAAAAGATAGAAAGAAGGATAGCGATTGTTGTTCCAGTTTCTAAGAGACTGATTGAACGATTTTTTAATTTTATTGATCCATTCAAGACGTGGGTGTTGAACGATAATAAATTTTTCTTTTAACGTAATGAGCTTTTTTTCAGCTAAAGCCTTTTCCAGATTTTTGTCGTAGTTCTCGCTTAAAAAAATATTTTTAGCCAGCTCATGACAAGTTGTTGGGGCTGCTTCGGCCGGTTCTCTTTCCTGAACACTTTCAAGAGGAGTCGTCGAACAAGAGGCCAGAAAGAATCCGGCACATAAAAGGATGAGCAGTGATTTCATACCATTTTTATCGGTTAATGCCTGTTTTGGCTTTAGGACTTTCTTCTCATTAAAGAAATTCCCGACTATTCCGATAGGGATTAACGGATAGTCACGACCTTAGGAGTCCTCATGGCAATGAAGTATTTGCTGATCCTCTGTTTATTACTCGAAGCTTGTAGTTTCAGGCTGCCTGGATCGCGTGGTCCGTCTTCAACGGCCAACTTTAACGATCTTAAAGTGAGGATGAATACCTTTAAAGCAAAAGCTCTGGGAAGCGAGCGCGATTCAAATTGTTCTAAGGAGCAATTGGATGAAGATTTCAAAAGATTGATGGCTTCGCTAAAGCAGGATTCCTGTTCCACAAACAATTTCACTCTCGATAAAGAAGAGTTTGTGCAAAAAAATTGTCCAAAGGTCAAAGTAGAAGGGCTCTTTGATAAAATCGTAAAGAAGACAATTGCAGAAGAAAAAGCAAAAAAACCTCTCACATATTTTCAAAACAAAGTTGATCCCGAATTCCTTGCCCTTGTTCGCGAAGCGCAGACTCATCTTAGAACTGTCAATGCCATCACAATGGAAGGCAATTATTCTGAGGACGACAAGATTGATCTGATTGCCACGTATGTAGAAAATGTCTTGATGCCGATACGAGATCTCGTTGTGATAAAACGTTCTTATCAACCGCGTGAAAATGACGGTAGTCAGTACTTTAAAAATCTTCTTCCAGCTATTCCTGAATCTTTCACCAGCGGTCTTTCCAACGAGCAAATGGGTCTTTTAACAATGGGCCCGAATGCAGCGACTTCACCTTTCTATATGGAAATCACAGCTGTCGGCGGAAGAAGTTATGTTTTATCTTTTTCTCCGTCCGACATTATCAGGCACGATGTCGTTACTCTCTTAAAAGCTCCGACTTCAAGAAACTATGTCATTGCCCTGAAATGGATGACATTGCATATGATGCTTTCGCAAGTTTATCTGTACGACACGATTTTAGGTACACGATCACCACTTCACATTCCGAATTCATGCCAGAATCAATTCAACGGAAATCTTCCCTCAGAATTTAAATTTAAATTTGAAGAAGGAGTCGGGGATAAATTTCTTGAATCGATACTTGCCGGTCACGGTCTGACCTTCAAGCAGGATGACACTGCTTATCTCGATTACTACATCGACAACGTTAACAAAGACCCGACGAAAGAAGGCTACAGCGGCATGGTTCCGTTTGAAAATTACAAAAACGCCAAGATGAACTTCCGCACTCAGAGCAGCAATGCCGGAACGATGAAACCGCAGTTTGATGATGTGGCCCACTTCCAGACAGTCATGTCGTTCAAGGCCAATGAGGCCATGGGGGTTTTTCGTGGCACCAGAGAAAAAAGGTCTCGCGCGACTGTAAGTACACACAATATTACTTACGCTGGAGCTGAAACATTTCAAGGTATGCTTGGATCATTTCCTCCTGATGAAGTTGCGGAAATCAAAGCTCCGGACGGAACTGTTCAGCAGATTTATCCTGGAAAACAAAATCTTTCACCTTATTTACTGGAGCTGATGCAAAAGAACGGCTTCAATGACTACACTCAGCTCATTACGGCCCGAATGAAGAAAAAATTTGAAGGAAGAAAAGTCATGATTGATTTTCCTTCCATGTATTCTTCTCCCGTGTGGAGAGACTGGAGTTTAAAAGTTCTGGCAGATTTATTTTATCAATACAGATCTTTACCGCTCGATTCTGAATTACAAAGAATTGTCATGGGTTCTTGTCAACGAATGAACGTGTTCATGAGTTCACGCGAATCCAAAGCTCTCTGTGAAGGAAACAGAGTTCTGAATCTTTCAAACTTTTTGGCAGAATTTCGTTCAGGCGATAAATATATTCCTACCAGAAGACTTGAAGAAAGAGAATTTCAACAGGTCTATCCACTATTGTCTCAGGTCTGGATGACGTTGAGAAATTACACGGCTCTTCTACCTGAAGCAAAACCGTTTGAATTGAATTTTCTTTTGGATCAAATGTCCGCAGGAAATCCCTGGGCCCGTTTAAAATTTGGATACATGGTTGCCATTGATCAGCTTGAATATCAAAAAGAGGGGCTTCCGCCTGTGTATGAGCGCTCCGGGCTGTGGTACAAGACAAACGAAAAAGCTCTATGTGATAAGCAAAATGTTGATCTTCAGCTTTCTAAAATTCAGAAGGCCGGTATGATTCTGGGGCTGCATTTGCCTCTCAGCTATGACCACGCTGACAAAATTCTTTCGTCTTCTGAAAAGAATTTTATCTGGCGAAATATTATTGAAGATATTGATCATCGAAATGCCCAGCTCTTCAGCGTGACCAGCGGAAATAAAAATTTTTACAATATTGCTGAAAATCTTTCTTATAAAACAATCTTGAATCAAGAGTCAGCCTTAAAAACGGGAATAAATATTTCCGATAAAACGAGAAGTGAAATCGCCCGGGTGGCAAAAACCAACGAAGCTCAGATTGGTGATTTCTTCCTCAAGTTGTATAAAGTCCGCAATGATATTCCGAGACAACAAAAACTTTTCGAGGAATTTTCAAAGCTCAACGGTATCGACAATACTTTCAACTTGAAGTTGAACTTCCTGGCCGTGGATGATTCGTACAAAAAACCCATTTATAAAGATATTCTTCGCCAGGCTGCGATGGCTAGAAAGCTTCAAATTTTGGGCCATCTCGATACATTCTGTAAGATGGATATCAACGATCACGAAGAATTTAAAAATATTTTCTATTCAACTTCAAAAGCACAGAACGAGCTGAATCAGATGGCAGGGCTTCCCGCTGTTCCCGAAGGTGTATTGAAGAAAATTAATGAAATGTCTCCTGGTGAATTCCGCGATATGTGGTGGGGAATCGGATCAGGTATTGCCGGAATGGCAGCAATCATCGTTGGTGGTGCCTGTACTGTTGCTTCCGGAGGGATTTGTGCTCCCCTTGGTGGTGCGATGGCCGTAGCAGGTATGGCATCGCTGGGAATTCAGGTGAAACTCACTGCGAATGAATTAGAACGAAAAGGTGATGCCGATATTTCTGAGAAAAAAGTAAAAGTGATGGAAGAACTTGGTTTTGCCAATGCCGGAAGTGCGGACGAAGTCCATCGTAGTTATGCCTGGACGGCTTTCGAAGCCATCAGTATTTTTCCTTTAATTGGTGTCGCAACGAGATCAATGACTCTTGGGCCTAAGCTTGTTGCGGTCTCTGCTAAATCAGTGATGAAGCAGACAGGGAAAACAGCTTTCCGTGCAGCTGCGAAGAGTGCTGCAGCTGAAGAAGAAGTGCGCGCCGCCCGCTATCTCCTTGGTGTCGACAGCGTTTCTAAAAATTTAGGGCTGGATAAAAAAGCCCTTGATGCCGCCAGAACGAAGATAGATATGATCAAGAAGCTTTATACGGCAGGGGAAATTGATCTGGAGACTATGCTTTCTAAAATCGGAAAAGTTCTCGATCCGATCAAGCGTGCGAAGTTGGCAGCAGCAAGAACTGTCAAAGGTGAAATCGGCAAAGTAGTGGTGAAAGAATCGAAAGATCAGATTGATCGTCAGGCGGCGAAAGTGGTTTCCAGCTATTTTGCTGACAATCCAAAAGACATGCTCCGATTAATCAAAAGTTATTCAGGTGAGCGATTGAATAAAGCCGTGCGGATTATGAATGAGATCAATGCCAAGGACAGAATCGGCAGACGCATTCCGGTTTACAGCGGTGTTCGCGACTGGTTTTTGAGAATGAGAAATGAATCGCTTGCAAAAAATGCGGCTAAGATTTTAAAAGTTGAAAAAGATCTGGCGACACTAAGTTCAAAGCCTGGCTCTTTGGAAAACTACATTCATAAAAACGTCGAAGATCTCACAGATATCTTTATGGATATTCCAATGAAGAAAAGAGAAATTCCGTACATTGTCCAGATCCAGGGAATGCCGGAATTCAACTTCTTCGGAGGAAGAAGAATTCCTGTGTTGAGTATGATGTCTGAAGGTCAGACTCTCAAAAAAGTTTTTACAGCAAGAGCGAGACTTGTTTATGAGGCTTATAAATCTGAAGCGAGAACAACTCTGCGCCTAAAGAAATACGTTCAGGCAGAAACAACTCTTGGAGCATTTCAATCGTTCCAATACTCAGTTGCTGAAATGGTCAGCAAAAAAACTCAACAGGAAGCTTCGAGAATCATGTCTGATTATCATGCGATTGAAGAAAAGTTCACCCAGAAACTGTTTGCTCAATATTCGAAAAGCGGACATAAAATGGAATACAAAAATTTTAAGGCGATGGTCACCGCTCCTGCCAATTTAAAAGACAAGGCAACGGCGGAAGCGATTTGGGAATCGGTGCCGGCTGATGAATTGATGGGCATGAAAGAAGTAGGCGATCTCGCTCACAAAGCGGTTCAGGAACTGGCCGGCTATAATGATGTCGATTCATTCCAGCGCTACCTGAATGCGATGAGAATTCTGGTGATTAACAGAAACCCTGCTGTCCTGGAGATTATGTAATTCCATGCTAAAGCGATTGTCTGAAATATTGTTTTATACGGATGAGCCTTATGATCCAGGATCACTCGGGCGCTTAAGAGATAGAAGAAATGGTGGAATTCTTCTTGGACTATTTATTATTTCTATTGTGCTTTATAAGACAGTCTTTCCACATGAATATCTATTTTTATTTTCATGGGTGATGTCTGTCTTCGGCGTTCCTATTTTTTTCATAGCTCAAATGGATATCTTTTTTACAAAGCGGGGATGGGAGCTGTCTCATGGACGTTATGATGCTGGTTCCCTGTCTAAGTTTTTCAATCTCATATTGGGCGGATTATTTATAGTGTTTGGAATTTTTCTTCCGATTATTATCAAGTTGAATATATAAAAAAAAAGCCCTCTAAAGAGGGCTTTTTTATTCTATTTAAAGAAACATCTTTTTGATTTTAGAGTCTCATATTGCTTCATCAGATAATCGTTTCCTTGCGCTTTCTCTTTCAGAGTTCTGTAGAAAGCTTCTTCAGTTGTGACGTTATCTTTTTCTGCACGTGCCGCAACTTCATTTAACGTTTTTGTCCAGCCATTCATATCTTGAGCAGACATATCATCAGCAACGATCTTCCAGAATTTTTGTGGGTTCTTTGGATCGATGATGTTTGTTTTTCCGTTTCTTGTTGAAACTTTTTTAATCGCTGAGATCAAAGCTTTTTGATCAGCAGATCCACCTTCAGCAAGACCAAGGAAAAGAGCGAGTGATTTTTCTTCAGATGGAGCGACCACATCCGGAGTCACGCGAGAGTAATCTCCCATGCCCAATCTTCGCATACGAGAAGAGATGAATGTATTAAGTTCCGCCGGATTCTTTGGAAGTACTTCATTCATAATTTTTACAGTTGAAGAGTTCTTGATTGTCTCAACCGTAAATTTGAAACCATCTTTAGCAAGTTGTTCATTCACACACTCTGCGCATGTAATGATCACTGATTTACCGTGTCTGTTTGCAAGATAAATGATGTTGTTGACTGCTTTTACGACGTCTTCTTTTTTGATCTGGCCTTCAGACTTATCTAAAAGAAGTTGCAGTTCTTTTCTGACGTTGGCATCAGCTCCTGTAACAGGGAGTTTCGAAAGAGCGTCGGCCAGTTCCTGCTTTGTTAAGGATTTTTTTGATCCAAGAGCGGCCAGGGCCGATCCCACATAGGATTCAACTTGTTTTGCATCAGAGCCTTTCACTCCATACTTACCGAGAATTTCCACCAGACCACTTCCTGAAACCATGTAGTCCACAAGCTTCGTCGTTCCCGAGGCAAAGGCCGGCAATGACAAATTCATCGTTAGAGTGAGAACAACAAAATACTTAAACATAGATAATCCCTCGCTTTCATTGGACATTTCGCTACTTAGAGAGATTTTCGGTTTTTTAATGAATTTCTTTAGATGATGTCTTTTTTACCTGACTTCTTTTATTTTGTGACAAAATCCTGTATTCAAGAACTTAGCGCTTTTGTTTAGGCGCGGCGGTAGTTGATCAAATCGGTTTTTAGTGCTTAAACTTATAGCCGTTATTAGATTGAACTAATCGTTCATGGAGAAGGTGTGAAGACTCTATTAAGCTTACTATTAATGCTCTCGCTGTCTGCACACGCTCAAAGCGCGTTCGAACCAAAATCGCCTGAAGATGATGAGGCGAAAATCAATGAATACAATCAAGCTTGTCAGATCCTCGACCAACTCGTCGTACGCAAATCTTTTAAAGTTGAATGTTACAGCAATTATAATTTTTTTGGACCGAGCGGAAAAGCGGCGGCCAGAACAACCGGCGATTTGAAAATTGCTGAATACAATTTGCTTCACCCGGGAACTTCAAAAGCGCTTTTCAAAGATTATAACCTTGTTGCAAAAATCATGAATCAATACGATATCGTTTCGGGGCTTGAGTTGCTTGGAACAGTCGGACATGATGAAGCCAGCAATAAATCAGTTCTTGATTTTTTAAGAGCAAGTCCAAAGCTTCTTTCTGATCTTCAAGCATTGAAAACAAAAACGAGTGCTCAGGATAAAATCAAAGAAATCGATGATAAAATCGAGAAACTGAAAAAAGATACTGAGAAGGCCTACGCGCTTTATAGAACGCCAGGATACTTCAAAGTTTTAATGGCGCTTAAAAAATTAGACCCAAGCTGGTCGCTTCTTCTTTCACCAAGAGGGGATTCTGCTCTTCAGGGATCTGTAGAAGAAATGGTCGGATTCTTTTTCCGCGCCAATTCCGTCTCTCTCGCTATCAACCCGCACTGTAATGAAATCAAAGATGAAAATGGTGGTATTCCTGTTGCTTGCCTTATCAATCTTACGAGCAAGTATCTTGATAAAGACTATACACGCTATTTTGCCCGCAGACCTTTCATGGCCACGTTTAAAAAAGGTTCCACGAAATTCTCTTTGCTAAGCAATCACGTCGTCTTTACTTTTTCTGGCGATGAAGAAGCCGCAAAAAAGATGATGAAAGATGTATTCAACGTGGAAACTCCGGCTGAGCTTGGCGGCGGCATTAACATGTCTAACTTTGCTCGTTTTGCAGAAGTAAAAATCGCTTTAAAGTTTATGGAAAAGTTCCGCAAGAAATATAATGATCAAAAAATTATGTACGTTGCTGATACTAATCTTCCATTCAGTAATATGTTCTGGCCGGAAGTTTTAAAGAGTTTCAACGGATCAAGCTTACTGGTTGATCAACCAACAACTGTTTCGCCGCAGAGGTTCTCATCCGACGGAAAAGAAACCAATGGTGTTGCGAATGCTTATGACCATTTCGTGCTGGACAAGACAGCCTTTTCTTCATGCAGTAATGGCGAAGTTTACAACTATTACAATTCCGAGATCGATAAAGATGTACAACGTATTTATGGGATGAGATCTAAAGATGCATTTAATCCAGGCATCAGAGTCAAAGGATTTTTACCTGTTGATGAAGGTGGACAAGGCGGAGATGTGCCACCTGATGATCAGCCTCTTCCTACGAAGCTGGATTATCCTCTTACAACATCCGCTCAGAGCAAAATGACCCGGATGATGAACAATTACGTCGAATCATTAAAGTCGAATTTAACAGTTAAAAGGAATGAAGTTGTCCTGGATGACTTTGCAGTCCCTGAACGTACAGAAGGTTATCAAAGAAGAGTCTTCCTGAATCAATTAACGAATGCTTTCTATTATCGTTTTTACCAGGAAATTTTGAGTGACCACTTTCCGGTCTCGATTACTTGTAAATTTTAAAGACAAAAAAAAGCCCCGCAGAACGGGGCTTTTTTATATTAACCTAGAGCGGCCTTTACGAGTTCATTAGCGCGCTTGCTGTCGAATTGTCCTTTGATTTTTGGACTCAATTCTTTCATGACAAGGCCAGCATTGATTCCGGGAGTAGCAGCAATAATAGCAGAGATCATGCCTTTTACTTCATCTTCATCAAGTTGCTTAGGAAGATAATCTGAAAGAGCAGCGATTTCTTTTTCAGTTTTTAATCTAAGTTCATTTCCTTCAGGGAAATTTTCAAGTGAGTCTTTAAGTTTCTTCACATGCTTAATCAAAACATCCATTTCAGAAATAGGTGCTTTGGAAGTTTTGTTTTCGATAAACATTGCTTTTAAATAGCGAAGAGCATCCAGACGATCTTTATCTTTAGCGATCATCGCTTTCTTAATATCTTCAGTAATTTTTTCCATCATAAAGGATTGCCTCCAAATTTTATTGATTCGCAAAAAACTTTAATACAAAATGGTGAGATTTACATCAATAAAACTTGGATGAACATTATGCGTGATAGCGGATGACCTTATCTTCGAAATCGGTGACTTCCCATCCGGCCCCTTTACCTCCATCAATGACCGGTACAATATCTTTGATATCGCCTTTGACGGCAACAGCGAGAGCGACTTTGCGGATAGCGAGCTTCGCATCCTGAGCGGCCTTCAAACGATCGAGGTCGCCAGGATTTAAATTGCGCTTCCACTTTTTAATTAATTGGTTGAGGCCTTCCTCAACTAATGCCAATTGTTCTTCGTCCATTTAGTCTTCCGCTACTTCCGTTAAAAGTTGTTCGTATGATCCATTCTAAGGCCACTTCACCTATTCCTTATCGGAGAAAGTCCGGACTCAATTAAAAGCCGTCATGTTCTGCCACCTTAGGCGTGGCAGGGTCAAGGTACTTTCAATAGCAAATAAACGAAAAAAGACGGAAAAAAAGGTGAAAATGTGACTACTTTTTAAGGCTCCCCTGTGCAGGCAGGGGGAGTTCTTTTTTAGGCCTTAGGTAAATCAATCTTAGGGAAAAGCGGAGTCGGTTCAGTCAGCTCATAAGTCGTCGTTCCGAACTTCACCGCATCGTAGTGAGACACTTTCATTCCAAGCGGCTGTAAGGCCTTCTCGGCAGTGTCTGGAAGAAATGGAGAAAGCAGTACCGAGATCGCGTGAATCGAGTAAACGCAGTTATAAACAACTTGTTTCAATGCGACTTTGTCTTCTTTCAATTTCCACGGCTCTTTTGTGTTCACATATTGGTTCATGCTGTTTACACCTTCCCAAAGCGCTTCAAGGGCTTTGTTGTGTTCACGCTTCTCCATGTACTCTTTCATTTTCTTGAAACAATCATCGAAGAAAACTTCCTGAGTGACACCGTTTCCATCAAGAGTCGGAGCATTGTCTTTCAAATACAATTTTAAAACTCTCATGATGAGGTTTCCGTAACTGTTTCCAAGCTCAGCGTTGTGCTTTTCAATCAATTCCTTTTCAGAAAAACGTCCATCACTTTGAGCAGGGATAGCGCGAAGAAGATAATAGCGGAACGTATCCAGTGGATATTTTGCCAGCATATCATTCGGGTCAACAACGTTGCCAAGTGATTTACTCATTTTCTTTCCGTCTTCCGCGAGAATCATCCCGTGAACATAAACTTGTTTTGGAAGAGGAAGTTCTGCTGCGTGAAGCATGATCGGCCAGATGATGGTGTGAAACCAGGCGATGTCTTTACCTATAACGTGCATATCGGCCGGCCAGAATTTTTCGTTCGGTGTGTGCGCAACCGCTGCGTAGTAGTTGATGAGAGCATCAAACCACGTATACATAACAAATTTTTCATTTCCAGGAACTGGAATTCCCCAGCCTTCGTTTGGCCGAGAGATCGGAAGATCGCGAAGCTTGTCACCTTCAATTCGAGAAAGCATTTCGTTGAACGAAGAAGTTGGAACAATAAAATTTGGATGAGTTTTGATATGAGCGATGACCCAGTCCTGATAAGAACTCATTTTGAAAAAGTAACCTTCTTCTTCTTTGAGAGTCAGTGGTTTCCCATGAGCAGGACAGATATTATCGGGAGCTTGTGTTTCAGTGTAGAAAGACTCGCAGGCCAGACAGTATTGGCCGGAGTAAACGCCGAAATAAATATCGCCTTTCGTTTCAAGTTTTTTCCAAAGCTCATTACAAACATGATGATGTCTTTCTTCTGTTGTTCTGATGAAATCATTGTTTGAGACGTTCAGGTCCTTGCAAAGTTTTCTGAACTTAGCGGAGTTCAAATCAACATATTCTTTGGTCGACATGCCAGCTTCTTTAGCTGATTCAAGAAGCTTCTGGCCGTTTTCATCTGTACCCGTCAGGAAGAATGAATTGTATCCTAAGAATTTGTACCAGCGTGCATAAGCGTCGCTGGCGATTTTTTCAAGCGCGTGACCCATGTGCGGATTTCCGTTAGGGTAGTCAATCGCTGTTGTAATATAAAAATTTTGTGACATAAAAATCCTCTTCTTAATTAAGCTTTCACTACGAAGTTAACAATTTTCCCAGGAACATAAATTTCTTTAACGATTGTTCCTGCCATATGCTTCGCTACTGATTCTTCAGCTTTTGCCATCGCAAGAATTTCTTCCTGAGTAATCGATGGTTCTACCTCAAGTGTTGCACGAAGTTTTCCGTTCACCTGAACAGCAACCGTAATCATATCGTCTTTAGCCAGAGCTTCGTCGTATTTCGGCCATGTTTCGTAAGTAAGCGTTTTAGTGTGACCAAGCTTTGCCCAAAGTTCTTCAGAGATATGTGGGGCCATTGGTGCGAGAAGAAGCGCAAAAGTTTCTGCTGTTTCTTTCGTCACTGTACCGGCCTTGTAGCAGTGATTGGTGAAAATCATCAGAGCAGAAATGGCCGTATTGAAACGTAGGTTTTCGTAATCGCCAGTCACTTTCTTAATTGTTTTATGAAGCATTTTTATCGTTTCTTCTGATTCAGCTCCACCCACAATGTGAGAAGGTTCAGCGAAGAATCTGTAAACGCGGTTAAGGAAATTGAAAACACCTTTTACACCGTCTTCTTTCCACGGTTTTACTTTTTCAAGTGGCCCCATGAACATTTCGTAGAGGCGAAGAGAGTCACCGCCGAATTCTTTGACAACGTGATCAGGGTTTACAACGTTTCCGCGTGACTTCGACATTTTTTCGCCGTCGCTTGCGAGAATAAGGCCCTGGTTGACGAGTTTCTTGAATGGTTCTTTTGTTGAAACAAAGCCAAGATCAAAGAGAACTTTGTGCCAGAAGCGTGCATACAGCAAGTGAAGAACGGCGTGTTCAGCTCCACCGATATAAAGATCGACAGGCATCCAGTATTTCTCTACATCTTTGTTCCAAGGTTCTTTTTCATTTTTCGGATCACAGAAGCGGAGGTAGTACCAGCAAGAGCCGGCCCAGTTCGGCATTGTATTTGTTTCGCGTTTTGCTTTCTTTCCCGTTTTTGGATCAGTAATCCACAACCAGTCAGTGGCGTTTGCAAGCGGAGACTCGCCGTTACCTGATGGTTTGAATTCTTTTAACTCAGGAAGTGGAAGCGGAAGCTCATCAGCGTCGAGGCAACGAATAGTTCCGTCTTCAAATTTTAAAATCGGGAATGGTTCACCCCAATATCTTTGACGTGAGAAAATCCAGTCGCGAAGTTTGTAATTGATTTTGCCCGCGCCAAGATTATTTTTTTCTAGCCACTCAATCACTTTCTTTTTTGAGTCAGCAACGTTCAATCCGTTGATAAAATCAGAGTTGATGTGCTTGCCGTCGCCAGTGTACGCAGCTTCGTCAATATCTCCACCTTCGATAACTCTGACCATTGGGAGAGAGTATTTTTTGGCAAACTCATGATCGCGTTCGTCGTGAGCCGGAACCGCCATAACAGCGCCTGTACCGTATGTCGCGAGAACGTAATCAGCAATCCACACCGGAACTTTTTTTCCAGTTACAGGATTCGTGGCAAAGGCACCGGTGAAAACACCAGTTTTATCTTTGTTAAGTTCAGTTCTTTCAAGATCGTTTTTAAGTTTGCAGGCTTCAATATATTTTTCAACATCAAAGCTTTGAGCTTCCGTCGCAATTTCTCTGACGAGTGCGTGTTCAGGAGCAAGAACCATGTAAGTCGCCCCAAAAAGCGTATCAGGTCTTGTCGTGAAAACTTCGACATCGTGTTTGTGACCTTCGATTTTAAATTTAATCGTAGCGCCTTCCGATTTACCGATCCAGTTTCTTTGCATTTCCTTGATCGACTCAGGCCAGTCGAGTTCTTCAACATCGTTTAAAAGTCTTTCTGCATATTCAGTAATACGAAGAACCCATTGTTTCATTTTTTGCTGAATAACAGGGTGACCGCCGACTTCTGATTTTCCATCGATGACTTCTTCGTTTGCGAGAACCGTTCCGAGCGCCGGACACCAGTTTACGTTCATTTCAGATTCGTAAGCGAGGCCTTTGTTATAAAGCTGGACGAAGATCCATTGAGTCCATTTATAATAATCGACATTCGATGTAGCAATTTCTCGATCCCAATCATATGAGAAACCGAGAGACTTTAGCTGTCTTGTGAATGTCGCGATATTTTTCTTTGTCGTGATGTCAGGATGTGTTCCTGTTTTCATCGCATAGTTTTCGGCCGGTAAGCCGAAAGAGTCCCAGCCCATCGGGTGAAGGACGTTGAATCCATTCATTCTTTTGTAGCGGGACATGATGTCTGTTGCTGTGTAGCCTTCAGGGTGACCTACGTGCAGACCGTCTCCAGAAGGAAACGGGAACATATCGAGGGCATAGTATTTCGGTTTTTGTGAATTGTTGTCAGCTTTGAACGTTTTGTTTTCGTCCCAATACTTTTGCCACTTGGCTTCGATTTCTGAGAAATTGTACTCGATTTCAGACATGGATTTTCCTTGGTAAATGAACCTTGAGTTTTGAAGTCAAAAGTCTAACACTAGGAATTCTTTTTATAAAGTGTATAATACTGGGGATAACTCAAAATTTGAGAGACGTTTATGAGCGAAAAAATTGTAGTTTATCCTATCTCCGCAAACCCGCCGACGTGGGGGCACGCTGACATCATGATGAGAGCGGCAAAGCATTTTGAGAAAGTCATCTGGGTGGCCGCCACGAATCCTAAAAAAAGCTATATGTTTACAGTGGAAGAGCGCCTGGAGATGATGCAGGCCTACGTCGATTACTATAAATTAAAAAATGTTGAAGTTTGCGAATTTCAGGGCACCGTTGCGCGGTTTGCAGAAGCAAAAGGGGCAGAGTTTTTGCTGCGCGGGCTTAGAAACTCTTCCGATTATCAAATGGAGCTCGAACTCTCTGTCGGGAACCGTGGGATCAGCAAAGAAATTGAGACGATCTGTCTTTTTGCCAAGCCGCACTTTGCAACAATTTCTTCCACTCTCATTCGCGAACTGGCCGTTCTTAATGAGCGCATTGATCAATACGTCATGCCTTCAATTGCCAAGAAAATTCTTCACAAGCTTCATGGAGACAAAGCCATTCTATGAGAACTCTGATTATTCTCGGGCATCCTGATAAAAAATCATTTTGTGGTTCACTGGCAGATTCATATGAAAAAGGAGCGAAGGAAAAAGGGGGAGAAGTCTCAAGACTTAATCTCGGCGATTTGAAATTTGATCCTATTCTTCGAAATGGTTATAACAAAGTTCAGACACTCGAACCGGATTTGGTGGAAGCTCAGCGGTTACTCAAATGGGCCAACAATATCGTCTTCATTTTTCCGGTATGGTGGTCAGCACCACCCGCTTTAATGAAAGGTTTTATCGACCGCGTTTTCTTACCAGGCTTCGCCTTCAAATACCGGGAGAATTCCAATAACTGGGATAAACTACTGACGGGAAAAAAGTCCAGGCTCATTTTAACCAGTGATGCTCCTGTCGCCTGGCTTTATCTGATGTATTTTCATCCAGCTGTGAATATGATGAAAAAAGCAACGCTTGAGTTTTGCGGCATTAGTCCAGTCACTGTCACCAGTTTTGGTTCAATGAAAAATGCCAGCGAAAAAAAGCGGGAAGGGATTCAATACAAAGTGTACAGAGCGGGACTTGATGACAACTGAAGAATTAATCATTTCTCTGGAAAAGGAACTCCATAGTTCTCTGACCAGAGGCAATTATGCCCGTTTGAATGAAATCATTGCGGATGATTTTTATGAATTCGGATCTTCAGGCAATGTGTGGACAAAAAACGATATCCTCACGCGTCTTCCTTCAGAAGATAAAAGTGCACCACAAATTCTTTCAAGAAATTATCAGTTAAAAGAGCTGTCCCCCGACAATTATTTTGTCACTTATATTTCTTACAGGCTTATCAATGGGCAGGAAGAAAGAGTGGCCTTAAGAAGTTCTCTCTGGAGAAAAAACAATTTGCAATGGCAGATGATTTTTCATCAGGGAACGTTTAAAATTTAATTATTTCCATTCGAATTGAATGTCATCAGAAAACCATTTTTTCTTCACTGAATAATCTTTTAAAGAATCATTCTGTTCGAAATTTTCAAGAAGATATTGGTTCATGACAGTTGAAAAGTCTTTTGAACATCCATTGGGAACTCTCGCTCCCATTGTTGTGAAGCTTGAAGCTATTGTACGTTCAATTCCTGCCATCACATTAATAGAGGAATCGGAAATAATGCTCGGAACTTTTTGTCCGCAACAAAGATTTGATTCAAGTTCTTTGTTGGATTTTTCTTTATAAACTTTGGCAAAAAAATCAAAAGTCCCTTGGGAGGAAAGCGCCATTCGTCCCGTTTTTAAATTATCTGCCGCTGCTCCGGTCGCAAATGTCGTAGAAAAATTTGTAGATATTACTTTTGAGTTTAATAAGATTTTTGAATAACTATCGCTGGTTGCTTCAATTGAAAGGGGAATTTCGCCCATGCACACAAAACTCATGGTGTGGAACTTCACTTGATTGCGATCAGCGTTTTTCTCTACAAAGAGATACTGTCTGGCACTGGATTCAGGGACATTTTCAAATTCGAGTTTCATGGGAGAGATGGTTATTTTTCCTTGATCTTTTTCCGCACTATTTTCAGCTTTAAGAGCGAATTTGTTTTTCTTTCGAAAGCACGCGGGTTCGCCATTTACAGAGAGAGGTACATTGATCGACATTCCTTCAGAATAATTGCTTTTTACGCCACCTGAACCGAATGAAATTCCAAATCCGGTTTGATGTTTGTATTCAACCGCACCGGTGTTGCAGGCTGCTTGAGTTTTAAATCCAATAAAAAGTAGACCCAAAAAGAGGTATTTCATTGGTCCCTTATCGGTTGTTTGTGGAAATGCTAAAGTTGAGTGGATTAGTGCGGCCGGAAGGCGATTTTATCAATGACATAGCTTGCGGCCATGAAGCCAAAAGTCCCGGTAATATGAGTGATCGATCCCATGCCGGTTTCACAATCAAGTTTAATACTGGTATCAGCTTCTTTCATTTCACAAACTGAACCATCACTTTTGGGATACCAGGGCTCTTCCGGAGAATAGACACAGGCAATTTCAAAACGCTGTTTTTTACTGCGGGTAAAACCTGCTCCCGAAGGAAAAGCAAATTCCTGACGGAGTCTTTTTCTGAGAGTAAAGAGAAGGGAGTCGTTGCACGCCAATCCAAGATCATCAATTTTTATCAACGAAGGATTTCTTTTTCCGGCAGCGCCGCCAGTAATAATTAAAGGAAGGTTTTTTTCTTTGCAGGCAGCAGCCAGCACGCATTTGCTTTGAAGACTGTCGATAGCATCGATGACGTAATCATATTTGCAGTCGAGAATCATCTCGCTTGTCTTTGCCGTAAAGAAATCTTCAATAGCCTGAACGTTGCACTGAGGATTGATAGCAAGAATTCTTTCTCGAATCGCATGAACTTTCATTTTGCCAATGAAGCCGTTCATTGCGTGAATTTGTCTGTTTGTGTTGGTGATACAAATGTCGTCCAGATCAACTAATGTAATTGATCCAACCCCCGATCTTGCCAAAGCTTCAGCTGCCCAGGTTCCGACTCCGCCAAGGCCGACAACGAGGACGTGCGAATGAAGGAGATTTTTCAATCCCTCAACTCCGTACAGTCGTGCTATACCGCCAAAGCGCTGGTTGTAATCCTGGTAGTCAAATTCTGTCATGAACGAACTATACAATTTGCTCTTTTCATTTGGAAGGCGCAGGGGAATAATTATAAACATGTTCAAAGACACCGACTCACTTTATGACCCACGAAATATGTTTATCTGGTTTCTCCTGGCCTTTCAGGGCGGGACAATCAATACCGGAGGTTTTCTCACGGTTCATCGTTTTGTCTCTCACGTAACGGGATTTGCGACTCTTGCAGGTGCGGCCGGGGCCAAGGCCAATTGGGTCGAAATGCTTGGGATGCTTCTCGTGCCGGTGTCTTATATAACCGGTGCCATGTTCTCGGCGTGGTGTGTGGAAAGGAGACGTATCCACAATCAAACTCCGCTTTATTCACTCGTTTTTTCTTTTATGTTGATCAGCTTGAGTTTTATCGCTATCGGCGGTTCCATGGGGATCTTTGGCGGTTTCGGCGAGCCTCTGAATCTCACTCGCGACTATCTTTTGCTTTTTGTTCTTTCATTTACCTGTGGTCTGCAAAATGCGGTTATTTCCAGCGCCTCAGGGGCCGTTATCCGCACCACTCACTTGACAGGTCTGGTGACCGACCTTGGTATCGGGATTGTCCGTATTCTCTCCATTGATAAAGGTCATAAACACGAAGTTTTCGCCAACTGGACCCGCCTGGGCATTTTTATTTCATTCTTCTTCGGGTCCTTTGTCAGCGCCCTTATCTATTCAAAAGTTCAGTTCTTCGGATTTTATTTACCAGTTTGCATTTGTCTCTTCGTCGCATTGAGACTGAGAGCGATCAAAAAGATGTAAAAAATACGGCCTCCCTTTCATGTTTTTCAAGAGAGCCTATAATCCTTCTATCACTTTCAAAGAGGATTTTATGGCATTGGAAAAGTTTCAAATTGTTTCACCAAAAGACGGACAATCAGTTGATAATGTCTTTGAAACTCTTTTGATTAATCTCGATCACGTTATCAGTATCAAACCAATCAGAATGGTTGTAGAAGAAAAACTCGTTAAAGGTTATTGGATCAGAACAACAAACGGAAAAAAATATCGTGCGGTTCAGATTCCATCCAGGCTGATGCTTATGCTTGAGGAAGAAGAGATTGTTGGAGCGAAAATAGCGCTGAATGTATTAAATGAGGATCTGACTCAAGCGGAACTTTTAAATTAAGTTCTTTCAGTTTTAATTCAATGATATCTCCGGCTCCACCGGTAATAAAAATTTTTGAAGGCATCATCTTTAGGATGATGCCTTTTAGTATTGAGTCCAGGTAAATTTCCTTCGCTCCTAAAATTGCTTCTTCCGTTGAGTGCGGAAAATCTTTCAGCTTAAAATTGTTGTTATCAAGAACCGGCAGCTGCGCTCCTTTTGCGTAGGAGTGAAGAAATGTTTTTAGTCCCGGAAAAATAAAACCGCCTTCAAAACCATGAGCCGTAACCAAATCCATTGTGATGAAAGTTCCTGCATCAATGAGCAGATATTTTTCATTCGGTTGCAGGATTTTTTTAAAGATGTAGTAACCGCTGATGAGCCGGTCATCTCCTAATGTCTCTGCATAATTCACTTTCATGTCGAGGAAAAAAGGATGGGCGTTTGTGTGCCTTTTGGTTTTCAAATCTATTGTCAGAGGCAGATGGTGAGGGGCTCCGACATCAGAAGCAATCAGGATGTCATCTGGTCTGGGAACAAAAGATTTTAAGGGAACAACAGCAGTGAGTTTATTCTGCTCAAAAATTCCTGCGTGAGGATTCGTGTTTCCGTTATCAATTGTAATGACTCTCATGTTTTATTTCAGGTAATCCTCAACGAATTTTTTCTTGGTTTCAAAAAGGTTCGCTACAGATTTGCAGAATTTGGGTGGATCATTTTTCCCAAGATGAAGCAGATCATTGATCACCAGAACCTGCCCGTCTGTTTCATTTCCTGAACCGATTCCGATTGTCGGAATGTGAAGTTTCTCAGTGATTTTTTTAGCAAGCTTTTCTTCAACACACTCAAGAACAATCGAAAAACAGCCGGCTTCTTCAAGTGCCTGAGCTTCTTTCAATAAACGGTCTTGTTCTGTTTCACTTTTTCCATGAGTGTAATAGCCACCTTGTTCATGAACTGATTGTGGCGTGAGTCCGATATGGCCCATCACTGGAATTCCCACTTGAGTCAGTCTCTTGATGAGCTCAAGTTGAAAAGGAAAAGCTCCTTCGAGTTTTAAGGCCTCAACACCACTTTGCTGAAAAAGCTTGATGGCATTGGCAAGTCCCGTCTCCATTGAAGAGTAGGACCCAAAAGGCATGTCAGCCACGACAAATTTAGAAGGGGCGCCTTTTTTAACGGCTTTGGAAAATAAGATCATTGTGTCTGTAGTGACTTCAATGGTGGTTTCGTAGCCAAGAATAACATTGCCCAGACTGTCGCCAATAAGAATCAAGTCGAGGGCCGTTTCATTCAGCATTTGCGCTGTCTGATAATCGTAACAAGTCAGCATGTGCAGAGTTCTGCCCGCTGTTGTTTTTTTGAAAACGCGCAGCTGGCGCGTATTCATTTTTGAGTTTGGTTTAGCCGCTAAGTAAGTCATGGGATGAGCTCTTGTTTTAATTTTTCGAACGTTTTTGAAAGCTCTTCGTTTTTCCATTCATTGACCACACTGGCCCTGATCTGGTCTGCGTCAGCTTCCACTTCTTTATAAAACTCTTTGTTTTTTATATCAATGAGAATTTGTTCCATGGCCTTGTCAAAGGAGTCGTTCATCAGCAATTTGCGACCCTTCTGTGAGCCTATAAGAGCGTTGGGAGAAATAAGATTAAAAAAAGCTTCAGGGCCTAAAGTGACAAATGCTTGTGAAATGGATTTCAGTTCAAGATAACATTCCATGAAGGCCACCTCGGCTGAGACGCCATTTTTGCGGAGTAAGTTGTAAGATTTTAAAGCGCCGTAGGGGAGCAGTGAGCAAAGGAGTGACTGCTCGGAAAACAAATCAGCAAGACATTCTTCTTCAAAATGACTTTTGTATAAAGCAGTGAAACCGACATCTTTTGCAAGAGATTTGAGTTCTGATTCAGCTGCGGTATCAGCTGCATAGAAAGCTGCGCCTATTTTGCCTTTTGTTTCATATTGAAAGCGAACTTCGCTTGCGATTGCTTTGGGCGCAAGGAGAGAGTGTTGGAAAGTCTTATAAGTTTCATGAAGCCTTTCCTTGGCCAGACTGAATCCATGCGCATAAATAAAATGTGATCCCGCTTGAAGATGACTTTTGTTTTTGTGAAAGAAATCACTATGTTTGTCATCAGGAATCAGCATGATGAATTGGCGGTATTTTTTTAAGTTATCCGATTCGAGTTCAATTGTATCGAATCCCAGTGAGCGGGCTCTGTCAAAAGATTTGCTCTCTGGCTTTAAGGCGATGACAAGTGATCTCTTTGAATCGCGCAGGTTGAAGGCCCACGCTCTCGCCTGTGACCCGAATCCTACAATGACAACAGCATTTTGATTTTTCATAAACAATCCTAAAATTTCTGGCAATGCTTGTGCCTTAAAGCTACACTTATAAGCAGAAAGGGGCCAGTCGAAAGGCATGAAAATTTTAACTCAGGAACAAGCGCAACCATATCAGAATACGTCGTTAAAACGAGGTCATGTCGTCTTCACTTCACTGATTCAATTTCAATCAAGACTTTTATTTCTCAATTCACATCTTGAGCGGCTGTTGCGAGGCGCGGAGTTTCTTTTTCCTGGAAACGACTGGACAGGAAAACAAAAAGCAATTGAAGATGCCATTGCTGTAGAATTGAGTGGAAAAAAAGATCACTATTTACGACTCACCATCTTTGACGAAAATCTTATTATTGAAAGCCACGTTCGCGGACAGTTTTCCGCCACAGTAAAGCTCGTTGAAGCTGTTTCAAAAAAAACACCGGGATTGAAGCCCTCTTATTTAAAGCAATCCAATTATCTTGAATCAGATCTGGAGTTGCAAAAAGCCAAAGACGCCGGATTTGAAGACGTTCTTTTCTTTAGTCACAACAATGAAGTGACAGAAGCAAGTACTTCAAATATTTTTATCGTGACTGATGGCCAGACGATCATTACGCCGCCGGAAAGTTCAATGGTTCTCGCTGGCATTACCAGAGAAAAATTGTCTGAATGTTTGCGTCGTAATCAAATGACAGTTAAAGAAAAAGTTGTGTCTCGCGAAGATCTTGAGAAGGCCCGGGAAATCTGGTTAACTAATGCTGTGAGAGGCCTTCGATTTGTTTCGCAGTTTCAAAACAAGACATTCGAAGTCAAAGACAGTCTGTATGAGAAAGTAACTGAACTCTTTGGCAGATATGGTGAGAATTATGAATAAAATTTTGAGGGTAAAATGCCCACAATGTGCGACAATATTTTCTTATTACGAAAGTGAGTTCAGACCTTTTTGTTCTGAGCGATGCAAGCTGATTGATTTGGGACACTGGTTTGAAGAATCCTATCGCGTTCCCGAAAAACAAAACAAGAATGAAACTGGAACGGAAGATTATGAGCAAGACACAGAAAATTTCGAGCAAAGCTACACCGAAGAAGACGACGAAAGCGAATACTAAAAGTGAAGTAAAGCTGGATGACGCCTTAAAGCTCGCTCTAAAGCTTGCCGGTGAAGCTGGAACTCTGTTGCTGAAAAAACAATTGAAACTTTCGTCGCTTAAAATTAAAACAAAAGTGGCTCAGGGAATTGCTTCAAACGCAGACACTGAATCAGAACAATTGATTATAGACGGGATTCTGAAAAAATATCCAGCCCATTTCATTCTTGCTGAAGAAAGTGCTTACACCGAGTTTAAAGGGGAGATGTCCCGTTATCAGTTTTTAAAAGAGAAAGAATGGGTCTGGATTATCGATCCACTCGACGGAACAAATAACTTTCTGAACGGACTTGATTACTTCGGCGTTTGCATTTCACTGGTCCATTACGGACAACCGGTGGTCGGGGTGGTGCTCAGACCGACCTCAGGTGAATGCTTCTATGCTGTAAAAGGAAAGGGGACTAAATTAATCAATCTTTGGAAAAAGAATTCCCGTCCCACTGTCATCAAACAAACCAGCAATAAAAAACCTCTGAAGAACTCTTTAATGGTCACAGGCTTTACAACTGAAAAAGGCCCGGTTTTCGAAGAAGAGTTCACCCTTTTTAAAAACATGGTTGGTACTTCACGCGGAATCAGACGAATGGGAAGTGCTGCGCTCGACTTATGTTATGTCTGCAAAGGCATTTTTGATTGTTTCTGGGAAAGAGGGCTTGCGGCCTGGGATGTTTCTGCTGCCGGGCTGATCTGTCTGGAGTCAGGAGTCAAGGTAACCGATTACAGCGGTCAGAAATTTCATCCCTTTCAGGAAACCATCGTGGCGGCAAGGGCGCCTCTTCATAGCGAGATCTTGTCAAAATTCTCTAATAGCTTATAATTTTTAATGTTAGTTATCCGTTATCCTAGGAAGGGACCGTGTCTGAAACATTACGTTTAATTCTTACAAAATTTACTGATGAAACAATAACTGTTTTCAGTATGCTGCTCCTCCTGACGATGGCGGCGATTGTCGTTTATTGGTTCTACAACAGAAAAAAATTTCACCAGCTCTCACATGAAATTCCTGCGAGTGTTGTAAAAAATTATCTCGACTCCATTATTCAAAATTCAACTGCGCTTAAATCCTCATTGTTCAGAGGCGGTGGTCTGGATATCGGCAATGGCATCCCTTCCGTTGTTCCGGTTGGAGATCTTCCCAGCTCAATGAATATTTCAGTTGGTTCAGCTTCAGAAGAAGTGAATCAGAAAAATGCAGAGATCGCTTCACTGACTTTGAAATTAAACGATCGCAATAAACAGATTACTGATCTCGAAAAGAGAATGCAGGATCTCGCAGCGGGTTCAGGAAAAGGTGGAGCTGAAGTTGATATTCTGAAAAAAGAAATTTCTTCTCTTCAGGCACAATTGTCAGACGCACGCGCTTCCAGCGGCGGAGATGCAAACATCGCCCGCGATCTTCAGGCCGTGACAAATGAAAGAAATGATCTTCGCGAAAGATTGAAAGAATATGAAATCATCGAAGAAGATCTTGCGAATTTAAAACGACTTCAACAGGAAAATGATCAGCTTAAAGCAGAGCTTGCCGCTTTAAGAAGAGGGGCTCCGGCTCCTGCTCCTGCTCCAAAAGCGGCGGAACCGCCTCCGGCAGCAGCTGAGCCGGAAATTGATCTTGAAGCAGAGATGGCAAAGGCCATTGCTGATTCTAAACCTGCACCACAAGCGGCTCCTCCTGTAATGGAAGTGCCGGAAGTACCAGTGGTTGAAGGCGAACAAAAATCTGCTGAAGAATTGTTGTCTGAATTCGAGAAAATGCTCGGATAAAATACGAAGGAGAAATTTCTATGTTCAACACTCAACTTAAATTTCTCCAGAGATGCTCTGTCCTCGCAGCCTTAACTGTCAGTTTTTCAGTCAATGCTTCTATCAATGCCACTGAAGTGAAGGAAGTTTTGCTTCAGAAATACATGGTCGATTATTCAGATAAAAATCAAATGGCTGCACTTAAAGCAGAAACGCTGAAGCATGGCGGTCAATCAGTCGAAGCTCTTATCGAAGTCATGAAGAATGGAAAATACCCGGATAAAAACCGATGGGTAGCGACTTTCCTTCTGGGTCAGATCATGGGTGAAAAATCGGCTCCCTTCCTGTCTAAATTTTTAAAACATCCTCACTGGGTAATGAGAATGGCGAGCTTAAAAACTCTACTTGCCCTCAAGCAGGAAGACTATGGTACACACTATGCCATGCTTTTGAATGATGATTCATTCATCGTTCGCTCTCAGGCTTTAGAAAATATCAGGGCCTTGAAAATTAAGAACTCAGCTCCTCAGGTCTGGGCTATGCTTTACGATAAAAAAAATTACTATCAACCGACAATGAATGGAAAAGCTTTGAAGTCTAAACGTTCCAATATCATCAAGTCAGTCATTCTCACTGTCGGAGAGTTGCAATTTGAAAAAGCGAAAGAACCTTTGTTGAAGATGGCGCAAAAAGATAAGTACAATGACATTTTCAATGAAGTGGATACTGCTTTAACTAAAATTACAGGTAAGAAATCTCCTGATGGAGATCTAAAATCCAAAAGAATTTTCTGGCAACGGACTGCTCTCAACACAACGATTGAGTAGTCGTTAACTTAAAAATTCTTTTCTGCTTCTTTGGCTTTCTTTTCTTCGATTTCCTGAAGTTTTGATTCGATGGCGAGTGCGCGCTCAAGGCGGTAGAGAATCGCGCGTTCAAGAATGCCGTCACTGCGAATGACTTTCCATCCCTGAAGAAAATCCTGCTCAACTCTCTGGCGTTTGAAAACCGTGACTTTGCAAACTTCTTTATTTCCGCGATAACCTTTTACAACATTGATGATTAATTTGAATTGAGCAGATTTAACGGCATCATTGGAACCGAAAGAGTCAGCAAAGTTCAATTCGAGAGTGTTGTCGATCCATCTGGTTTTAACGACTCCGGCTTCCTGATTGTAAACCTCGCGGTCGTATTTATTGGTGATTTTTAGAACTTCTTGCCAGACTTTATTGTAATCAGCACGGTAGACCTGGCTTGGTATTTCAAGTTCTTCACTGACCTGCTTGAAATTCTCATAGGAAGAGCAGCCAGTCAGAAGGAAACAGGCCGTCATCCCCACTAAAGAAATCTTTATTACTTGTAAAAAGCTTTTTATCATCTTACAAACATTGTATCTAATATTAAAAAATAGAGAAAGATAAAAGAAGGACCACAGGAAGTTCACAATGACTTATACAATGACTCATACAAAGACCATGGCAGATGTTTTGAGACTTGAAGCTAAGGCACTCGAAAGAGCTGCCATGCTGATGGAAAGTTCAGGTAAAGAGCAGGTTGAAAAACTGGTTAAGCTTTTTCAAGAACTACAGAACACTGAATCAGCTCTTATCTTTTGTGGAGTAGGCAAGTCCGGCATTATTGCCCAAAAACTTGCTTCAACATTTACTTCATTAGGCCTCCCATCTTTTTATCTTCATCCAACAGAGGCGCTTCATGGAGATCTCGGTCGTGTCAGAAAATCCGATGCGATGGTTTTTTTAAGTAAATCCGGAACAACTGAAGAGATCATAAAACTTCTCCCTTTCCTGACGACTAAAAAAGAAAACCGCGTGGCCCTCGTTGGAGCAGTCAATTCACCAATTGCCGATGAGTGCGGCATTGTTCTCGATTGCTCTGTAGAAAAAGAAGCTTGCCTGAACAATCAGGCTCCGACGACAAGTTCAACTCTGGCGCTTGCGATGGGTGATGCCATGGCCGTGCTGTATGAGGCCCTGACGGGAATATCGAAGGAAGGGTTCGCTGTGAACCACCCGGGCGGAATTCTGGGAAAATCTCTTCGTATGAAAGTAAAAGATTTAATGATCAGAGAATCGCAATGCCCGGTTGTTGAATCCACACATACACTTCAGGAAGTCATTCTTCTCATGACGAAGTATCCAGTAGGAGGTTGTGCTGTTGTCGACAGCGGAACATTTAAAGGCATCCTGGTTGAAGGTGATATCAGAAGAACTTTTACCAAAGACAATGCAGGTTTAAAAACGGCCGTTGCCGAAATCATGAATACAAAACCGACGAGCATCGGTCCTGAAAATTTAGCTTTTGAAGCACTTGAATTGATGGAAGGAAAATCACATTCTTTTCAGGTTCTTCCCGTTATTGAGGAAAAGAAATTTCTGGGCTTCATCAGACTTCATGATCTTCTGAAAGAAGGCTTCTCTCTCAAGCCTTGATTCTTTTATTGAATCTTTCAACACCGTAGAAAACAGCCGCAAGAATCAATGTCAACCACAGCCCGAAGGTTTGATAAACCGTACTTTGTCTCGTGTACATTTTCATTTCAACATCAAGTACAGTTTTCTGGTTGAGACCAAGTCTTGAAGACTCAGATCCATCAGGCATGATAATTGTTGTTATTCCCGTATTGGTTGAACGGATCAGAGGAATATTGAATTCCAGTGCACGCCACTTGGCGAGAAATAGATGTTGTAAGGGCTCGGCCGTATCGCCATACCAGGAATCATTGGTGAGATTGACTAAAAATTGCGGAGGAGCCGGCTGATTATTTAAAAACTCACGCAGAAAGTTTGAAAAAAGAATTTCGTAGCAGATGACAGAAATGAACGAAATGTCGTTGTGAGTTTTAAACATCGGAAAAGTTTTTCCTTCCGCAAAATAAGAAACATTCGTAAGAACTTTGCTCAATGGTTCGTTCAGAGGACCGAACGGCAAACCTTCTCCAAAAGGAATGAGATGAATTTTGCGGTACACTTCTTTCAGCTTCTGATCTGTGCCGAATAAAAAGGCTGAATTGTACTGACTTTGAGGATCTCCCGGACCTTCACTGGGTTTTAAATCGTAACCGCCGATAAAAAGTTCTGCCTGTGTTTTCTCAATGATCTGAGAAAGTGTTCCAGGAAGGCGCAAATCATTATTGCGTTTCATGAGATCACTGGATATCAGTGTAGGGAAAGCTGTTTCCGGCCACACAATTAAATCGAGAGGCTTAGTGGACGGTTTAGTACTTAATTCATAATAACTGTCGAAGACGCTTTTAAGTGAATTGAATTCTCCTCGTTCTGAGGTAATTTTCAAAAAGTTTCCGATATTGGGCTGGACCACTCTAACATTAAGTGGAGGCAGTTCAGGTCCTTTGTAAGGAGCCGGTAAAATAAAATTCAAGGCTACCATCAGACCAATCAGTCCATAAGAAAGCGCGGGAGTTTTTTTGTGTCTGATGTGATCGACAACTGTCAACGCAGTGAAGGCCGCTAGAAAAGAATAAACCGGTACACCAAAGATGGGCGCCAGCCTAAGGGGCAGCTGCGGAGCCAGTGAAAGAAAACAGTGACCCAAATGAGCAGGGAATTGTTGAGGAACGAATTGTTCAAGCACGACGTAAAGAATGGCCAGGGCAGCCGGGCTTTTGAGTTTTCTTTGAACGGCCGTGTAAATGTAAACTTGAGGAATAATAACCAGGGAAAAAAGCAAACCGAGAAGATGATTGATCGGAAACTCCAATCCTCCGAATTCCTTTAATGTGTAAGGAATCCAGTAGAAGCCGAGCAGGTAAAATCCCAGAGAAAAAGTCAGAGCGATCAACATTTGTTTTTTGACAGTGTTTTCTTTCAAAAGTGCAAAGTTGAAGAGAAAAAAACCAATAACTGAACCCAGAAAGAACGAGTGCCCCGAATGAAAGGGAAATCCACTGGCGTAGAAAAGTCCGCCGATGAAAGAAATGAATACGTCCTGGTGTCTTGGTAAGTTGGATAATGAATTGAGTTTCGAAATCATACTAGATCGTAAATAATTTGGGATTATTTGCCAATGAGAGACTTTTCACTTTAAACTTTTCATTATGAATTATGATTTCAATTCAAGTGCAGAGTCGCTCAATATTCCGCAATCGGCGTATAAACCCGTTAAAAGGTGCCCGTCCTGTAAGTCGGTTTTCCTCACAGATAATCTTTGTGAAGCCTGTGGCCGTTCATTGCAGTACCATCCGATAGGAGAACCGTTCGGCCCCAAAAGTTTTTATGGAATTAAAGAGCGCTACGTGGAAAGCCAGCATGCTCTTTACCGCTTTTTTCCTCAGTTTGAAGATAAGACGTCAAAGTACGCCAATAGTTATAAAAGAAACCTATCTAAACGTTTCACAGATCTTCTGGAAGCCTTCCATTCTGATGAAGAGATGGTCAAAGAAAATCGTAAGCTTTTTTATGCTGAAAGCATGGAAATTATCGATGAACTGTTGCGCTACAATGTTCCTTCTCTCATGATTCAGACAGTCCTTGAAGAAAATGATGCAAGTCTGGTGGGACGTGAATTGTTAATTTATCTTCAATATGCAGAAAGCAGTGTTCGGGCAGAAAAGAAATGGCAGCAGTCGTTTCTGGATTTTAAATTGTGGGGCGTTTTGAGAGTAGAGTTTGCTTTAAAGACTTTATTGATGACGGCCACGGTTTTATTCATGGCCGTTTATTTAAGAGAAATTATTAGTTCGCAATTCGGTAGATGATTTTTCCTTCTTTCGGTTCCGTTGCATTCGCCAGCTGTCTTCTTTGTTCAGGTTCACCAGCGATTTGAGCTGCAAGGCTTAGAGCTGAACCAGCATCCAGACGTCCGCCTGTTGCACATTTTCCTTCCATTGTCGGTTCTTTCTTAGCTGAAGCTTTGATAATTTCTTTAATTTTTTCCGTTGAAAGCTGTGGGTACTCAGACTTGATCAATGCCGCTACACCTGTAACGAATGCTGTTGCCTGGCTCGTTCCCGTCAGATATCCCGTACGACCGTTCTGAAGAGAAGATTTAATTCTGTAACCAGGAGCAAAGATATCAACTCTTGAACGTCCATAGTTTGATGAATTTAAAATCTTCAGGTCTTCATCATGAGCTGTTACAGTGATGATGTTTTTCAAACCGTAGCTCGCTGGGAAGTACGCTTTCTTGTTATCGTCAATGTTTGATTCTTCGTTACCAGCTGCTGCAACAACGAGAATGCCTTTTCTTTCGGCTTCTTTTAAAACGCGAAGTTCTTCAGCTGCTGCTTCAGGACCGCCGCCAGAGTAGTTGATAACATCAACGTTGTGATCAACAGCATAACGAAGAGCTTCTACTGTTGAGTTCAAATTATCTACGCCGGATGCGTTTGGATTGTAATATTTCAGAGCGAGGATTTTTACTTCAGGATAAATCGATTTAATAATTCCTGAAACGTGCGTGCCGTGACCGTGATTATCGATCGGCATTCCTTTTCCTTTTCTGTCTTTAGAAAAGTCGACACCAAAATTCGATGGATCAACTTTACCACTTTCTACAAAGATATTCTTTTCAAGAAATGGATGCTCGCGATCGATACCTGTATCAACAACGGCAACGACGATTTCTTTTTTCTTTTTAAATTTCTTCCAGGCTTCCAGAAGATTGATGCTGGCAGGATTAGAAGGATTCACACCCCAGCTCACATAGTTTGAGCTAAGATCTTTTTCATCAAAATAAGGCTTTTCTTCAGTCTTAGTGATGACAGTGCGTGGAGCGGGAAGAGATTGAGACATTGCCTGGAATGACAATGTGGCAACCACATGAGCTAAGATGATCTTTTTGAGTGTCAGCTTGTTCATAATAATCCTTTAATGAGTCCGCGAAAGTGTCTTTCGCTTAATCTGTTCTTCCCCTAAAAAAGCAAGCTTTGGGCCAAGAGAAGAGTCAGTCAAATTAACGGTTTAAGAGAGCTGTCTAAAAATCAATCGAACAAACCTTGGTGGGCCGTCTAAAAAATAGTCAAACCCACCAATGTATTTAAAAAGCCAATGGTTGGAACTTTGTTTAGTTATCGTTACAGCAACCAATTAAAAGTGCGTCGCCAGTCTGAACATAGGCCGAATAAGTGTATTCTTCGTCCGACATACCATCGTTACACGATTCTTTTTTCGCGATCAGGCTGATCGAGCTTTTTTCGTTCTTTGCTGTAATGAGCGTTGCCCATCCTTCCTGAGTTCCAACAGCAGCAGTAACGCTGTTAATAGTAAATTTCTCAGCGTTCTCCCCGAAGTTATCGAGTGAAAGGGTAGAGTCTTTCGTTGTCATTCCCCAGAAAGGCTCAGTTCCGAAACACTTCAGGCTCGGTGTCTCCATGGCCATCAATTGAGTTGTAAAAAGAGCAACAGACAGGACTAAAAGGGTCTTTTTCATGAGTATTCTCCTTTAATAAAATTAATCGCAGTATAGATCGATTTTAGAGACACAAAGCACACAGTGAAAAAATGACACTAATTCATTGGCCTCCCAATTGCTTAGCTTAGAGTTAGGTGCCGAGAATGGTGCCGCCTAGGAACGGGCGTGCGAGGTATAGCATGAAAAACGGACTTTTTAGATTTTATTTTTTATTTATTCTTCTTTCGACAGGACTCTTCTCCTGTGAGAACAGGGTCATAGGTCATGATCACAAAGTGCTGAGAAAGGTATTGGAGGAGGAGCAGATGAAAAAGGAGATGGCCAAACCTAAACGACCATTTAAACATTATTCACGATCGGCGAATCTCTGTTAATGAAAACAAAAAAGCCACCCCGAAGGGTGGCTTTTTTATATGTTGGTGTTGTTGTGCTTAGAGATTTTTTTGAGAGTCTAATTAAACGGCCTTAATGAACTTCTGGTTTTCTCGTTCCTGTTCTTCAGCGTGAGTAATACAAAGAGTAGTCCAAGGCTGATTTTCAAGACGTTTTTCACCGATTTGCTCATCACATTCTTCGCAGTGGCCATAAGTGCCCTGCTCAATTCTATAAAGAGCGTCGTCGATGGCCTTAAGCTTTCCGAGTTCTCTTTGTCTCATATTAAAAGTGACTTGTTGATTAATAACACTGGTTGCTAGATCTGCCTCATCAGCAAGATCATCCGGAGATACAGTCAGGTCTTCATTAGAGCGAAGTAGACCGCCGTTCATGATTCTTACTTTAGCCTGCAGGAGTAGTGTTTTAAACTTTTCCATTTTTGCCTTCTCCACACATTCCTCCTTGAATTAGAGCTCCCTTCCATTATTTTGTGAGCTCAGTAGTAGTGTCATGCAAGTTATAAACTAACGCATGGGACGCAACAGAATAAATTGTACACTGGATTTTATTTTTGACACAAGGGAAAAAACTACCATTTCCTTTCAGTAATCCGCCGCGAATTCGTCTAAGATATGGACAATTTGAGAGGACAAAGGTGTCAAAAAAGTTTACAAGAAACTAGCTCATGATTAACATAGGTGAAGCTTTTAGCACGTATAGATTTTTGGATAATTTTGGAGAAGAAGTAATGCACGCTGAAGAATATCTGGCCCTGGTTCGCGAATGCAGAGATGAAGAAAAAATGTTTCAATTCCTTAAGGAAGATAAGCCAGGTGTTGCTCTCGAGCTTGCGAAATCAAAAAACGTGACTCCAAGAATCCTTGATATCCTCACTCGCCACGTTTCAATCACAGTTCGCCACGAAGTTGCGAAAAACCCTTTAACTTCTGTAGACACGCTTAAAAGACTTTCAAGCGATAAAGACATGCTTGTCAGAGATTACGCCAGAAGAACCCTCAAAGCGGTTGAAGCTCACCTTTAATCTTTTTACTGATTTTTATGATCCCGCCAGCTTCTGCCTTCGCGGTTTTTAACCGTTCTTTGCCATTTTTGGACAGCGGCTTCATGTTGTTCATACGTTTCTGAAAAAACATGTGTGCCGTCATTCATGCTCACGAAGTAGAGATAGTGATGCATTTCGGGACGAAGAACTGCTTTGATTGCATCAATCCCCGGATTGCAAATAGGACCGATCGGTAACGCAGAAAGAGTGTAGGTGTTATAATCTGTCGGAGCGAGAAGATCCTTCTTTGTCAGATTCCCCTTATAATTTTCATAAACACCGTAGATCGTTGTCGGATCAGATTGCAGACGCATTTTCTTTTGAAGTCTGTTTAAAAAAACACCTGCGATCATGGGTCTTTCTTTTTTATCGCCGGTTTCCTTTTCCACCATGGAGGCAAGAATCAGAACTTGTTTCGCAGTGAGATTTCCAACTGACATATCAAGGTCTGCCGTTTTTTTTCTGAACTGATTCACCATCGTTTTAATGACGGCCTTGGCCGGAAGATTAGGACTGAAATCGTACGTTTCTGGATAGAGATAACCTTCTACCGAGTCAGCATCATTAATCCCAAGTTCTCTTAGAAATTGTTTGTCCCGGGCAAGGGAGATGAATTCAGAATAGGAAGTAATTTTATTGTCTTCAAGCATTTTTCCAATCTCAAACATGTTCCTTCCTTCAGGAACTGTAAAAAGCATCGCTGCACTTCTTTCATAGATAAGAGTATTGAAAACATCCAGTAAGTTTGAATTGTGCCTGATGATGTAATGACCAGCTTTGAATTTCGTCATCACGCCTTTTAGCTGCGAATAGCGATGAAACAGTCTCGCAGACTTGATGAGTTGCTGTTTTGAAAGTCTTGCATTGATTGAAGAAAAATTTTCACTTGGGCTGATGAGAAAATCTGCATCAGGGCCCGGATATCTCCAGACAACGGCCGTGTAATAAACCCTGAATGCCACTAAAAGGAGGGCAAGAACAGGAGCTCCGATTAAAAAGAGGGTATGTTTTTTTGTCATAATATCTACAGGTTAATAGAGGTGAAGTGGCTTTCCTATCAGTGGACATAAATTCCTAGTTATTAATACAGGAGTCTAACCTAGAATGAAGCGATGGAGATTTAAAAAATGAAATTTGTTTCTCCCATTATAATCCTCATTGCCTTTTTACCCGTCTCCTTTGCTCAACAATGTAAAGTTAAAGAGAATTCTCTAAGTGCCATTACGAATCTCGCCAAGAGCGGCTTTTCTTCTGCATGTATGCTCCAGCGCGAGCAGTTTCAATGTGCGGATCTGGAAGCAGAACTTGAGGGAGATGAAAAAAAGAAAATCATTCAATGTGATTCAAAATCCATCGAAGAAAATAAACTCACCAATATGAGTCTCACATCCTGTGTCTGGAACGGAATTAAACTTTCAGGTGAACAGCTGGTAGATTTAGTGAAGCTGCCAGGCCAGCTGGCCGAAGCTGTCGCTAAAGGCTTTCATGAATCGCAACTCTGCAATTCCAGCCTCGATAAAAAAAGAGAACTGCTGACCGCTTTTAATCTTTCAATTAAAGATTCTCGTTTCAAATTGAGCGAACAATTTCTGGGACGCTGGCTTGAAGAAGCGAGTTGTGCCGAGGTTGATAAACTTTTATGGGGACGCTATCAAAATTATCAAAACGTTCTGATGAACGAAAGAATAGCTGCTATTAACACCGGGAAAAAACCTGCAGACCTTGAGGCTGCCAAAAAAGATCAGGGACCGGGCATTGCTGAGCTTTTGAAGTCGGCCATGGCGGCGGCTCAGGTTCACTATGAGTGTTACACTCCGAAAGTAAAAGCTGAAATGGTTTGTGCCGGTGTCACTTCATTGATCACAGACACAGTTATGGGGATGGGACTTAAATCAGCTGTGACAAAAATCTCTGCCGTCGTGAAATCAAAAAAATCCCTGGGAAAAATCAACCGTGCAGTTGCAGCTGGAGATAAAGTCAATTTAGCGGACGCGGCCAGACTGACGAATGCGGACAGAAAAAAAGCAGCGGCCATGATTTTGAGCGAGAATGGATCGAAAAAAGTTCTGACTGAAGCACAAGAAAAAGCTCTGATTCGAGCGCACGAAGTAGGTAAACCTGATCGCGGATATTTTACTTATACTCAGGATGACCTGTCCCAAAAAGCGCGAATCCTTAAAGAGGCCGGATTTTCGGCAGAAGAAAGAAGGGCCTTGATGGAAGCGGGCATCGCTGGTGAAATCAAAGATCCCTGGTACATCAATGCCATCACGACACATTTTAAAAAAGTTCTGGGAGTAGATGCTTTGAGCGCTGAAAAAACATCGGCGATTTTAAAAGTTCAGACATTGCCCGCCACGACTTCAGAAGCCTTTATGAAAGCCAATCCAAAATCCATTCTGGAAGCTGCAGGTTTTAGTCGCGCAGAAATCGATGCCATTATCGGTGCAAAAAAAGCAGAAGAAGTAAGGCTTGCCAAGGGCCTGCCTTACAAAGAGCCTGTCGCGGCCGTCACAAAGGTGGCAGCGAAAACCAATGCGGCTTCAAAAACCTCTTCGACTACTGCGACTGAAGTCGTAGCTCCTGTTGTCGCAAGTCCTGGGGATAAGGCCGCAAAGCTTGGATTAAAAGAAGCTCTGGCCGAAGCAGAGAAGTTGCGGCTGCCACGTGATGCAAAAGGAATGAGGCTTAAAGTGAACGGCAAAGATGTGATCGCAGGTCCTGGTGAACTCGAAGCGGCCAGCGAATATTATCTGCGCGCGGCGAAGCTTGAAAAAGAAGCTGCAGAAGAAGCTTACCGAAAAAAGAACAGAACTTATAAAGCAGATGTGAGCCTGATTAACCCGCCTTTGAAAAGTGCACTGGAGGCCAGTGTTAAAGGCGATGGTTCAGTGGCTAAAAAAATTGTGACTGAAGCGCTGGATACAAAAGGCAATCAGGTTAAAAATATTAATGAACTCGTCTATCATATCTACAACGAGATTTATCTCGCACCGGCAGGAACTGAAGCAGCTGCTCAGCTAAAAAAGGCCAACTTGAAAAAAGTTCTGGATGAAATCAAATCTCAAAAAGGCGAACAGTTCCTGACAAATGGAAACAATGGTGTATTCAGATCAATGTCGGGATGGGCAAATTCCAATTAAGAGCGGATAAAATCTTCGAGAATGATGGTCGCTGAGACACAGTCGATCATTGTGAAGTCGACTTTGAAATTAAACTGAGCAGAATTCTTCATTCTTTCTTCTGCTGCTTTTGTTGTCAGAGTTTCATCCTGTTCAAAAAAAAGAAGATCCGGAAAAGCCTGACGCAAAAGAGTTCCAAAATTTTTCACCAGCCTGGTCGTTTCGCTTTCCTTTCCGTCGACAAAATAGGGAACGCCTAACACCAGGACATCGATAACTTCTTCATCGATCAGTTTTCTGAGTTGATCAATGGTTTCAGCTTGTGACTTAAAAATGATCTTCTCGCCTATATACGGGAAAGGATCTTTGCCGGGACAGAAAAAAGCAGTGCCAACTACTTTGGTCCCGAAATCGATGGCCATTATCTTTTTATTAACAAGGGCCTTAAAACGTTCATACGATGCAAAATCTAGCATATAGAGCGCTTATAGCGCATTAAGTAGGGCGGGACAAGCCGTATTTTCAGGTCTTATTTCTTGACAGAAAAACGTCAAAGGTTAATATAGAAGTATCAAAAACGTCCCCCGACCATTCACCGAAAAAATCAATAAATAAGAGGTTTCAACAAATTCGGTTTTTCAATTAATTCTTTTTTATTTTTTCCCAAATATTTTACACGCAAAACAGGAGTCACCTTCAAATGCATCTCAACGATCTCAGAGAAAAAGACATCGCCGAACTCACAACGATGGCCGAAGAACTACAAATCGAAAACCCAAGTAACTTAAAAAAACACGAACTGATTTTCGCCATTCTGAAAGCGACAGCGAAAGAAGATAAAGGGATTTTCGGAAACGGTGTTCTTGAGATTCTTCCGGACGGTTTCGGTTTCCTCAGATCGCCGCTTTATAACTACCTCCCGGGTGCAGATGATATCTATGTTTCTCCTTCACAAATCAGAAAATTCGGTTTGAGAAAAGGGGACTCTGTTGAAGGTGAAATCAGACCACCGAAAGAAGGCGAGCGCTACTTCGCCCTTGTTAAAGTTAATGAGATCAATTCTCAGTCTCCTGAAAAACACAAAAAGACAGTTCTCTTTGATAACTTGACTCCGCTTTATCCTGAGAAAAAAATCAATCTTGAATACGCGCCGACAAATTATTCAACTCGTTTGATCGATTTGTTTGTTCCTCAAGGTTTCGGTCAACGTTGTTTGATCGTTGCTCCACCAAAAGCTGGTAAGACAGTTCTTCTTCAAGACATCGCTAATGCTATCACTACGAATCACCCTGATTCAGTTCTGATCGTTCTTCTTATTGATGAACGTCCGGAAGAAGTTACAGATATGAGAAGAAACGTTAATGCTGAAGTTGTTTCATCGACATTTGATGAACCTGCCTCTCGCCACGTACAAGTTGCAGAGATGGTTATTGAAAAAGCGAAACGTTTAACTGAAGCTGGAAAAGATGTAATCATCCTTCTCGACTCAATTACGCGTCTTGCCCGCGCATACAACACAGTTGTTCCACCGTCTGGTAAAATTCTTTCTGGTGGGGTGGACTCGAACGCTCTTCACAAACCAAAAAGATTCTTCGGTTCTGCTCGTAATATTGAAGGCGGCGGATCTCTTACGATCATCGCAACTTCTCTTATCGATACAGGTTCGAGAATGGATGAAGTTATCTTTGAAGAATTCAAAGGTACAGGTAACTCGGAAATTCAACTCGACAGAAAACTTCTTGAAAAGAGAATTTTCCCTGCTCTAGACATCAACAAATCATCTACTCGTAAAGAAGACCTTCTTATGGCACCGTCCGATCTTCAAAGATCATACCTGCTTAGAAAAGTTCTTCATGCGATGGCTCCAATTGATGCAATGGAATTTGTTCTTTCAAAAATCACAAAGACAAAAACCAATGCAGACTTTTTGGATTCAATGAATTCTTAATTAATTTATGAAAAAAAGTACGCTTAAAAAGATTATTCTGCTTATCACTCAACAATACGCTTCGATTGGCGGCCAGGCCGTCATCGAAGGTGTTATGATGAGATCTCCTAATGCCTTTGTCGTAGCGGTCAGAAAACCGGACGGAGCTATCCGTTTAAGACGCGACCAATGGTTTGGGCTATCTAATAAACTCGCCGTTTTAAAAAAACCTTTTCTTCGCGGCGTTCTCGTTCTCATTGAGACGATGGCCAACGGAGTTGTCTCTCTTAACTATTCAGCAAATATTGCGATGGATGAAGAAAACAAAAAAGAAGCTTTGAAGAAAGGGATGACGGAAGCCGAATACGAGAAAGACAAAAAATCAAAAGAGAAAGTAGGATTTGCCACATTTGTGTCGATTGCCTTTTCGTTTGCTTTTGGGATCGGTTTATTCGTTTTCCTTCCACACGCATTGACTGCGCTGATTGAAAAATTCAGTGGGGCCAAGTGGGATCTTCAAAGCTGGCAGTTCCATGCGATAGACGGAACGATTAAAGCCTTTATCTTTTTAACGTATATCTGGCTGATCAGTTTTCTTCCAGACATCAAAAAAGTTTTCCAATATCACGGGGCTGAACACAAATCGATTTCGACGTTTGAAGCGGGTGAAGAACTCACTATTGAAAATGCCAGAAGACATCCGACATTTCACCCTCGCTGTGGAACGACCTTTATTTTCTTTTTGATGTTTGTTTCAATTATTCTATTCGCTGTCATTTTTGCAATCGTTCCGATCGGTGTAAATGCACCGGTAGTAGTCAAGCACCTCTATGCAATGCTTTTTAAAGTAGCACTGACACTTCCGATAGCCGGAATTTCTTACGAGCTGATTAAATTTGTAGGAAAGGATCCCAATTCGACTTTGGGAAAAGTTCTAAGCTACCCGGGAAGATTATTACAAAAACTAACGACGAGAGAACCCGATGACCGCCAGCTTGAAATTGCTCTGGCGAGCATTAAAGCGGTCTTATTCCTTGAAGAGAAATACAACCTGAAAGAAGCGAAAGAAAAAACCATCACTGTTGATGAGATCGATTTCTCTCTTCTTTCTGATATTGAAAACAGTAATTTTAAACTTAAAGATTTTTTAGAAGGCTAATTTCCCATGTCGATGTTTGATAAGTTAGAAAATGTTGTTAACCGTTACGAGCAATTAACTGAAAAGCTCGCTGACCCTACGATTTATGACCGCCAGAAAGAATTCAGAGAAATCTCATCTGAGCGCTCAAACATTGAAGAAGTAGTTAACGTCTATAGAGAATACAAAAAATTAAAAAGCGATCTTGAAGGTTCCAAAGAGATTCTTCGCAATGAAAAAGACGAAGATCTTCGCGAAATGGCCAAAGCTGAACTTTCAGAACTGGAAGCTCAGGTCGGGCCTATGGAAGAGAAGTTGAAAATTCTTCTCCTTCCGAAAGATCCTCTTGATGACAGAAACGTTATTATCGAGATGAGAGCAGGTGCCGGTGGTGACGAAGCTTCAATCTTCGTAGCTGACATGTTCCGTCTTTATCAAAACTATTTCCGCCACCTCGGCTACAAAATTGAAGTTGATTCAATGTCTGAAGGTGACCAGGGACTAAAAGAAATTATTTTCACCGTCACTGGTGAAAAAGTTTATTCAAAACTTAAATGGGAAGCGGGAGTTCACCGCGTTCAACGTGTTCCAAAGACTGAAACGATGGGACGTGTTCACACTTCAACGATCACCATTGCAGTTATGCCTGAAGTGGATGAAGTTGAATTCGAATTAAACCCTAACGATCTTCGTATTGACGTTTATCGTTCAGGTGGATCGGGCGGTCAGTCCGTTAACACAACTGACTCTGCTGTTCGTATCACTCACATTCCGACGGGGATGTCGGTGGCCAACCAGGATCAGAAGTCGCAGCTCAAAAACAAAGAGAAGGCGATGAAGATTCTCCGTTCGAGAATTTATGAACAAATGGTGAAGGCGCAAAAAGATGAAATCGATTCTGAACGTCGCGGCCAGATCGGAGAAGGTGACCGTTCGGAAAAAATCAGAACATATAACTATCCTCAAAACAGAATTTCTGATCACAGAATTGGTCTGACTGTTCACAATCTGGAAGGTGTAATGAACGGCGATCTGGGAGATATCACAGATGCGCTTATCGCTCATCACCAGGCTGAACTGATGAAAGGCCAAGAAGACTAAGAGGACTAAAAAGTCATGACAATCAAGAGATTGGGCGAGTATTTACAGACTCTGTACAACGAAGAAAAAAAATCGCTTCTTTCTCATTATCCTGGCCTCACACTTCATCGTCTTAAAAACGATATCAAGCTTCACGCCTTTTTAAACGGAGTGGACTCAGAGGAGCTTTTTGATTTTCCTTATCTGCCGAGCAGAACAAATCCACTGACTATCTTTTTTGAAAAATTAAAAGAGGGTGTGCCTCTCGAATACATTACAGGCTATGCGTATTTTTACCGCTCGCTTTTTAAAGTCTCGCCTGATGTTCTGATTCCCAGAAGCGAAACGGAAATCCTGGTCGAACTGGCCACTCAGGAAATCGCTAAAAACTACAAGAAAAAGAAGTGCAAAGTCATCGACGTGGGGACTGGATCCGGCATTATTGCCTTGACCCTTATGATGGAAGATGTGGCCGAGCTGGATGTCGTCGCCACGGATATTTCTGAAAAGGCCCTGACTTTGGCAAAAGAAAACTTTTTTAACCTTCGTTACGCTATTTCTGCCAAGCACAACATTAGCTTTCACCAAAGCGACCGCCTGGTGAACGTCGAGGGGAATTTTGATCTGATTTTATCCAATCCGCCCTATATCAAATCGCGCGCGGATCACGATTCTGTTCATCATCAGGTACTTAGTTATGAACCCGCCATGGCATTATTTTTGGATGACGGGGTCTACGATCTTTGGTTCGAAGACTTTTTCCGAAGCATATTCAAAAAACTGAACGACGATGGCATGAGCTTGATCGAGGGGCATGAAAACCACCTTGAAGGCCTGGCACATATCGCAACCAAAGTAGGATTTGCAAAAGTCGAAGTGATTAAAGATTATACCGGCAGAAATCGCTTTTTAAGAATGAGAAAGCAACCTTAATAAATAGAGGACAGCAATGGACAAATTAATTATCAGCGGACCTTGTACACTTTCCGGAAACGTACGTATTTCTCGCGCAAAGAATGCTTATTTGCCGATTCTCGCAGCTGTTCTTCTTTCTGATAAACCAATTCATTTAAAAAACATTCCTGAACTTCAGGACATTAAAACGATGATCAAGCTTCTCTCCAATCTTGGAGTGCAGGTCACGAAAAACGGAAATGTGACAACATTCAATGCCTCGACATTGAATTCTCACGAAGCGACGTACGATATTGTTAAAACAATGCGCGCTTCTATTTTCGTTCTGGGACCGCTTCTTGCGCGTCTGAATAAAGCAAAAGTTTCGCTTCCTGGTGGATGTGCGATCGGTACAAGACCAATCGATCTTCACTTAGTAAACCTTGAAAAAATGGGCTGCGAAGTTCATTTGAATGCAGGATACGTTGAAGCGCACGTTAAAAAAATGCAGCCGACTCATCTTCGCCTGGATTTTCCTTCAGTCGGTGCTACTGAAAATCTGATGATGGCCGCCGTCTTTGCAGACGGAACGACAACTATTGAAAACGCTGCTCTTGAACCCGAAATTGACGATCTTGCCAACTTCCTCAATGCCATGGGAGCAAATGTTAAAGGGATCGGAACTCAGAAACTTGAAATTACCGGTGTCAAAAGTCTTAAAGAAGTAACGTACGAAGCGATCGGCGACCGTATCGAAGCTTCAACATATCTCATGGCCGCATTGGCGACTGGTTCAAATATTACCATTGAAGGATCCAATCCAGTTCACCTTCAATATGTCATCGACGTTCTTCGCAAAATGGGAGCGAAAATCGAAACCACTGATGACAAGATCATGGTTTATAAAAGCGATTTGAGAGGCTGTCAGGTTGATACCGCTCCTTTCCCCGGTTTCCCGACAGATGCTCAGGCACAGCTGATTGCCCTTTGTACTCAGGTAAAAGGCATTTCAGTTGTCACAGAAAATATTTTTGAAAACAGATTTATGCACGTGCCGGAACTTATCCGTCTCGGCGCGAATATCACTCTCAGAGGAAAAATCGCCGTTATTGAAGGCGGCACTCAGCTAACAGCGGCTCCGATTATGTGTACGGACTTGAGAGCTTCAGCGGCGTTGATTATTGCGGCCTTGGCGACAAAAGGGGACACTGAACTTCAACGCGTCTACCACCTTGACCGTGGTTACGAAAAATTGGAAGAGAAATTTTCTCAGCTTGGTGCTAAAATCAGAAGAGTGAAGGAATCATAAGGACTACGTAAGGGATACCCAAGGGATAAAAAGATGAGTGGCGATTGTTTGTTTTGTAAAATCATTAACGGATCCATTCCCTCAAAAAAAGTTTTTGAGAATGAACATGTTTATGCCTTTGAAGATATTTATCCTCAGGCAAAAGTTCATTTGCTTTTTCTTCATAAGCAGCACACAGCTAACGTGATTGAAATGGCCGAAAATCCTCAACAAATCGCTGAAGTATTCAAAGGAATTTCCGAGTATACGGCAACCTTGCCCCTTTCTAAAAGCGGCTTCAGAGTTGTGACTAATCTCGGTCCGGACGCAGGTCAGACGGTTTTCCACACTCACTTCCACGTCGTTGGAGGAGAGCCTTTAGGTCACTTCGGAAGACGTTCTTAAGCATTTCATTTTTGAAAAAAACCATAAGAAAGGCTGCGCTCTAAAGGCGCGGCTTTTTTGTTTTTGTTAAAGCTTCTTCATCAAGGAGTTTTTATGAAAATCATTCTCATCTTTCTCACAGCTCTCACTTTTACTTCCTGCAAAGGGACAGGAAATCAGACATCTGGTGCGCAAGTTGTCTCAGCATACGAGCAAAAGGCCTTTTTAATCATTCCTCATAATAACGATTCATCTGTTCTTCGCGAAAAACTTCTCAATATTAAATTAAATAATCTGCTCAAACTAAATTCTCAAATAAAACCAGAACCGCTCGATGAATTCAGGTTGGGTTCAGAAACATTCCAGACGAACAGAACTGAGCAAATCGAATTTCAAAAGCTCCTGGATTCCTCAGCAGAAGTGGTCGTCTCATATTCGGATCACTCTGAAATCTATTTCGTTCCCACCGGGATAGTGAAAGATCAAGCTTTGATGGATTTAAAATTAAAACCAGAAGAGGGGCGAGTCCTGGATTGGGCAGAAGGTACACCTGGAGTGCTTTCCAAAGGAGCTACCTATTATATTCTTTCTGCTTCAAAAGAAGATATGCTGGCCAATGATCGCAAACATTCTATTGTAAAACATCAGCCATCAGAGGATATCAAGTCATCCTATTTTTTCTCTTCCAATCAGAAAATAGTCATTCAATATTCACTTGAATATTTTACCAAAGATACAACTGTCGTAGCACTAAATTCCAAACTGCGTATGACATGCAAGTCTGATATGCGTGAAGCCGGATTGTGTGAGCCGTGTTCAGCTCAGATTGAAAAGAATACCGGCCGGCTTAATCCTACCCCTTGGTCGTTGCAGAGCTTTGGTCTCGTCGTTTTAATTAATGGAAAAGACTATCCGGTTGCCGAGTTTACCCCTGTCATGGGGGAGGATAATGAATCGATGACTATTACAATTGATTTTTCTAGACTTAAAGTTTCGCAGGAGAGTGAGATCAAAATTCTCGCACCAGTTATCGCTTCTCAGTCGAGAGTCGCAAACGCTTTTAATTATCAAGGAAACTGTTCGACGACATTTCAATCAAATGTTCTTGACCTCACGCCGGTTGCGAATATGACTTATCAAATGACCGTGTATGGAAGAAAAATAAAGTTATAAAAAAAGGCCTCTTAGGAGGCCCTTTTTTTTATAAATTTAACCCTTCAAAGAGTGAACTAAGTAAAGCTTTTTGCAATCGAGTCAGTTGATAGATGTTGGCCATGACTAAAATCGGGCTTTTTTTAATGGAGCCGCAAATAACCAGCTGACCTTTTTCTTTGTTATAGTCTGTAATCTCGAAAATATTTCCAAATTCTTTTTCGTAGCTTTTCAAAACCATTTCATCCATTTCATCACATGACGTGATTTCCGGATAACGATCACCCTGAACTTTTACTTTCACAAGTTTGTTTTTTTCGTTCTCGTTTTTAGATTTGATCATATCGTTATAGATCAGTTTCAGGTTGGTGGCACCCAGATTGGATTTTAGCAGGAACCAGAGTTCCTCGAAAAATCCAGAACGGTCATTGGGCCAGAGGCCGAGCAGATGGTTGCGAACTTTAAAAACTTCTTCAATCAAAGAAATATTATTCTGAAGGATCCAGTTGTCTCTCATGCGATCGAAGATTTTTTTACCTTCGTCGTAATTTAATTTTTCAAACTGCTCGACACTCAGGCCGAACTCGGAATTAGAACGGATGGGAAAGAATTTGATTTCACTTTCAAGCGCAGACATGAAGTCGTCACTTTTGAGGTCTTCGGTGAAAATATAACCTTGAAGTGCGAAGTTTTTAGCCTCGACCAGATCGACTATTTTGCTGGTTGGTGTTTCGCCAGGTTTAAATGTTTTAACGACACCTTGGTCCTGGTTTTTAGTAAACAAAAGAGTAAATTCCATTTTTTATCTTCTATCCGGAAGGGCTTTCATTAGCCGAGAGTTTAAGTTAACTAATAGTCTAGCTGAATCCGTTTTGGATGGGAATAACTCCCTAGGTAAAAAAGTACGAATTCGCCCATTTTTTAAAGGTCGTATACACTGGAATTAATGGGAAAATTCATCCTTTTACTATTCTTGTTCTTAGTGCCATGGAAGGGGAGTCCTCAGGACGAGCGCTATTTTCGCCAAATCTTCTCAGGTGAGCTTTCCAGAGAAAAAGCTGGCGCAGATGACAAGAAGTATTCCTATTTCATTCATACGCCCTATTATGAAGTCGATCTGAACCGCGACAAGACACCTGAAGAGCTCATCTTTGTAAAAAAAGACAGCGAAGACTGGATTGAAATTTTTGAAAAGAAAGCAGGTGAGCGTAAAAAAATCTTTTCCTATCGCTTTGAGACCAAAGGGTATGATTCAGAACTTTACCGGATTGAACTAAAGACTTTGTCGCCCTCGGCTTCCATTTTGATTCTGTATTACTATGAAGGTTTGAGCAAATACACTGAAATGCAGAGTACGTCCCGGGTTTACGCCATCACCATTGATCACAATGATCTCAAAACACTCAGTGGATTTAAAGGCCCCGCTTTCTTTGAAGAATATCGCTCCCTCAAAGGTCATTACCATTTAAGAAATTATCAGGTGTATCTTCAAGATTTGAATGATGATGACATCAAAGAACTCATTGTGAAATTTCATCTCACGAGCCAGGTTTTCATGTATGAAGGACATGGAAAATGGAAAACGTTCGCTAATTAAGAAGCTTTTGGATAGTCCTCATCTTCTTCAACATCGCGGCTGGAGTTGTCGACTTTGTAAGGCTTGAACTGATGTGTTTTTGGAAAATAATCTACTTTTGCTGTAGCATCACCATTCTTCATTTTTTTACTTACGACAATCCAAAGAGCTGCCGGCAGGGCCAGTAAAAAAATCATTGGACCGATGTATGAGTACGGAGTCGCAGGTTGTGATGTTTTCGTTGCAATATTGGCCGGAACTCTTTTCATCTCAGCTTTGTGTGTGGCCACTTCCTGCTTTTGAAAATCGAAACCGGTATGGTCTTTTTTAGGAATATTGTCTTCAAGTGAAACTTCAGTCAATGGTTCTACTGAAGGTGCTCGTTGGGCGAAAGCCTGATGAATCGTCAGACCTGCTGTGGCGAGTGTAATAAAATAAAGTGCAGAAAAAAGCGGTTTCTTCATGAGACAACTCCTAATGCAATCTTATCGTGATTTTTTGAAAAAATTTAAGGTGAAAAAGATGCCTAGGCCTGTTGGTCAGGTATTGCGGGATTCCAGGCCTTCCAGTTCCTCATAAAGGGCAAGCAACCTCTCATCCAGAACGGCCTGGGCGTCCGTCAGAATTTTAAGTTCCTGGTTTTTTGGATCAGCGAGCTTGGTGTAATCGAGCCCGGCTATTTTTTCTTCAATGATTTTAATCTTATTTTCAGTCGATTCAATTTCTTCATAAATAGTTTCCAGGCGCTTTTTCTCTTTGTTGGAGAGTTTTGCCTGAGTGGGTTTTGTCTCTTCGACGACCGGAGTGGTCTGAGCTTGATCGGCCTTTGAAGCTTCTTCCGCCAGTTCTCTTTCGACTTCAACCAGATCAAGATAAGGAGCGACCTGATCGTAACCGCCTTCAAAATTTTGCAAATTTTTATTTTCCAGCAGCCAGACCTTATTCGTTACCGTGCTGAGGAAAGCCCTGTCGTGAGAAATGAGAATCACGGCTCCCTGAAATTCGGCCAGCTTCTCTTCGAGAATATTGATCGTTTCAAGATCCAGATCGTTGGTAGGTTCGTCAAAAATAAGAATGTCACCTGTCTTTGTCAGATTGAGCGCCAGTTGCAAGCGGCTCTTTTCTCCGCCGGAAAATGTTTTGAGCGGACGGTGAATATCATCGCGGTGAAAAAGAAAATTTTCGAAGTATGAAATCACGTGGCGTTTAGAACCATCAGGCAATGTTACAAAATCTGAACCATCGCCTAATAATTCATAAGGCGATTGGTCGATTTCAAGCTCATCTCTTTTTTGCGAAAAATATTGGATCTGAAGATTTTCTGCGGTCTTCATTATTCCGCTGTTGGGAAGGAGTTCGTTTCGTATCAATTTCAACAAAGTCGTTTTACCGACGCCATTTTTTCCAAGCAGGCCGATTTTGTTGCCTTTATGAATTTCTCCACTGATGTGTTCAAAAAGGGGAGCCTGCTCCGGATAGGCGAAGGTCATGTCGTCAAATGCGACAAGAACTTTGGTCTGACGGTTTGATTTCTGCAATGAAAGGTCGAGCGTTTTTTTCGCTTCACTTTTAATTGTGGAAACTTTTTGCTTTAGATCCAGGAAATTTTCTACGCGCTTTTTACTTCTGGTTCCGCGCGCTTTAATCCCTTGTCTCATCCAGGCTTGCTCGCGCTCTAAATTGTTTTTTAATTTATTCAGAAGGCTGAGTTTAGATTGCTCCGAGCGCTGAAGAAAATCGAGGTAGTCCGTATAAGAACCGCTGAAACTTTCTATTCGCCCGTGCTGGATATGAAAGATTTTTCGCGTCAGTTTCGAGAGGAGAAAGCGATCATGCGTAATCAGCATAAAAGCTTTTGAAGTGGCGTTGAGCTCATCTTCAAACAACTTGATGGTGTCGATATCGAGATGGTTCGTCGGCTCATCCCACAGAATGAGATTCGCCCGGCTGGAAAGCCCAAGACTCAGGAGAATCTTTTTTTGCTCACCACCGCTCAGGTCGCGCACTTTTTTATTGAGATCTTCGAGTCCGAAATATTTCAGATAGGATTCATAATTATGAACGAGATCCCATCCATGTTGCTCTTCAAAGTCATGAAGAGATGTTTCAAAAACTTTTTTTAACTCAGGATAAAAGACAAAGAAATAATCCTTTAAAGTGAGTTCGGAATTGTTATCTAAAGGCAGTTCCTGAGGAACATAAAAGAGTGAAAATCTTTTTGCCTCATCGCCATCGCCTTTTGCCTTATTAAACTCAAAAGGAGGGGATGTATGGTCAGGCACCAGATCGCCTGTGAGGATTTTGAAAAGGGTCGATTTGCCTTTGCCGTTTAGTCCTAAAAGACCGATGCGATCACCAACCGAGACTGAAATCTGGGCGTTGTTGAAGATGACTTTGGGGCCAAAGCTTAAGTGAATATTCTTTAAAGTGCAGAGCAAACTCATGGATGGATTATAGAGAGAGGAAGGGAATCAGGCAAATAATTCCCCCTTCACAAGGTTGACTTCGTATATGTGTTAAAATCTATTTAATAAAGGCCCTGCAGAGGACCCTATGAACTTACCGGCGATTGCCAAACAAACCTATGATCAGCTGAAAGAACAAGCTTCTTTCTCCAAAATCACAGATTTTGTTGTCCACCATTTAAAGAAAATTGCTTCTCCCTTGGAGAGAGCAAGGTTCGTTCACCACGTCGTTGACGATTATAATCGTTCTGTTTTCTCTCATCCCCTTGTTAAGCAGTATTCACCTTGTAAAGCGGGATGTGCTGGCTGCTGCCATACGCAGGTCAGTATCACTGAGGATGAAGCCCATTTACTGGCATCCTTGGTTGAAAATGGTTTGAAGATTGATCACGCCCGTTTGCAAAAGCAAATGAAGGCGGGAAATGACAGCGCAGAGTTTTATAAATTGTCATACGCTGACCGAAAATGTGTTTTTCTTGGTTCAGACAATCTTTGCCAGGCCTATAATGACAGACCGTCTGTGTGTCGCACGAATGCCGTTTTGGGCGAAGCGAGCCAGTGTTCTACTGAAAAAGGTCTAAACGAAAATCAACAATTGAGACTTATTAAAACATCTGAAGCTGACATGGCCATCATGGGATCGTTTATGGCATCGAAATCTAATGGCGCTCTGGCCTTGATGTTGGGTAAAATTCTTCAATCTTCTTCTAAAAATAAAGCGAAGAAAAAATCCTTTTCCAATAATGCGGAACTATAGTATCACCATTGGGTGAAATGCTTATTATGTTCCCATCCTGCTGAAGATTTTTGCGGCATTGCTTTTAAATGCCCGCGATGTTTTCTCGTTTTCAAAAATCCCTCTCAGCATTTAAGTGTGACAGCTGAAAATGAGCGCTACGCTTTTCACAACAATAATATTGAAGACGAAGGTTACAAAAAATTTTTGAATAAATTAATTGTTCCCTTGAGCCAATACCTTCCAAAGGATTTTTCGGCGATTGATTTTGGCTGCGGACCGGGGCCAGGTGTAAGCGTGTTGCTTGAACAGCTCGGCGGAAAGGTTTTTAATTACGATCCGGCCTTCAAAGACGACAAGACCCTTTTGGATAAGAAGTACGATGTTGTGACCTCTACTGAAGTTGTAGAGCATTTCAAAAATCCCGCGGAGGATTGGAGAGTGCTTACGGGACTGGTGAAAGAGGGTGGATTGCTGGCAGTTATGACTCAATTTTTAAAAGAGGAAATTGATTATAAAAGCTGGTGGTATAAAAATGATCCGACTCATGTCGTGTTCTACAATCAAGAGACCTTTCGTTTTTTAGCAGAGACTTTTGCTCTGGAAAAACTTTTTGATGACAATAAATCGGTTATTATTTTCAGGAAAAAATGATGATTACAATGTATGCAATTCCCAACTGCGATACGGTTAAAAAAGCCCGAACTTTTCTTGATAAGAAAAAAGTGAATTATGAATTCGTGGATTTCAAAAAGACACCACCAACGACAGAGCTAATTAAAAGATGGGCTGAGTTTTTTGGAGAGTTGCCTGCCAATAAAAAAGGAACGACTTACAAAAAATACAAGGAAGAATACGAAGCGCTTTCAGAAGCTGCCAAGATAAAATTTTTGATTGAGAATTCATCAATGATCAAAAGACCGGTGCTTGAAAAAAACGGAAAAACCGTAGCGATGGGATTTGATGAAGAAACATATGGGGCGTTGAAGTTATAGTATGGACAAGGCTGCCTATCTTAAACGCAAGCAAGACTTGCAGAATAACATTCTCAAATTCAAGCGTGAAGAATTCTGCTTTAAATGCCATCGCATTCAATCTCATTGCCTTTGCCCGCTCATTCATCCCTTTGAGACATCAATTCATTTTGTCTTGTTGATGCATCCGATGGAAGCCAAAAAAGAGAAAATGGGAACGGGAAGAATTTCTCTGGCTTGTTTAAAAAATTCAGAATTAATTATCGGGATTGATTTCACAGAAGATCCCGTGGTGAATAAACTTCTCAACGATCCGGCCAATCATTGCATGGTTCTGTATCCGGGAGAGAGGGCGATCAACATTTCAACAGACGATGTGGAGCCTCTGAAAAATCTCAATGGAAAACGTCTGGTCGTTTTTCTCATTGATGGAACCTGGCCGTGCGCCAAGAAAATGATGAAGCTTTCAAAAAATATTCACTCGCTTCCGAGAGTGTCTTTTACGGCGACTCATCAATCGCTTTTTGCGATTAAAGAGCAGCCTGCTGAGTATTGTCTATCTACTCTTGAGTCGATTCATTTTTTTCTTTCAGAACTGGAGAGAAGGGGAATGGAGTCGCTTGAACATAAGCATGATAATATGCTGGATGTTTTTAAATCGATGGTTGATTTTCAAATCAAGTGCGCTTCGGATCCAACACTCCCTTCGTATCGAAATGCGAAGGGAGGGTATTCGGATAAGTCAGAGAGAAAGAAGTCGAAAAAATATAATTCTAACCGGATTGTTTTTAAGGGTTAAGCTTCTTTCATGTCGTACTTTAAAGAAAGTATCATTGAGAGCAATCCGCCTACTAGAAAAACGCCACCCATATAACCGAAAATGGCGAAAGCTTCTTTTGCTTCGCTTCGTCCCATTTCAGGTCCATACATTCCGGCAAACAGCCATACGAAAGGATAGAGAAATCCACCGATCGCTACCATGTATGAAGCAATGGTGACAAAATTCTTAGGAGCTTCCAGACGAGCAAGGAAAAGAAGGATGCCGATCATCATGGCCCCGATCCCAGTCGCGTGAAAGTGATAGCGTTGATAGTAGCGCCAGTTTTTTTCTGATTCTGATTTGATTTTTGCAGCCTTCTCTGTTGGATCAACGATCTTTTGAATTTTTTCATTCTTCTCAAGACCCGCTGCGATTTTGCTTTGAAACTTTTCTTCTTGAGTGGCAAAGAGGATGGCGATAAACACGCCGCCGATCATGGCCAGCAATGCCAGGAAAAAGGGAATTCTTTTAATCATAATTAGTCTCCTTACTAAATAGTTCACTCTATTATCATAAGGATAAGGTCTGGTTTGACAACAATTCATGGCAGTCGCGCAGTTAAACTAATCAATAATATCCGACCGAAATCCTTAGAATAGGTCATTCTTTCCGTCCATCTTTTAAGCCTTTAACCATCTATAATGTAAAATATCTTTATAACATTATGGCAGGTAGTTCTATGTTGAGACATTTGTACAAAACATTAATCATCTCGATCATGTGTGGTTCTTTATCCATCATGGATATGGCTGCGTTTGCGCAGACTGCTGAGAATAATTCTTCTGCTTCTTCAACTGCACCTGCGATGGGTGCTGCGACTCCCAAAACACCAGTTACTCGCGATGCTAATGGGGTTTATAAGAAGACGGAGTCTCACCATTTTGAAGGGACTAAAGGTAAGGATGATAATGCTCTTCAGATTCTAACGATGATTGCAGTAGGGTTTGTGGGAACTCGATTGTTGCTTTATAAAAAGTGGACAACAGATATGTCGATTGTAGCTGCTGCCAGTGCAGCCTATGTTGCAGCTGAAATCGTCAATATCATGAATTTGCGAAAACAACTTTCAGATATGGATGCTGATTTTACTAAATCCAGTGATGGTAAAATTGATCAGGCTCAAATTGAAACTCTTCAAAAACTACGTGAATCATATGAGAAGGTAAAATCTGCAGTAAAAACGAGAAAGATGCTCCAAATGGGTGCGGCTGCGATGTTTGGCCTTGCCACAGGAGTAGCTGCGGTAAAGTACTTTACTACAGCTGGTAAACTGGCAAGCTGTGAAGCCTCTATCGCTGAAGCTGAAGTTCAGCTTGGTGCTTGTATTGCGAGTGGAGCAACAGGAGTAGGGGCATCGGAAGCAACTGCGTGTGGAGTAGCAAAACCGGATGTTCTGACGCTTGCAGGGTTAATTCCAAAAATTGCAGCCGAGTCTGAGGTTCCCGGAGATAGTACTTTAAAAGCTTTTAAAATCACCCCTCAAGAAACTACTGCTAGTACAGCTGCCGCGAAGCCGGGCACAGGTACGATTGCTGCTAATGCCAAGGCAATGGTGTTTGCTGCTTGTGAAGATTATATTGTCGAAAAACAGAAAAACGCAGCAACAGGTAAACCTTTGGACACACCAGCAGGTAGCTTGAGATTACTTGAAAAAAATCTTTACGCTTACCAATTGCCTGTCGTCGAGCATAAGAATGAATCCTTGTATGAAAAAGCATTGAATTTCTTTTTTTCAAAAGCTGAAGCAGGCACAATGGCCCTCTTGGGAATTGCCGGCGGTGCACTCCTGACTTTGATTCCATCACTATCCAGAACAATTGACTTATATATTTATACTCCGGGAGGAAGAATTATTGCCTGGGGGATTATGACAACTGCAGCTCTCCTTGGAGCAAAAGCTTCACAAAATGAAATTGATAAAATCGACGATAACATCAAAAAAATTGATAAAATTTTAGCGGAAATGAATGCTCTTCAAAAAGGAATTAAAGCTAATAACGTTCAAGAGCAGCAAGTTAAAATGGCCGGCTTTAATACGAACAATTCTTCAGAATTATCTCTTTCATCTAATTCAGCGGTTAAGACTAACTGTTTAACAAGTAATTCAAGTTCAAATTGTCCTTCTCTTGAAAATCAAATTAAAAATATGCCAGGTTTTTCTGATTTACCTGATTCCTTCAAATCTTTAACGTCGCAATCAGCGAAAATTGGTGATGGTTTAAGCGGTGTTAATGGTATTTCAGGCGCTACTTTGTCCGGAATTAACAGTATGGCGAATAATCAAAATGCAATTGCAAAAGCAGCAGCTGCATTGAAATCTAAAATTAATAACCAGCTTGCTGGCAATAAAAAAGGAAAGATTGATTTCGATAAAGAAGAAAATAAATTAAATGCGCTTTTAAAAAATGATGTTAGAAAAGCGCTCGAAAGCAAAGGGATGTCAGGGGATAGAGTTCTGGCCAGTATGGGACTTGGTGGAATGGCTGAGGCCCATGCTAAAGCAGTAGCTTCTCAGGCAGCGAGCGCCAAAAAATCTCTTGGTGCAAATCCAGTTGTTCCTCAGGCCAATCCAAATGCAGGCAAAGACAAAACATTTGATTTAGATTTCAAAGAAGCTGGTGCAGATCCAGCTCTCGCAGGTGTTGCTGGAGCAAATGGCGGTGGCGCAGCTGCCGAAGAAAATTACGATATCGGACAAAACGATATCAATACAAACAGCGGCGAATCTATTTTTCAGATGATCTCCAACAGATATTTAAAATCAGGATACCCAAAACTTCTTGAGGAAGACGCGGTAAAAAAATAGTTTGCATAAAGGGCAAACATTGAGGCACGTATGTTGAAATATTTTTACAAAACTCTCTTAATCTCATTCCTCTGTGGATCTCTGCTCATGCTGGACTTCAGTTTTAAAGGGGCATCGATCGGATTCACTTCTGTACAAGCAGAGACTTTAAAAACAGATAAAGTTGAAGAAGGTGGAGATTTAAGTTCAACTCTGGTCATGACTTCAGTAGGATTGCTCACCACGAGATTGTATTCATGTAAATTGACAACGGATATGATTATGGCAGCTGCCGGTGGCGTGGCTTTTCTTGCCGGTGAGGTCAGTTCATTTCTTGGAAATAAAAGTGCCTTGAAAGAATTGGAAATGCAGATTGAAAGAGACCGAAAAGGAGCACCAACTCAGCAGCAAATTGCTTTGCTTGAAAAGCTTCGCAAGTCTTATGAAGAAGCAAAGAAAACGGCGAATTTAAAAAAGACCTTTCAACAAGCAGCAGCTGCAGCCTTTTTAGCCGCAGCAGCTGTCGCGACTTATTTATGGGCTACAGAAACGGCGGCTCAACAAGCTTGTCGCACAGCTATTACAACATCAATTGGAGTTTGTTCAGCAGCTTGTGCTGCTTGTGCAACAGTTGCAGGATGTGCCTGTCCAACTTGTTGTGCAGCTCCAGAACCTCTCGGATTTGACACTGCAGAGAGATCGGCTAAAGAAATTGCAGCAGCTGTCAATAAACCTTCGAGTGTAGCGGCCTCAGCGGATGCTTCAGCAGAAGCTGCCGTAACAGGAACCGAGGCCACAGCATCTGCAGCTTGCCCAGAAGCAGCTACAGCACAAGGATTGTGTAAATCAGGAGACCTTATTCAAAAAACGACAAGAGGTGTTTGTATGAACCCTCTTACCGTTAACATGATGACATTAGGGAAAGCCTTATATGCCAATCAAAATTATACTCCCATTGCTCCTCTCGTAAAAAAACCAAATATTTTTGAAACAATATTCATGCAATCTGCTCACGCCGATTTACTTTCTCCTATGGGAATTGTTTCAAGCGCAGCCGTTTCATACGTTATGATGACTTCAGCAACACTCGGACTGAAAGTTGATACATTCATGTTCTCTCCTGGTAACCGCGCCATTATTTGGGGTGTTCTCGCAGGCCTTGCCTTTTCAGCGGGAAGTGCTATTCAAAATCAAATCGGAAAGATAGACGGCAATATTGCTAAGATCGATGCCATACTCAATAGCATGTACGCTCACGCAAATGGAGTTAAAGGAGCTCAGACTCCGGGACAAAATAATGCCTCTATTGAAAAAGGTATAGGTGGCAATCAAAAACTTGGCTTTAACGAAGCAGAGAATACAGATATTGATTTAAAAGGTAATGGAGCTCAACTTCCGTGTATCACTGGTGATGACCCTAACAAGTGTCCGTCTTTCTCAAATAAACTTCTTTCTCAACCAGACTTTAAAAATATGCCGGATTCATTACAAGCGACGATGAGTTCTGTCGCTAAAATGACTGATGGATTAAATGGGACTAATAAGATTTCTTCCGCAACGATTTCAGAGGCAAGTTCTCTAGGGTCTCGAGCAAATGCTCTTAAGTCTGATTATGAAAAAAGAAAAAAAGATATGCAGGATTCTTTTAAGAAAGCAGGACTCAATAAAGATATTAATAAAGAAAGTTCTCAGTTAGAAAAAGATCTACATGGCATTGTTAAAGCAGAGCTCGATAAACGGAACATGACTGCTGGACAGATGATTGCAAGCTTCGGCGGATCTAAAAATGCTTTAGGAGCAAGTGGTGCAGCTGTTGCAACAGACGCTTCACAGGCGGGCAAGTCCGGTAAAAAAGGAGTCGCGAAAGGTGCCATCCCGGTTGTGGCCATCCCGGCAGCATCTATGCCGAAATTTGATGACAAGTCTTTGAGCGATTCAATGAAAGCCGATCAAGACAAAGCAGCAGAGCTCGCTTCAGCCGAAGCCACAGACGGCAAGGCCGGTGAATCAATCGACGATTTCGATTTGAAAAACGACATTACAAAAGAAAAAGACACATCGATTTTCGATCTGATTTCCAACCGCTATCAAAAGTCCGGTTATCCGAGATTGTTCAAACGAATTAAGTAAAACTCACACGCCCGGTTTATCCGGGCGTTTTTTTTGTCTGGCCTTTGATCAACAACATATCCATACCCATTCTTTTGCAGCTGTAATAAGGTTGAAACATGCAAAAGCGAAAAATCATTTTGTTTGTTCCCGGTTATTACGGATCAACTTTAATCAACAAAGAAACGAAAGAACTTCATTGGGTTCGCTTTTCAGATTTCTTTCTTCATAAAAAAAATCTGATGACAACCGTTCCGGGCACAAGTTTAAAAGCAAGTGAAGAACTGATTCCAGGCGAAGTTCTCACTCATGTCAATGTTATCCCTCTGCTTTTTTAAATCGATTCCTACGGTAAAACGTTGAATCAGTTAAAACACTTCGCAAAGAGTGAAGGCGCTGTCGTCGAGACTGCGATCTATGACTGGCGCGATGATTTCATCGAGAGTTTAAAACGCATCGATCAAAAAATAAAAAGTCTGGCACTCACTGAGAACGATGAATTGCACATTGTCGCTCACAGCACCGGCGCACTACTCATGTCATACTATCTTCGCTATGGCGCTCAGGATGTTGATACCGCCAGAGAAAACTGGGAAGGTGCACGCCTGATCAAAAAAGCTGTTCTCGCTGCCGCTCCTTTTCACGGACTCATGGTCTTACTCCGCGATACTGAACACGGAACTTCGCAGGGATTAAATCGCGAATTATTATCGGCCAGAGATTATTCAAGCTTCAGATCTTCTTACATGTTCCTTCCTCCGCAAGGTGAAGACATCGGTTATTCTCTGAAAGAAAAAAAAGAAGTTCACTTGAATCTTCACAACACCGACACGTGGGAAAAAAATCGTTGGGGTGTATTCAAATTTATTCCCCAAAAAGAATTTCCCGCCGGACGTCAATTCGTGCAGACTTCAATGGATCGCTCTCAAAAATTTCATGATCTGTTGAGGGCACCGGTTAAAGAAAAAATCCCTGAAAGCTTCTCACTTCTTTATCTGTGGGGGAAAGGACACAAGACAGTGCAAGTGGCCCTCGTCGATGAAGATTCACAAAAAAGAAAAAGCGTTTCATTTAATCGCGAAGAAACTTATGTGGATGGAGACGGCACAGTCACTGCCGAGTCGGGGAGACCCCTGGCCTTTTTCAAACATCTTTCACACCACTTCATTGAACTCACAGATTCCCACCTGAACGTGGTGGCCTCAAAGGCCAACCAGTGCAAAATACAGGACTTCTTAAAAAGCTAAGAAATATCACTTTTATTTTGTCAGTTACTTTTGTATACTTGATTCACAATAGAGATCACTATCGAGGTAACATATGACAACTGCTGAATTTTTAAGCAAATGCGATACAAAATCTGAAGAGACAACTGTTTGTCCATTAAGAGAGCTTTTAACCCGCCTGGGAGACAAATGGAGCGTTCTTCTCATCCTCACCCTCGCCAGAATGCCGGAAAAGCGCGGACGCTTCTCTGAGCTTAAAAAGAACATTCCGGGCATTTCACAAAGAATGCTGACAGCGACTTTGAGAAATCTGGAACGCGATGGAATTTTAAAGCGCGAGATGTTCGCTGAAGTTCCACCGAGAGTTGAATACGAGCTCACTGAGCTTGGCACGAGCATTTTGAATCCGATGAAAGAAATCGTTGTATGGATTGAAGGCAACTGGGGTACAATCAAATCTTCACGCGCTCAATTCGACAACCGAGAGACTCAGAAGAATGCTCAATAAGAAACTTATCTTAGAATTGCTCATCGAAAATTTAAAAAAAGAATTAAGCGAAGTGGAGTCCGCTGCGAACTCCACTCGCGATCTCGCTACTGCCGATGATTTAAAATCAGAAGGCAAATATGATACGCGCGCGATTGAAGCATCCTATCTCGCCGGTGCTCAGGCCAAAAGAGTTGAAGAAATTAAACTCGATATCCAGATGCTTGAAGAAACAGAGTTGCAGAATACTCCCAAACTTCAAATGGGATCTCTGGCGCTCATTGAACACAACGGACAAAAGCGCTATTACTTTCTCACGTCGACATCCGGCGGAACAATGCTCACGATTGAAGGCGAGCCAGTCCTGGTGATTTCCGTTTTTTCTCCACTTGGGTCTGAAGCTCTGGGGCTTACAAAAGGGGAGAGCTTCGAAGTCGAAACTCCAAAGGAAACACGAAACTACACCATTCTTGAAGTGTACTGATTATTTTTGTTTTTGCTGATCAGTCGTTGTCTCAAACATCTTTGCGTATTCAATTTCATTTTTATCTGAAATACAAATCTGCTCGAACAAGAAAACTTTTCTGTTGAGTTGGTTGATTAAAAAAGTGAATTCAGAATTGTCGGCCGAGATCACCGCTTTCTTTTCTGTTAAAGGTCTGTTCATTCCAAACACAACGTTAATCTGTGGTTGAACCAGAACTTCGCGATTGGTAAAATCAATTTCCATATCTGTAATTGAAAGACCGTAAGCATCTTTCTGATTGATGATAATTTCACCCTGAGAAATTTTTAATTTTCCGTTGGCGTCCGGTGAGACAACTTTATAAAGAGTACAGCTGTGATCTGTATCGCGCTTTTTTACTGTCGCTGCGAATGCTGCCTGAGTTAAAAGGGCCATAAGCATAACAACTAAAGTCTTCTTCATAAGTTCTCACATAGGTTAGGGGAGTATTAAAGCTAGTGTAACAGCTTCAGCGCTCCCCTCAAGCCAACTGTAAAAATTACAATCAGAGTTCGAGCTTTGTCTGAAAAAGAAACACTTCATCGCTCTTTTTTATTTCATCTATATAAACGAAAGAATCATAGACATGCATGTGAAATTCAGGGTGTTTCTTAATGACTTCTGCCCGGAGGTCGGAGAGGGTTTTCTTTTCTTTGTCTGCATCTGCTTTTGTCTTCTTTCCCTGATTTTCTGTAAGCATAGTTTTTTCCTCCATATCAAATACCTATGAGTTGTTGTGAGTGGGAGAGAACCTCCCGAGTGGGTGTGGCTAGCTAAAGCAAAACAGATGCCGTCTGCATGTCCTTTTAAAACAGTCCGGAAGGCCTTGGGCCGTTGCATTTTGACCGGGAGAAACCGGGCAGAGATACTTGGTTTATGAAAACGAAAATCACAACACTCCTTCTTACATTTCCCATAATTTTCCTGGCCTCTTGTGCGTCTAATAGCAGGCCTCAGCTTTATCCCAACGAGATTTTAAAACAGCGCGGGCAGGAACAGGCCAAGCAGGATATTGATCTCTGCCTGAAGGAAGCCGACGATTATTTTAAAACTCCAGAAGGCAAGGAGGCGGCCAAGGGAAGCCCTGGTTATGGAACGATGGTGGGGACATCAGTGGGATTCGGAATGGGAAATACCGGCGTGGGAATTGGAGTCGGCATGGGGGGTGGTGAGCGCGGAACAAGTCCCAGCGACGTCCGCAAAGCTTACGTCAATCAATGCCTCATGAATAAAGGCTATCAGGTTCTTTCCTGGAAATAATTAATTGGTCTGAGCAACGCGATTGTCGACTTGCTGTCCGACACCAGGATTATTGAGGAGTGGAGAGGACGCGAGCATTCTCAAGCGAATTTCCAGCTTGTGAAGATATTCAGTTTTATATTGTCTCGTTCCGGAGTGATAGCGCGCGTACCATTTTCTATCTTTGAATTCAAAACGCTTTTTTAGAATTTTCAAAATCTCTGCCATTTTGGTCATGGCATAGACCTGGTCTCTTTTTAATTTTTCTGTGTGAATCGGTTCACGTCCCAAGCGAAGAAATTCTTTATTCCAGACGTCGCAGTTGATCTGGGCCATTGAAAGATCTCCAGTGGAAGAGACAAGATCATTTCTAAAATTGCTTTCAGTATCGATAATGGCGACCATGATCTGAGGTTCAACTTTATATTTAGTGAGGGCCTTGCTCATGCTGGCCGCGATGGCTTCTCTTTCTTCACTTTCCAGTTCAGGCTGAACAATGGAAATCATGTTTGAAATGACGATGGAATCGTTGGGAAAATTCTTGCGATCAAAATTAGCATAACGTGAGGAAGACTTTCGACTCTTCTTATGAGCGACTTTCTTTTTAGGACTCAAGGACGAACAGCTCTGAATGAAGAGCATCGTTATGAGAATAAACACAATCTTGAGCGGGTTTTTTAACCTGAAATTTTCCATGGAAGGATTATAACGTGAGATTTTTAAGCCTCTCTGAGTCAGGAGTTTTTTACTGCTTGAAAGTGAAAAGATCTTGTATGACCGGGAGGATAGGCATCTAAATAAAAGAAAAAACCCCAAAAATTTTGTGGCTAAAAAACTTCTGATTCCGGCCGTGATTCTGGCCAGCGGCGGTCTTAGTGCTTGAAGATGCGTAGGCTTTTTTCAAATTTCCTCTACTTGCAAGTTTTAGGTCAGATTTTACAGGAGGGGTTTTCCATTTCTCATCTTTTTTTGTATACACCCTTTTAAACTAGAGTTTTCAGGCGGGAGATTTATGAAAAAATGGCTTATCGCTCTTTCTTTAATGGTGTCGCTTTCAAGCGTGGCAAATGCTTTCTATCTACAGGCTCAATGCCAGTTTAATGCTTCTGTAGGGACATGCGCTGTCTTCAATCAATGGCCAACTCCGATTGTCTGTTCTCTTCAAGCAGAAGGACAAGTGGCTTCAGGTGTTTGGGGAAGAGCCTGGGAAAATGCTTATATTTATCCGGGACAATATGGATATGTATACGTGAATGCAAACAATCCATGGATTGATCCTCTTGTTTTCGTCAGAGGTTTTGCGAACTGTGCTTTCTAATTGAAGTTAAAATTCTTGATACAGAAAAGGCCGCTTTTTATGCGGCCTTTTTTTTTGGTTTTAAAAAAAGGTCTATCTGAGTTGCTCTTTTCCCGAATTTGAAACGACACTGAATGCCTGATTAGTTAAAAGATTATCAGGATCATTTGTTTCAACTGTGGCGATTTTATTTCCGGCAACGATAACGGCAAAGCTCGAATAAGTGACACCCTTAATTTCAGCCAGGCATCCTTTATTGCATATGGAAACTCTCTCAGTGATGAGAACAATTTTCTTCGTTCTGATAAATCCTGAATTTCTGTTTTCTTTTTCAGTATTAACAGCGAATTCTTGTCTTTTGCCATCGTAGAACACATTGATGACTCTTGTTGCTTGAGCATAAGAAAGACCGGCCATCATAAAGAAGGCGGCCAGGGCAAGAATAAGCAACAAGTGATAATTACTATTTCTTTGCCGTGATTAATTTAGGGTTAAAGAACTCATTAACCATTATAGCTTCCAGTCTTCTATTCCAGATGGCAGAGAACATTTGTTTATCTTCAGCCGTTGCAACATTTTGAAGAATTTTCTCAAGTAGAATTCCGGTCATTGGATCCCCTGAAATGAGATGAGGATTGTATTCCATAATGATATGCTCTCTTGTATCAATCCTTACAAGTTTCAAGCTTCCTAGAAAATTCTGTGAAAATTTAATGAGGTTGTTTCTATAAAACTGTCCACCAAGCCCTTTGAATCCGCCTTCGTCTGATGCTCCAACAATTGATCCAACAACAGAGGCTATAACACCAGTCGTGCCTTGGTCTTTTGCTTGGTTCATTTGAACTTCAATCATCCCTCTGGTTGGTACTTCTTCTTGATAAAGTGCTTTTAGTCCGAAATAAGTCATGAGATAGGCCCCACCGACAGTTGGGCATCCATGTCCTGCAAAGCGAACTGCATCTGCAAAACTAAACTCAAAAGTACCATCTTCGCTTGACCCAAGTATGTCAGCGAGAGGGTCGAATAATTTTATTTTAGCTATTTTGTCGTAATAGGTTGGGAATTTCATAATGACCTTTGTCCTTGCTGTATTCATATTATGAATCAGCATAATTTTACTCGTGATCATTACATGTTATTTTAAAGGCGAAAATATAAATATGACCGATGTCATATTGCGTAGCTTTGAAAGTCACTATCCTTCAATTAACTTAGGCGTATCAAGAGAGTGAAGCTAAATAAAATCTTCTCTTCATTAAACTTTTTTTTTGCCATTCCAGATTTTTGGAAGCTTCGGCAATTCTTCCGATACGGAAGATATCTTCTTTTTTCGTCAAAATTTGCGGTACCAATTTGGCGCCGCAAATCTCTTAACTCGTCAGAATTAGGAGTAATCATAAAGTCTTCTGGGAATCTGGAAATATTCCTTTTTACTCTAGATGGTTATTGGTGGTCATAGGGAATATTTTTGGGAGTTATGTTCCCAAATTGTTCCCAAAAATTAAAGCAAGATAGTCATCATTTGGTCATAAGGTAAAAACCAACATTGACCGAAGATCCTTCTGCAATATGTGAATGAAATCGTTGATGGAATACAAAAGAATAAGTTTTTAATGCCTGAAGTCCTCTTTCGCTTTCTATTTTTGCAAAAAGATCATCTGGTACAGATAAACTTCTATAAAATATCTTTCGTCCTGGAAAATTCATATCGGCATTTTTCAAAAAAGCAGGATCAAGGACCTGGTCGATTAAAACGACTAAGCTTTGGACTTCCAGAGATTCATTGTAAAACAAATAGGGATTAAATATTTCTGAATCACCATTTAGGTTGTATGAAGTAAAAATAACGTCTTTTGAGCGATAAATTTCGGGCAGGACAGATTCCGTCCACTGACTTTCAACTTGTTCATCAAATTTTTGATTGTAAATATTAATTCTGGAAGCGAATTGATAAATCACCAAAACCAAAAGTAAGAGATACGACAACAGTTTAATTTTAGGGCCAAGTTTTTCCACATTTAATAGAAAGACGCCAATGAAGATGAAATACATTATTTCAATCATGGTTTGATAATAAATAGAGATATGCCAGTAGCTGTGTTTAATTATCGCTTCAATGAAGACTAAGGCAATAATTGGCAATAGAGAAAAAAGTTTCTCTCTCGAGAATTTTCTAAACGAAAAAAATATTCCAAAAGTCACAAGAATAGGGAACGCAGGAAAGTAATATTTGGGATTGAACAAGTTTAAGGCCAAATGAGTTTCGAATGGTTTACTTTGCAGTAAAGAATTGTTTGATAAAAAAACATCTTTAAGAGTTAATAAAGCCGATGAAAGCGGAACAATGATCATTAAGAAGTAGGCAAGGCTCAGATAAATGAAGGTCTCTTTTTTAAGATTTTTTTGTCTGTATGTGTAAAACAAATATGCTGGGAAGATAAAGAAAAAACCTGGTCTAATGAAAGTCATGAAGGCAAGAGCGAAAGGCAAGGTTGAAGCAATGATTGGTTCGTTTTTGTTTTCATTTAAAAGCAATAAATAGATAAGAAAGAAACTACAAAGAATAAAATGCGATTCAGTTGCTGCAATAGCAACCTGAAGTGGAGACAAGATGAAAAGCATTGTTATCGCTAATACTATCCTTTTTTCTTTGAACCATTGAAAAGTTAAAACCGAGAGTAAATACGCTGTGATTATATTGAGCAATAAATTGGAATAAAATAACTTTTCACTTGAGAGGCCAATAAAATATTTTAGCGGATACCAGAAAATATTGTATGTGAAACCATAGGGAATTTCTTCAAAGCCCAGCATTCTTGAAATGCTGTGAAGGTAATATGTTCCGTGATAATTTAAGTGTAAAAAACCGAAGAGTGAATAATTAAGCCTTAAAACAATTCCAACTGTGAGTACAAAAAAAATCTTTAAATCAAAATTCTTCGCGAACATCTGCCGAAATTTTTTGGAAAACACTGGAAGAGCAAAGCTGGTGAGCAGTACGATAAAAAAGGCGGGGTAGGTATTATTCTCTTGAGTGGAAGCATTTGCTAAAAAAATTAACAAAGATAGAACTAGAAAAATCTTTTGCTGTATAGGAAGCAGCTTCATGCTGTTCAGGTTTTTTTCAAACGACATGGTGGAGTTTATTTGGGTTAATTTAGTATCAAGTTCCTTGATCAACCTTGACATCAATTTCAGACCTTCCTTTAATTAAATAAACAGTATTTTATAAGTTTAAGTATGGAGTTTCTCAAGATGAAGGTCAATGGATTAGTCATTTGCATTTTATTCTTTATGGTTTTTCCTTGTTCATCGTTTTCAGAGACTGTTTGCTATACAGTGAAAGATCCTTCAACGAACAAAATAGAGACCTTTCCAACATTGGATCTCGCAAAGACCTTAGGTGAAGATAAATGTCTTGTTGAACTTTCAAAATATGTTTGTGAATATCAAAACCCTCCTTTACCACCTATTATGTGTACTGGTCGCAGGGTCAATTGGACAGAAGAAGATGTTTTAGATCAGCACGTTTATATCTTACATGCAATAATGAATAAAGATGGTGGGCCTGAAGGCCTGCCTATGATCTGTTCTGTGGTTACAAGAAAAACGGGTACACAGTGTGATAATTCACCAGAGACTTCAGGACAGTTAAAATCTATTAAATCTAATATACGTGTTTCCCAAAGCGGCTTAAACCTTTTCACCAAAGATGGATTACCACTAACGAGTGAAGGAAATGGGTTGAACTCATGTTCAGATTCACAACCCTGCAAAGGTGATCCTATCAATATTTCGACAGGCTTGATGTGGCACCCTAAAATAGATTTTACATTAAAAACACGTTCGGACCTATTGGATGTTGAATTAAAAAGAACATATCTTGCAAAGTCGCCATTTGATGGAGTCATGTTCGGGCCAAACTGGCACTCAAACTTAGAATCTAGGCTGTACGGCTTAACTGTTAACGGAATGTCGAATATTGTATGGGGCGATGAAAATGGGTTGCCTTGGATTTTTATCAAGCAAGCTGATGGAACTTTTAAAACACCGGCTGGATTCACAGGCAAGTTAATCGAATTTTCTGATCATTTTGAGATTAAGGATAACTCAGGAACAATCTATTCTTTTTCAAAGAATGGAGAGGAAGCTCCTGCAGGTGCATTAATATCGAAAGTGGAACGCCATGGAGAGCGAGTTGATTATAACTACAGTCAAAATGGACGTCTAATTGAAGTTAATAATGTAAAAACAGGTAAAATCATTTTTACTTATAATGACCAAGGGTTTGTTTCATCAGTTTTGCGGCAGAGAGATAATTTAAGGTACAGCTATTTTTATGATGTATCTGGAAATCTAATCAAAAGTGTAGATTTCCAAAATACTGTTTATTTGTATTCATATGTTATTTCTTCAAATGAAGCGATTAATGGATTGTTGCAGACTCAAATAGATCCATTAAAAAGAATTACAAAATTTACTTATGATTCACTTGGAAGAGCTATAGAAGAATCGGAAAATGGAAAGTACTCAAGAAGCTTTTCCTACGAATCGACAATTGACTCTAGTTTGACAACAGTTCGCGAAATTTCCGGTGCAGCAACAAAATATTATTTCGATGACTATTACAGATTAAAACAAATAGTTCATGCGGACGGTGGGAAAGAATTTTTAGAATGGAATGATCAAAATAGAGTTACAAACCGCAAAGATCAAAATAACTTCGTCACGAATTTTGAGTACGATTTAAATCGTAATATTTCCCAAATCAAGCGACCAGAAGATTCAGTGGGAATTTCTGCAACATATGATTCCAAATTTAATTTACCGATAGAAATCTCATATCCCAGTAGAAGTGTCTTTTTTTCAGTTGATGCAGTAAATGGAAACATTTCTCAAGTTAGTTCACAAGATCTTAGAAATTCTTTTGAGTATGATGATTTTGGCAATGTGATCAAATTTGATAATGGAGTTGGTTCATTTACCGAACCTACAAATGATTTTGGGTTAAAATTAACAAAGTTTGATTCTCACAATCCAGAAAAACTTTTTTATGATAACAGATATCGCATTTCATCGCGTAGCTTTCTCAGTGGAAGAGTTTTAAATTATTCTTATGATGATTACGATAGAGTTATTCTCATTGCAGACAATATGGGCCCATCGGTAAAATACTCATACGATATTCTTGGAAGACTTTTACAAAAGGAAATTTTCAGCGCATCTAAAAAAGAAGTTACAATATATCAATGGGATTCAAGAGATAGATTAGTCCAAGTTACAGACAATCTTGGACGAAAAACTCAATATCAATACAACGCTGCGACCTCGTCTTCTTTTGTTATTGATAAACCTTCGGCCATTATTGCCCCTGATGGAAAAACGACGGTCTTTAAGTACGACATTATGCAGAGACTCGTTCAAAAAATTGAAGCTGACAGTTCTGTAACTAAGTTCGAATACAATCTTCGTGGTGATTTAATCAAGCTGACGGATGCAGAAGGAAATTACACCAGGTTTGAGTATGATGGAAATCGTAGAGTTGTTCGCAGAGATGCTCCGACAGTGATTACTGATAATAAAGGAGTAAGTAAGGCAGCTCGTGAAATTGCTCTTTATACTTACGATGATGCTGATCACTTGGTTAGGGAGGTCCATCAGCTTAATTCATCTGCAGCAAGACAAACAGTTACAAATTACTCTTACGATGAGTTAGGCAGATTAATTTCTAAAACAAGTCAAAAAATAAAATCTTCAGATGAAGTCGAGGATTCAAAAACTTCAACGTTTTCTTATGAGCCAATCCTTGAAGCTGATCTGCTAAAAACTGCGGACAATGAAATTGAAAAATTATCATTTGAGCACGAAAGCTTACCTCCATACAAACTTACGAGATCAAAAGCCCTGGCAGTAAGTTCAGGCAACCCTCTTGGGTTGATTGAATCAGATTTGACATATTCCTATGATTCAACAGGTGAGCTTGCTCTAATTAAAGAGATAAATGGTTCTACCCTTATTTCTTATACTCATAACCCGGCCGGACAGTTGATTCGAGCAACTTCTGGCAATTATTTCGGCGCCAACAGTCCAGTTTTTGAATCACTCATGGCCTACGATGATTTTGGCCGTAAGGTTTCAATGACAAATTCTGATGGTCTAAAACAGGCCCTGGCCTATGATCAATTGAGTAGGCTGAACTCAATAAATTGGACCAAGGGGAATGCGATAGAAATGTCGCAGGATTTAACCTATGACCACGCGGGAAATATTGTTTCTTCCAAAAGAGAAAATTTTGAGACCATTTATAAATATGATCAAACAAACCAATTAATTAGTGAAAATTCTCAACTAAGCAGTCGTGAATTTGCATATGATCGGGTTGGTAACAGAGTCAAAGATTCCATTTGGGGGAACGGGACTTTTATCGCCAATGCTTTAGTAGGAGATAAGAAATCACCGTATGCTTACAATGTTTATGGTTACGGTGTGGATGGACTTGGAAATCTAACAACCATTGTAAATGAGAAAGATAAAACTCAAAAAGATTTTTCTTATAACTTGAATGGGAAGTTGAATACATTTCAATATTCAATTGGAACTAATGGAGATTCTCTCCTCACACTTTATTATTACGATGCTCTTGATAGAAGAGTAGCGAAAAATATACAGATGGCGAGTGGGCAGGCATCTAAAAACTTTACACAGGCATTTGCGTATCTTGGTGATGAGGAAAAAATACTTTTTTCTAAAAATGGAAATCAAGCACTCACTTTATTTGTCGATGGACAAGGAATTGATGAGCACCTTGGCGAAGTCACAGCGACAATATCTAAAAGTAACATTACAGATCATCTTGGTTCTGTGTTAAACACAACTTCAAGTACGAATAAAAAAGCTTTTGGTGCCTTTGGAGAGAAACTTTCGGAATCGGAAGCTCAAGATGCTTTCAACTTAAACGAAAGTTCCTCTGCGGTGGTCTATGGATTTGCAGGTCGGGAATTTGAATTTGAGTCCGGTCTTTATTATAATAGAGCAAGAAATTATGATCCACGGACAGGTCGGTTTATTTCTGAAGATCCGATTGGATTTGCGGGGGAAGACACAAATCTATATCGTTATGTGAATAACAATCCCATTACTAAAATTGATCCATCTGGATTGAGCGAAGTAGATGTTAATAGGATAAGATATCAATTTTGGAGAAGCGTCGATAGAATGAATAGATCAAGATTGCGTCGACCTGGAACTGGATATCTAAACGGAGTTATAAATAATTTTCAATCTTCATTTGGTGTTGGATGGCTTGGCTGTGGAGAACAGGCGCAAGAAAGTTTAGATGATATTGTGAATGATGTTTTCAGAAATGGGCAGTTCGATGATAAATGGACTTTTGAAATTATAAATGTAACTCCATTTCATCAAGTGCTAAGAGCTACATCGTCTAATTCTCAAGATCCTTTATTATTTATGGATCCTTGGAGTGCAAATTTTGACAGGAAGTAACATGGTAATTAGAATCTTTGGGTACATTCTTTCGTTCGGCATTCTCCTTGGTTTAGGTTGGGCTGGAAACGATATTAAAGGCTGGATTGAATTTATTTCATCGACCACAGTGTTGGGTGTTTATGTAAGCCTAGGAATTGGCTTTATAACAAACGAAGTAAAAAAATTAACTAGAAAGACGCTTTTGAAATGGTTTCTATTTGTTATCTTGATTTGGATTATAATTTTCACTTCTTATTTTTATCAGGTTAGACCATATTGTAACGAATCTTTCTCTTGCGGCCCAATTACAATAGGGACTCTTTCGATAGCCTTCTTTGTTACAGTATTACCTTTAGGAATTGTCTATTCGAAGGTGAAGTCAGAGCGATGACACTTTTTTTGAAAGCAGCCTTTTGTCTCCTTTGCTAGAGAAAAATCCTCTAGTGTCATTTGCCTAAAGGTTTGAGGCAATGATTAAAGAATAAATGGCAATCGCATTCACACAACCCTTAAGTTTAAACCTATAAACTTTTCTGACGAAGAGATGGATACGTTTTCCGACGTCACCGTGGATTGATTTGGAGGTAAAATGATATTTTTAATTTTTCTTTTCACAATAAAAGCAAATGCTGAAGTGTCGACTAAAGAAGTCATCAATATATTAAAATCTTCTAAGGATGAGAGAAGTTTGTTTATTAGTGATACTAAAGTAGGAAGAAATAGATTTGAGAGTTTTCAAGAGGAGAAATTTATTCCAGCTGTAAATAAAATGATTAGTGTTCTAAATACTAAAGACTGTGTAAATTGTTTGGAGCTGTATTTAAATGCACTTGAAAGTTTAGAAGGTAGTGCGAATGAAGAAATTAATGAACAACTTGGGAGAATTTTATCAAATAATACAGCCCAATTGGAATTTGCATGTAAAAGCCGTTCCAGTAAAATCAAAAAAAACATGCGCAAAAGGATAGATGAGATTATTAAGAAAAATAATTGGATTGAAAATCATTCTAAAGTTCAATTGGCGATTTATAAAAGAATGTGTTCTTAAAGTGATGTACTTTAAAAAATATAAAACGTACTTGAATTTCAGTGGCTAAAGTAATTTTCGGGCCTTTTAAACAACTTTATACTGCCAAGTTCGGCCCCAGCTCGGTTAGGATTGGCATGGAGTTATTTTAAGATGCAATTGCAGTAGCAGATGATGATTCAAGGAGAAAGCAACCAAAAAAAATTTGATGTATTCAAATCGCTGTTTCGTCAGTCAAAATTGCTTGGGTTTACACCAGAAGAAAAGGAGCTCATGAATTGAAAGCAAGCGGTTTAAGTGAAGAATATAATAATTTAACTCCTGTGAATTGATTGAATGTTAGGGCCCCATTCTCCAAAGATTTATTGTATTCAATCTTTTAATTTTTCTAAGTGATGAAGAAAAATTCCTTTCTCTAAAACGAAAATGGCGAGTTCATTTTACACGGCATTGAAATATATCTTGGCGAAGATTCTACATGGAGTGTCCTTCACTCATACAAAAATCAAATCGATTATCAATTTACTGACAATTTATAAAATATTTTTTTGATAAATTTAATATCAAGATCTTTAATGTTAATGCATTAGAAAGAAAGTACACCGTCGAGTTGTATGCACACGTGATTAATCAATCTTGACAGCAATTTTTTCCATCCCTTTAATTAAACAAACATAATTTTTCAGGGATTAGTATGAAGCTTACTAAAACGAAGGCCAATGGAATGGCCTTATTCTTTTTTCTCTTCACGATTTATTTTCTATCGCTTTCAAGTTCTTCTCAAGCAGCATCCCCATATAAGAAATTTCAACTAAAGAGTCAGCATCATATCAGCGAGGAGAATTTACCTCCTAATCCTTCAGGCAATGATATTGCGGTTATCCAAATGGATCCTGGGTTTTCACAAATTTTTCCAAATGATCCCAATACATTTCCGCAAAAGTTTAAATATTCCTTAGAAGAAAATGCTGCCAATGGAACAATTTCTATAAGAGGTTCGAAATTTTTTTATACGGCGAAGCCTGGCTTTATTGGTAATGATTATTTCACTGTAAAAGTCACAGATGACGGAACTCCATCGCTTTCAGGAATTAAAAAAGTTAACGTGACTGTTCTCCCAAACAATATACCAATCGTTGATGCTACTAACTTAACAACTTTTCAAAGTAAATCAGTAACAACCCAAGTTTCGTTCACCGATGCAGACGCTAACCAAGCTCATTCTTTCCTGATAATCACTCAACCCGCGCATGGATCAGCGCAATTAACAGCGCAGGGACTTTTAACTTATTCTCCACTACCAGGCTATGCAGGAATTGATTATGTGACTGTCGCAGTGAGAGACACTGCCATTCCAGCAGGCGTCGGAAAGAAAACTATTTCCATTTCAATCACACAGAATTCAATACCGGTTGTTGTTGCAAATGACTTTTCAACTTTGCAGAATAAATCAGCTAGCACTCAAATTTCTTATACAGATGTTGATGTAAACCAAAGACATACTTTTTTTATTGTTGCGAAACCTTCTAATGGAACAGCTTTGTTAAATCAAGAAGGTGTTTTAACTTATACACCGAAACTTGGATATCTTGGACCCGATACGTTGATCGTTGGAGTTAGCGACAATGCAGTTCCATCAGGTATCGGGCAAAAGACAATTCATGTCAATGTTGGTTCCTAAATTAATACAGCACCGACTGTTATTGCGAACGATATAAATATTTTTCAGGGAGATCAAGGATCATCACATATAAGTTTTTCTGATCCTGATCAAGGACAAAATCACATCACTGATATTCAAACCGGTCCACTGCACGGATTTGTATTTATCGATCCTTTGCAAAATGCAGTTGTAGTGAACACATAAAAACTTCCTCTTTTCACGCCACATATTCCTTGATGCCTCTCGATCTGTTAATCAGATCGTATTTTTCTAATAAGCACATAACCATCTCGCGTTCACACATTCGCAGCTCACGTCCACATAGGTTTTCATGCAGTCGTTTTTTCTCTTCAGCATACTCTGCATAAAGCTGTTCACGGCTCACATTGGGCTCAGTCATTAGCATCTCTTCGTCAACTTCATTCGAACTCTTAAATCCAAGCACGGCCCGTTTTCTGTATTCATTTATTATCAAGGCGCTTGTTGTGAAGGCTTCGTGAACCTTAAGATTGTCATTCACAAGAGTCTTTTTCCCCAGCAGGGACGCTGTTTTTAGTTCAAACATCATCCTTTCGGCTGATCCATTATGCTGAGGCGTATGAGGCAATGAACGCAGATGGATTATCTTTTCGTCAGACATGAACTTTTCGACTTCTTTATTCACGTAGCAAGAACCGTTATCCGTCATCCAGACCAGTGGTAATGATCGCGTTTTTTTTAGTTCTTTGAACATGGCAACTATTGTTTTTCCATCAGCGCTGTTTCCTGTCAGAATAGACAACACTTTTAGACTTGCACGATCTTTTATAACCTGAGCTTCTAACGATCTTTTTTTATTTCTGCCTAAATGTGTTCCATCTTGTGACCAGATGACGTTGGCAGATTTAACAATGGTCGATATTCGATTTTGGAGATGGAGCTCTCGCAATTTGATTCTTCGTCTTGTTTTAATTTTTCCAACGTAAAGACGAATCAATCTCAGCGGAACTTTTTTTGACAATGCAGATGCAATCGCAGAGCTTCCTGGATAACCTTGCTTTTTCAATTCACGAGCGACCAGCAGTAAAGCACGACGATGATCTTCATTTGTATAAGAAGGTCTTCCTGACCTTTTATCACAATCCTTTTTAGCTTTTGCTTTCCACGCTCGAAGAGTTCGCTTCGTCACTCCCAGTCTCATTGCGACTTCTTCCATTTTTACTCTTCGTCCTTTTTCCAGAAGCCAAAGACCGATCTTTCTTTTGAACTCGTTTTTGTATCGCTTTCTGCTCTCCAATCTTCTTCTCCTTTGGAGGTTTCGGTTCTTTCACTTCCTTGAGTCCCGGCATTTCGCGCATGATCGCTATCAATCGATCTTGCATCTCTATCGTTCTCTCCAGCTCCGCAATCTTCTTTAGAAGCGCTTTCACATCTAACTCTGGATTCATCTTCATATCTTTTTTCCTCATCGTTGGTTGCTTGAGAAGACCAACCAGCATTCCGGTCGAGGCTTGCTGTGACATTTGCCACAGCCTCAACGCCGGTATGTTCAACGCATTCGCTGCTTCCGTCTTTGATAGTCTTCCCATCCAATATTCTAACATGATCATTCCCGTCTGATGGGCGGTTTTCTTCTGGTCTTCGCTCGCTTGATGCCAAAGTATTTTGATCGGCAATGCAGGCCTCTCCATCATTTGCAATCGTCTCTTTTGCGTTTTTTTGATTCGAGTTTTCTTCATGTTTTGTTCGTCCATTTTCTTCTCCATTAATTTGCGTAAATCCAAATTCATTTGTTTTAATTTTGCTGATCACTCCATCTGGTGATTGGAAAATTAAATGCCCACCTTCACCATGAAGTGACACACTTTTTCCTCCAATGTTTCCAACTAAAAACACTGGAGAGCGAGGCGCTTCATCCAGGGCCATGCGCAGAGAGTTTTGTTCAATTGAATCTTCTAAAATTTTTCTGACTTCACTTTCAACACCGAAGAAACGATCAGCGGGAACCATTCCTCCAATTCCTTGATGAGGCCGAAAGTGATTGTAGTGATTGAAGTAGTGTTTTAATCTCTCGCGTGCATCAGATAATTCTTGAGGACGAACACGATTCCAAAATTCCTGTCCTACTGTCTCCCAAAGCCTTTCGCATTTTCCTACAGTCTGAGGATGATGGCTTCGTGCTACCACATGCTTAATTCCTTCTTTCTCAAGCATTCTTTGAAAATCACTTTTTCCCCTCCAGCTAAAATACTGTCGCCCTTGATCGGATAAAATCTCTTCCGGTTTTCCATAATTCTGAAAGCCATCAAGTACAGTGTTCATTACAAATTCACTTGTCTGTCTCAGTTGTAAATTCCAAGCGACAATATAACGGCTGTAATCATCGAGAAAGACGGTGAGATAAACTCGTGTTCCATTTCGTGCCAGAACAAAACTTGTGATGTCGGTTTGCCAAAGTTGCATTGCCGTAGCTCTTTCAAAACTACGCACACGATCTGAAGTGCGCTTCTGCTTTCTCACTACTTCGACTAAAGGAATGTTTTCTTCTTTGAGAACTCTGCTAATGGCTCCTGTAGAGACTTTTAACCCCTCAAATCGATTTAAAAAGTTTTTAACTTTTCTTAGTCCAAATGTAGGATTCGAAGTTTTAGTTTTAATGATAACTTCTTCAAGCTTCTCTGAAATTTTCTTATGGTGACGTGCTTTGTACTTTCTGAATGTGTCTTGAAAGACACTTCCCTCAAGACCTTTAGGGCCATGCTTTTGATAAAGTGAATGCCAGCGCCCCAAAGTTACCTCAGATACACCCCAAGTCTTTGAGAAATCTCTTTGGGAGAGGCCGCTTTTAATATAGGCCTCAACTGCATTCAATCTTTCCTGAAGTGCATAGGGACCACCACGCTTGATTGTTCTTTTTTTCAACCTGCTTGGATGTAAATAGAGCTGCTTCCATTTAGAAAGTGTCTCCATTCGAATGTCATACTTTGGAGCAAATAATCTTGCGGATAATCCAGAATCAATAAACTCTTCAACAATCTTCTTCTTTTCTTCAATTGAAAATTGCCGCGAAACTTTGCGCTTCCATCTCTTTCCTAAACTTGACATAAATGATCCTCCTTTTGTTAAAAGAGGCATTTCGGATTTAGTGATATGATTGAAAAAGAGGAAAGTTTTTAGTTAAACACTACA
>DJVH01000033.1 GCA_002440825.1 Bacteriovoracaceae bacterium UBA6261 | reverse complement strand
AGAACGCGTCCTCTGATTGTCACTTCCCCTGTCATTGCTACATTCTGATGAACTGCAATTCCAGTGATCGCTGATGTTAAAGCCGTTACCATCGTTACACCGGCAGATGGACCATCTTTAGGTGTAGCTCCTTCCGGAACGTGGATGTGGATATCGTTTTTATTATACCACTCACTAGTGATTCCAAGACGAGGAGAGATTGATCTCACGTATGAAAGAGCTGCCTTAGCAGATTCTTGCATTACTTCGCCAAGTTTCCCAGTGATCTGGATTTTACCGTTACCTTCTACAGTCACAACTTCAATGTGAAGAAGTTCACCGCCAACACTTGTCCACGCAAGACCGTTAACCAGTCCCACTTGTGCTCCCGCTTCGATATCTGTTGAGTCGAAACGACGAGGGCCAAGATATTTTGGAAGTTGTTTAGAAGTGACATTGAATTTCTTCCCTGCTTGAACTTCTTTTGTTACAACTTCTGTCGCGATTTTTCTTACAACTGTATTCAGTAGTCTTTCGAACTCACGAACACCCGCTTCTTTCGACCAGCCACGTACGATGTCCATCATACATGTATCGCCGATTTGAACTTCGTGATCAACAAGTCCGTTGTTCTTGATCGCTTTCTTCAGAAGGTATCTCTTCCCGATCTCAAGTTTTTCCTGCGGAGTGTATCCAGATAAGTGGATGATCTCCATACGGTCGCGAAGTGGACCAGGAATTCTTGAAAGATCGTTTGCCGTCATGACGAACATGACTTTAGAAAGATCGTACTCAACTTCGATATAGTGATCAGAGAACGATTTATTTTGCTCAGGATCCAATACTTCAAGCATTGCAGAAGCAGGATCGCCACGCATATCAGATGACATTTTATCAATTTCATCTAGAAGGATAAGAGGATTTGATGTTCCCGCTTTTTTAAGCGCCATCATGATTTTCCCCGGCATCGCTCCGACGTAAGTTCTTCTGTGACCTCTGATTTCAGATTCATCACGAACGCCACCAAGGGCAATTCGCTGGAAGCTTCTACCTAAAGATTCAGCAAGAGATTTTGCAATCGATGTTTTACCAACTCCCGGAGGACCTGATAGACACAGAATTGTTCCCTTCCCTTCTTCTTTAAGAAGTGAACGAACCGCAAGGTACTCGACGATTCTTTCTTTAACGTCTTTCATACCGTAGTGGTGGTCGTCCAAAATCTCTTTTGCTCTCGCAACAGAGTTATTGTCAGTTGTATATTCATCCCATGGAAGTGAAAGCATCCAGTCGATGTAGTTTCTGACGACAGCAGATTCTGCTGACATCGGAGACATAGACTTTAGCTTCTTAAGTTCCTTAGCTGTTTTTTCGCGAGCCTCTTCAGGCATCTTCTTATTAGCTAAGCGCTCTTCCATTTCCTGGATATCTGATTTGCCGTCATCTTTTTGTCCAAGTTCTTTCTGAATGGCATTCATCTGCTCGTTCAGATAGTACTCTTTCTGAGACTTTTCCATCTGCGTTTTTACGCGAGTACGGATACGTCTTTCAACGTTGATGATTTCGATCTCACCTTGCATTTTTTCAAGAAGAAGTTCCAGGCGTCTGCCTACTTCTACTGCTTCAAGAATTTCCTGCTTTTCAGAGATCTTCATCGTTAGATGAGCGACCATAATGTCGGCCAGACGTGAAGGATCGTTAATTGATGAAATGCTCATCAAAAGCTCAGGCGGAATTCTCTTATTAAGCTTCACATACTGTTCAAAGATTCCTTTGATGCTTCTGATTGTAGCTTCTAGAGTAACTGGGTCCTTAGTTTCTGATGCGCATTTCTCAACTTCAGCGAAGTACCCTTCAGGGCCGCTTTCAAATGATTTTAAACGGGCGCGGTATTTTCCTTCGATCAATACTTTTACAGTATTGTCCGGAAGTCTGAGCATCTGAATGATGTTGACGACAACACCTACTTCATACACATCTTCTCTATCCGGATTTAAAACACTCGCATCTCTTTGAGTGACTAGGAAAATTTCATTGTTGTTTCTTTGAGCTTCTTCAAGCGCAGAGATCGATTTTTCTCTTCCCACGAAAAGAGGTACCACCATGTGAGGAAAAATAATCATATCCCTTAGTGGAAGTAACGGGAACTTTTTAGACTCTGACCAGGCTTGCGACATAGTACCTCCTGCACTATTAGTTACGTCTTCTAGCCCCTAGGATGTCACTTCTTGACTTCCCCATAGGATTTGAAGGGTCTAATAAAATGATGACATGAAAATTACTGAAGATGCAAAAAAAAAGTGTCGGCAGTTATTTCTTTTTTTATGTTTTAAACAAGGCAATTTTATAAGCAGTACGACCATGCCCCGACAATAAACAGGTCATTTTCCTAATAACAATCAGTAGGGGCAATGTGTAAGGTTTGGTTAGTTGAAATTTTTACAAATCGAGCACGATTGAATATCGGACTAAACTGTTCTGACGGTGCGATTTTGGCCCCGCTTTTTTAATTTCTCAGGGAGAAACTTTCTTCAAAAGCTTTCAGAATGAATTTGTATTCGTTAGTGAATGTTTCGTTGGCGCCGGGTTTTTCATTCACGAGATGACAGGAATTACTCGAAGAATTTCTGCAGGAAAAATGAGCAAAACATCTCACAAAATCGCAGTTCAAAGTAATGCCGTCGAAGGGAGAATACTGAGTGTTGTTTCCATTCAAAGAGCCTTCGAGAGCTTCTATACATTTGCTCTGTTTGTCCTTGTTATAAGCAAACGGACACATAAAATCCTGAACGATTGTTTTGTAATCATTTAATGAAGTGATTTTGGATGAAGGCAGAACTGAAGGAAAGCTCATCACCCCTTCCATCGCCCCGAAAGCACAGTTGGGATTATCATTCGATCCACAAAAGATCTTATAAGTCGGGTATCCGCCTTCAGTCCAGTCCCCCCAATAACCCTTATAAGATTGATTGTCCGGTTTCATCCGGCGGCAGTAGCCTCCGGCACAGGATTTTTCATTGGCAAAAGAAAGCGTGTTTTTTTCTGAACGGTCGCTCTTTTTAGCATCTTTATCATGGGCCCAGAACGAATCTTTGTAGATGGTCTGGAAGTCAGTTCCGGTTAAAGCGGCAAAAACTGCCACCTTTAATTTCGCTGCTACACTTGGGGCCATCTTAAGGCCGGCATTGCAACCGTGGAAATTGAGATATGAATCTTTTTGAAGTTTTCCGCCAAACATTCCCCAAAAATCATTAGTTTCGTTCAGGATCTGATTCACGAATGTCCCTTTATCCAGAAGAATGCCTGAAACGGGATTGGAGTGAGCATAAATGTCGATGGATTTGATCAGTTTTAATTGCGCCACTACATCTTCCAGCGCCTGATCTTTTAACTGCTCGCGATTTTTTTCAATAAGAGCATACCCTTTTTCGGTGACCATTTTCCGGTCTTCATTTCTGCCAATGATGACGATTTGATTCTGGGGATATTTTTCTTTAAGAACCTGCGCTTGAGTAAGAAGAGATTCAATAAAAAGTTCATCGACCTGATCCGGGATTCCCGCAACGAGAATATGAGTCGGCAGTGAACTTTTTAGTTCTTCTTTATTAGAAGCAACAAAATAGGCGCTTGCCTGAAAGCTGAGAAATAAAAGATAAAAAAATGCTGCGATTTTAGTCACAAAAAAATCCGGATAAATGTTTGAGGAAGGTTTATCAATTTGTTGAAGACTGGCTCAAATCAATTCAGGGCAGAATGAATTTTTTACAGTCTTTTTCGTAGGGCCTTTGAGACAGCAATTTTTTTGGAGATCAGTAAATTAATGAGATTCTGCATTTTGTGAGACAAAATAAAAAGCATTTTAGGGATAAAAGGAAGCGTCGCCAGTTGATAGGCTATCGCCTCTTTTCTTAATTCAGTAAGGTTGCCCAAGAAAATGCGCTCATGACTTAAAAAGCTCTTGCTTAAGGCCTTTAAAAATTCTTTGCGTTCAGGATGATTTTTTTCCCAGACACACTGGTGATGAAACACTTCCGGTCTCCAGCTGTTCCAGTCTACCAATTGAGCAAATTCGATGACGTCGCAGCCAAGTTTTAAAAAGGTGCGGGCGAATTCTTCCATCTCCCGGTAGTTGGCCTTCTGGACGACAAATCTAGCCTGTAAAAGATTTAGTTTTTTCTGCTTTCTGAGTTCTGCCAGAAACTTCATGTTTTCCATGAGGACCGACCAGTTCCCTTCTCTTCTTACGACCGGATAAGTGACTTCTCGGGCGGCATCGATCGAGACAAAAACATTGCGGATGTTGCCGTGAATTTTACTCATGCGTTCCCACATTTTGGGAGAAAAAAGAAGTCCGTTTGTCTGCAGATCTATTTTTAGATGTGGTAGATTAACTCCATCGAGATTTTCAAGATAAGTGCGGTAGACATTGGAAGCAAAAGGATCGCCGGAGCCGGTAATGTTCAGAACGATTATTTCGTCACTCGCCGGTTTGATAAAAGCTGTATCGATTTTGGCAGTAAGCTCTTCTACTTTCTGATGCTCTGGAGAGCCTTTGGGCAGCATGATTTTCTTGGATCGACAGCTCGGACAAGAAAGGTTGCAGGAAAAATCATAGCCGAGAAGAATATACTTTGGTCTGGCAGCGATCTGAGTTTGCTTAAATTCAATCGCTTCGCGAACCGGCCCGCTTAATTCTTCAAGCGTCTCAAGTCTACCCGATTTTAAGTACGGACAGATCTCATGATCGCAGTAACGGTAACTACCGTCGATAATCGATGCACGAATCTTTTGAGCTGTTTCTGAATTCCAGATATTTTCCATTGAATCATGATTGAGATCGCCGATGGATGTCTTCAGCCAGCTTGGACAACAGAGATGAGCTTCACCGTCTCCGACAACTTCGAAGTGTGAAAATGGTTTTGAGCAGTAGCGCTTTTTTGATTCATCCTGGGATTCCATAGACTCAGGATAATCGGAATAATTTATTTTTTATAGTCCTATTTTCTTTCGCTCTGGAGAAAGCTTGGGAGTTAATTGTTCTTCTAAATTATCTAGCTTGGTAAAGACTATTTTAAAAAGGCGTGTTGAATTTTCTTCCAGAGATTGAATTTTTTGAGCATTCGAATTTTCCATTGCCAGAAAACTTCTTAATTTTGTAAAAGTTCGCATTATTGCAATATTAATTTCAATTGCACGCTCACTACTCAAAACACTTGAAAGCATCGCAACTCCGTTTTCCGTAAATACATAAGGGTTATAACGACGTCCACCGTACTCAAAACTTGAGGTGCCAAATTGGTACCTCAAGTTTTGAGCTTCTGTTTTATCAAGTTGAAACATGAAATCTTCAGGAAATCGTTTTAAATTTCTTTTGACTTGCCTATTCAGTGATTTTGTTTCTATTCCATAAAGATTTGCAAGGTCACTATCAAGCATTACCTTTTGTCCTCGAAAAATATAAATCATACTTTCAATTTGTGAATCCTGCTCTAACTTTGCCATAAAACTCCCTTGGGATTTTATAAGCAATAAAAGTATAAATTATCAGTTCGTATACAGTGTTAAATAAAAGGAATATTTTTAATAAGGATCAAAAATTGAAATTTAGATCGTTAAATTTAATTTTTGCAATTGCGAAGTCTAGTGGCACCTTCAAAAAAAAAGGCTCCCGAAGGAGCCTCTTTCAAAGAATTAATTTTTTAGAGCTGTTTAGGCCGATTCTACCGACTTTTTCACCGACGCTGTCGTCGTTGTACTTGCGGCAGGTCCGAACTGCTTACGTGGCCCTTCTACGACTTTAGGAGTGCCTTTTCCGCAGACTGACTCGTAAGTCACGATGACTTTGCAGACTTTTTCGTTAGACGGCACTTCATACATCACGTCGAGCATCGACTGCTCAAGGATAGCGCGAAGACCGCGGGCACCAGTTCTTCTTTCAAGGGCCTGGCGGGCCACTTCTTTCAGCGCTGCTGGTTCGAACTCAAGTTCGATGCCTTCGTATTCAAAAAGTTTTGAGTATTGTTTTGTCAGAGCGTTTTTTGGCTCTGTCAGAATCGAGACAAGGGCCGCTTCATCCAGTTCAGACAACATTGCGTTGACCGGAAGACGTCCGATGAACTCTGGAATCAGACCGAATTTTGATAAATCCTCAGGCTCAATCCCACCCAGTTTTTCGATAACTGACTGCTCGCCTTCGACTTTTTCAGACATAAGACCCATTGGTCTTTTTGTCATTCTCTTCTCGATGATTTTATCCAGACCTACGAAAGCGCCGGCACAGATGAAAAGAATATTTTTTGTATCAACCTGAATGAATTCCTGTTGTGGGTGCTTACGTCCGCCTTTTGGTGGAACTGAAGCAATTGTCCCTTCAACGATTTTAAGAAGTGCTTGCTGAACACCTTCACCCGAAACGTCGCGAGTGATTGACGGGTTCTCAGACTTACGAGCGATCTTATCAATCTCGTCGATATAAACGATTCCGCGTTGAGCTCTTTCAACGTCGAAGTCACAGTTTTGAAGAAGGTTAAGGATGATGTTCTCAACGTCCTCACCTACGTAACCAGCTTCTGTTAAAGACGTCGCATCTGCAATCGCAAACGGTACGTTCAAAAACTTCGCCAGAGACTGAGCGATAAGCGTTTTACCAGAACCAGTTGGACCCGCTAAAAGAATATTCGATTTCGCAAGTTCTACAGCATCGCCTTTTCTCGGATCGCCGGCCTTGTGTGAAATTCTCTTATAGTGGTTATGAACCGCAACCGAAATAATTTTTTTTGCTCTATCCTGTCCAATAACGTAGTTGTCGAGGTGAGCTTTAATCTCATGTGGCTTAGGCACATTGTCTACGACTGACTTTGCATTGCTCTTTTGCGAGTCTTCGAAAATGATGTCATTACAAAGTTCAATACACTCGTCGCAAATATAACAGCCAGGTCCTGCGATAAGCTTTTTTACTTCTTTCTGGGATTTCCCGCAGAAGTTACAGTGAAGAGCACTTCCAAAGTTCGATTTTTCTTTTGTCATTGATTCGTTCCTTAAGCTTATAGTGAACCGATTATTTTTTTAGTTTATTTCCACTTCTGTCAATAACGACATCGATCAGACCAAGCTCGATCGCTTTTTGAGGCGAAAGATAATTATCGCGGTCAGTTTCTTTTTCAATTCTTTCCATCGTCATGCCTACACTTGAGTGTTTCACGTAGATGCCGTTGAGTTGTTTTTTCAGATCCTGAATTTCATTCGCTTGAATCTGGATATCACTCGCCTGTCCGCGTGCGCCACCAAGCGGTTGATGGATCATAATGCGTGAATGCGGTAGCGAATGTCTATGGCCGGCAGCTCCTGCTGTTAAAAGAAGCGAGCCCATTGAAGCCGCCATCCCTACACAGTACGTATAAACCGGGCATGAAATGTGTTGCATGATATCGTAGATCCCCAAACCGGCGTAAACCGATCCTCCGGGGCTATTGATGTAAAAGTGAATCGGAGCATCAGCATCAGACTGCTCTAAAAACATCATCTGGGCCATAATCAGGTTAGCCACTGTATCGTTAACTTCTGTTCCCAAAAAAACGATTCTATCCAGGAGGAGACGCGAATAAATATCGTATTGTCTCTCACCGCGAGCCGTCTGCTCGATAACGATTGGGTTTGGGATATAGGCTTTAACGTCCATTCTTTTTCTCCAGATGTAATAGGACTAGGTTAGTCGGTCATATAGTTTTCACTCAACTGATCGGAGCTAAGTTCATAAATCTTTAACTAAATAGATCAAAATCGCGAGTTTTTTCCGCACCTAAGTCTATGTTATGTCGAGTTTTTTTAAGACTCTTGAGAGAAAATTGCCTTGCCCTAAAGAACGCTTCGTCTTAAAGTTGATTGGTTCAAATAAATCAACTTTTGAAATCTTATTCTTTTAGGGAGGATTCATGTCAAGATTAGTCGGTCACACTGCTCCTGATTTTACTGCTGATGCTGTCATCAACGGAGAAATCAAAACTATTAACTTCAACAAAGACTTTGCAGGAAAATGGAAAGTTCTTTATTTCTATCCACTAGATTTCACGTTCGTTTGCCCGACTGAAATCACAGCTTTCGAAGATAATCTTCAAAAATTCAGAGAACTAAACTGTGAAGTTATTGGATGTTCAGTAGACTCTGCTTTTTCTCACCTTGCGTGGACGCAAATTGAAAGAAACAAAGGTGGTCTTGGAAAAATGCAACACCCTCTAGCCGCTGACATCACTAAGAACATCGCTCGTTCTTACGAAGTTCTTTCTGGCGATGCTGTCGCTCTTCGCGGCGTTTTCGTTATCGACGACAAAAACGTTGTTCAGACAGCTACAGTAAACAACCTGTCAGTTGGTAGAAATGTTGAAGAAGTTCTTCGTACAGTAGAAGCTTACCAGTACACAGCTAAGCACGGTGAAGTTTGCCCTGCCGGCTGGACAAAAGGTAAAGCGACAATGAAACCAGATCCAAAAGGTTCTCAAGAATACTTCAACAAATTGAAGTAATTTCGAGACCCATTTACGTTAAGAAAGGCCGCTTTTTGCGGCCTTTTTTTATTCCCAGGATGGGATGTATGTCGGCGGGAGGCAGGAGCCGGAGCCGACACTTAAATAATTCCGATTGTGTTTTTTACTTTTCGTGAAGTTTTTATACAAGAAAACGCGCGAAGCCATTGAAATTTTTTCATCCCACAAAAACTTGATTGTAAATTCACATTCCCTGAACGATAGTGACGTGCTTTCACTTAGAGGGGAATTAGGAAATGAATACGGACCAAGACAATCTTGTCAGTTTAGATCAATGGAAGACATGCAAGAGAGACAATAGTTTCTCTGATTATTTAAAAGTTTTGAGCTTTCACGATCTCATGAACGAGTCAGTTGAAATTATGAATCAGATGAAAGAAGACGATGAAGATCTTTTTTCAAAAACGCGCTCAATCATGAACGAGTTCACTCATCGTTTGGAAAAAGAATCACGTCATCTCGCTGATTCCGTCAAAGAATTCAAAAAAAATATCGAAGATAAACTGCATTAGTCTTCAGACTGATGTTGGACGTTGGACGATCCGACATCAGTCTCAGAATCTGTTTCAGCACTCCGAAAACTGATCATCCGACAACCAACTTCCAACCGAATTCACTTATAAACTTTCAAGCGATTGATAATCGTGCAACACTTTTGCACGCAAAAGAGGAATCTTCATTCTGCGATCATAGCCCAGCAAGTGCGCCACTGCTCTCAGCATTTCAAGCTGCTCTGTCCGGTTTCCGAGTGATTCAAAGAGGCTCAAAAGGTAAACCGTATTGCGCGCAAATGTTTCAACGTAGTGGAAAACGGCCATTTTGAATTCAGTTGAAGGATTGTAAAATTCGCACCCGATAAAATTGATAAAAACGCGATCGACCGCACTTTGGTTCTCAAAAGAGCGAACCATTCGTCCTTTGGTTTTTAAAATAGTTCTCGGAAATTCATCGACGTTTAAGACTTTTAATTGATCGAGGGTCATTCCCTGCAAACGGGGAAATTGAGGAAGATCAATGGCAAAAGGGAGAGAATTGATTTCAGGAATGTGAGGAAGGTCTGAAAGAAGAATTCCTCCTTCAGAAATATTCAGCACGCGAGCTTTAAAGACGTGCTCCCCGTCCACGTAAAGACAAACGGATTTGAGAGGAGCACGTAAATACTTTCGCTGTAACCTTGGATCGTTTTTTGTCGCCATATTATAAAAGTTTTGAAGCGACCTCTGAAAGTGGCGATCTCTCACCGACTCTCAATGTAGTATGACCAATGATTTCTTCCGTCTTTAGTCTGTCGACAACGTAAGCAAGACCGTTGTTTGTTTCATCCAGATAAGGACTGTCGATCTGCTGGCAGTCACCGGTTAAAACGATCTTTGTTCCCTCGCCTGCTCTCGTCACGATTGTTTTTACTTCATGAGGAGAAAGGTTTTGCGCTTCATCGACAATCAGGTACTGACCTGGAATTGAACGACCGCGGATATAGGTCAGCGGCTCAATATGCAGAAGGCCCTGGTTGATTAGATCTTCGTAAGAAGTTCCCGCCTGCTTTCTGTTTTGATTGAAAAGGAAATCCATGTTATCGAAGATCGGTTGCATCCATGGCGCCAGCTTTTCATTGACGTCCCCTGGTAAAAATCCGAGGTCGCGGCCCATCGGCTGAATCGGACGAGAAACGAGAAGTCTCGAATATTTTCCCTGTGCAATAGATTTTTCCAGACCAGCAGCGATGGCAAGAAGAGTTTTACCTGTTCCCGCTTTCCCTACTAACGTCACGAGATTGATTTCATCATTGAGAAGAGCATCGAGTGCAAATTGTTGCTCGATATTTTTTGGATAAATTCCCCAAATCCCTTCACGAAGAGAAATAAGAGGAATGATTCCTTTTTTGCCCTGATGATAACGGCCAAGAAGTCTTCTTCTCGGATTATGAAATTCCTGAAGAATAAAATATTCATTGGCGAAAACACCCATTTGCTCATCTTCATCGAGAGCAAGGAATCGATTGGCTTCATATTCTTTTAAACGTTCGCCTGAAACTTCAAAAATTCTCTGTCCTGAATAAAGCTCTTCAAGCGTGACATCGACTTGTCCATAGTCGTCGGCAGGAACACCGAGAATATCGGCCTTCAAGCGAAGGTTGATGTCTTTTGTTACAAGAAGAACATCTTCACCTGAAAGTTTTAAACTTAAAGCAGAAGATAGAATGAGGTTATCATTCTTTGTCAGGTCAATCGGAAAATCTTTTGAATCAACATATTTGTCTGTGGAAATAATCAGCGTTCCACCGTTTTCTAAGACAACTCCCTCTGCGAGTGAGCCCAGAGCGCGAAGATCATCAATATATCTCGAAAAGTTTCTGGCGTTGCGGCCGTTTTCGTTTTGATCTTTTTTGAAACGATCGATCTCTTCGATAACAATCAATGGAATGAAGACAGTGTTTTTTCCGAATTTTCTGAAAGCAGTCGGATCAAAGAGAAGAACGTTGGTGTCCAGGACAAAAGTCTTTTTCAACAAAACCTCCATGGCGGCGAAATTTTCTTTAGCCGACAAAAACAGTCGGACTAATGATCATACGTCATATATGATTGCCTTAGAAAAATTGTAGAGAATCAAAGATCGATTGAAAAGTCGAAAAGACTTACATAGAGAATGAATCTTCGTGCAGCTTGCTCTTTAAATTTCGAACCCACTTCTACACCGTAGAAGCCAGCAGTGAGTTTTACCGGCCAGAGTTTTACGGAACCACCGTAGGAAAGATAGCCTTCATTCCATCCTGCATTCAATGTGACCAGAGGCAAAGACAGCTCAGTTCCGAAATGGAATTGTCTCGCGAAATCAACAGGCCCCATTAAGGGATGGATGTCGGCAGAAAGAGTGTAATCAAACAATCCGAAATCCTGCTTGAAGGCTGTTCCCACATTGACGGTCATGTCCTGAACAGGAACGTTTGCAGAACCTTCTGTTTTAGTAAAACGAGTACTGCCGATATCGAGCATTGAGATCGCCGTCGTCAGTGTTTTTCGCCCCGATGAAATAGCGTATTCTGCTCCCAGGTCAAAACCCCAGGCTTTCCCTTTGGCATATCCTAAAGCTTCTTTGATTGAATCAATGTCTTTTGCATTTCCACTGTTGATTTTGCTCAAAAGCCCGGTGCCGAAAAGATCGAATTGGTTCTGAAGCCCCTGACGGTTCATGTGTTTGACAGCAAAACCAATTGACGTGCGGGTTCCCGCTGTCGTCGTCGTTTTATTGCTTTTTTTAGGCCGTGTAGAAAAAACGCCCGAACCAATATTGTAGGCATAACCAAAAATAAATCCGCGGTCGTAGCGGTAATTAATATCCAGCATGGGATGAGTGGCATTTCTCAGAACGACATTGGTTTTATTATCCGCAAACAAGGTAAATCCAAACTGTCCCATTTTCAGCGTTGGAAAAATCCCGGCCTGAAGATAAATGGGAAAATCCATAATTCTGCTGGCAATCTGCGGAGCCGCACCACTTCCCGATGGAAAATTTTTAAAACGATCCATTTCCGAAAGAGCATCGGTAATCCCCAGTGTGGGATCAATGAGAGTGAAGCTCACGCCCCTGTTTTTTCCCAGAGCGGCCGGATTATAAAATAAAGTGTATTCGTCGTCGGCAATAGCGGTGTAAGCATCGCCCATGAGCAAGGCTCTTGGACTTCGTCCGAGATAACTCATTTCCATCGCCATTGCTGGCATAGTGAGAATCAATAATATGAATGCTAAAATTATTCTCATTATTGAAATGATCCTTCAAACATCAAAGCGAAATAACCTTCAATAGCACCAACCGGAACAGCTGTATCGTTTTCGCAAACGGCTTGATTAAGCGTTGAAGAAACAGTTTCTGTCGTTGTATCTTGGGTGGTCATTACTGATTTTGCTCCCGATACAGCTGCCAGAGCAGCAGTCACCGCTGCCTGATCGGCAGGATTGCTGAAAATCGAAGCCACAACATTCGGTAAAAGAACGTAAATGTTATTGAGAAGGACAACCCCATGGCACAAACGTGTTTTTCTGGTTGCAGCTGTCACTGTCTCCACTAACTGAGCGTGACCGGAAGTGGTCGTTGCTACATCCGTGCATGTTCCTCCCGCGCCGGTTAGAATCGCCTGAATATTGGCGTGAGCATTTTTGTAGCTGGTAAAACAGGTGTTGCTTCCTGAACCACTGCCCTTCGCTCCCGTCGCGCTTGAATCGCCGTAAAAATAACCATAGCGTCCGAGTTGAACAAGCATCAGGTAAAGAAGTTGCGAATCGATATCTGCGACTTCTGAGTCTGTGAAATGTTTTTTTCTTTCTGCCGATGTCGGCTCAGTTGAAGAAGAAATTCCTCCCGCATAAAGAAGAATATTGATTGCAGTCTGCATATCTTGAAATGAAGAATCATTTTGAAGAGTCGTCGTTACTGCTGCGCTTGAAGTCGAATACGTCGTCGTTCCCCCCAACGGAGCGGGAGTAACGGTCTTTGAAATATCGGTTGTAAAAAATGTAAGGGTTGAATAACCGGCACGGCATGCATAGGCTGAAGCGAGAGTTTTTAAATAAACAGCATTGCCGTTGACTCGTCCATTCTCTTCCAGCACATCAATTGCAGACTGACAGTTTCCTTTGCTGAGAGCAATGTTTGCACTCAAAACAGCATCGGCTGTTTTTTGATCTGCATTCTTTCCACACGAAAAGAACAGCATCAAAACAAAAAAATAAATCAACGGCTTCGTCATAGAGTTTAGGTCCCCTTAACTCTATTATGGCCGTTTCAAACACCTGAGGGTATCGGGGTAAAAAATCCCCTAGTCCGCCTTAGGTCTGGAGGCACTTGCTGGACCATTTCCGAGGAATTGAACCAGTTTTTCCATGGCTTCGGAAAAGGCTTCTTTATGAAGCACAAGACTTAAACGTGCGGAATTGGTCATTCCAAAATCCGTTCCCGGCACGATGACAACGCCAAGTTCATTGAGAATGTCTTCGCAAATCTGAACGGAATAGTCAGTCTTGTCGTTGCGGTCTTTCGTATAATGAGCAAAGGCCGGCGTCTGAGAAAAATCTATCATGTAGTAAAAAGCGGAAACCGGTTGATACCAGCACTTCATCAAATGCACTTCTTTTAACTTTTCGCGAATGATTGTGGCATTGTCTCGAAGATGGTTTTTTACAGGAACCAGGAATTGTGCTGAGCTCGAAAAATCATAATTCAGCATGGCCCTTTGAACTAAAGAATTAGCACTTGAAGTAAGTTGTCCTTGAAGATTTTCAATTCCCTTGCAGATATTTTTCGGCCCCACACACCAACCGATGCGCAGTCCGGTACTGGCGAATGCTTTCGAAATTCCATCGACAATAATTGTTCTTTTAAGTAGCTCAGGTTTTTTTTGATAAAAATAGGTCGGACGTGGATCGTAGTAACAAACTTCGAAATAAATTTCATCACTGATCACATTGACGTGGGGATTTTCTTCCAACAGCTCTGCAAATTCCTGCATCCATTCATCAGAATAATGAATTCCCGCCGGATTGTTAGGACTGTTGATGATAATCGCTTTTGTTTTTTCCGAAATAGCCTTTCTGATTTCTGTCAGTGGCGGTGTGAAGACATCAAAGATTGATGACTGAACGATAATCGGAGTTCCTCTGCAGAATTTAATCATCTCAGGATAAGAAATCCAGTAAGGAGCAATTATGATAACTTCATCCCCCGGATCGACAATGGCACCCAGAATGTTTGAAATAGAATGTTTCGCTCCATTGGAAATGACACAATCAAATTCTCCCTGAGCAGAAAAATTAATTCCTCTGGTGCTTTCAATATGATTCACGATTTTTTTTCTAAGTTCAGTAAATCCTGCGACAGGACTGTACTGATAAGATTTTAAAAAATCGAGTTCACTTCTGATGGATTCAATAAATGTCTGTGGTGGTCTGAAAGGAAGTTGTCCAGCTGTCAGGTTATAAATCTGTTTGCCTGTTTCTGTGAGTTCCATCGCTTTAGCATTTAGCTTCAACGTCACACTTTCGGCCATTCCTTTGACTCTCGAGCTCAGCTCCATAATCACTCCGTGATTAAAAAAATCTACTATTACAGCTTAACAGATTTTTTAAGGGCCAGGAAAATTTGTCACGAAGATATAACTATCGCCTTGTTCAAAAATTTTGAGCGGAATCAGGCCGTATTTCTCCCATTCTTCTTTGGGGAGCCCTTTGACAGGATCAGATTCAATCCAAAGTTGACCAAAATACCAAGGCTCTGCAGTGAGCGCTTTAATGACATCGTTATAAATAGTTTTTTGTGAATAAGGAGGATCGAGAAAAAGAATGGTTTCGCTCTTCTCCTCTTCAGAAAATCCCTGATAGATTTCCTGAAAGTGTTTGATAAATTTTTCCGCAGGTGTGTGACTGCAGATAATTCGTCCGGTCTTTTTATGATCATTTCGAAGAAGAATCGTTTCGCGATTTTCTTCCAGTGTCTTTAAAACATGTCGATTGACTTCATTGAGATAAACTCGTTCGGCTCCTCTCGACCACGCTTCAAAGCCCATGGCCCCGGATCCCGCACATAAATCAACGAACACAACTCCATCGAGCTGCTGGTAAAAATCATAAATGCGTCTTCTGAGCATGACCGAAGTCGGTCTGATCGTATCGCCTTTGGGAACGGATAGCTGCTGACCCCGGGCGAATCCTCCGAGGATTTTTATACTCACAACGAACTCCTAAAAAGGATTTAAGCTGCTTTCTTTTTAGAAGTGGAATGAGAAGTCGTCAAAGGAATTGTAAAGTTCACACCATTTTCCATTGTGACTTTGCATCCCTCACCTTCACTAATACAAAGCTCTACGCCTTTCATTGTGACGGTTAGACCAAGCACTGGATCAACGGACAATGTTGCAGTTTCCTCTCCGACTTTGAAAGAAAGATTCAGGTTCATTTGACCTTGGGCTGCAAATGAAATCTCTGAACTCTTCATTGAATGAGTCGCTGATTGAGTTGCTACAGGGGCCACCGGTGTGACGATTGGTTCTGATTTTTTTTCAAAAGAAAGTATTTTTGGTTCTTCAGTATAAATTTCTGTCTCAACTTCAGTATCAACATGAGCGATGAGTTCTTCTTTCACCTCTTCACTCACTTCCTGAGACATGGCAATTTCGCGTTCAATTTCTTCTTGCAACTGAGTTTTTTTAACTGGCGTCTCCGCACAAGCATCAACGGGCTCGCTTTCAAAATCTTTTTCCAGACTTTCAATTTCGGCCATGATGTCCTGAAGCTCAGATTCATTAAAATTGCTTTCCGCTTCAACAACAGCAGGGTCTTCCACAACTGAATCTACGTCGCCTAAAATTTCATCAACTTCATCAAAAATATCAGTCATAAATGCCCCTCATTTAGACACCAAAAGCCAGGATTTTCTCAGCTTTTCTCTCAACTCTTCGTCGACACATGGCCAAAACTTTAAGAATAATTCTTTAGGTAATAGAATCAAATACTTGCGTCAAAAAAAAGCGGAGTAAAATCGTTTTTTTCGAGTGACTTAAATCGTTTCATGCATCACAATTTTATCCTCATTAACTTATAGAATTAGTTGGTCTTTTTAAGGATTAAAAATTGGACAACGGCAGTAGCAAACCGAACTTCTGGCCTTGGGGCATCGACTCTGCTCACTCGGTATCGTCAGCAAGTAATGCTTTCGATCTGGGAGAAGTCGCGTCTTCTCACGCTCGTCCGTTTAATCCCTCAGAATTTCTCATCCCTGGCTGGAAAGGCGAAGGCCTTATCACCGCTTCTGCGATTGTTATTAAAAACAGTCTGAACAATTTAACAATCGATGCTCTTTCATTGTTTAAGAAATCTTGCTCAACAAGCAAGTCAATGAAGCAGCAAACCTATAATGAGTTCATGCAGTTTGCAGAGTATGCAAAACTCGACAAATCTCTTCTTGGCCAGCAGAACGATTTCTGGCTGCACATGCAGGATGAATCTTCTCCAATCAAAAAACATCTAGACGATTTTGTAAAAATTCACTGTTTCCGCGCTGTCGCCATTTATCTTTTCCGGATTAAATTCATTCTTGATCTCTCTAAAGAACAAGACATGATGGTCACAGAAGCCATTCTTCTGAACCCTCTTTCTTTCCTTGGAAAAATCTTCAAAAAAGACAGCTCCACAGAACTGATCGCTGAGTCGCTTCAGATCAATCAATACAGCTGGTATCGTCCGTCGAGTGAATATAAAGATTCTCTTCTCAAGCTGAAAGATGCTTTTGAAAATATCACTTTGACCGAACTCATTAAACTTATCTCTACACCTAAAGACGATAAGATTTATTCAATCAGAAATTATTCGCACTCACTTTCGCACCTTTCATTTGGTCTTCTCGTCAATGAATTGCTGATCAAGCTTCCAAGCTGGCTTCATCCTCATTCAAAAGAAAAACCGCTGAGCTCGCAAAAAGTTTGTTTGCTTCCAAAGACAATCAATACTCGCTTTAGTGGAAATCATGTTTCCTCTTTTGCTCTGTCTCACTGGCTTGCTCAGGAAACAAATATCAAAATTTCCCAATGGGATAATTTAATTTGTCCGGAATTTGAAGGTCTTGAATTTATCGACGGACAATTTCTAAAAATTTGTCAGGAGCTCCAATTCCTGAGCTTCCTCACAAGAGTGGCCGTAGAACATAAATACGAAATCATTCCTTTCATTTGCAAAATAATGAAAGAAAAATATCAGACGGCCCTTGATGAAATTGCAGGTTCTCAAGCCTCGTTCTTCAATCTTGGAAATGTCAACCTGAGCCAGAACGAAACTCTTTACCATAGAATTGTTCTGAATCTGACTGAACTTCCTAAGGCAAACCCTCACCACTTCCTGGTTCAGCAAATTCAGGCCCAAAAGAATTTGCTGAAAAAAGACGGAATGATTTTTGTTTTCACAAACCAGAAACTCTTCGTTCCAAGCCACAGCGAAAGAGTTGAGCAGCTTCTCAAGGACTTCAAAGTTGAAGCGAGCTTCAGCCTTGAAGAGCTCAAAGGCAAAGGTGAAATTGCTCACTTCATTTATGTTCTGACAAAAAGAACGGCTGCACCTAATCTGAACAAGCACCTTCTTTTCGAAATGAATAAAAACGTAAAAGAATCTTGTCTGTCTTTTGAATTCAAAGGATCGCTTTCTCGTTTTAACAAATTCAACAAACTGGTTGAAGAATTACAAAAATTCATTCGCCAGAAAAATGCAGTCACTACGCCAATTTATATCAATGAAATTGAACAAGACATTAGTTTTGAATTTCATCAGGACGCTATTATTGAAGGTAAACTTGTTTCAAGCGTTGCTTCTAAAGACAATGGCCACCTTCCTCACCCTCGTTTCTTCAAAAACCTGACGGAGTCCTGTACTTCGCTTGAATCCTTCTTTCATCTTGAACAGATTACACCGGATGACTTCCTGGCCATGAAGAAGAGCGTCGCTTCGGAACTTCTTGGTTTAAAAATCGGTCCAGAAAAACAATATCCTCTGCTGTTGATTATCAATCAAACTGAGCCGCTCAATGTTCGTATAGAATTGACGACCACTGACAGCTACCGGGCGAAAGTTGAACAGTACGGAACAGCTTTTTTCCATTATTTTGGCTTAATTCCAAAAAATCAGGTTATCAATCTGAATGTCTTCAGAGAGTTTTTCAGCTCACCAATCGGGCACCAGATTATTCAAATGCAACTGTCTGATGGACCGACAAAGCTCAAAGCGAAATTGAAGTCTCTGTTGATTCCTAACTTTTTTGCAAGAACTCAGTTCATGCCAGCAGAACTTCAAAATGCCTTCAGGTTGCTTGATATCAATATCGGCGAGCTCAAATCACAGCACCCGATGGAACTTCAGGCGAATTTTGAACAAGTCAAAAAGCAATTTCAACAGAATGCTGAAGCTTACCCGTGGCACCTTTTGGGTCTTCTGTCGCATTTTAAAATGCAGTTAAAAGCATCTCTGGAAGAATTTGGAACAAATAAAGCGAATTCAGTGAACTTCAACAATCCTTTGATCACAGAAGGTCTGGTGAAGTTAAAAACTCACGCGATTTATCCTAATAATGCCGATGTTTATATTGATTATAAAATCAAAACGCATGAAGAGCTTCAGTTGCCACTAACTTCAGCTGTCCTGAAAAATGATGGTGAAGAAGCTATGCTGATTCTGAAATATCAGGATAAAGACATTGTTCATCTTCACGCTTCAAGCTTAATGAACCACTTTATTAAGTTCATTCTTCAAAACGCTTCAGGCGTAAAAATCGCTGATATTCTGGTTAATTTACGAATTCCATCTCTTGCCGATTTAACTGCAGTCACAAAGAATGTTGAGCAACTCAAAAATTCGAAAGAAGGTCTTCTGAAAGAAACAGAAGAGCTGATTTCTGTTGTACTCAGAAATCAGATCTCCCGTTAAATTTTTTAATTGAAATTAATTAGTCGCTGTTGATTGAGAATTGATTGAAGCAAGAATCTCTTTTTTGCTGCCTTTTTTAAGGTCAACCAATCGCGCAGTATTCTCGCCTGCTTTAAAGATAATTTTAACTCTTCCACCAATGATCTGGCCGTGCTGATTAAGTTTATTATCGAGCTGAACTTTTGCCTGAATTTCTTCCAATAGAGACTGACAAATCTGTAGGTCAATATCCAGAGTCTGAGTCGTCTGAGAAAGCCCTGCTCTTTGCTTGAGAATTTGTTCATCAAATCCAAGGCCTGAATGAATCATGTCAAAAGCAACAATATCGCCTAACTTATGAGCAAATATGGAAATGCTCTTCTCGCCATTTTCAGACTGAGTTGAATTGATGGCATAATTCATTAAATGATAAAGAACCTGCTCAAGCTCTTCAGAGCGTCCTTTGATCATCAGATTTTCAGGAATTTTTGTATCGAGTTGAACACCCTGTGAAAATAGTTTTTCTGCAAGCAAGTCAATGACTGCTGAACTCATCTGCTCAAGGTTTAGATCAACTAACATTTTTCCCTCTGATTTATCGGCCGATACACCAATGCTATCATCGTTCCAAATTTTATCAATCTTCTCATTAACTGTTGCGGCCGTTTGCGTTCCTACCGGAGTGATAAGCGCCTCCAGAGAAACCTTTTTCGCTTTTTTATCTACTGTTTGTTCTGCGTGATAATTGGCGAAAAGCTTGGAGCAATTAATCAGGTCATTTTGTTCTAAAGCTGTACGGATGATTTCACCTACTTTCACACTGACAGCTCCGCCGTGATCAAGTAATTCTGCTTCTGCTTCATTTTCGCGGGCCTGATTCGCCAGACGTCTTCTGGTATTGCTCATAAATTCAGAAATCATCACGATAACCAGCAAAGTCGCCGTCACGTAGAAAAAGTTTTTCTGTTTATTCAGAGTTCCCGAAAGCTCCGTTTTGAACTGGTCTGTATTTTCTAAAATTTCATCTTTTGTTGATTCAATTTTTTCAAATCGTGATCCGACATCACGCCCTTCACTTTCACCGGCAATAGCACGGGCCGAGCCTGGAGAAAGAATGTCTTCATGAAACCAGTGAACGTTTGAAGCAAGAGTGCTGAGCTTTTTTGCCACAAGAGCAAGTTCAGTTTTAAAGTTTTCTTCGACATTTAAAATTCCCTCCGCAAAACATTCCTCAGTTAAATTTTGAAAATTTTGAGTTAAGTAATTTGAGGTTGTCTCACCCAGCATTTTAGCTGTGTAAGTCTGATTAACTCGGGCAAAACAGGTCTGCATGCCGCTTTCAAAATTTGTTATTCGTTTTATGCGAGTAGAATTTTCTTGAATGTTATATGTAATTGCTACAAGAGCCGCCAGGAGCAACACTCCGGCAATGTTTCTTTTACTCTCGAGTAATGGTATTCGCTTCATAGGTTTGCAATCCTTGCAAAGATTTAAATCCTTTTCGCTGTCCATGCGAAATAGGCGCTACTTAAAGTGTACCTTTCATAGATTCCGGGTCAACATTAGGTCAAAAATACCGCTGTTTTGTCTGTGAATTGCCCTGTGATTTTCAAAAGGACCGTTGTATCATACTGAAATGATCAGAAACTCCGGAACAAGGCGCTCTCTTTCTGTTTCTTTCCTCGTGGCCATTGTCTTTCATATGGTTATCCTTCTTTTTGTTAAGAAAAATGGTCTGGATTTAAATATTTTAGAATCCAACCAAGCTGTTCAATCCAAACCAGTGCGTATCGACCGCATCGAACTGGTGAAACCGGAAGAAGTTGAACAGATGCGCCGGGTGGGCGTGAAAAACGGATCCAAAACAAAATATTTCCAGCCCGATGAACTCAAAGTTCCCAAACCAGCTGGCGGAAAAGGACAAAGTGGTCTTTCTTTAGGAAATCTTGCTCCGGTTCTTCCGAAACCAGCAACTCCGCAGGAAAAAGGTGAAAATAAATCGGGAGCAGCGAAATCCAAAGGAAGTTCGCTTCCTTCAACGGTTAACCTTTCAGGTCTATCGCCGACTTCCAGTGACAGCGCTTCTCATTTCTATTTCAATCCTAAAAAAGAAAAGAAAATTGCACGCAATTCGGAACAAGATTCCCTCAAGCAGGAAGCTTACCGCAATATCTCTGTCAGCAATTCCAACCCTGTCGCGCAAAAACTCTCTAATTTTGAAATTCGCTATGAAAGACCGGAAGGCGTCTCGGAAGATGAATTAAATTCTGATGAGAAGGCCTACTACTCTTTTTTCAAACGCTCTTATGCCAGTTATCTCTCAAAACTTTATGCGACTTACGACAAGGTTTCGGTGGAAAGACCCGGCATTGAAAAAGATTTTGAAGGGAAACATCTCTTGATTGGAAGAATTGACTATGATGAAAAAGGAAATATCGTTACGGTCAAAATTTTAAAGTCATCAGATAGCGACGATATTCACTACTTCTTTGAAGAAACATTAAAGCAATTAAATCTACCGAATCCACCGAAGAGCTTTATCAAAAGCAAAAAAGGTTTTTCGACTTATTACCAGATCCAGATTAATTGAGCGAAAAAATATGCCCAAAGCCAAATTTTATTTTTTATGGAACTAGTAAAAGGTTTGCAGTGAATTAGAGTTCGCTCAATCTTATGAGAAGTACTTGAGAGCGGCATACATCGCAGCAGCGACAACATAAATTTTGATCATTTGTTTTGAAGCAAGAGTTCCCAGGAATTCAATTCCCATCTGATCGATCGTTTTGAATTTGCTCTTCACTTTGTGCTTGAGAGCTTCGCGCTCGTTTAGCTGAAGAACTTTGAAGAGTTCACTGACTTCGCGTTCAAAAGACTGGCGAAGATCCCTATCCATGACGGCCTTGGGAATATAAACTTGAGCTGCAGAAATTTTTGTCTGAAATTTTTGAAATTCTTTTGAGCACACCGGACAGTTTTCAATATGTCTGCTCAGATTTTTATAGGCTTCATCTTTTGGAGACATGTCCAATAAAGAGTAGATATTTTTTGTATGAATACATTGGCGGGCCGTTACCGGCTCAACCCTCAGATCGTGTGACACTTAGGCAACTCCTCCGCGACTTTGATCCGGAAGGATCTCAGTAAAGAGCTGTTGATTTGGCATCAGTTCCGTCATTTTGATTCGTGCGGAATATAATCGAGCGAGCAATTCTCCTCTCGTCACTCCGGTGATGAATTCAATTTGATCAAGATCCATGGATGCTTTTTCTTTTAAGTAAAGGACGGCTTTTTCTTCGAGCTCAAGAGCAAAGAAACCGCCATTTTGTTCAACTTCAGAAAAACTCATTTTGAGTTGCTGATATCTTTTCTTTGAAAGTTCAAAAATTGTTTTAAAAAGATGCGCCTTTGTTTCGTCCAGAAGATTTCTCACTATTTTATTTTTGGACAAGGCCATTCTTTCAATCAGTGGTTTTTTTTGGACAAGATATGATTGCACGCAATCAATCATCAATTGCGAAGCCTGAAGATCATCAGGTATTAAAACATAAGCAAAGCTATAAAGATCGGGGCTTAAATTTTGGATGAATTTTTGTAGTTCGTCGGTTTTCATTAAACTCGTTTGACTGTTTCTGACGATCATTCCTCGATCGTGTCTTATTATTCTACCTATTCCCCCAGATGATATCAACTGGGCGCTCTGGAATGACCAGAATGTTATTTCAAAGGGTTAAGCGTCAAATCTACTCAAGAAATAATTAATTTCAAGAAAAGTCCCAAAAGAGTCGAATAGATGACGAGATAGGTGAACCAAAAGAAAGGTTTGAATTATGAAGAACACTTTAAAAGTAACCACATTTTTACTCCTCTTGAGTGCGCTCACTGCGTGTTCCGTGAAGTCGACGTCTTCAAAAACGTCATCAACTAGTACGACTTCACCAATTGGAACGACTGGAGGTAGCGGCTCGAATGGAACGACTGGCACAAATGGAACCGACGGAACAAATGGTGATTCTGGGGGAACCGGCAGCTCCATCTGTCAGGAAATCGTGGAAGGAAAATGCTATCGAAAAGTTTCCAACCTTCAGGCCAGTGGTGGATCTTACGGACAAACGTGGTGGTCTTCATCAAATTACACGGCAAGCGGATCAGGCCTTTCGCCTAATATGTTTGCAACCGATGCTGTATTTAACGTGAGAATTATTCCTCGCGCTCCTACTGCCAATGCGACGTCAACTTTTAACAGAGTGTGCAGTCCTTACATGATGTACGCTTCAAAAGTAAAAGTTCAATTCATGCTTCACAAACAAGGTGTCACAGTCGGTGAAGTTGGTACAGTCAGTGCAGCTCTCGACAATGCTTCCGGAGTTTATAAATTTGCAGTACCAGCAAGTTCTGATCCGCTTGTCCTTGAAGTGGTCAACGTTCAATCAGATTCAAGATGTAAACCGAAATCAGGCAGTACAACTCAGTCTTACTACGGAACAATTCCTAGCAGCTGTAGCACAAATCCATATCTCGACATTCCTGTGAATGGCTCAAACTATCCAACAGAATGTGTGGCCTTCGATATCCTCTATTCAACAGACGAAACCTGGTCATTACAATAATAAAAAAAGGCCCTCTTTCGAGGGCCTTCTTTTTTGTGCTTTTTTTTAAAAAATTATTTGCACTCTTTCTCATCTGATTTTTCACCAAGAGCTTTTCCACCGAAAGAAATTTTAACAGTCTTCTTAGCAAGAACACCTTTTCTCACGATCTTTGCAGCTTTCTCGCCTTCTTTTAGACAAGCTTCTTCAGTTGTCGCTTTACCTTTTTCTTCTGTTGGATTTTTTCCATCGTACGGCTTTCTAGCTTCAGCTTCTTTACCTGAACAGGCAGTGCGATCGATTGTCAGCATACAATCTGCAAACGCAGAAGTAGATAACATTGCAGAAACTGCGATTAAACAAAATAATTTCATGATTCCTCCCATAAAATTTTCATAATTTTAAGATTTGATCCTAAACGTTTCCGATTTTTTGTCGATCAAATTATAAATGTTATAACAATTTTCCGGAGCAATCATGTCGGTTAAGAAAATATTAAAGCTTAAGTGGACTCTCACTTCGATGGTGACTTCAACTGCCGTGCTTGCCGCGATTGTCACGACGTCAGCTGGAGTCTTTGCTCTTTATCAAATGACGTTGATCACAAAAAATACTTCAGAGTTAACTGATGAATGGATTCCCAAAATAAGCAAAGTTGGAGAAATTTCCGCGAACATTGCCAAGTTCAGAACGGCTGAGTGGGAATCTATTGATGATAAAAGTCCTGAGGAGAAAAAATCTTCCGAAGACAGAATGGACGAAAGCAGCGGCAACGTCACCATTTACAACAAATCATTCGCCAAGCTGATTGGCGATGAAGACACCCAGCGATCTTTCGATAAGTTTTCTGAGCTTTGGGATAAGTACGTTGAAGAGCACGATAAGTTTTACTCTTTCTGGAAAGAAGGCAAAATGGCGGAAGCCGCAGCAGTTCTTAATGGTTCACAAAAAATTTACACCGAAATGTTTGATGAGATGAAAACCATCTCAGATATTTCTTTTGAAGGAAGTTTAGCCGCAAAAGAATCGAGTGATAAAATCAGCATGCGCGCAAGATGGATGGTGGGATCTATTGCCCTCGCTTGTCTCATTCTTTCGTCAATAATCGCCTTGTTCATAGCACGCTCTATCTCAAGAAGAATTGAAAATGTTGTAAACAAACTGACTGAAGGTTCAAATGTCCTGAGCGGCTCCATTGTGGAGATTTCAGGCTCGAGTACAAACCTTTCTGAATCGGTCACAGAACAAGTTTCTGCCCTTCACGAAACAGTCGCTTCCATAACAGAAATCAATACCAAAGTTGAACAAAACAACCAGACGGCAGAACAAACCAAAAATGCTTCTTCCCAAAGTATGCAAGCCGCCGAAGAAGGAATGCGCAGTATGGATGAGGTAATGTCCTCTATTGATCATATTGCCGATGGAATGAATGATCTCGTTGGGAAAATTGAAGACAGTCATAAAGAGATCGCTGAGATTGTTCAGATTATCTCGGCCATTTCTGAAAAAACAAAAGTCATCAATGATATCGTTTTCCAGACTCGTCTCCTCTCATTCAACGCTTCTGTTGAAGCGGCACGAGCTGGTGAGCATGGAAAAGGCTTTGCCGTTGTCGCGGAAGAAGTTGGAAAGCTGGCGCAGATGTCAGGGTCTTCAGCCGATGAAATCGGGGTTCTTCTTGAAAGTTCAACCAAAAAAGTTCATGAAATTGTCGAAAGAGCTAAAGATCAGACAAATCGACTGGTGGAAACAAATAAAAAGCAAATTCACAATGGTCATCAGACGGCAAAAAATTGCAGCAATACACTTCAAGACATCAAAGAAAATATCAACCTGGTCAATGAATTGATTACCAAAATTGCTTCCGCTTCTGAAGAGCAGGCGCATGGATTGAAAGAAATTTCAGGGGCCATGACTCAGCTGAATGATTCTACAAGCTACAATTCCAATATTGCTTCAGTCACATCGAAAGAAGCACAACGACTGGATCATCAGGCTAAAGAACAAACTGTTCTGATTGAAGATTTAACCAAATTGATCAAGCCTGCTGCCTAAAGCAGGCTTAGAACTTGTTCGGCCAGATTTTTTTTGTGAGCGAAACTCACCTCCACAAGAAGGCCCGGACAAGTGATATTGATTTCTGATACGTGCTCGCCCATGATATCGAATGCAACAAAATCCACTCCATCCCGAAGCAATTCATTGCAGATGCGGTTGCATTCATCTTTAACTTTGGGACTTAACTGAATCGGATGAAAAGCCGCCCCTTGGGCAATATTGGCGAGAAACTCTCCACTTTTGGGAACTTTCAGAATGGATCCCAGTTCAATTCCTTTAAAATAAAGCGCGCGGATCTCACCGTTCACAACATCCTTGCAAAAAGGCTGTGCGACAACCGGTCCGTTATTCTCAGTGACTTTAGATTGAAATTTTTCTTTTAGATCGGTACGTAGAATATCTATTTTTTCTACCCCTATTCCCTGATAGAGATCGAGCGGTTTCAAAATGAGTTCTGTGGTGTTTTCTTTTTTCATGAGATCGGCAAATTTGAGAAATTCATCCACACTGCTTCCGACATAAGTCGCAAGCGAAGATGGCTGGGCATAGGCATGGAGCTTCTCATTGAATTTCAAAATGCCATCTGGTGAATTGACGACGCGAATTCCTTTTTCCTGATAAAAGCGGAGCATCCAGAGATAACGCAGATATCGTGTATCAAAAGGAGGGTCAATTCTCATATGAAGAACGTCATCGCGTTCCACAGTCATCAGTTCTGATTTTTGTAATTCAAACTTTTTGAGATAACAGCCATCTTCATAAAAGTCGGCATTGAAATCGTAAACCTGAAATTCAGGATTCATTTTATTGCTGAGATAAAAGTCTTTTTCAAAAAGAAGCCTGACTTCTACTCCTTTCGCCTTCATTGTGGCGGCCATCATAAGTGATGTATCTTTTTTGGGATTGAGTTTTTCCAGCGGATCAATAAACAGAATGTGCTTCATGAAAGACCCCTATCTAAAGAGGTCTTCATGAAAGACCTCTATCTAAAGAGGTACAGTGAAAAATCTGAGACCTCTGATTGGTTTTCGTATTCCTGATATTTCTTGGCAATGAACGTAAAATATCCCTTCAAGTCTAACCCAAGTTTTTTCTGTAGTCCCTCGAGATCATCAGATTTTTTTTCATAAGTCAGGAATGCTGCAAAACTGGCATTATTCCACTGTCTTTCGAGAGGAAAACAAGACTTAGGCGCAATATTCTGCTCCTGGCACTTTTTCATAACTTCCGGCTTGAAACGCTTATCCATAAATTCTTCCAGAATAACCTGCGCTTCTTCTTTCGTTTTTGGCAAAAGCTTCTGATACAGATCCTGAAGCTCTGAAGTGAGATTCACCACAGTTTTGCGAAGAACTTTGGTTTCAGTCTCTTCTTTTTGCTGAATGCGGAGATAATCCAGCTGATTTGTATCTTTGAAGTAAATTTCCATCATTTCTTTGGCAAAATAATTGGCCAGATTTTCATTCATCTCCACCTGATTGTTGACGAAGAAAATTGTGTGAAACAGCTCATGAAAAATGAGTTCCGCGAGCTCATAATCACTATAGTGAAAGAAGGATGAAAGAATAGTGTCGGTAAAATAACCGAGCGTTGAATACGCATAAACCGGCCGGACCCAGGTCACAAAGTCTTCCTGCTCTTTGGATTTGGCAAAATCGCGGGCCGATGCCAGGTTGAAAAAACCCAGATAAGGAAAACATCCCATCACCGGGAAACAGGTCTCGACTGGTTTAATTTCATTAAAGGCCGAAGCCACCACCAGGTATGTGACAGCTTTCCCCTGCAACATCGTCGTTTGAGAATAAATGGGAGTCTCTTTTTTCCCCCAGTAGCGGTAGAAGTACTTTTTGAGCTCTTGAATCTTTTTGATTTTTTCTTTTTGATCTTTAGGAACACGGACATTTCTCAGCATTTCTTCATTATTTTTTGCCCGTGTCTGAAGAGACAGCTGCCCTACACTCTGCTCGTAAATATAATCAAGCTTGGCGCAGCCAGAGAAAGTGAAGACGAAGAAAATAAAGAAGCATTTTTTCAGAAAATCCATGCAAAACCGACGAGGTATTTCACGTTATCCCTGGCCTTGTTAAACTCAAATGCGGGAAACAGCGTTCTCACTGATCCTTTTAACGAGAATCTCTCGGTCAATTTTATTTGTAAACTAAAAGAGCCAAACACTGAATTGTAGCGCTGCTTGGTTTCAGTCTGGTAGTACACTGTTTGAACTTTTGTTGCAGTATTTTCGACGGTGATATCACCACCTGAAGTGATAAATTCTCTCGCGTAACCTGCGCTGATGACAGGAATAATACGTGAACCACGCCCTGCAAGCATCTGTTTTAATCCAATGCCGTAAACATTTGTTCTCACTCTTGTCATCTGAGACACGAGATCATAACCAGTGGCCACATTGATGCGGTCATTTTGAGTTGTCAGGTCCTGATTGTTTGAAACGTTGAAATCGAGAGCTGTCAGATCGAAAAGATAGCTGGAAAATCCGATTGTATAATTTCTGCTGATGACACTGTTTTGTCGGTTGATTCCAAAAATTTGCCGATCGTAGCCATAATCGAAATCTAATTCATAAATTCCGGCCATCGAACATATTGGTAATAAGGATAAAAAAAGAAAGAAGATTTTTGTTTTCACGGGCACCTCAGCTGTTTCTATTTTATCAACTGAGGAGAAGACATGAGAGGGGGAAGAAATTCCCCCTCTTAATGATCATTAATTATTTACTTTGAAGAGAAGGTGCTGTTCTTCCTAGATCTGCAACCAGTTCGCCCTGACATGAAAGGGCCGTGGCGGATGTGATTTTCACGTCTACCCAGTGCCATTTGTAGTTCTTTTCATCATTCTCAGGTCTAAAGTGGACAATTCTGTTACAGTTTGTGCGTCCTTTCCACTTCTTCACTCCACCCATGTTTCCTTCATCGTCGACCAATACGCGATAAATTTTTCCCAGCATTGTCTGGTGAATTTTATCCTGGATTTTCAACTGATGGGCCTGGATTTCGCGAAGGCGTCTGCCCCTTGTTTCATCATCAAGTGAATCTTCCATTTTAGCTGCACGGGTTTTATTTCTTTTTGAATAAACATAAGAATAAATAAAATCGAACTGTGCTTTATCCAAAAGATCCAGAGTCGCCTGGTGCTCTTCTT
>DJVH01000076.1 GCA_002440825.1 Bacteriovoracaceae bacterium UBA6261 | reverse complement strand
ATTTCATATTTCATTGTCTTCTCCTAATTAAAAACAAAGAAATAAAATTCAAGTTTGTACTTTGCCTATTTTAAAACATAATTTCGGTAGTGAATTTCATAGTTGAACAAATTTGTGGAGAGAGGACATAGTGTGAAGTAAGGTGAAGTAAGGTGCCAGGAAGTAAGGTGCCAGCAGACTTTGCCATGCATAAGTCTAGTGGCACCTTTTAGCACCTTTTAGAAAATTAGTAATGCCAAGGAAACTTAGAATAATCTTTCGCGCGTTTTTCAACGAAAGAATTTCTTCCTTCAATCGCTTCCTCAGTTCCATAAGCAAGTCGAGTCGCTTCACCAGCAAACAACTGCTGGCCGACTAATCCGTCGTCGATCATGTTGAAACCGAATTTTAGCATGCGCATAGCTGTTGGGGATTTTGAATTCATTTCGCGAGCCCATTCCAGGGCGACGTTTTCGAGTTCGCGGTGAGGGATCACGGCGTTGACCATTCCCATCTGGAACGCTTCTTCGGCGTTGTAGTTGCGGCCCAGGAAGAAGATTTCGCGGGCGCGTTTCTGGCCTACCATTCTTGCGAGGTAAGCTGAACCGTATCCAGAATCGAAGCTTGCGACGTCAGGATCTGTTTGTTTGAAGACGGCGTGTTCTTTTGAAGCGAGAGTGAGATCGCACACGACGTGAAGAGAGTGACCTCCACCTACGGCCCAACCAGGAACGACAGCTACGACAATCTTTGGCATGAAGCGGATCATGCGTTGAACTTCTAAAATGTGAAGTCTGCCCAATCTCGCCATATCGATTTTTGAAGGCTGGCCAGTGATGTTTTCATCAGCGCCTTCGTATTTGTATCCATCTTTTCCGCGAATGCGCTGATCACCACCTGAACAGAACGCCCAACCCGCATCTTTTGGCGATGGACCGTTTCCGGTGAGGAGAACAACTCCAATGTCTGCCGACACTCTCGCGTGATCTAAAGCGAGATACAATTCATCAACCGTATTGGGTCTGAACGCATTTCTCACTTCCGGTCTGTTGATCGCAATTCTCACTGTGCCCTGATCAACCGCGCGGTGATAAGTGATGTCTTTAAATTTAAAACCTGGAACTTCAATCCATTTTTTCGGGTCAAATATTTCTGAAACCATTTTTATCTCCTTAAGTTTTTTTTTACTTTATTCTATTCATTCAACCAACGGCGCTTAGGATCTTTGCGATCCACAGGCCAGGCCTTGTAATCATGTTTCTTATTCACGGCTGTCATCAGATTGTGAACGACAATCTCCACATCTTCCATACTCCAGAAATCCGCATTAAAACTTTGCTCACTGGAATTCATCGCCAGGTGAGTGGAAAGCGCATACACAAGCCCACTCATTGGCGGAATGGCCACGCCAATCGTGTTTAAAACGCCCTGAAGCCTCGATAACACACTTTTTCCGCCCACCGAGTGCATTGTGATCATCACTGCGGCCGGCTTGAATAAAAAGGCCGCACCGGCCTCAAACGCCGTGCTCACTTCCAGAAACTTCTGCATCGGGCTTCCCCACGAATCCCAATACGTTCCCGTGGTGAAAATAAATCCTTCTGCCCAGAGAAGTTTTCTCTCCAACTCATCCAGGGCCGTTTCATCATCCAGATGCAACACATCCACATTCGCTGAGTGCGTCCCGAGAAGGCGAGTGGCTTCCTTGATCAATACTGATGTATTGCCTTTGGCCCCGCCGAGACTTCCGTTTAAAATCAAAATATTTTTCAAGCCACAATCTCCTGGTGTCTTTCAAAAAAAGATTTCAACACCATTTCATCTTCACTATTAAAATCCGGTGTGTTGAGTTTTTGCGAAGATCTCTTTTCTTCCTCACTCATCTGCCACCACAACTGCAGTTTATCAAAATAACTTTCATCCGTTCTGGCAATGCTCGACTTGAGACATTTGAAAAGATGAATCACATACGCGTTCATGTCAGAGGCCACGTATTCAAATTCTTTTTTAAAGTCCGAATCTTTTTTAAGTAAGCTCTTCGTTTCTTCTTTGTCATAAATCGCGTTGATCAATGAATAAAAACCAAGCTGACCTTTAAGAGATACGTCCTGAGAAAAAAATTGATCCGCATGCATGAGATCGTGAAGAACAAAGCTCAAGGGATCGCGAGAGCCCAAAACAATCTTTGCGCAATTCTCTTTTTCAGTCATCACGGTTATGCATCTGGTGTTCTTCACTTGCAGGCGAAGAAGCTCGCGCGAGGAAGGAATATAATCCAGCATTTTTATTTTCCACTTTCCTTCATACCAGTTCACCATCGCGCGGTTTACGGATTGAGGAATGCCTTTTAGTGTGAAATCAGAAAAAAGTTGTGCACCTGTCACATCTTTTAGTTTTTCTTTTTCCCAGTCAGTGAGTTCAAAACTCGCCGGGATAATCTCTAATAATTTTTTTGCCGGAACAGCACTTGAAACCTGCTGGCGCTGCAGCCAGTTTTTAGGCGAGCGCAGGCGAAGATAGAGGAGAATATAGAGCGTCGTAAAATCTGCTTCAGAAAGCTCCAGGCCTTTCATTTCATTCAGCGCCAAGGCCAGATACGGCCTTCTGGACTCGAGAGTCTCGCTGGTCATAAGCAATTTTTTGTAGGAACCGTTCCTGTTTTTCATGCGTTAGGTGATGCTTTGTTTAGTGAACAGATTTGCTCAAGTTTATCTCTGCCTTGGCCGATAAGTCTACAGTGAAAAAGCAAACTCTTATGTTCATATTCACCTTGCTCCTGACCTGTTCTGCGAATGGGGAAGAGGTTAATCCCGCGGAATTGACCGAGGCGATTAAAAACGTCACAGGACTGGAAAAAAAGCTGGATAAAGCGGGGACTATCGCCGCTGATTGCCAGAACTGCAAAACGATTGAACCCGATAAAAAACTTGAACTCAAAAACAAAACTGAAGATCTGGGAATCCCACTTCTCTATAAAAACAATGTGGCCTACATCTATCACCTGAAGCGAACAAAAGACACACCTCTTAAAACGACGCTCAAATTCAAAAACGGACACAGCGAATGCGCGAAAGTCTTTATGGGAAGCAACCCTTATAACGGCTCACTTATTGTCGAATGTATGTTCCGTCATACCGTGTACGAAGAAGAAGAACTCGATCTGAATTTCAAAAAACTTCCTTTACCTGCTGAGGGCGAAGAACAGATCATCGAAATCAAATTTTCAAAACCTGAAACAGGAAACAGTTTTTATACAGTGGAAGCAGAGGTCTTAAAAGGTCCTTCTGCAAAAGTGGCGAAAGATAAAAAATTCTGGGGCTACGGCCATAATATTGACTTCATCGAGAATAAGCCTTGAGTGATTTAAAGTATAAAAACAAAATTCTCGATCTCTCGCTGCTTTTGAATCAGGCCCAAAAGCCCATTCAGATTCTGGACTCCGTCAAATGGACTGAAGAAACTGAAGCGGCAATCATCAAATCCAATTTCAAAGACATTCCCAAAATAGATTACAGCAATCGCCCTCTCAAATACGACGCTGAAAAAAAACTGCAGGAATTCAAGCAACTCAGACTTCTGATCCAGAAAGAGCTGGGAGCGACGGATCCTTTGGGACAAATCCTCACCCGCAACTGCCGACAGTATGAAGATGTTGTCCGCATGCTGATGGCAAGAGGAAAACCTGAATTTTACGATTACTCCAAAAAACTTTACGGCTCTCCCACTGAAATCATGGGGGACGGTAAAACTAAATTATCTGATCTCGCGCGAACGATGGCGCATTCTCTCAACTCGCTTCACGAAACAAAAATGGGCGAGAACTTTGAAAAAAATCTCACTGCTCAGATGGTTGTAGATCAATTGCAGGAAAGATTGGGAAAATTTTTTCAAGGCGAAAATATCAAAATTAAAATTGCCGACGGAATTGTCTCTGATGCGTCTGCCGGTGCCGACTATATCAAAATCAAAAACGGGATGATGTTTTCTCCGCGAGACGTTCACACGTTCGAAGTGCACGAAGGGTGGGTTCATTTGGGAACAACCATCAACGGACAAAATCAGCCTTACGCCAAATGGCTCGCGAAAGGTCCGCCGTGTTCAACTGTCACGCAGGAAGGCCTCGCCGTCATTATGGAACTTTTCAACTTCGCTCTCTTTCCGAGCAGGGCTAAGCGCTTGAACGACCGCCTCATTGCCTGCCAGATGGCCGAAGAAGGCGCCAATCTTATTGAAGTCATCAACTTCTACCGCGAAAAAGGTCAGACCGATATGCAGGCGATGAGAAATGCCGGCCGCATTTTCAGAGGAGCGAGCCTTGAAGGCGGATCGCCGTTTACCAAAGACATTGCTTATTTGAAAGGCTTCGTTGAAATTTATAATTTTATCCGCTCGACGATTCAGGAAGGACGCGCTGATTTGATTCCCTTTCTCTTTGCCGGAAAAGCAACGCTGGAAGATCTTCCGGTGCTTGAACAATATCACCGCGAAGGAGTCATTGCTCTTCCCAAATATCTTCCGCCTCAGATCCGCGATTTAAACGGTCTTGCCGTCTGGATGGCGTTCTCAAACTTCCTGGAACGCATGAAGATCGAAGACATCATCAGCGAAAATCAAAAAGACAAAAAGAAATTGAAAGAGGCCGCTTAAGCCGGTGGCGGAGTCGTCTCGTGCACACCTGGAGCATTCTTGAACTTTTCAAGAAACTGCTTGTGCTCTGGAAAGTCTGTGAGATCCAGAATCCCTCTGTATTCGCCCCAGAAAAGATATGAGTAAAGACTCATCGTCAGGAAATTCCAGTGTGGTGTGTTTTTTTGATCCAGCGTTTTCACCCATGGAGTGAGCCAGTTGAGAATGAGCGGAACTCTCTCTTTTTGTCTTTCCACGTATGAATTGCCAGAATTCAAATCCAGACCGCCTCTGCGAAGAGAAAAGAGATTGATGGAGGTATCCATGGCCGCATCAATGGCGGAGAGAATATTTTCTTCTTCAATCGTCATTGGTTTCAGATTATGTTTTTTTGAAAGATAATTATAAATCACACGTGAATCAAAAATTTTTGTTTCCCCATCAAGAAGAATAGGAATCTGATTGATAGGATTGATCGACTTCAGGTAGTCGCCGTCTTTTTTCTCAAGGTAATTAATTGATTCAAATTTATAAGTGCCAAGACTGAAAAGCAGCAGACGTATTTTGCGCACGTAGGGTGAAGTAAATGAGCCAATCAAAGTGTAATTCATAGTCAATTCCCGGTAATTGTATGATAAGATCCTACTATGAAATGCTCTTACTTTCAAAGCGCTCTCTGCCGTTCCTGCACACTTTTGGATAAAAGTTATGAGCAGACGCTTGCCCTGAAAAAAGAGCATCTGGAAAAACTCTTTCCCGACCATCGCTCTCTTCTCTCGGCCGTTTTGGGTGTGACCAATCCCGAAGGCTCACGCAATAAGGCGAAGCTTGCTGTTTTCACTCAGAATGGCGAACTCACTTTCGGACTTTATGATCAAAACGGTCAGGCCACTGAATTGGAAAACTGTCCGTTGCACGATGAAAGACTCAATCAGCTTCTGCCTGCTTTAAAAGATTTTTTAAAAACAGCTCAAGTTCCGGCCTATGATCTGCAGACTAAAAAAGGGGAGCTCAAATACGTTCTTCTTTCCATCAGCGAGGAAGATATTCTCTGCCGCTTTGTTTTACGTTCAAAAGAATCACTCGACCGTATAAGAAAGCTTGTCCCTGAATGGCAAAAAATCAATAAGGCCGTCAAAGTGGTCACCGCCAATATTCAACCGCTGCACGCTGCGATTCTTGAAGGCGAAGAAGAAATTGTTCTCTCCGACCAAAAAGTTATCTGGCACAAATTCGATGAATTCAACCTGGCCCTCGGTGCGAGAAGTTTTTTTCAAGTGACACCTGAAATGGCAAGAAAACTTTACGGAACTCTGGCCGCAAAACTGGCGGAAGACAAACCCGCAAGTTTAATTGATCTCTACTGCGGAGTCGGTGCTTTTTCTTTCTATTCTTCACGTTTCTGTCAGAAAATTACCGGTGTGGAAATTTCCGCGGAGGCGATAGAGTGTGCGAAGCTTTCCAATGATAAAAATGGAAAAGCTCTTTCTTTTTTTGCCTTGGATGTCGAGCCATACCTGGCCTCAACCAGCGATCGCTATGAAGCTGTTCTGGTCAATCCTCCACGAAGAGGACTCAATTCCAGTATCATAAAAAGTCTTTTGAAGATGAATCCGGATTTTATTTATTATTCCAGCTGCAATGCTGTAACCATGCAGAGAGATTTTCTGGAAATGAAAGAACAGTACGAAATTGTCGATCTAAAAATCTTTGATATGTTTCCTTTCACAGAACATTATGAAACGCTTATGTGTTTAGTTCGAAAATCGTTTCACAAGCCTTAAAGAATTTCCCGAAATTGCCCAGACTGTATTCTTCTTTGATATTGAGTAAAAAATCGCGCAATCTCTCAAAATCAAAATCGTTGCGGATAAGGTTGAATGTTATTTCTTCGGAAAGAATGAAAAGACAGCTGAGAGGAGCAATGGAAAAGGAATTCAGTTTTTTGGGATAGCCGTTTCCACCCGGACGCTCGTGATGCTCAAGAATGATCCTGGCCGTATCTTCAAAAAGTTCTGATGTTTTTGGAACGAAAGACGCTGCGATAGTCGGATGATTGAATAAATGATCGGGATGCTTGGCCTTCTCGATCGGAAGCCAGTCCTCCGAAGCATCGGTTTCAAAAAGCGGAAAATCGTGAAAGAAAGCGGCTGTACAGATTTTTTTCATCGAATGGTGAAAATTCAAGCCAGATTCATGACAGATACTTGCAGCGATATACATCGTGACCAGAGAATGGCCGATGGCAAAGCCCTGCATACTGCAATAACTTCTGAAGCGTTCTTTAGCTTCTTCGTTTTTAAAGATTTCATTGACGGTTTCATTGATCATGTCATTGGTATACTGAATATGAAAATCAGGAATCCCTATCTCATTGAGTCCTTCAAAACAAACCTTGAAAGGAAGCCCGCCAAATTCAATTATGCCTTCTTTTTTCTTAGACTCTAAAAGTTTTTCCTGAAGGTGAGCGAAGGCATCCTTCATCAGCGAGGTGAAATATCTTTTATCGACGTAAATAGTCTCCAGGCCTTTATCCAGATAATGCAGCAGAAGATCTTTTTCCGGAGCATCAGCATTATTTGTATCAATAATTTTTGTAAATTTATCCTGGGCCAGTTTGATATAAACTTCTGCGGCCGAAGAAGTGTACTGAATATAGTGGCGCAGATTAACCTTAATGTATTTTTCCTGATCTTTTTCCAGTGACTCACCAGAAGGTGGGAAAATCTTTTTTACATGAGCGATGAGGTCGTCTTCATTAAATGGTTTTCCCAAAAAGGCATTGTGAGCATTAACTTGATAAAAATCAGAGAACTCTGCAAAGTCCTGCAAAAAACCACCGGAAAAAAGGATGAAGGGGGTGTTTTGATGAGCCTTGTTGAAAAGATAAACCGTTCCGCCATTGGCCTCCGGCATTTTGTAATCTGAGAGTATGAGATCAAAAGGACCGCGAGTTTTGATGGCCTCGATCGCTTCATTTCCATTGGCGGCCGTGACAAATTCACAATTAAATTCGGCCTCAAGGATCATCGAGTAGATTTCCTGAAGCATTGGTTCATCGTCTGCAATAAGAACTTTTATTTTATTCATAATCCTTCTTCACTTTATACTTCAAGGTTAGCCAGAAAGGATTTATAGTAAACTGAATTAAACCTATAGAATGCTGGAAAAAATATGGATGATTTACTCAACTATTCTCTCGGAAATGATCCTTTAACAAGTTTTAAAGAATGGTTCGATGCCGCTTCTCTTGTCGAGCAGAATGCCCCTGCGATGTCAGTCGCTACTTATGATCACGAACATCATCGTCCCATGGCGCGGGTTCTGCTGTACAAAGGACTGCAGAATGACTGCCTGACGTTTTACACCAATTACCTCAGCCACAAATCCAAAGACCTCGATCACAATCCGGAAGTGTGTCTGAATTTTTACTGGCACGTTTCAGGAAGACAGGTGAGGGTTCAGGGAAAAGTTTCTAAAATGTCTCACTCCGATTCAGAAAAATATTTTCATTCACGCGACCGCGACAGCCAGATTGCTTCTTATATTTCTACTCAAAGTTCAGCCATCGCTGACAAGCAAGCTTTGATGGATAAGTTTGAGCAGACTAAAAATGCTTTCGAAGGAAAACCGGTTCCTTGCCCTGAGCACTGGGGCGGTTACCTGGTCAAACCGTATGAATTTGAATTTTTCCTCTACGGTGCCAATCGAATCAATGATCGTTTTCTCTATCAATTAAAAAATAACAAATGGGAAGTCACGAGACTTCAACCCTAGTAAAAAGGAATGCGCAGGATGCTCATGAAAAACTTTACAGTTGACCCGGAACTTGAAAAAAACTCTTATTTTATCACTGATCTTGAACTCTCAAAGGTCTACATAAAAAACGACAAGGAAAATCCCTGGTTCGTTCTGATTCCTAAAAAAATGCATGCCACTGAACTGATGGATCTGACTCATGAAGAGCAGTGTATTTTAATGGAAGAAATTACGATGGTGTCTGATTTTCTGAAGAACTTTTACAAGCCGTCAAAGCTGAATGTCGGAGCGCTGGGGAACATGGTCAGACAACTTCACATTCATGTTATTGCCCGTTATGAAAATGATCGGGCGTGGCCCCAGGCTTTGTGGGGAACGACGCCCTCTCAGATTTTTGAAGAAGTCGAGCTGGAAAACATCAGGTCGAACTTTCAAGATTTCGTCGAGTAATTTCCCACTGACTTAAGCGACTTTTTGATCTTCTTGTTCTGTTTCTTGCAGCTGTTCGTCTTTTACGCTGTCAATGTACAAGTTGATTGAAGCTGGCACTTCCTGGAAAAAGTCGTCATCACGGAAGTAGATTTTGTTAAGCGGCTGACTGCCGGCAGCTGCTTCCGTGAAATATCTTTGTAATCTGTACAAAGGTCCTGCAATTTTGTGTGAGTAGAAAAGTCCCCAGAGAATCGCCACACCTGAGATACTTGCGGCCACACCCACGAAAACTTTTGTCATAAATCTTTTTTGCTCGTGAATCATCAGGAAAAACGGATGGTCAGGAGGAAGGTGAAGGGCCTGTCCTTTCGTCATATAAGAATGAAAAAAGTAATCATTGGCCAGATAGATGATCGACATTGAAACGATTGAGATGAGGAGCAGGGAAGCGATGAACTGCACCTGAAAATCCGTGTTGATCAAAAACTTTTTCTCTCTTAAAAGTAAACTTACTATCGGTGCTCTTTTTTTAATTTGTGACATAGGTCCCTCGTAATTATTATTTCTATCGTTGATATTTTTGTTCCAATGTTTATTGCTGGCTGGCCCCATAAACCATTTCCTCTTTTTCCTGTTCGTTGTAATTCATTTCGATCAGTTTAGATTCCATGCTGGCCTGGCCGATAGTCGGGTCATCGATAAAGTCATCTTTTTCTTTTGGTTTCTTATTCTTTACTGAAGCAATTGTTCTGCCTGTATCGTTACCGGACTTGTAAGCCTGAATTCTTTCTTTAAAAGCATCTTCTTTAATCAGTTCAGTAATGTAATTGATCTCTTCAGGATTCAATCCATTTTCAGAAAGATTTTTAATCATGTTGATTTCAGCGTAAGTGTAATTTTCCTGCATCATCAGGTAATAAACGAATTTAGGATCCCACTTTTCTGTATTCGAGACTTCAACTTTCATTTTGTTTTTCAGTTCAACAATTTCATCCTGAAGACGTTTTGTGTCTTTGATTGAACTGTTGCGGTCATTGAAAGATTGCTCAAGCAACGCTTGTTTTTCTTTAAGACTTTCCTTGTTGTCGTAAACTTTTTTCGCGACCTGAATCTGCTTTTTTGTATCGCTGTCGAGTTCCGCGTTGTCTTCATTGATAACGCTTCCGATTTTGTCGAGCTCGCGACGTTTCTTCGGAGTTAAAAGAGTGTCTTTTTCATCCACTGCAACTTTCATTTTTTGTGCAGAAGATGTTGGAAGCGTCACTTCTTCCTGCGCGATTTGTTCAGCATCGTTTCGCAGGAAAGTGTAAACGCCCCATAGAACCAGAAAGCTGGCAAAGGCCATAATGGAGAGTGTTCTCATATGATTTTTTCTTTTTGGTTAATGAGTGATTTTGTCTCAACGGCTGACGTGCTACTGACAAAACCTCAGTTGATTTGAGTCTATTTTAAAGAAAAGGCGGATGGGCTCAACAGGCGATTGCGGAAAAAGCCAATACTGAAAATTTCTGGGAAGTTAGGCGGGATTTTACGGGATTTTTATTGGTTTTGAAAAAGGGGGAAAAGTGGCAAAAAAAAAAGGCAAGAGACTTTTTAACGGTCTCTTGCCTTCGTAGTTTCAGCTAGTTTATTTTTCAGAAGGGACAGATGCAGGAACGCGGCCGCCTGTGGCCTCTTTATGTTCCTGGCCACGGGCCATTTCCACCTGCTTTAACTGTATGAAGGCAATCTGATCTTCAGACTTTCTAAGTTCAGCAGCAAGCTCTGTATTAAGCTTAATAAGCTTCTTCATATCTTCATCAGGCTTTAGTTTTTCAATTTGTCTCTGGTACTCAAGCATTGTTTTCGTTTTATAGGCGAGTTCTTTTTTGAGCGACATCATTTCTTCGCCGTAGCGTTCTTTCATGGCGTCTTCTATTTTTTCCTGAGCAAGAGATTTTTCAATCAGACGGTCTTTCGTTTTTCTCAATTCCGTTTCAAGAAAGGTAATCTTGTCTTCATAAGACTTTTGCTGGTGCTCCAGAAGCTTTGTCAGATACGACACCTTCATCTGCTCATTAAAAGCATTCTCTTTGTAATCTTCATTCATTTTTTTGATATAGCTGTCTTCAAATGGAGCGAGATCTTTCGCCATCAGAGTTGAGAACGTTGAAGAAAAAAGAATGGTTGCGCATAAAAACAGTTTCATATTTTCATCCCTTAATTGAGTGAGCCTATGATTTTATCGGCGCGCTTTTTGGTAATCTTTAGCAAAAAGATCGGTTAAAAATAAAAAGGCCCGGAAATACTTCCAGGCCGTTTGATTTTCAGGATTTAGTAAGCTCTTAAAGGCTTTCTGGTCTTGCATCCCACTCAACTGATTTCTCACCTTTGTGAGTTGTGGGAAGGATTCTGTTGGCCGAATCTAGGACCAGAAGCTTTAGTGTCTGTTTGTCTTTTTCAGAGCAAGTCTGATCGTCGCAAGTCTTTGCCATTTCCGCCATCATTAAGGCGCCGACAGTATAAGGGCCGTTTAAGTTTTCATCACACGCTGGCTGCCCTTCGTAATCGTGACCGGCAGGACAGATTGTATGCATGAAACCGAGTGATCTTCCATTCCCGTCACTGTGTCTCGCTTCATGGAAAAAGGTTCCAAGTCTGAAGATGCTGTTTGCAAGAGCGCCTTCATTTTCTCTATTCACCGTCAGTTCAGGAGCAAACAAACCTTCGCCGATCTGAATGATACCAGCTCGGGGAGAGGTGACTGCGACTCTTTCTGATTTGCGCAGAAAACCTCTTGAAACTTTCATACCGTAAACTTGTCTTTCATTTTTTCCACCCAGGTAAAGAGCAGAACCGATATTGGACATAACAGTGAATCCTTCTTCAGCATTCATGCCGTCCTGGATCTCAACGAAATTTTTTTGAATCTCTTTATCCATTGAGTAAGGAATGACGTCGGCATTAGGGAAATCAACGTCTTTTCTCTCAACAAAAATCACTCTTTTCACCAGTAAATTAAAAACCGAAAGAGCATTCTCGGAAATGATATAATTCACACGTTGGTTGAGCCAGTCAGTGGCCGAAGCTGCATTCAACGTAAAAAGATTCATCGTCTTTAATGTGGCAGGATTGGCCTTACCGGTAAACTTGAAGTTTTCGATGACATTTAAATCTCTTTCTATTTTCTGTCTCAGTTCAGGCTTGATCGTTTTAGCAAGCATGATGTCTGAAGCCTGGGCAGCAGAAAGAACTGTTGAAAGTGTAATGACTGTTGAAAGAACGGCATTTTTCATCGAATCCTCTGGGGTTAAAGCTTCTGACTTTTATATCATACCCGAGCGTGAGACTCGGATAATCGCGGGGATATCGGTAAACTTTACATTGGAAACTCCCGCGTCCTTGGGCTAGGATTACCTGTATGAAATTTTTACTTGGTTTAGGGCTTGCGGCCGTCCTTTTTTCAGGGAATGCCCAGGCAACAGCTCCTGATTGGTTTTCTGATTTTGAGAAAACAGTAAATGGCTGTGACCAGACGGATCTTTGCGTGGCCGGCGAAGGTGCCAGCTTGAATGAAGCTTTAAGCATGGGCCGCACTGAAGTCGCTAAATTTTTTCAAACAAAAATTGAATCCAGATCGCAGGTCTCTGTGACCAGTGAACAAAAAGGTCTTCCATCCGGCGCGAGCGTTGGTGAATGGACCAATAAATCTCTCAGCGAAGAAACGAACGAAATCTTAAGCGGTCTTGAAATTAAAAAGCAGCAGGAAAAAGACGGGCGCTACTATGTGGTCATGGGACTTCATAAAGCGACGGCGGCCAAAGAAATCCGCCAGCGCATTGATGAGCTGGATCAGATCAACGCCAAAGCTTTTGAACTCAATTCCAGATTTTCTTACCCGAAAATTTTAAACAATCTTTCTCTCGTGGAAGCGCTTATCAATCGCCACCGTTTGCTTTCCGGCGCTCCAGTCGTGTTGAAAGTGAATCGCGAAGCCGTTTTGCAAAAAATCAATCGTCTGAAACCGATGAAGCTTTCAATGGTGACGAAAGGAAAAAAACTTCCCGCGAAACTTTCACACACGCTTATCGATCTTCTTTCGCCTTTGCGAATTGTTCTCGTCCCGTTGAAGTCGGGACCAAAATATACGCTCGTCTCTGAAATACTTGTTGAGGATCAGTATTTTAAAGTTGAAGGCTTTAAAAAACTCAACGTCAATTTAAGAGTTGAATTGCAGAATGCAGGGAAAACCTCTTTCGGAAAGATTTCTGCTCTTTCTGAACAAGTGGCCCGCACCAATGAGCAGGCCATTGAGAAAGCTGCTCCCGAACTCAAAGATTATTTGATTGAACATTTAGATGAATTATCAACTTTAAAAATGGAAGACTGATTACAGGAGAAATTTTTTATGAAAAAGATTCTGACCGGCGTATGTATTCTCTCGTTGACAGGACTAGTGGCCTGCTCAAGCTCGAAGAAAGCAGTGGTGACTGAGAGACCAGTAGAGGATGTAAAGAACACTGAAATTAAAAAAGAATACGAAGTGCGCGACGCCAGCTCGAACTTCCGTCCAGGCTGGATTGAAGATGCAGAAGTGTGGGCAAAACAAAATGAAAAGGACACGGATAAAAATCGTTTCTTCTCTTATGAATCTGAACCGAAAGTCACAAGAGGAATTGCCTGCGATATCGCAAAGGCCAATGTCCGCACGGACATCGCTTCTGAAATCACAACATTCATTGAAAAGACTCTCGGAACAACTCAGGAAGGGAATGCTTCAGTCGATATGAACAATCCGAAACTCGCTCCGTTAAAAGAGTATATGGAAAACACGATGGCCGAAAAAATCCAGTCGATGATCCATGGAGCGGCCGTAGTGAAAACATACTGGGAGCAAAGAGAATTCAAAAAAAGCCTTGGCGCCAAGGAAGATTTCAAGGCGTACACTTGCGCTGTTCTTATCAGAATGGACGCAGACCGCCTGAAAAAATCAGTAGAAGAAGCGGCAAGCTTTGTGGTGAAAAAAGTGGATGATCCTGAAGCAAAAGAAAATGTGAAAAAAGCGCTTCAAAATGTTTCAGACAATTTTATCAAATCAAGAAAAGGCGAAATTTAATTTTTAGGAGAGAAAATGAAATATTTAGTAATGATGGCCGCTCTTTTAACAATAGCAAGCTGCGGATCATTTAAAGCGGAAAGAGTAGACAACAAAACATCTGATGAAAAAGCGCTGAAGATCACAGATCAATGGCTTCAAGCTGATACTGAACAAGTTATCAGAGATGTCATGAAAGAAATGAACGAACACAAAGGCCTTCGCCGTTATATGATGGAAAACGGAAAGAACCTGAAAATGTTTGTTGGCGAAGTTCAGAACTTAACCAGCGAAGCGTATTTTCCGATCAACGATCTGAACGATGAGCTTCTGAATGAAATTTCCAAAGAAGGAAATTTCACTCTTGTCGATGCAGCGGCACGCGAGCATATCCTGAAAGAAATCACTTACCAGAACGACGGAATGGTTGATCCTAAAACGGCAAAGAAAGTAGGGAAGCAGACAGGGGCTGATCTCATGATTTTCGGAAACGTATACATGAAACCGGAAACTCGCGATGGAAAAACAATCAAGCAATACTCAGTCAATATCCGCATCACAGATATTGAAAAAGGAACTGAAATTTTCCGTACTCGTACGAAACTTTCAAAATACTCAGAACAGAAGAGCATGGGCTGGTAATTGTTTTTAGTGAAAAAAAATCTCTTAATCGTTTCAAGTCTGATTCTTCTCGGCTGCTCGACGGGCGGCCGGGAAGACAGGCATGAACTCAGAAATTTCTACGCAACAGGCGCTTACGATCAAGGCCTGGAGTTTCTCGAAAAATCCAAATATTATCAGGATAAAAACGAGCGCCTTCTTTCTTTGATGGAAAAGGGGATGCTTCTTCATGCCAAAGGCGACTATGAAAAATCGTCGCTTGTTTTTGATGAAGCTCGCTCGCTTTCCAATGACCTTTATACGACCAGTCTTTCAAAAAAAGCAGAAAAAACTTTGCTGAATGACACATACGATGTGTTCTACGGCGAGATCTATGAACGGTCCTTGCTTCATTTTTATCTTTCACTCAATGCGATACTCAATTATCAAAAAACAAAAAAACGCGATGATCTCTTTAAAGCGCGCGCGGAAGTTCTGGCCTGGGATAGTTTTCTTTCATCAATCAAAGAAGACCGGCTGGGAAAAAGCGTTTACAAAAATGATCTGCTGTTAAAAATCTACGGCGCTAAGATTCATGAAATGATCGGCACAAGAGAAGATCACAATATTGCTCTTCAGCTCTACAAAGATGCCAGGGATATTCTTCTTAAGAATTACAATACCTATCCATCATTCAACACTCATTACAAAGATTTTAAAAAAGACTTCGACAAGCTGGCCTCAATGCCAATTGATGAAGTGAAGAAAAAATATATTGCTGAGTCTGATCTGCAAAAAAATCTGAAAGACACCATCGAGCAGAATATCTCCAGGCTGTCTCAAAAGCCCAAAAAGAAAACACTGAAAGATATTAAAACACCTGTCACGCTGGTTTTTGAAAAAGGGTTGATTGCAGAAAAAGTGGCAGATAAAAGTTTTTACAGTCTGGATTTTCTTTCCAAAGAACCATTGATTGCTTTGTTTGCTGCCGATGTTCTCGGACTTTTGCCTTCGCCCAATTCATACAATCCCGGTGGAGCTTACATGGGGATTATCGTAGCTTCGGCCGCTTTAAAAAATATCGGCATTGGTTTTGAGCTTCCCAAAGTCATCAACATCGATCCGCCCAAAAAACTTTCTTTAAGTGTCCTTGATAAAGACAACAAAGAAGTTTTGGTCAAGGAAATGCCTCTCATCAACCCGATGGGGGATATCGCTGAAGAAGCTGTTTTTGAAAGTTCTGCCTGGACTTACACCAGAACCGGTTTTCGTCTGGCCACTAAGCATGCCACGGCCATTGCGGCCTCCTTTGCCACCTACAAAGCTTTAGGCGGGGGAAACAAGGGCAAAAACAATAACGACTTCCTGGCCCGCAATGCGGCCGTCTTACAGTACATCGGTGCGGCCAAGGCGATCGAGGAATCAGAAAAGGCCGACACCCGCTTTTGGTCAACTTTACCCAATGAAATAAGACTTGTTGATCTCGATCTTAATCCCGGCACTTATCATCTGGAAATCCGCCAAAGTCCGACGGAAAAAATCAGCCTGGGAGACATAGAAGTGCCCGCGCAGGATTCTCCACTTTTGGTTAACATACGAAAAAATTAAGCCGATAGGTTTCAAATGAAAATGAAACCAAATCGTCTGATTCTTTTGTCCGCACTTTCTGCGGTCCTTTTATTAAATTCGTGTTCGACACCGTCACCTTTAACAGGTCCTGCTTCTTACGGTAGAGCAGTTGCGAACTCCCAGCTTGAAAGCATCTTTGAAGAGTTCAGGTCGAGTTATGAAGGCCAGTTAAGCGCTGAACGAAAAACTGAAATCAGAACGGTTCAGGAGAACCTGGTAAAGTATCTGATTGAGGCCACCCATTCTGACAACGAAAGAAAAATCAAAATCTACAACGAAGCGACCGAGTACTTCAATAAAGTCTATCCGCTTGTTCTGCAAAACATCCGCAATGAAAAAAATGGAGTGAAGAATTACGCTTCCATCGCCAAAGCACCGCTCTGGACGTTGAAGGATGAACTTGAGTATCTGAACAAGTCCGTAAAAAGTCTTCCTTCACCGAAAGTGCAGATTGACCTGGTTGAAGGAATGAAACTACTGGCGCCCTTCTACAAAAACCTGACAGCGGAAAACAAAGCGGCCGCTCAGGCGAAGTACGATGAAGCTGCGGTAAAAATTCTTGGTGATAAAATTGATCTTCAACCCGGATATAAAGAGCTTGAGGCCATTCTCGATTTTAATGGCAGCGATGAAGATCGCATTTTAAAAATGGTTTCGCTTGTTGAATCCAAGCTTGAAAAACACGAAGCGGCCATTCGTCATATCGGTACAGGTATCGCTAAATCAGGTCAAGTTGATTTGAAAAATCCTCAAATAAGAATGGTTGTGAAGTTTATGGATTATTATTTCACAAAACTTCCCGACGACGTGATTAAAACCATTATGTCTGAAATGGTGACAGGTGGACCTAAGTTCACCGAAGAAACAGTTTTAAAAGTTATTTTCCAGAATACCGGTCCAGGTCTAGGAAAAGTTCTGCAACAAATCGGAAAAGAAAAAGGTATGGGAGAAAAATTCTCTCAACTGATGGGGATTCTGGAATCGACTGGAAAGCCTGTGCCGATTCATTTAGTTGATGATGTCGTGCTGAGAGATAAGGGCGGCTTCGAAATTAAATCCATTGTTGAAAAACCGTTGGGAACGGGAACAATCGCTCAGGTCAATAAGGCCGTGCTTGTCGATGAAGGTATAGAGAAAGAAGTGGCCCTGCGTTTTCTGAAACCAGGTGTTGCGAAAAGATGCAAAGAAGATATTTCAGTTCTCAGAAATTTTGTTCCGGACAGTGAAGCGATGTTGAAGGCCGAAGGGTTTCAGGATATGAAAGTCTTCTCGACACTCATTGACAGCGTCGAAAAATTTCTGGATGAAGAAGTTGATCTTTCCATCGCTGTTGAAAGACAAAAAATGGCCAACGAAATTTATAATCGTGCTGTCAAAGTCAGCTCAAATCAAAATTACAAAATGCTCGAGATGAAAGTTCCTGCGGTTTATCTTCCTCCGCAGGGAAAATCCAATCTGCATATTCAGGAATTTGCCAGCGGGGGAGTAAAGTTCAACGATCTGGCGGATAATGCTGCCAAGAAAGTTGTTGCTGAAGAAATGCTTCGCATGTGGTTTGAAGAGGCCCTTTTCAGAAGCGGTTTTCTTAACGCCGATCTGCACCAGGGGAACTTCAGAGTTGTTCTGGTAGAAGAAGACAGCAAGATCAAAATTCTCCTTTATGACTTCGGTCTTTCAAGCACTCTTTCAAAAGAAGATCAACGTGCTTTCATTCTGGTCGGCGCCGGTGCTTTCCAGAATTCACCGGTCACCATTGCCGATGGACTGATGGCCTCAATGAACTCAACGGATAAAGCATTGAGGGCCAAACTTCTTAAAGATATCGAAGAAGAAATGAAGAGAAGTCCGAAAAAACCTGCAGAGGCCTGGGTTGCCTGGTGTGTGCAGAAAAATTATTTTGTGTCTGATAAACTCGGTGCCTTCGCCCGCGGATCTTTGCTTTTGAAACAATTGCCTGAATCTATCGGTGAAACATCTATGTTTAAAGATGTCATCGTCAAAGCGGCGGTAAAAAATCTTGGACACGCTATTGCCGATCGGGAGTATCAATATCCTCTGACAAAAATCGACATGATCAAACTCGGTTACCAGCAAGTAAAGAGTTCGTGCACGAATCTGATTAAATCATTCTTTGGAAAGAAATAAAGACTGAGACTGTTTTTAAACAGTCTCAGTTACCGTTTCGGCCTGAGTGGCCGGTTTTGAATTATATTTGATAAGAGCAAAGACAAGAATCAATGTCAGTGCCTGCGCAAGAATCGTCTGATAAGTCGGGAAGAGACCGATTGTATCGAAACGTAGATTTAGAGGCATTGAAGTTGATCCTAAAATTCCTGCTTCCTGTAGAGAGTGAACAGCTTTTCCTGCAAGGATGAAAGCCAGTAAGCTGGTCATCACAGAAGACACTTTGAAGAGTTCACGCACCGGAATTTTCTTCGAGTACTTGAGAGCGACAAAAGAGAAGGCGAAGATCAGGCCTAAAGCTGCGACAAGACCAAGTCCGATTGCACTTTTTCCATCAGCATTCGTCTGGAACCAAAGGGCACGGATGAAAAGAACAGTTTCAAATGCTTCTCTGAAAACAGAGATGAAAGAAATACTGGCCAGGGCCCAAAGGTTTTTATTATCGAGAGCGCCCTGAACTTTTTCCTGAATAAATTTTTTCCAACGGCCGATTTCAGTTTGTCTGTGCAGCCAGAAACCAAAGTAAAGAAGAATGACAACGGCAAGAGTTGATGTGGCCGCTTCCATCACTTCACGGCTGGCTCCGCTCATTTTCATCAGGAAACCAGAGAGGAACCACGCCACGAAACCAAGTCCAAGGGCCGAGCTCCATCCCGCGTGAACATAAAGGGCTGCGCGTCTGTTGCCGAAAGCTTTAATGACTGAAAGAAGAGTGAGAACGATCAGAACCGCTTCAAAACCTTCTCTTAAAATAATGGCAAAGGCTCCGGAGAAAGCGACGCCGAAGCTCAGTTCCTGCGCTTGCACAGAAGTTTCCACTTCAGCAAGAACAAGTTTTGTGGCTTCGATTTGAGCAGCAAGCGCCTGTGAAGTTCCTTTTTCGTCTTCAATCAAACGTCTTACTTTATTCATTTCCGTTTCGATTTTTACAACCAGTTCAGAATTGTTTGCCTTGATCATCGGTTCAATCGGCTCAATTCCTTCCAGGTAAGAACGAAGCGCAAGAGCTTTGGCCTCTTCTCTTCCTGCCACTGTATTCTTGTTGTATGAGCGAAGCGAATCATCCAGTAAATCTTTTGCTTTTCCGATGTAGTCCCCGCCAGTCGGGTTGTTATCTTTTGTTCTGAGAACTGCTAACGCAAGAGTTTTTTCTTTCTCTTCTTTGGCAGTAGTCATTTTAGCCTGCAGCTCAACATCAGAGAGCTGAGCGGCTTCTTCAAGCGTCACTGTTCCTGCTGCAGATTGTGCTGAAGCAAGTCCTGAGGCATTTAATTTTCCTTCATGTCTCATGGCCATCAGATAAAAAGAAAGATCCCAGACTTCTTTATCAGTGAAGTTGGTCCATGAGGCCATTCCTGTTCCCGGAACTCCAAGACGAATTGTATTGTAGTTATGGAAAGCTGAAATTTGAGACATGCGTTCAGGTTCATGAAAATTTGCCGGAGCTGGATCCATTCCTTTTCCGCTTTCACCATCACCGCGCCCTTCAGCTCCGTGACAGGAAATACAGTTTTGCTGGAACAATTTTTTTCCATTCGTAATAGAAGGCCATGATTCCGGGGCCAGGGCCACTTTTGAAACAGTGATCATATCTTTTTGAATATCGCGGGCCATGAGCGCCACATCTCTGGCATCAGCTTTTGTTTCAATGAGATGTTTTAATTTGTTAATTTTTTCTGAAACTTCTTTATTGCTTTTGACTTCAGGAAGAGCAGCGGCGATTTCGCTGACTTTATGAGCGAATTCTTTTTGCTCATCATATTCAGAAGCTGAAACAACTTTTCCGTTTTGAACGGCGCCACCGTAATCGTGGGCAAGATAATCCAGAAGGTGAATAATGAAGCGAGGTGTTTTATCTGAGGACGGTGTTGAATCGGCCATGGCCGCAGTTGTTAGAAGGAGGGTAATAAGCACAACAATTTTTTTGATCATATATTGACTCTGTTTAGTTACAACGTATTTAATTAACTATTTACTACAAAAGTTTGAATAGTCAAACAAAATATTTGTCAGTATTGTAAAAAAAACCATAGGTGTTACAATAATTTCATGAGTTTAAAAGCTAAACCGAACCCAACAATTTTGGTCGTTGACGATGATCCGAACATCCTTGAGCTCTTACAAGAAAGCCTCGAAGATCTGTCATTTAGGGTTTTGAAGGCCGGAAATGGCGAAGAAGCTCTGCAAATACTCCATTCAGAAAAGGTGGATTGTCTTGTCACTGATCTCTCTATGCCGGTGATGGATGGAACAGAACTTGTCCGGAAACTTCAGCAGGAAGGACATGAGATCCCTTTCTTTTTTATCACCGCTTACCAAGATTATCCTCGCGAGAATCTTAATCTTTATAAACCACGGGCCATTATCTTTAAGCCGTTTGATTTTCAAGAACTCGCCTTGCTTGTAAAAAATCACATGATGAGGCTCTAAGACTTAAATCCAAAAGTCCCCGTGATAATCAAAGCGCGCCGATTTTTTTATCTCCTGAAGATATTGATGAATGCTTGGATCGAATTGGTATTCTGGAAAAATATACATTCCCCACAAATGGGCAGCGATCATGACATCGACAATCGTGAGAGTGGAACTTTTATAAAAGGGTTCCAGATTGGGCTCGATTTTTTCTTCGATCAGAGTGTTTAATTCTTTGATGTATTTTTCTTTATTGTGAATTAAATTTTTAAAAGGCCCGCGTTTGACTTCTTTTTTCTTCTGAAAATAAGAGCGGGACTCTTCATTGAATTCCGGAGTCCAGATCCAGTAGGGCATGCACAGTGAATGAACTGGATTTCCGATGGCCGCAATCAGCGCATCTACTTCTTCTTTATTTGTTTCGTAAGTCGACCAGGACAGAATCCCTGCCGTATCAAAGCGCTTTAAAATATCCAGGCTTTCATTCTGAGCTTTGCCTTCATCATCAACGATAATCGGAAGCATTTTAACTCCTGTCAGATCGACAGGCGTTTTTTCGTCATTGTAAGGCACGACCTTGGACTCGTAAGGAAGGCGCAGCAGACCGAGACCGATGCGGACGCGTACACAAAAAGGACAATGAACATAATGATACAATTTCATAAGAATTTCCTTGGGAGAAATCCTATCATTTTTGGGTTTTGCTTGCTAATTTATTTTTATGAACAATTCCTCAAAAATCTCGAAAGATCTCTGGTCTCTTTTCTGGACTCAATTTTTTGGTGCGCTAAATGATAACGTTTTTAAAAATGCCTTAGTCATTCTTATTACGTATCAAGGTGTCACGCTCTTTGGAATCAATTCCGGAGCGTTGGTCGCCTTGTCTGGTGGAGTCTTCATTTCCTCTTTCTTTTTTCTTTCTGCCACATCCGGACAGCTGGCCGACAAACTGGAGAAAACCCAGCTCGTCAGATGGATCAAGCAGTTTGAAATTGTCATCGCTTTGCTCGCAGGAATTGGTCTTTTCATCGGGCATTACGCGCTATTGCTGTTTGTTCTTTTTCTCTTTGGTCTTCATTCAACTTTTTTTGGACCGCTCAAATATTCTCTGATTCCTCACTATACTAAAAAAGAAAACCTTGTTTTTTCCAATGCCCTCATCAGTTCGGGAACCTTTATTGCGATTCTGGCAGGAACCATTCTCGGGGGAGTGGCCGCTTCGTCGACGGGAAACTTGTGGGGATTGAAATTTCTGCTGATTCTTTTTGCTGCACTCGGATTGTTCTTTGCCAAAAAGCTTCCTCCGGTGGAGAGTCATCACGAAGCCACGCATATCGATTTTAATTTCTATACATCAACCAGAGATATTTTAAAGCTGGTTTTTAAAAACCCACTCGTAGCAGTTCTTATTGTCGGTCTTTCCTGGTTCTGGTTTCTGGGGGCGGGGTTACTTTCCCTTCTGCCGCTTCTTTCAAAAAATATTTTCCATGGCAATGAGCAGGTTGCGACTTTGATGCTTTTTACTTTCACAATAGGTATGGGCGTGGGACCGTTTTTTCTGGAACGGGCCACTCGCGGAAGGGTCATCCGCGCGCTGATTCCGCTTTCTCTTGTGGCGATGTCTTTTTTTATTTTCGATATCGCTCTCGTCATCAATCAGGTTTCCAAGCAGAGTTCTTTCTTAACGGTTCTCACAACAAATAAAGGAGATTTGTCTGTTAAGGATTTTTTTTCAATGAATAGAAGCACGAGAGTTGTGTTGGATTTATTTTTTCTGTCTTTTTTCGGCGGTGTTTTTACGGTTCCGCAATTTGCAGAGCTTCAAAGAGTAACCGGTACACATGAGCTGTCGCGAATCATAGCCGGAAACAATATCATTAATGCCCTGGCGATGGTAAGTGTTTCGGTGATGCTGATGATTTTACATCAAATGCATGTTTCTCTCGCGGTGATCTTTGGAATCCTTGGCGTTTTAAATATACTGATGGGTGTAGGACTGATTTTCTTTTACCGACATGAGTTCAATANNTGAGACCTTGAAAGAAAAATGTATCATTGTCGATCTCGACGGAACTCTTTGCGATGTGGAACATAGGGTTCATCACGTCAAAGGAAAGAAGAAGGACTGGCATGCGTTCAACGCCCTTTTGGTTCACGATGAACTCAACCACTGGTGCTTTGAACTCATTCACGCTATGGCCGCTCGTGGTTACAAAATTCTTTTTGTCACCGGAAGAGGCGAGACCAATAGAAAACCCACCGAAGAATGGCTGCATAAACACAAAGTTCCTTATGATGTCCTTTTTATGAGAGGTGAAATTGATTTCCGCGAAGATTCGGACGTGAAGGAAGAAATCTATCGGGAGAAAATTGAGGAAAAATATCAGGTATTGTTCGTTGTAGATGACCGAAAATCGGTTGTAGACCGATGGCGAAGATTGGAGCTTATTTGTCTGCAATGTGCTCCGGGAAATTTTTAAGAAATAAAATTTTTCCGTCTTTACTCGTTCTGAGTCTCCATGATAAAAAGTTCACGCTTACCGCTTACGAACTTCCTCATAAAAAGGATTTTATGATGATCGTGGAAATCCCAAACTGGCCTCTGACTTCAATGGAAAAATTTTCTGTTTCAAGACTTATAGGACAAATTATAACGAATTGGGTCTTCTCTTTTTTCAAATCTGAGCGACAATCTATCTATACATTAATTCCGCACGAGACTTTATTTCGTGAAGCTTAATGCACACAGTGCTTTAGAAGTTAGAAGAAGGAGAACTGTTCTGTGAAAAAATCGTTGGGTTTTTGCCTCGTCGTTGCCGCTGCCTTTTCCTCAAGCTGTAAAATCAGTGAACAAATACAACCAAAAAATTCTAATGATAATATCGCCGGAATGAATATTCCTGCTCCACGGCCTATGACTTTTTCTGAGCTTGAAATCGGAAAACGTCTATGCAGCAATCTGAAAAAGAAACGCGAATTTTTCGAAACTTTGAACAACGAAAAAGAACAGTTCAGGTTCAAAGCAGAACTGCGCAACTGTAATAATGATATTTACAATAATGAATTGTTTCTTGCCTCAATCAGCAACGCCAACTCAACGGACCTTGAGTACATCGCTTCCCGCAATACTTATTTCAAGGATGTCGTGACTGATTTAAGCGGCGTTCTCAAAGATATGTGCACGGCCTTGAATACGACAGACAAAGTTTCAAACACAGCGGTCAGCGGAAATTTTAAATATACTTTTAATTTCCTGATTGCTGATAATTATGACCGTTACGAAATTTACAAATCAAAAAAGAATACTGACGGTACATTTTCACCGGTAAGTGCGGAAGCTGTTTCAATCATCGGGCAGAAGGTTCAGGCCGAGACAAAGTTTTTTGGAGTAGAGAAGGAACGTGTACGTTACACTATCTGCGACGGAAAACGCTATTCAACAATGAAGCAAAATTGGGTTGAAGCCGTTACTCGTTTTTAGAATTTCGACTGCCACATAAGCGTAAAGCTTCTATCTGACTGACCGATTTTTGAACCAATGACAAGCGAACTCGCTTCGCTGATTTTCTTTTCATATTGAGTTTCAGCAAAATACTTGTTGTCAGACGCAACTCCGAAAGATGTAGTGAGTTTTCCATACGTATTCATGTTCGTCACATTGTTCACGCTGTAACTTCTGTTGCCGTTTCTTTCCATTGTGACACTGCTTCCGATACTGCTTCCTTCTCCATATTTAAATTTGTTCTGAAGAGTGGTTTTTGACAGGCCTTCAGCATCCAGATCGGCCTTGACGTCGAAATATTCATGGTCGTGGTCAGTCAGACCCAGTTTCACTGTTTGAGTCGTCGTGATGTTTCCTTTTTTAGCGTCGGCCATACTGTTCACGCTGAGGTTGTTTTCAACGCTGGCATTGAATTTTAATTTCGATTCTTTTAAAAGCTCAATTTCAACCGGTACAATGGTCTTGAGTGACTTTCCGCCATCAGTGATATTTTTTCCTTCGACGACAATCCATTTCTCTCCATTATCTTTTTCAAAAGCAAAACTTGCTGATTGTTCATTCACACTAGCTTTGTGATCAAGTTTCACGTTCAAGTCTTCTGCCAGCTGGGTCTTAGCTCCGGCCTTCAAAAGAGTGATGTCCGAAGGCATGAGTGTGTCACCGGTTTTGACTTCAAGAGTGGGGCTGAAAAAATTATCCTTTGGTTTTTCTTCGCCTTTTTCTGCCGCGAATTTTTTCTGCTGCTGCAATTGTTTCATGTAAAGAGTGCTTCCATCAGAAGCGTCAAATTCGTAATAGCGAAGGTTGGCACTGCCATCTTTATGCATGACAACTTCAATGATGATGTTGGCGTTGGCACCTTCACCCCGGTAATAATAATAAATTTCTTCCTGATCCCGCGGATAATATTGAAACTCAGTCATGTCGTTCATTTTTACAATGGTCTCTTTGATCATTTGAAAGTGACCGTCCATGTTGACGGGTCTGAACAAATCTTCACCTTGTTTCTGGCAATTGACTCCGCCTTGTTCATTTTCACTGCGGACAACGTAGTAGAGAAATTTAAGTTTGGAGAGTTGAATAAAGGCATCGTTTTCAAGAGCGACGTCTTTATCTTCTTTGGCCTTTTCAACAATCTTATTCACTTCGAGAGTGAGATTGAGGTATTTCGGACAGTGCGAACATGGCTTCGATTCGATTTTGGTCTGGTAATAAAGTTTCGCTTCCTGATTCGGATCAACCGGAGCATTTCTTTGTTCCCAAAGTTGCTTTAAGGCCTGACCTGCTTTTTTAACATCGTCATTGCTTTCAGTGGATGTTGAAAGGGTATTGATGAGCGGAATTTTTTTTAATTGTGTTTCCAGTTCTGCTGAAAAAACCGGCGATACGGACAACAAGAAAAGGCAGAGTAATTTTGTAAGATAAACAGGCATGGATTCCCCCATGCCTGTTTCGAATTATTTCAATGAAGTCTTTAGCAACTTCTTACTTAAGGGCCTCATACGCTTTGACAATTCCTTCGGCAGACAAATCAAAGCGAGCATACAATTGATCTGCTTTATAAGCAGATTGACCGAATTCGCCCTGAATTCCCAGCGTTTTTGCCTGGAAAGAAACACCATTTGTGTGAAGAGCGTGAAGAATTATAGAACCCATCCCGCCAACAACCTGATGGTCTTCAACCGTAATCAATTTCCCTTTAGTTTTGGCAAGAGATGTTTTGAATGTTTCTACATCTACATGGTTGATAAACGAATTATTGAGAACAGTCGCACTGATGTTTTTTTCTTTAAGCAGTTTTGCCGCCTGAAGTGCTTTGCCGACCATCGGACCTGCCGCTGCAATCGTTACGTCTGTACCTTCAGTCAGAACGTTTGCTTTATTCCATTCGTATTTCATTCCATCCACGTAGCTCACTGGATGATTTTCTCTTCCCAGGAAGAAGACGACAGAGTTCGGAACGCCGCCAGCTTCTCTGACCTTAGCGAAATTTTTTATTGCTTCGTACATCAAAGTTTCCGCTTCGCTTGAACATGCACAATTGATCACCGTGATGTGTGGAATACTTGAAAGGGCCGCAAAATACGTTGTGGCCTGATGGCTGGCACCGTCAGCAGCATCCTGAAAACCTGTATGAGAGAAAAGAGCAATCACAGGACCTTCAGAAAGTCCCGCCATAATGAAAGGAAGATTTCCTTTGGTAATTCCGAATTGCGCGAAGGTATCTACGATAGGAATCAAACCTTGTTTTGAAAGACCGATGGCACTTGAAACCATGTTTGATTCAGCAATTCCCAGATCGATGTAGTGGTCAGGGAATTCTTTGTGGAAAGCTTTAATCCCGGTTGAACTTTGCAGATCTGATGAAAGTGAGAAAACTGGAAGTCCTTCTTTTGCAGCTTTGATCGCTGCTCTGGCAAACCCGTCCTGAACTTTTTCAGTTTTAGCTCCGGCCGCTGCCGCTTTCGGTTCCGGTTTTGCTTTTAGAATTTCTTCTGCCCAGGTCACGAATTCAGCAGGAGCTTCACCGTTGTAAATTTCTTTCACGAAGCCGACAAGTTTTTCATCGTAAGAAGAAAGAGGGTAGCCGTGGCCGCCGCTCGCTGAATCCATGGTGGATTTTACACCATAGCCTTTGATGGTTTTGAAAACGACCGCTACTGGTTGAGCAGGATTTTTTTCAGCTTCTTCAATTGCTTTTTCAATGGAAGTGAACACCGTTTGAAGATTATGGCCGTCCTGAACTTTTTCCACTTTCCAGCCAAGAGCTGAAAGTGAATCAAATGTCGGAGTCATGGAAAAAGAATCGTCATCAATTCTTCCGCCAAGTTTTGTATTGTTGTCAGAGATGAGAAGAACAAAGGGATTCATTTTGTTTTTCTTGGCAAGACCTGGAATAGCAGCAAAAGATTCTTTGGCTTCTCCTTCCATCGCTCCACCATCGGAAAGAACACAAAGAGTTGTTCTTTTGTTTCCTAAAATTTTATCGGCCATGGCGAGTCCCTGCGCTTGTGGAAGGCCGGAACCCAAGGGACCATTTGAGATGAAGACGCCTTCAGGGTTCAGGTGAGCTTCTCCGTGTCCTGTGAGTTTACTTTCGATCGATCTGAATTTGCGAAGATCGTTGAACGTCAGATTGTCGAAACCGTAGTTCGCGCGAAGAGCGTAGATACCGTTTTCAGCGTGGCCGGCATCATTGACGAAATTGTATTGCTCGAACCAGTTTTTTGATTTGTCTTTAAACATGAGCCCGTGAATAGCGGACATCATTTCTGCGAAAGCGGCCGGACCGCCCCAGTGAGCTGCAGCTCCACCGATCGTTGCGTGTTGATTCATCAAGGCAACGAGAGCGCGAGTGGCGCGAGGATCTCCAACAACTACTTCAGAGCCTGCGCGGTCTTTCACCGTGAGCGCATACTTCGGATTGTTCTTTGGAGTAGAGGCAAGTTTGTTCTTAAGATTCAGTGCTTTCATGGGCATAATCCTTGATCAGAAGGTTTAACGTTGAAACTAAAATTAAAGCGAGAAACATGGTTGTCAGTTGGTGGCTGAGAAAGTGAGCGCCGCGGATCATCTGATAAACAGACATGGTCCATCCATAAATCATCGCGAACATGAACAGCAAAAATTTATTTCGCTTCCTTCTCACTGTCGTCACGAGAGCAAAAAGGGCAAAGCCGCCCGAGGCGTGACCGGCAGGAAAACATTTTCCCCGGGGCCAGGTCCCATCCGGAGAGTTTGGATTCACCGGATATTTTTCAAACAATTTTACGTAGGGAATTTGTCCGTTGAATTCTTTTAAATCGTACGGGCATTGCACGTTCGTTGAGTATTTGCCGATCGTCGCAATGGTCGTCGGCAAAATAATCAGAGTCAGCGTAATAATGAGAAGTCCTTTTCGCCTTTGTCTCCAGTGATGATGTTTCCAGGTGACGATAGAACCCACGAGAGTTCCGATCCCCAGAATATAAAGCGGGAACTTGATTCCTTTATAAAAAATCAGACGCCAAAGGCCTGTCGGATCTTTGAGAAGCCAGGAATGATCTGCGCGCGAATAAAAATAATTTTGAACAACAAGATCAGCGTTGGTGGATTCAAAGAAAAGCAGGACGAGAATCAGCAAGGCAATGGATAGGCCTAAAGTTTTTTTGCCCAAGCGTATGTCTCCGTGACGAGCTAAATTGATGGCGAAAGTATACGCTAAAAAGAAAGCAATTCTCTATGAAAAAGTAAGCTAAGCCCTCAATAAAATGAAGGCTAGGCGCGCAGATGTCCGGGCAAGTGGGCACTTTGGGAAAAAGGCCTGAAAACTGCTTGCGCCTCTTTTGACTTAAAAAAAGGGCGGATGCCCCCGATATCAGGGGAGTTTGTCAATTATTGTAAACATCAGCGTAAAGGTTGCCCTCAGTTTTCCGATATAATTTATCGAGACTTAATTTGAATCCTGAAGGAACGAAAGCATCATATGTGTGAAGTGTGCAAAGCTGAAGGCGAAGATTATCTATTTAAGAACGGTCCCAAGAGAGTTCTGACGACAAGTAATCTCTACAAAGTTTTTAAAAATGCGGTGGCACCGATCAAATTGTGTCATGTTCACAGCATTGAGCTTTTCCATATGGGAGAAAGACGTTTTTTGCAGGAACACATGTATTTTGCCCGCGGACTTGCGGCGCGCTCTAAAACGCAGACAGAAGCAGATTCTCCTTTTGGTCTATAAATTTTTTCGCTAAAATTTAGTTTCGTAAAATCATTAAATCAGGGAACGATTTATGGAACTAAACCGCGACATCCTTTCTGCAAAAAGTTTTATCAATAACGAATGGATCGGCCATTCGACGACCAATATTCTTTCGGTCACCAATAAATATGAGCAAAATATTATTGCGACTATTCCTTACGCTGATCCGAGTGAAGTTCAGTTTGCCATTTCCAATTCAGCACAGGCCTTTCAAAGCTGGTCGCGCTTGTCTGCAATGGAAAGAAGAGAGTTTCTTTTAAAAATCAGGGACGGGCTTCAGCACGAAAAAGAAAAATTCATCAATCTCATTGTGAGTGAAGCGGGCAAGCCTCTCGATTACGCCCGCGCCGAAATTGAACGAAGCTTGTCTGTGCTGCAGTTTTCAGCAGACGAAGCGATTCGCCTTACTGGAGAAACAGTGCCGATGGATTACGGTCTGGGCAAAGGAAAAACGGCGTTCACCAAACGTTTTCCCATTGGACCTGTTCTGGCGATTTCACCTTTTAATTTTCCTCTCAATCTCGCTCTTCACAAAGTGGGGCCGGCCCTTGCAGCGGGAAATACCGTTCTGTTAAAACCATCGCCGTACACTCCGCTCACGGCCCTGGCACTTGCGTCTCTTTGCAAGCGAGTGGGACTTCCACCGGGAGTTCTCAACGTCGTGGTTTGCCGTAATGAAGAAGCAGAGCTCATGTTGAAAGATGAAAGAATAAAAATGCTTTCCTTTACCGGTTCAGCAGAAGTGGGATGGATGCTCAAAGAAAAAGCGGGCAAGAAAAAAGTGGTGCTCGAGCTTGGCGGGAATGCTTCTGTCATTGTCGATCGCACCAGTAATCTCGACGATGCGGCCAAGGCCATTGCGATGGGAGCTTTCTTGTATGCGGGACAAGTTTGTATTTCCATTCAACGCATTTTTGTCGACAACGAAGTCTTCGATGCTTTCGTTGAAAAACTCAAACTCACCATCAGCGAACTGCAGACAGGAAATCCTGGAACGGAAGGAGTGTCGGTAGGGCCGATTATTGACCGCACTCATCTTGAGCGCATCACCAGCTGGATCAATGAAGCCAGAGAAAAAGGCGCACAGATTTTAATCGGCGGTGACGTACTCGATCAGGACAAAAATGTTCTTGCGCCGACGTTGATTACCAATACGACTGAGGATATGAAAATTGTTGCGGAAGAAGTCTTCGGCCCTGTGGCCGTTATCGAGCGCGTTCAGTTTTTCGATGAAGTGATCCGGGTTATCAACAGATCCCGTTTTGGGTTACAGGCCGGGCTTTTCACCAATAACCTCACCCAAATGAAGTACGCTCACGAGCACCTTGAAGTAGGTGCGCTGATCGTCAATGGCATTCCAGGCTTCCGCGTGGACTCTATGCCTTATGGCGGCGTCAAAGATTCCGGACTCGGCAGAGAAGGTGTGCGCTACACCATAGAAGAAATGACAGAGCCGAGACTGTTGGTATATTAGACAGTTTGCTAGCCGTTTCCCTGCTCTTGTGATAAATTTTGCTCTCACTTTTTAGGAGATCTCAAATGACAGTTCGTGTTCGTTTTGCCCCAAGTCCTACAGGTTATCTTCACATCGGTGGAGCGAGAACAGCGATGTACAATCAGCTTTTCGCCAAAGCGATGGGCGGAAAATATATTCTTCGCATTGAAGACACTGACCTTGAACGTTCAGACAGAAAATTTGAAGAAGCTCAGATTGAAGATTTGAAATGGCTTGGCATCACTCACGATGAAGGACCGGATGTCGGAGGCGAATACGGCCCTTACAGACAGTCTGAACGTCTTCACATTTACAAAGACTGGGCACAGAAGCTGATCGATAAAGGTCACGCCTTTCATTGCTTTTGTACAGAAGAAGAACTGACGGCGAAAAAAGAAGCTGCTGAAAAATTAAATCTTCCTCCGGTGTACGACGGGACATGCAGAAAAATCAACAAAGATGAAGCGGCAAAAAGAGTTGCTAACGGTGAGCAAGCGGTTATCCGTTTCCACGTTCAGGATAAAGCGTACGATTTCCAGGACGGCGTTCGCGGGCATGTGACATTTCCACAGGGAATGGTCGGTGACTTCGTTATCATGAGAGCAAACGGCATTCCGGTTTATAACTTTGCAGTTGTCGTTGACGATGCTTCGATGAAAATCACACACGTCATCCGCGCTGAAGAACATTTGAACAATACACTTCGTCAGTTGATGCTGTATGAAGCGTTCAGTGTAAAACCACCTGAGTTTTCACACGTCTCACTGTTGATCGGTGAAGACAGACAAAAACTTTCCAAGCGCCATGGAGCGACTTCAGTTCGCCTGTATCAGGAAATGAATTATCTTCCGATTGCGCTTTTAAATTACCTTTGTCTTCTGGGATGGTCGCATCCGGAAGAAAAAGATGTGTTCAATCCACATGAACTCGGCACACTTTTTAATCTGAACAGATTTACAAAAGCGTCTGCCATTTACGATGTGAACAAACTGAATTACATCAACGGCCAGCACCTTCGCCTGATGCCGGTAGATCAGATTCTCATCCATGCAGAAAAAACTATTCCCATGGATCATCCGTTTCATAAAATGGACGAGGAATGGAAGCTGAGAGCGGTGACTGTCTTCAAAGACAAAATGAACTTCTTCCAGGATCTTGCTCCTTTGTTGGAAATTCTTTTTACAACGGCCGTCTCTGAAGACGCTGAGTACAAAGAAGCTATGGCGTGGGAAACAACTCCGCAAATCAGAGAATACCTGCGTGGTGAAATTGAAATCGCCATTACTCAAGGAAAAAAATTCGTCACAGCTGATGACGTGACAATCTGGTCAGATCACATCAAAGGCGAACTGAAAATCAAAGGAAAGCAGCTTTTTATGGGAATGAGAGCAGTCCTCACTCATCAGGCGCATGGATCTGAGCTCAAGTTCATTATTCCTTTGACTCCGATCGACGTTTTAGAAAAACGTATAAAGTAGGTTTCTTCTTACTTCTTCCAACAATCAATTGAACAAGTCCACCCCCGGGGTTAGATTTTTAAGATTGTTGGAGGAATTATGCTTTTAAAGGCCCTTGTTCTCAGTCTCGTTTCATTGAATGTTTACGCGGATTATTCGCCCTTACAAGCGGATTGGTCTGATCAGGCAGTCATTGAACCTGGATCAAACCGTGCCAATATTTTTAATCTCACTCCTGCTCAGCTTGAGGAGATGAAACTGGCCGGTTACAAGCACGCCATGAATTATCCGGTGACTGTCACAGGTTTACTGATTCCATACAAACCACTTCTCAATTTCTTCAATACTGATTCCAACAATCCGCTCAAAAAAATGGTGCTCCAAATGGGCAAGATGAGAACCGGATTTAAATCTGAAACGGAAATGTATGAGTGGCTTGGACTGAACAAGTTTAATTCTGATTCAGCGACAGGCATTTATAAAATGCCTCTACCCAACGGCAAGCGCGATCAGTTTTATGTCGGCGCTGGACTCATCAAAGATAAAAACGGTGTTGAAGGATTAACGTTCAGTTGCTTTACCTGTCACTCGGCCAGTCTTTTCGGCACGACAGTCATGGGACTCACCAACAAGCGTCCGCACGCAAACAAATTTTTTCATATGGCCCGTGGAATTGTCCCTTATATTCCCAATGCTGTTTTTAAAGCAGGCACAGGAGCGAGTGAAGCTGAAGTCGTGATGTTCAACCGAACTAAAAAAAATCTGGTTTCGGTCGGCTCGACCAATCCCCAAGTGCTCGGTTTAGATACTTCACTTCCTCAAGTCGCTCTTTCACTGGCACTCAGAAATGAAGATGATTATGCGACCAAATCGCCGGTCTTTGAGCGGTTTCCACGCCACAATGAGCTGGAGACTTTTATCGCGGACTCCAAACCGCTTCCGTGGTGGAACTTAAAATACAAAACCCGCTGGCTGGCCGATGGTTCAATCACCAGCGGAAATCCGATCTTCACCAATTTCCTCTGGAATGAATTGGGCAGAGGTTCTGATTTAAAAGAACTTGAAGACTGGATGAGACAAAACAGAAAGACGATTGATGAAGTCACAGTCGCAGCTTTTGCGACAGAAGCTCCCCGCTACACTGATTTTTTTCCTGCCACATCCATTGATCTGAATCGCGCAAAGGCCGGCGAGAAAATTTTCCAGAACCGCTGTCAGAAATGTCACGGAGAATACCAGAAAGCCTGGAATGATCCTGCGGCGACAGATGTGTTGGCGACAACGAAAGTCATTTATCACGACAAAACTCCGACCAAAGATGTGGGCACTGATCCGCAGAGAAGAGAAGGCATTAAGTTCTTTGCCGATGCCTTAAACAATCTGGCCGTTTCAAAATATATGAAGACAACTGTTGAACCACAGGACGGTTACGTTCCACCACCGCTGGTCGGTGTGTGGTCCCGCTATCCGTATTTTCACAACAATTCGATCCCGAATCTTTGTGCGCTTATGACGAGACCTGAACTTCGCCCGAAAACTTTTGTTCAGGGGCCGGCCGAAAATAAAGAAACGGATTTCGATCAGGACTGTGTAGGGTATCCGGTTGGACAAAAAATTCCGAAGAAATGGCTTGAAGATAAAGAAGCAATCTTCGTGGCCGGAAAACCAGGTCTTTCAAATGCCGGTCACTACAAAATGTTTCAAAACGACAAAGGTGAAGAAGCTCTTACGGCTGAAGATAAGAAAAACTTGATTCATTTTTTGAAAACGCTTTAGATTTAAGATTTGGCGTGAATGAGCGCCACATAGATTTCGCGGCCGATCCAGGCATCGGTCGCGGCATACAATCTCTGATCATTTTTAAGACTGCTGGCTTCCCAATTAGAGAGTTTTGCCCGCTTGGAGAGTGTCAAGTCCAGCACTTCTTCCGTCATGCCTTTTAAACCGAAATTTTTAAGTCCGCGCGCCTTGGCCATATCGGCCAGTTCGATAAAACCTTTCGCCGTGAAAGGGAATAGTTTCTGAAGGCCTTTGATATCATCTCTGATGGCCACCCCGACTTTGGTAATCGATTCATCTTCAAAAAAACCGGTCAGGAGCGAAAAATCTTTCAATGTATGCAAACGGAAAAGCAGAGCGTAGTCCGGGGTAGCCAGCTGCAGAAGAGACACAGAGTAAAATTCACCTTTTTTAAAAGCGGGTTTTGTCTCAGTGTCAAAGCCTATCAGAGATTCTCCCTTGATCTTCTCAAGAGCGGGAGCGATTTCCTCGTCGCGATTAATCAGGATGATTTCACCGGGAAACTGGGCCTTTACAAAGTTGTTGGATGCGTCTGTTTTATCATTCATTGTTTTTTTACTTAAGACTTTGTACCATCTCTTGTGAAGAATTTTAAGTTAAAAAGGAAAAAGCTATGCCTTCTTTTGATTTAGTTTCAAAAACAGACATGATGGAAATGAAAAACGCCCTGCAAATGGCCCAAAAAGAGGTCGGCTCACGCTACGATTTCAAAGGGGCAGATGTCGGATTTGAGCTCAAAGAAGACAAGGCCATTGAGCTTCGCGCTCCGGATGAATACAAAATCAAGGCCGCTCTGGATATCTTCCGCAATCAGATGGTGAAAAGAAATATCGGCCAGCGCTGCATCGATCCTCAGAAAATCGAGCCGTCGGGCAACCGGATGCTCAAGCAAATCATCAATATCAAAAATGGTATTGATAAAGAAAAGGCCAAAACCATTAACAAAATTATAAAAGATTCCGGACTTAAGGTTCAGTCGTCTATACTCGACGATAAAATCCGCATTACCGGCAAAAAAATCGACGATCTTCAGGAAGCTTTTCACATGCTTCGCACGAATAAAGATGTGGATATTGAACTGCAAATGGAAAACATGAAACGCGACTAAAGGACTTTTGTGAACAAAAAACTTCCGCTCATTCTGGTCTTCATCATTCTTGTTTCCTGGTTTATTTACCGGGCGACCCATGCACCGGTGGAGCAAAGTGAAGTTGTGATCGATAGTGACACGGCCGTGGCGCCGGCAAACAATGTTCCGGCGACATTGAAAGTGGAGCAGACAAAAACCATAGAGCCGGGAAAGCCTGAGCAGAAAGGGTTTGGCCCCCAAAAGGTTCGCGTCTATGAAAAGCCCGATTCTCAGGATGACCGTTTTTTAGAATTCGATCGGCAGGAAAAAAACTGGCTGAACGAAGCAAAGACCATCATTGGTGAAAAAGATTATCCGATGTATGTGCAGATGCGCGAGCAGAGTGAAAAAGAAAAGCTCATGGCCTACAAAGAGTATCACGATTATCTTCGTCAGAAGTTCGGCGATAAATTTTCCTATAATATTTCAGAAGACCAGAGCATCCGAGAAAAAGACATCACCAAAAGATACCTGGGTGATCTTCTGAAAATCATCGGCGAAGAAAAATTTAAAAAGTATATTTCTGCTCGCGATCAGTTCAACGAAAAAATGCGAAGAGAAAATAAAGAATCGATTCAGATCGAATTTTAAACAGCGGAGTCAGCATGGACCAGATCTGGGAAACAACCGAAGAGAAAGTCATTCTTAAGGCCCATGTGTTTCGCTATAAACAAGTCAAAAGAAAATCGCCGACAACTCAACAGACCGGAGAGTTTGATATCATTCAATGTTCTAATTGGGTGAATATCATCGCGGTGACACCTGAGAAAAAAATCGTTCTCATCAAACAATTCCGTCACGGCACAAACAATTACACCATTGAAATTCCCGGGGGGGCCGTCAATCACTCTGAAGATATGTTGATAGGGGCCAAAAGAGAGCTGGAAGAAGAAACGGGTTATACTTCAGACAACTGGATTTCTCTGGGCAAAGTGGACGTGAATCCTGCTTTTATGACCAATTCGACCGAAACATATCTTGCGCTGGATGCAGTGAAGACGAAAGAACAAAACCTCGACCCGTTTGAAGAGATCGAGGTTATACTAGAAGATCTTAGTTCGATTCCTGCTCTTGTTCAGAAGGGTGTAATAACTCACTCACTCGTGATAGCAGGTTTTTACCTTTACCACGCCCATTTGCAGGGGCAACCGTATTCTGGTTGACCATATAGTAGAGAAGTTTACCGACATTGAGTCGTTTCGCGACAATCGGATCCATCATGGTATTGCGGCACAGATCCCATGATACGCATTTGTGGTAAGAGAAAAACGCTGCACTTTGCATCCATGTCCCTGTCTCAGGAATCGCCATTTTGGAAACCATGAAAAGGAAAATAGAAAGAGCGTATTGTTCTTCGTTTGGTTTTAATTTTGCCAGCGTGATTATAGACGGCTTGTAAACTTTGAAAGCTTCAACAAGTTCTTTGTAATCAATGACGTTGTCTCTGTTCGTATCGAAACGAATAAAAGTCGATTCAATATTGAGAAGAGCGCCGAGGATAAGAATATTATCGCGGTTGTTGATCGGAAGTTTCGGATCGTTGATATCCCGTGCGAAGCCTTCGACCCCTTTTAAGTATTCATCAACTTCAACCCGCGGAGTGTTTGCCACATAAGTATTTAAACGTGGGAAATACTTTTTATAGTTCAAACGGTTTAAAACGCTGTCGAAAAAATGCTGGTTATAGCATTCAACTGCAAAAACCGGTTCTTGTTTATTGATTCCCGGATCGCACATTGAAGAAAGATCATCGCTGAATTTATCTGTAATCTGAACAGCGGAAAGAATCATTTGAATGTATTCAATGGCCTCTGTTTCGTTGACTTCTAAATCACCGTTTGATTTGTTCTGGAAAAGATCCGCCAGAAGAATAGCATTTCTTGCAAAAGTTTCCGGATTCGGAGACCACAACTGGAATTCTTCCAGAATCGGTTTCATATCAAACAGGAAAGTCTGGAACTCTTCCATCGTAACCTGCATTTGTCCCTGAGAATTTTTGTGACCGTAGCCTTTGAGGAGTTTATTAGCGCCCCACTTTAAAAGAGTCGCTTCAATAAATCCTTTTTTATTTCTGACGATTTCATTGCCGTAAGTAGGGATAAGCACTTTGCTGTCGCGGAAGTAACGGATGTTGACTGCAACGTCCTGGAAATCTTTATGGAGTTCAGCAATTCTTGTTTTAGAGAAAATATCGTATTCGGCAGCATTTAATTGAGGCAATGAGAAAATTTCTTTATTGGCTTCAAGTGCTCCCTTTAAATAATTGTATGTCACGTTGTTAAAGTAATTTCTTTCAACACCATCTTTCACGATGTCCATGATGTTGCGAAGATCTTTCAGCGTAAATATTTCTTTCGGGCCGCCAATCATGCGCGTTTTGATTGCAACAATACTTGGCTTGAACTTTCGAACGTCCATTGTCTTATCTTTTACAAATTCCTGCGCCAGTTTGAGCATCTGATCTATACTGACCAGCTCGAAATCTTTCTGATTGAACTCAATAACTTTATAAAGCTCATTCAGATTTTTGTAATAAAAGCGCATGTGATCATTGTCATTGGCGAAGTTCGTTCCTTTGACATAGTAAAGATCAAAAGAAAGCGAGAGAATTGACGGCAATTTCTTAATGATCGCCTCAAGCTCATCGGAAGTGATGATTTCTTTATCTCCTGCCACGAGAACGCGTTTTAAGAAGATGATAGAATCGATTGTATCAGCATCAATTTCTTTGTTGCCGAGTTTTTTGCTGGCGTCGAGGATGAATGTCTTGATGTTGAGTTTCTGTTGAATATCCGGCGATTTGGCAATCAGCTTAAGGGTGAAATCAGTGAAGCGGTTAACGGCATTGTTAAAACGTTCGCGAAGCTCCCAGAAACGCCCCTGGTTTTTTTCTTCGTCCATTTCCTTTAAAACGGAAGTGATCTCGATAGCTTCCTGGTTGACGTGAACCAGAAGTTCAAAAAGAGGGGAAATATTTGTTCTTGAAATACGGTCAGCTTCATCTCTTAAAAGAAGCATGTTCAATTGAAAAATAAGGCTCAGACCTTTAACAATAGAATCGCTCTGACCTTCAAAAAACTTTTTTACGAACTGATTGATTTCACTTTCAGTCACTGATCCGGGGTTTTTAGCGCGGACATATTTAGTGAACTGGATGAAATTTTCCTGAAGACATTTTATTTGTTCTTTCTGATCCGCCTTGAAGATTTCACCTAATTTCGTAGCGTCGATTTTACAAGTCTGCAATTGGTCTGACTTGTAAACTTCCTGATTGGCGAGCGGCTTGTCTGAAACGTATCCGCAGCTCGTAAGGGCGAGCACGGCAGAGAGAAGCAAGCAGTTCAGCGTTTGAGTCAATTTATTCATATTCTAAAAGTTTAAGGGCAGTTTGGATTATGTCCAAGCTCCATGTGCCCAACTCTTTCTATTTTACAGGGTGCATCTTTCATAATGACGTGCAATCCAGTACCCTTTGGTCCTTTAAATTAATGGACCATTTTTCCAATGAAAAAGCTTTGGAGCTGACCTTGTTTTTTAACAGGTATTTTTTACATACTCTCTTGTTTCTGGCCAATCTTTTCATAACTGCGCAGGCTTATGAAGGAGCCGTCTCCTATGAGAAGATCTATCGTCTGAACCGTCCGGCCTACAGGAGCTCGTCGGGGGACGTGATTAACTTCAGCTACGAAAGTGAACCCGTAAAGGCGGAGCAAAGACTCGATGCCTTCGGCATGGGGGATTTAAAGCTCTATTTTCAGGACAACAACGCTGTAAACTACTCGATTCAGGAAGCCTACGCCCGCTATAAAGGGGATTCCTACCAGCTTTATATAGGCCGCAAGATTCTCGACTGGAACGTCAATGAGAAATACTGGAGCTTGGGCTATCTGAACGGCAACCAGGCCTTTACGCTTCTTTCGACGGAAGAAGAGGGTGTGACCGGAATTCTTTTAAAAAAAGAGACAGCAAACTGGGAATTTGATTTTCTTTTGTCTTATTTGTTTATCCCTTCGCTCAATCCCGAAATCGATTTTAAAAATGGCGAAGTTCAAAGTAAAAGTGACTGGGTGAGATTGCCTCCTAAGAAGACTGTAGTCAGTGGTCTTGAGGTGCCGATTTATTACAACAAACCTCAGTATAAAATTTCAAAAATTGTTTTTAATAAATCTCTCGGTGGAAACATTCGTTACAGATGGTCTCCTGAGGGGGGGATCTCGGCCTTTGCTGTTTATAAACCAGAAAACAGGCTTCGCGTGAACGCCGGTGCTTATTACGACAATACTCTCGGAAAAGTTGTGGTTGATGCCGATCCGACGGTGAACCATCACGCGTATTACGGCATTCAGGTTTATCAGGCCTTCGGCGATGTCAAAGCTCGCGGCGGACTTTCCTATGTTGATCCCAATGCCAAATTGGGAAAAGATTTTCCGGTGGATATTTCCAATGCTCGCAAAACTTTCAAGTCAGATTATTTCACCATCAATCCGCGCTATGAAAAAGAAGCGTATTCGCATTTTTCAACAAATCTCGACCGCACTTACTATGCGCTTTCGTTAAACTATATTCACCTTCTCACAAAATCCACTCGTGGGAACGACGATTTTTTCAGTGATTCGATTAAATGGAAAAGGGCCGTTGGTGGGAGTGTTCTTGTGAAATTCACTGAATCCTTTAACGTTCTTCTGGATTTGAAATACGATCTCGAACGTTTCGATAACATCATCAACAGTGAAATTCGTTACAATTACAACAATAAAATGATCTTTGCGCTTGGACTTGAGATTCTGAAAGCGCCTCAGGATGTGTCTTACTGGAGTTATTACCGCGCCAACGACATGTTGTATTCTTCAATCGGATTCTTTTTCTAGCCGTTGGCCTTCGGCAAAACAATCGTCACAATCGTTCCTTGTTCTTCAGGACTCAACTGTGCTCTGTTCGCGATGCTGATTCTGCCGTTCATTTTTTCAATTAAAGCAGCAACAATGGGAAGACCAAAGCCTGTTCCGCGCTCATCGTTTGTCCCTTTCATTGTTGTGCGTGCATACGGTGAGAAAACGCGGTTGATGAGTTCAGGCTGAATGCCCACGCCATTGTCCGTAATTTTAGCGATGATATTTCTTCCGTTTTCTTCAAATGAAAGTTCTACAGCAGAATTTTCAAAAGAAAATTTGATCGCATTGGAAATGATGTTGCTGAAGAGCTGATAGCAGACCGCCGTTTTGTCTCCACTGATGTAAAGATTTTCATTCTGAGCCTTGCAGATGAGAGCGAGGTTTTTTTCTTTGAGTCTGTCTTCAAAGGAGAAGTGAATGTGCTCAATAATCTCACCGACACTGACGTTGGTTGACTGAAGAGTCAGTTTGCCGTCTTTGTAGGCCATCCATGATCCGACAGAACGGGTGAGTTCTTCGATGTCCTCACAGGCACGCTTGATTCTCTCAGCATGCTTGGGATTGGCCGTCAGCGCTTCAGGAGTCAGGTGCTTGCTGGAGTTTTTAATAATCAGCAGTGGATTGTTGATATCGTGGCAAAGAATGCGGAGAAGATTTTCCGTCAATTCACGGGAGCGGTTGAGCTCGCGGGTTTTTTCTTTATTCATTCTGATCGCGGCGACAGTAAAGCACGCGATGAGAATATCGAGAAGGACATAACAGGAAATGATCATTGAATCGCGAAAGCCGTGAGGAAGAATGTCGGCCGGAAGAAGACCCAATTGACCGGCCAGGTACAGGCCCACGACGATCAGAAAATTCAGGATGACCTGTAAAACGATAAGAGTAGTGCTGCCGAAAAAACCGAGAATGACCGGATGAAACGTCAGCCAGATGGCCGCTGGAGAGTAAACTCCGCCTGTGTAAAGGCAAAATAATGTCTGAAAACAAAGACCGGACAATGAGAGAACGACTCCTGCCAGTGGAAAAGATTGAGTGTAATAAAAAACAACAGGGACTGTGCAATGAATGAGGGTGAAAACAAGTCCGCCCCAGGGAACGGGGTAGTTGAGGCCAAAGGCAAAGAAACAGTAGAAAACGTAGGCCCACATAACGAGGGTCGTGCTGGTCCAAAGCATGAGCATCGCTCTGAGCCGGATGAGAAACGATTCCTTATTTGTTTCATCGCGGGAAATCCTTCGCGCGAATGAATCATAAAAAGCTGTGACTCCGGCAGGAATACGAAAAAATTTGTTTCTGTTTGGCATAGATAAATAATAATGAAAATTTTATTTCTGGCAATGAGAACAGAAGAATGTGCCCCGTCCACCGAGAGTTATTTTTGTGACAGGAGTTTTCTTGCACATCTGGCAGATTTGCTGGTGGAAAACGACCAGGTGTTGAACGCCCAGACCCTTTTCTCCATTGGCATCGCGGTAGCCACCGCTGAAAGTTGTGCCGGATGTTTTCACAGCTCCGCTGACGACGATGTCGATGGCGCTTTTAATCTTATGGATTTCTTCAGCTGTGACATCTCCAGTTAATCTTGTGGGAAGAATTCCTGCGCGCGCACAGATTTCACTGGCCATATAATTGCCGACGCCCGGAAAAGCTTTCTGGTCTAGAAGAAAGGGTTTGAGAGTTTTGTGTGGCGATTTGAAAAAGGATTCTGCAATGATGTTTTCATCAAAGTCAGGCGAGCTGACATCGGGGCCTAAGGTTTTTTCTTTTTCATGAAAGTGCTCGTCGGATAAAGCATAGAAGTGACCAAAGCGTCGGGGATCGACGTAGGTGAGAAAGCCATTTTTCTTTTTGCTGTGATCGATGAGTTCGATGTGCCCATGTTTGTCGTGTAAAGCTTCGTGGCTTGTCTGCCAACGTCCTGACATACCCAGGTGAGAAAGAATAAATCCTGTAGGGGCAAGTTCAAAAATAAGCCATTTGCCGTGGCGGCGGATTTTGGTGATGGTTTTTCCGGTGAGGTCAAAGTCTTTTTTCTTCACCATTCGCGAGGTGAGTTTTGAGAAATGAGATTCGTCGATCTTGAATGGCAAGAACGGGGAGAGTTGGTTTTTGATGGTTTCGACTTCGGGTAGTTCGGGCATGGTTAGTTAACTCTCTAAAAAGAAAGAGTCGGAGAAGTGGAATTTTAAGTTTTCCGACTTTTTCCGACTGCATTTCCGACTAAAATATCAAAATCTAGCGACTTGTTCCAGTCTTATTCCCAAAGAGGTTTAAGACATTGGATAAATCGTTTGAAGCGTTATCTGGAGCATTATTATCTTTAAATTTCTGCTCACGAATATGCTTCATGATCTTTTCTGAAAACTCTTTTTGATCATCCTCATTTGATTTTGAGTAATGATCAGCAAGCTTCAAGTCCTTATGACCGGTCATCGCTAATACCGCGTCTAAACCACCACCAACCTTGCGAGCGAGTTTGGCCATACCGTGACGAAGAATATGTGTGCCCGTATAAGGCACGCCACTTTTTCTTTGGGCCGCTCGATAGTTTATTTGGATCGTACAATAGTTTAATGGCTCACCATCTACATGAAAGACAAAATCATTATGTGGAAGTCTAAAAGCTAAACGGCGGTTTAATACTTCCATGATCTCATCAGTGATATAAACGGGACGAGGTTCTCTGTTTTTAGGAAAACCTTTAAGCTCAACAAACATTTTATTAGCTGTATCCCAAACACAAGTGTCTTTGATTAAGAGTCTTTTATTTTTGAAATCAATATTACTCCATTGAATGCCTGCAACTTCGCCAACTCTTCCTGCTGTATAAAATTGCATCATCGCAAGGTCTCTATAAAGTGGCCTTAAGAAATCAAAAAATAAAAAGGCTGAATCCAAATCAATTTGCTTACGCTTATCTGGAAGTGGCTTTATGAATCCCATCTTTTTATGTTTGGTTTTCACTGGATTAGTTAAACTCATGGCCTCTTTTTCAAACTCTTCGCTTTGTTTGTACCAATTAAAGATGGTCACAAACATATTTAGCTCATTATTCAAATTACATCGGCCAGCTTTTCCTCGTCCACATCCTTGATAGTCATCGGTCGAGAAGTAAGCAACCCAATGTTTTACCCATTCAGAAATTCTGGTAGGTGTAATTTGATCCATTGGTAAATGCTGAAGGTCTTCTAAAAGTTTAAAGCGTCGTCGCCAAATATCTTTTGTACTTGTGGCCAGAAGCGGGAAGTGTGTTTTTTGCATACTTTCCCAAACTGTTTTTAAAGTTGAGTAAGAGCTATTACTGATTAAACTAGCATCATTAACATCAACTCCGTCAAGATTTTCTCGCCACTTCTTCGCTTCAAAAAGTGTAGTGAAGGACTTTGTAAAAAGTGTTCCTTTAACTCTTTTTTCTGCATAGTAAGAACCTGTGTTTTGATTTACATAAATTCCAGGTGTGCCTTTAAGTTTTCGAAATTCTTTTTTTCTCATAATATTCATTCTCCTTTAAACCATGAAATGATTTCGTCTGGAATGAATACTAGTCTTTTCTTTCGTCCTCGCGTGCGATAAGGAATTTCTCCACGACTTACAAGGTTGTAGATTGTTCCTTTGGCATACGAGGTAAACTTACATACATCATCAATTCCCCATATTAAAT